>JBDHAD010000029.1:0-36273 GCA_039588215.1 Gemmatimonadota bacterium
TCGGCATCATTGCCTTCATGGCGATGGCCGCCGCCGGCTGCCAATCCGGGGAGGCGAACGAGGCCGCATCAACCCTCACGACGGCGACGGTCGAGCGACAAACGATCGTTTCGAGCGTCGAGGCGACCGGCACGATCGAGCCGATCCGCATCATCGAAGTCAAGTCCCAGGCGGGGGGCGAGATCCTCGATCTCCCCGTCGAGCTCGGTGATTACGTCGAGCGCGGGACGCTCCTCGTGCGCATCGATCCTCGCGACGTACGGAATGCTTTCGAACAGGCGAGCGCGGACTTGGAAGTCGCCGAGGCGCGTTTCGGTGTGGCCACGCGCCAGCTCGAGCGAATTCAGACGCTGCACGATTCCGACATCGTGACCGATGAGGAGCTCGACGGCGCGATTCTGGAGCACGCGAACGCGAAGGCGGTGCTGGTCCGCGGGCAGACGAACCTCGAGTTGGCCGAAGACCGGCTGAACGACGTCACTCTGCGTGCCCCGATCTCCGGCACCGTGGTCGAGCGAACGATCGAGCAGGGTCAGGTCATCACCGGTACCCGCGACCTGACCGGCGGAACCGTCCTCATGCGGATGGCCGATTTGAACGAGGTCCAGGTCCGAACCCTGGTGGACGAAACGGACATCGGACGGCTCGAGCCCGGTCTCGGCGCCGAGATCACGGTGGAGGCGTACCCCGACCAGACATTCCGCGGCACGGTTCTCAAGATCGAGCCTCAGGCCGTGGTCCAGCAGAACGTAACGATGTTCGCGGTGCTCACCCGGATCTCCAACGAGAACGATCTGCTCCGGCCCGGCATGAACGCGGATGTCGAGGTTGTTGTCGGGCGAGAGGCCGATGTGCTCGCCCTCCCCAACGGCGCCATCAAGACACCTCAAGAGGCGACACAGCTCGCGGACGCCCTCGGGATCGATGCCGACGTCGAGGAGCTTCAGCGGGAGATGCAGCAGCGCCGGAATGGCGGACCCGAGGGGGCGGACGGGAACGGCGAGGCGGAACAGAGTCTCGAGAGCGCCGGCGACGCCGCAGACTCGAAAGAGACGATCGGGGGTGTCCCCGTCTCGAGGCTCGCGACGATGTCGCAAGACGAGCGCCGCCGGTGGTTCACGAATTTGTCCGAGGCAGACCGTCAGAAGGCCTTCCGGCTGTTTCAACAGCAGCGCGAACAGCTGGCACAGGCGGATCGCGGGGATCCCGCTCGCCCGAAACCGGCCTTCGTCTTCGTGGCCGGGGAGCAGGGGGCGCTCAGCCTCAAGCCGATCATGATCGGCCTGGGCGATTTCGACCACACCCAGATCCTTGTAGGTCTGGAGGAGGGCGACCAGGTGATCACGGTTCCGCTGTCGCTCGTCCAGCAGCAGGACCTGCTGGAGCGGATCCGGAGCCGGAGCGGCGTGCCCGGGATCAGTCGCAACGGCAACTGACGGCGACCGAGCGAGCGACCTTCGGGCGACGGTGGGGAACGACAAGTGGGCGACGTTGGAGGGCAGAGTGCAAGGACAGGAGAGACGATGACGACGATGCGGACGCGCGCTTGTGAGGACCGAGGATGATCTTCTTCGAGATCTTGCGGGTGGCGATGGACGCGATCCGGGCGAACAAGATGCGCTCGATCCTCACCATGCTGGGCATCGTGATCGGAGTGGGAGCCGTGATCACGATGGTGGCGCTGGGCGAGGGCGCGCAGCGCGCGGTCGAAGAGCAGATCGCCAGCCTCGGTACGAACGTCCTCACGATTCGGCCGGGTCAGGGGATGTTCCGCGGCGTCCGCGGCGGAGACGCTCGTCTGACGGTGGAAGATGCGGTGGCGGTCAAGCGCGGCGCGCCGGCCGTGATCGCCATGGCGCCCGAGATGCGGGGCACGCTCCAGGTGCAGTTCGGGCGTAGCAACGCAAACATTCGGATCATGGGGACGACCCCCAACTACGCCGAGGTCAACAACTACGAGATCGATCTCGGCCGCTTCTTCAACGAGGCCGAGAACGAGGGCCGCAGACGCGTCGCCGTCCTCGGCGGGGGCGCACTCACGAGCCTCGGTACCACCGCCGCGGAGATCGTCGGTAGGACGATCTCGATCCGAAACATCACGTTCGAGGTCGTGGGTGCCCTGAAGGCCAAAGGTGGGGGCGGCTGGTTCAACGAGGACGAGCAAATCTACGTGCCGCTCGAGACAGCGCAGTTCCGCCTGTTAGGCACCGATCGGCTGGGGTCGATCAAGGTCGTCGTGGCAAGTCGAGCGGCGATGACACCGGCGATGGTACAGATCGAAGAGACACTCAGACGCGAGCACCGGCTCCCGCTCGGGAAGGCAAATGACTTCTGGATCTCCGACAGCGCACAGTTCCTCGAGACACAGCAGGAGACCACGCAGACGTTCACCGCCCTGCTCGCCAGCATCGCCGCCGTGAGCCTTCTCGTGGGCGGCATCGGCATCATGAACATCATGCTCGTGTCGGTCACCGAGCGCACGCGTGAGATCGGCGTCCGGAAGGCCCTCGGCGCGACGCGACGCGCGGTCTTGCTCCAGTTTCTGCTCGAGGCCACGACGCTTTGCCTCGTGGGCGGAGTTCTCGGCATCGGGTTCGGGTTCGCCGCCTCGAGCGCGCTTGCCAACATGGCCAACTGGAACACGGCGATCGCACCGGAAGCGGTCGGGCTCGCCGTCCTCTTCGCGGGCGTGGTCGGGGTCTTCTTCGGTCTGTGGCCCGCGCGTCGCGCGGCCAGCCTCGACCCGATCGTCGCTCTCCGTTACGAGTAGTCCGGAACGCGGAAGCCGATGACCCCCTCCGATCTCCAGATGCTTCCTCCCGATGCCCGCTTATGGGTGTTCGGATCCGACCGCGCCCTGACGCCGGAGGAGGCGAGTCGTCTGACGCAGACGCTGAACCGGTTCATCGGCCGTTGGACCGCCCACAGCGCCGAGCTGACGGCGGTCTTCACGCTCCTGGAGGATCGTTTCGTGCTCGTGGCGGTGGACGAGAGCCGGGCCGCGGCGTCAGGTTGCTCGATCGACACGTTGATCCGCCAGCTCGAGGAGCTCGAGCACGCCCTCGATATCAGACTGCTCGACGGCCGGCTCGTATGGTACCGGGACGAGTCGGGGGCCATCGTTTCTTGCGATAGGGAGGAGTTTCGACGCCTGGGGCAGGAAGGCCAGCTCGATGGTCAGACCGGGGTGTTCGACCTCACGCTCGATCGCCTGGGCGGGTGGCGATCCGGCCTCTTCGAACGACCCGCCGCCGACTCGTGGCACGCTAGCCTGCTCACCCCATCCGGCGCCGGCGCCCGCGCGCGCCCCGTCTGAACAGGCGTGGCCCACAATTCCTGAAGCGGTGAGCGGCGCTTCGGACCCGGGAGATCAGCGGGGCTTGGGCCTCGGGTTGATGCTCTCGGGGGGAGGTGCGCGCGCGGCCTATCAAACCGGGGTTTTGAGCGGGATCGGGAAGCGCCGGCCCGATCTGGAGACGCCGCTCCTGACCGGAGTCTCCGCGGGGGGAATCAACCTCGGCTTCATCGCGGCCTATCGAGGCACGTTCGGTGAGGCCACCGAGGCCCTGAAGCGCAGGTGGCTCTCGCTCACGACCGAGGAGGTATTCCGCAGCGATCCTCCTTCTCTCCTGAAGGCCGGGGCCCGCTGGGGGTTGTCGATCGCCTCGGGTGGATCCCGTCTCGCACCTCGCGGGCGTTCCCTCGTCGACACCGCTCCGTTACGGGAGTTTCTCCGCCGCAGCATCGACGCGACCGGCATCGAGAAGAACCTCGAGGACGGCGTCTTCAAGGCGGTCGCGCTCTCGGCCCTCTCGTATCAGACGGGACGGACGGTCACCTTCGTACAGGGAGACGTACCCATCCGCCTCGAACCGGCCAGCGCCCACCATCGGACTGTCCGGGCGCGGCTCACCGTCGAGCACATCATGGCGTCCTCGGCGATCCCACTGCTGTTTCCGGCGGTCAAGATCGGGCAGCAATTCTATGGGGATGGGAGCTTCCGGTCGGCGGCGCCCTTCGGGCCTGCGATCCAGCTCGGTGCAGACCGGATCCTGGGGATCTCCGCCCGTTACGCCCGTAGCGAGATCGAAGCCCGCCGGCCGGAGGTGCTCGGGTATCCTCCGCCCGCCCGCATCCTCGGTATTCTCCTCAACTCCGTGTTCCTCGATACGCTGGATTGGGATGCCTCTACGATCGAGCGCATCAACGGCCTCATCGACCAGATTCCGGAAGAGGAGCGCCGGGCCGAGGGGCTACGCCAGGTGGACCTCTATATTCAGCGGCCGTCGAGGGACCTCGGCCGCCTCGCGGCAGAGTTCGAGGTCCGCCTCCCGCGGTCGCTCCGCTTCCTCGTGCGTGGCCTCGGGACATCGGGAACGAAGAGCGCGGACTTCATCAGCTACTTGCTGTTCGAGAGCGCGTACATCTCGACGCTCATCGAGCTCGGAGAGGAGGACGCGGAGCGGAACTGGGAACGTATCTCCGCCTTCCTGGGTCCACCGGAACGGGGAGCGGGCGTGTCTTGACTCCGACTAGTCGAGGAAAGGGCTGGGCGCCGTCGGCTCTACGTCCAGCGCGTTGTTCACCCGATTGAAGTAGGCGAACAAGCCCGCGACGAGCGTGATCTCGACGATCTCGGCCTCGGAGTAAAACCCACGTAGCTCCTGCAGGAGCGCGGGCTCGACCTCGCCCGAACCCCGCGTCATCGCTTCCGAGAACTTCAGAGCCGCCAATTCCGGCTTGTTATAGAGGCCCGGGTCGAGAGCGTCCGCCATCAAGCCGTGGATCTGCGTGGGGGTCGCGTCGAACGCAGCTGCCAGCTGCGTGTGGGAGGCGAGTCAGTATCTGCACCCGTTGAGCCACGAGACGCGTACGGAGATCATCTCCTTCAGGCGGGTGGGGACGCTTCCCTGCCGCATGACGGTGACGAAGTGGGTGATCATCGTCTCCAGGTGCTTGGGAAGGTGGCCCACCGTCCGGAACATGTTCGGGACGTTGCCTCTCTCCTTCAGGAAGCGCCCGAAGATCTCCTGCACCGCCGGCTCGTTTCCCTCAAGTGGTAGCACGGACAGTCTCGCGTTGTGGCTTTCGTTCACCACTCCTCCTCGATTCTCGTGGGTCGGATTCGTGTGGACGTCGCCGGGCACCCTCCACTCTCGGTCAATCGTCGCCCAGGAAGCTCCACAGATCCGGGTCGGCCGCAGACGCTTCCTCGGTGTCGGAGGCGGGGGAAAGGCGGTCGTGCCCAGCGCTCGCCCGGCCCGATTTTGACCCGTTTCCAGACATCGGGGCCGAGATCGATCTGGACTTCCCTGGCCCGCCGGTTCGTTCGACGCGATCGTCACTGAGGGCAATTGACGAATCGAGATCCAGCTGCGGCTCGATGCCGAGGTGGTCGACGAGCAGCCGGTCCTGAGTTGCCACGATCACCTGCCGCTCGAGGGCGATCTTCGCCAGCACGTCCCAGAGCTCTCGCGCTCGGCCCGGATCCAGGTGGACGAAGGGGTCATCCAGCAGCAGGGGTAGCCGAACGCCAAGCCCGGCAAGGAAATCCGCCGCCCCCAGGCGCACCGCGAGCAACGTGATGTGCAGCTGACCGTAGCTCAAAGGGGGAGAGGCGAGCGGCAGTGAGCGATCACCGGCCCGGACACGGGCGGTCTCGAGGCCCTCGGTCGCCTCGAGAGGGCCGAGCTCGCCGTTCGAGATCTCCTCGAGGTGCCGGGAGATCGACACGAGGAGGCGTTCCTGGTCGGTGCTTCGAAAAGCCTCGTACGCCTCGGTGATGAGCGCGCTCGCCTCTCGATAGGCTGCCGCTCTCTGGTCCGTCGCTTCGAGTTGCTCGCGCAACTGCTCGATCTCGCGCTCGAGGGCGAGGGCACTCTGCCCGGGACGACCTTCGTACGCGATGCGACGCTCGAGACCGGCGAGCCCTTCCTGAAGCTCACCATGCCTCGCGCGGCGATCCTGCAGGGATGTGCGGACGGCCCCACCCGTCGCCTCGACACCTGCAGGTAGCTTGAAGCTCCGCCGCGAGGCCTCGAGGAGGCGGACCTTGAGCGGAGCGAGCCGCTCGGCGCGCTCCGCCGAGACCGCTCGCTGTATCTCCCGAAGCCGGCAGCGCCCGCGTTCGACCACCCCGGCGACCCCTCCCGTCGAGGCTACCGCACGGGCCGTCTCGCGATCCTTCGCGTCCACTTCAGCTTCCGAATCTCGAGCGGTCTCGGCCTCGAGCGCACGGGTGGCGCGGTCCATGGCATTTCGGAGCGAGCGCTCGGCTTCCGCCAGCTGCTGTCGCTCGGCCGCCTGACGCTCGAACTCGCGGCGGCGGTGCGGCAGCGTATCGGGTGTGAGAGAGCCACCGTCAGGCACGCCTTCCAGCAGAGCCTCGATTCGGCCCTCAACATCCCGGGTTTCCTCCTCGGCTCGCCGCAGCTCGTCCGCGAGGCGCGCTCTCTCCGTCGCGACACCGTGGCGGCGCGCCCAGACTGCTGCTCCGAACGCGACCCCCCCGAGAAGCAAGACGGCGCCTGTGAGCGCCATCTCCTGGGCGAGTAACCACACGCCGGCGACGACCGCCGCTGCCGGTGCCAGGAGGCGCACATGGGCCTCGCGACCCGGGGGCGCGACATCCGACACCCGAGCTCGAAGGGTTTCGAGCGTCGCGTCCAGCGTATGACGACGAGGCCACAGCCCCTCCTCAAGAGCCCCGACACGCGCGAGGAAATCAGTCGGGTAGACCGGCTCGTCCTGCGCGAGATCGCGGGTCTGCAACAGGTGTAGCCGAGCCATCGCTTCATCCAGCTCGTGTCCCGTCGACTCGAGCTGCCGCACCCTTCCCTGGCTGGCCTCCTCCGCCGTCCTCAGGGTCTCGAGCTCGGACACGCCCTCGAAGGCGGCTTCTAACGCCTCGATCTCCATCCGCAAGCCGGCGATCTCGCCCTTCAGCCGATCCCGCTCCCGGGCGAGAGGCGCGCGCCGGTCCTCGGCCGCGCGGGCGTCACGCGCGCGCGACTCCAAATCGGCCACTTCCTCCTGCAATCGTTCGAGCCTTCCGTGCTTGCGCCTCCGCGACTCTCCTTCCGAGATCGGCTCGAGGGTGAGCTCGTGGTATTCGGCCCGAAGTCGGCGTTGAGCGCTCTCTACGTCGGCGTGCCCACCCGCCGCTACCCGCAGCAGGTCCTCGCTCAGCTCGGTTCGGATGAGCCCGCCCTGCTGAACGCAGCCCGTACGCTCGTACGCGTCGAGGTCCGCCAGTCCGAACTGACCGCGTAGCACCTCACGATACCGTCGGCTGGTCTCCCCGGCCCGGGCCAGATTCGCCTCTCCCTCGAAGAGCGGTGGGTCCTCCCCCACGCGTCGAACCACCACTTCATGGCTGTCGAAGTCGCGATCGAAGGTGAGCGAGCCTTCGGGTCCGTCGAGCTCGACCGTCGCGCGGTACTCGCCGCCCGTCCAGGGTCGTCGGCGCCGGTGTCCACGGCGCTCGTCGCGGCGGAGACGGCGAAATCCGTACAGCGAGCGCACGAGTGCCTCGACGATGGTCGATTTTCCGGTGCCGTTCGAGCCGACGATCAGGTAGGGCACGTCGACCTCGTCGAATTCCACTCGCCCGGCGTGACGCCCGTAGGAGAGCTCCACGAACTTGTAGCGCACGCCGCTCACGCGACCTCCATGAGCCGCAGGGCGATCCGTAGCCCCTGCTCGACCGCGGCGCGATCCTCGTCGGTCGACGCCGACCCCATCCGCTCGAGCCCGAGGCGTGCCACGTGACCGGCGATCGTGTTCTCGCTCGCCAGTTCCTCCAACCGCGCGGAATCGAAGAAGCGTGTTTGGTCCGCGACCGTCGCGCACCCGAACCGCTCGTCCAGCGTCGCTCGGACTCGGTCCGCATCGAGCGGGAAGCTCGGCTCGCCGACCAGCGTCGTTACGGGGATGATCGAGTCGGGCAGCTGATCACCGAGCGCGTCTGCGGTTGCCGCCTCGGAATCGAACGGGCTCACGTCGAACGGCTCGGCCCGGTGCACTTCGCGCACTCCGCTAGACTGGAAATCGACGGCGGGACCCTGACCTTCGACGAGATCGATGAGGACGTACCCCTTCGGTCCCGCCTCGCTCAGGTCCACGGCCGCGAAGGAGCCGGAGTAGCATGCGGGAACCTCTTCCCCCTCGAGCACGAACTCCGCCGGGGGGCGGAAGCGGTGATAGTCGCCCAGTGCAATGTAGTCGACTCCGAGAGCCGCGAGACTCTCGATGGGTAGTCGGAGCGCGGTGCCACCTTCCCAATGCGGTGCACCGGGCACGGCTCCGTGGATCAGGGCGATGTGGAGACCCTCTCCCTCCACTTTCTCGAAGGTCGAAAGAGGATCCGTTTCTTCGGCCGCATCATACGCGACACCGTACACGTGAAGCGAAGTCTCGCCTATCTGAACCGTAACCGCCTCGAAGCGGGGTCCATCGAACACGGTCGCCCCGGCTAGCGACTCCTCGTACAGAGTGGGATTCAGGGCATGGGCGTCGTGGTTGCCGGGTACCGCGAACACCGGGACACCGTCTTCGACGAGGCGGCGTACGGTCTCGCGGACCGCGAGCGCCGTCGATTCGGTGGGTTGTGGACCGTCGAACAGGTCGCCGGCGATCAGGAGGGCGTCGACGGCATTCTCGCTCGCCAGGTCCGGGAGCCGGCGGAAGGCGTCGAGCAGCTCGCGCCGGCGCGCGTTCGCCTCACGCCGGAAGCCACCCAGCGGCGCGTCGAGGTGAACATCGGCGAGGTGCAGCAGCCGGGTCATCGCGTAGGCTACTTGGTCTTGAACGCCTTGGAGCTGGTCGAGTGACCTGGATCCACCTTGGCGGTCGGATCCAGATAATGTACCGCGTTATTCACCGCGATGGCCGCCTCGCCGAACCCCGTCGAAATGAGCTCCAGCTTCCCCTCATAGGTCGCGATGTCGCCCGCGGCGTAGACGCCGGGGACATTCGTGCGCATGCGAGAGTCCACGCGGATCGCGTTTCCCTCCAGCTCCAGATCCCACTCCGAGATCGGTCCGATATTCGGGACGAAGCCGATGAGCGCCAGGATGTCGTCTACCTCCAGCTCGCGCTCCTCTTTCGTCTTGTTGTGGAAGATGGTGACGCTCTCCGGGTGATCGGTCCCACGAATCTCCTTCACCTCGTGGTACGTCAGCAGCTCCAGCTCGCCGCGCTCATGCGCCCCTCGAACGAGCTCGACGGTGTGAGCATGGGCGCGGAACTTGTCGGAGCGGTGGATCTGCACGAGCTCGGAAGCGATCTCGCGCAGTCCCCAACTCCAATCGAATGCGGAGTCGCCTCCCCCAACCATCAGGACCCGTCGATCACGATACGTCTCCGGATCCCGTACGTGGGTCTCGATCCCCTTCTTCAAGAACTCGTCCCAACCGGGGACTGCGAGCGTGCGGCTCTTGAAGGCTCCCTTCCCGGCGGCGATCACGACCGTACGCGTCGGGCGGACGGCCACGTCGGTCCGCAACTCGAACAGGTCCCCCTGGGGATTCAGCTCCTCAACGCGCTCCTCGAGGCAAACATCGGCCTCGAAACGCATGGCCTGCGTCACGAGATCGCGGGCCAGATCCTTGGCGAGGATCGTCGGGAAACCCGCAACGTCGAAGATGTCCTTTTCCGGGTACAGCGCGGTCAGCTGTCCCCCCAACTCCGGGAGGACATCGATGATGCGGGCGGATACGCCTCGCATCCCCGCGTAGAAGAGACCGTAGAGGCCGGTCGGACCTCCACCGATGATCGTGATATCGACCGGTTCCGCTCTCACGCTGTGCTCACCCCTGCTCGCTCCCACACATGCCCCGAACGTGAGACAATCGCTTCGCGCGTCTGTTTACTGGGTACCGTGGCATGCTCGTCAGGCGTTCGTCCGCTGCCATTCCAGGCGGAGCGCGCTCGTCCCGTAGTCGATGATCGCGTACACGGAGACGACGCCGACAAGCACGACGAGGAGCGGAACATACTCCGGCCAGAAGATCAAGGCGAGCAGCGTCAAAAGCTGCAATCCGGTCGCGATCTTGCCGCCCCAGCGGGGGGTGAACGGGATGACCATGTGGATCAGCCGCCCGAGGAAATAGCAGCCGGCCGTGAAGATGTCGCGCAGGATCAGGATCAAGTATGCAGCCCAATCGAGCCCCGTCCCTGCGACGAAGGCGGAAAGCGCCAGCAACACGAACAGCTTGTCACACAAAGGATCCAACAGAAGCCCGATGTGAGACACCGTGCCGCTTGCACGCGCGATGAACCCATCCAGGACGTCCGTAGCGGCCGCAGCGGCGATGAGGGTCGCCATCACCCCCACGTCCGTAACCACCACGAACGCGACACCGAGCGGGATTCGGCTCAGCGAGAGGAGGTTCGATACGGTTAGGAAGCCAGGATCGTGTGCCGGCGGTTCGCTCACGCTGCGTGGTATCGTTGAAGGTTCACCTGGTCTCGTCAGTCTGGCTCAGACTCTATACGAGCATCGCTCCCGGCCTCGTTTCGAGCGGCCTGTCCGAGGTCAGATCGTCACGAGCGCTTCATCGACCTCGTCGGCATCGATGGGCCGCGGATCGAGCATCACGAACTCCTCCACCACCACATCCACCGTCGGGACCGCAACCCCTTCGCGATCATACGAACCGTACTCTATGCGACCTTCGATGTACAGCTTCGCACCCTTGTTCACGTAGCGCTCGACCGTCTCGGCCTGGCGGCCCCAGAACGTGAGCCGATGCCAGTCCGTACGCTTCTGGGACTCGCCGTTCTGTTGAAAGAGGCGGTTCGTCGCGAGCGAAAGGTGCGCGACGCGAGTACCGGCTCCGGTCTCGCGCACATCGGGTCCCGCTCCGGCGTTGCCCAGCAGGATGACTCGATTGACGGTTCGGGACATAGCGCCTCTCCTCTCAGGGTCTCGTCACGTGTCGTGGGTACCCTCGTGGTGGGTCTTCGTGGGTGCAGTCCGTGAGACTACGCTCCCCGTCACGACCACGCTGCGCGACGCCGGTACCGAGCTCCAGACCGTATGTGCCAGTTCGGCTGGTGGCACAGGATTCCTTGACGGCTCGCGGTGGGCGGGCGAAGGGCAGAGATTCCGCACCATGGCTAGGTCCGGACCGAGACGCTCTCGTAGACATGCGGGAATCGGCTTCATGTGGATCGCGGCGGTCGCGACGGTTTCGCTCGCCGTGTTCTTTCTGGACGACGTGTTGCGGGCCACGCAGGAGGGGCCGCGCATCACCATAGCAGCCGCATCGGCCCCGGGTCTGGAGCCCGGGTCAACCGTGTGGGTGGCGGGGCAGCCCGTGGGGAGGGTGCTCGACGTCCTGTTCCGACCCCCGGCTGCGGCGAGCCACGACAACGTCATCATACGCGGTGTACTCCAGCGCACGGTCGGGGACGTGATCCGCGCCGATGCCTCCGTCTCGATCCGTCCGTCGGACCTTCTGGCGCCGGTGGTCGTGAGCATCCGGCCCGGGACCCCGAGTCTCCCTCCCTTCGATTTCAGCGATACGCTGCGCGTGGTCTCGGAAGCCCTGGATCAGGAGTACGTACTCGAGCTGCTCGACTCGCTGCGCGCGGCGGGAACCCAGCTCTCGGACCGAGCAGGCCGTCTGGACCGCATGCTGGACGGTTCCTCGGGGACCCTGTCGGCGCTCGTTGCGGACGAGTCGCTTCGCGCGGCTCTGCGGCGTGACCTGGCCCGGCTTAGGGATCTGCTTGCGCGTGACCTCGAGGCTGGTACGCTGGGGCGACTCCTGACCGACTCGCTGATGCCGGCGCGGATGGACAGCGTCCGCGCCCGCCTGGCGACCTTTTCGGAGGCGGCCGGCGAGGGCGAGGAAGAGCGAACACGCTTGGAGACGCTGGCTCGCAATCTCGACGGACTCATGACCCGCATCGCGGGCTTGGAGGCAAGGCTGGATGCCGGCGAGGGCACAGCGGGGCGTGCCCTTCGGGACCGGGAGATTCAGGATCAGATGGCGTTGCTGCGCGCCCGATTGGATAGCGTCGTGGCCGAGCTGTCCGCGCGGCCCGACCGCTGGCTCCGCTTCCGTATCTTCTAGCGCCCCGGGAGGGTCGGGTCACCTACGAGCTTTCGGCAAGCCTCCCTGGATCACGAACTGGATGCTCTCGGTCTTCCGCCCCCGGCGCTGCTTCATTCCCACGACGACGTGATCGACGATGGCGTCGCGATCGTCCAGCGAGATCTGGACGTCGACCGACCCGTCCATCGACGAGATCCGCGTTCGGATCGACTTGCCGGGCGAAGCCAGTGCCTGGCGGGTCGGATTCCGAAACAAGGTCAGGCTCGATCGCCGCCGTCCATCGGGCAGGTCTCTCGAGATCTTGACCTGTCGCAGCCAGTCCGGTTGGTACCCGATCTTCCACAGGTTTCCGCGTTGATCAACCCCTCTACCCTCTTGATTGTGGCGCGCCATGCACCCTCCCGTCCGGTCGCTCTTCGCTTGACCACTCTCGTTCGAGCCGTTATCCTCGTGGTGTCCAGCCCATCCCCCGGCACCTCAGTCCGTTCGAAACACGACCCCGAGCAATCGAAAAACAGACCCCGAGCAATCGAGACCACGACCCCAGAACCGCGACTGCCGTAACCGATTCTATTCGCTGACAGGAGTTCCAGCACCCGACGCGGGCGCGCGCGCGGGTGTGGTCTTTCACCCAACATTCACGGAGAAGACAGGTGGACATCGCCGAATTGAAATCAAAGTCCATCGGCGAGCTTCACGAGATGGCCGACGAGCTCAACATCCACAACTACTCGGGCCTCCGTAAGCAGGATCTGATCTTCCGAATCGAGCAGAACCTGCTCGACTCGGAGATCGTGCTTCGGGGAGAGGGGGTTCTCGAGATCCTGCCGGAGGGCTACGGGTTCCTTCGCAGTCAGGACTGGAACTACCTCTACGGACCAGACGACATCTACGTCTCGCCGTCTCAGATCAAGCGGTTCGACATGCGGACCGGCGATACGATCCTCGGACAGGTGCGCCCCCCGAAGGAGGGCGAGAGGTACCTGGCCCTACTCAAGGTGGAGGTGGTCAACGGGGAGGATCCGGAAAAGGCGAAGCACAGGATCGCGTTCGACAACCTGCGACCGCGGTATCCCGAGGAGCGCCTGCAACTGGAGAGCAGCGATGGAGACGTGTCGATGCGCATCCTTGACCTGATCGCTCCGATCGGGATGGGGCAGCGCAGCCTGATCGTCTCTCCCCCCAAGGCGGGTAAGACCATCCTCCTCCAGAAGGTCGCCAACTCGATCCTCGAGAATCACCCTGATGTGAAGGTGATCGTGCTGCTCATCGACGAGCGGCCCGAGGAGGTCACCGACATGGAGGAGAACGTCGCGGCCGAGATCATCTCCTCGACGTTCGACGAGCCCGCCGACCGGCACACGCAGGTCGCCGAGATGGTGCTCGAGAAAGCGAAGCGACTGGTCGAGTATCAGCAGGACGTGGTGATCCTGCTCGACTCGATCACACGTCTGGCGCGCGCCTACAACACGACCGTGCCCCACTCGGGGAAGATCCTCTCGGGGGGTGTGGACGCGAACGCGCTCCACAAGCCGAAACGGTTCTTCGGAGCGGCCCGCAACATCGAGGAGGGCGGCAGCCTGACGATCTGCGCCACGGCGCTGGTCGAGACGGGCAGCCGCATGGACGAGGTGATCTTCGAGGAGTTCAAGGGCACCGGCAACAGCGAAGTGATCCTCGACCGGCAGATCGCCGACAAGCGGATCTATCCGGCGCTCGACCTCAACCGCTCCAGCACCCGGAAGGAAGAGCTGCTCTTGAACGACATCGAGCTCAACCGGATGTACCTGCTGCGGAATTTCCTCTCCGACATGCCACCCTCGGAGTCGGTCCAGTTCCTTATCGAGCGCCTCAAGCGCACCGAGACGAACCAGGAGTTCCTGGATTCGATGGCCGCGGGCGAGTGAGGTCGGTCGATCCGACAAGAGTTCACCATGCCGGAAGGACCTATTAGATGGCGGAGTTGAAGACCCAGCCCAACGACGGAAGCGTCGAGGCGTTCCTCGAGAGCGTCGAGAACCAGCGGCGACGTGAAGACGCCTTCACGGTGCTGGGTCTCATGAAGCGCGTCACCGGCGAGGAGCCCGTGATGTGGGGCCCGTCGATCATCGGGTTCGGGACCTACCACTACAAGTACGAGAGCGGGCGAGAGGGCGACTGGTTCGTAGCCGGGTTTTCGCCCCGCAAGCAGAGCCTGACGCTCTACATTATGTCCGGCTTCTCGAAGCACGACGAGCTCATGGGGAAGCTAGGGAAGTACAAGACCGGCAAATCGTGCCTGTACATCAACAGGTTGGACGACGTTGACATGAAGGTGCTGGAGGAGCTGGTCCGAAGCTCGGTCGAGCACGTCTCGAACACGGCCACGTGATCCGGCTTGCGCTTCTGAGATTCGATGGCTGACGTGAGCGACGCGTACGCCCGGGCGCTCGAGAACCACGGTCTCGACGACGTGCAGCCGCTCTACCGCGCTCTTCTTCGGAAGCTCAAGTCGCTCGACGCTGCCGCGTACGAGGAAGCTGTTGCCCGTTATAGGGAAGACGTGGAGGCGGCCGAGACTACCTCCGACGTTGACCCGCTCGAGGTGTGGCTCGCATACGGGTGTTGGCTCGCCGAGAAGATCGAGACCGGTTCTTTGATGACGATCGCAGACAACGGCAGGGCCGAGGCGGCCACCGAAACGCCACAGCCGGGCCCCATGCTCATCCACCTTCCCGAAGCGATGAACCGCCGTGGGTTCGTGCTCGCAATGCCGTCGAACGCCACTCCCGCGCAACGAGAGACCGCCGCATTGCTCTGCGAATAGGCGCTTCTACAGCGCGCTGATCCACGGCGGCAACTCCGGACCATGCCGCCGTGTGATGGAACGTCGCCATCGGATATGCTCTAGCGACTCATGCGCGATATAGATTTCGGAAGACACAGCGAGGACTACGCGGCCTATCGGCCGGGGCTGCCCGCGTCTTTCTATCAGCGAATCGACGCTATCATTCGTATTCGAGATTCTCGGTCGCTCGACCTTGCCACCGGCCCAGGGACGATCGCATTGGAACTTGGTGCGCTTGGTGGCTTCGTCGTGGGCATCGATTCATCCGCGGAACAAATAGCGACGGCAAAACGCGTTTCGAAGGAACGGAACCTGGACGACAACGTGCACTTCAGGATTGCCAGCGCGGAGAATACCGGCCTGGATGCGAACTCGTTTGACCTGGCGACTGCCGGCCAGTGTTGGCATTGGTTCGATAGTGCCGCGGCGATGGTGGAAATGCAGCGTGTTCTTCGCCCGGGTGGTGCTCTGGCTATCGCTTACTATTCCTACTTGGCAGAACATACCCCAGTGGCACGCGAAACCGAGGAACTGATCTTGGAGTTCAATCCGTCATGGACCATGGCTGGATGGACAGGAGTATTTCCCGAGCTAATTGACGAAGTGGTCCACGGCGGCTTTAGACTGGTCGAGGAGTTTTGCTACCACCATGATGAAGAGTTCTCGCATGCTCGTTGGCGCGGTAGAATGCGGACCTGCAACGGGGTGGGCTCTGGCGGCCTTTCTCCATCTGAGGTGCTGCGCTTCGATGATGCGTTGAGTCGCCTGCTGAGTAGAAGATACCCGGATCCCATGGTCGTCGAGCATCGCGTGTGGTGCGTAGTTGCAGAGAAGCCATCGTGAGTCATGTGCGAGCCGTACTTGTGACTCAAGCACAGCGGGAAGCGACCTGTTTCGGGTGGCCGCCGACGCTCGGTGGTCAGCTACCTCCGTTAGGCCGCCGTTGAAGATCCTTGGGAGTTCGTCATGAACGATTCGACGGAACCGGAGTTTGGATTGGGCCAGATAGGACAAATTGCAGTCCCCGTGAGTGACGTTGAGCGGGCAATCGCCTTCTATCGGGACGTCCTTGGAATGCAGTTCCTGTTTCAAGCTCCACCCGGGCTCGGCTTCTTCGACTGTGGAGGCGTTCGCTTGATGCTCGATGGTCCTGGTGCAGAGCAGGCGGGCCAGAGCTCGGTCGTCTATTACAGGGTCTCGAATCTCGACGACGCCTTCGCGACTCTATCCGCCCGAGGCGTTGTCTTTGAAGCCAAGCCCCACCTCATAGCGACATTGCCAGATCATGAGTTGTGGATGGCCTTCTTCCGCGATCCGGACGCAAACCTCATCGCGCTCATGAGCGAGGTCGGTCTCTGACCGACCAACTGAGCCGGCACGGCTCGACAGCGCATTGGCGGCGCTTCACCCAAGTGTGGGGGAGTCTGGTGGCGAACCTCCGCTGCCCATGAATACCACTGCGGCTCGACGTTCTTCCGCTTGGCGCGAGGGAGAGCGGATACGAATTCGGGTCGAGGGGCGAGGCGCCATCCGGGCGTTCCTGCGAGCTCGACAGGACAGCGTGGACCTCGGCTGGTGCCAGCGCGACGAGCTTCTCCCTTCGCAGACAGTGCCTTTGGTGAGCCAACCCAATCGCTAGATTTCCTGCGGCCCAGCAAGCGATTGCCGCTGACGGGCCCGACATGGTCTCGGGCGCTACGCGCGCACCCATCTACGTTGCCCGCAGCAGAATCATGCGTCCGCTTAACAGACACGAGCAATGAGAAGAGCAGCAGCTATTGGCGCTGGTCTCGCGGCGATTACAACTGCAGCAATTGGCGTGATCGCGCTCATAGGTGTGTCCCGGATCCCCGTCGCAGAGTACATACTCTTCCCTGGCTCGATGGCGGCCTGGCTCTACAAGGGCGACAACTACAGATCGAACTATGAGTTCCTACTTCACACGATCGCTTTCGGTATGCCCATAAACGTCCTCCTGGGTGCAATCCTCGGGGTGCTGCTGGCCTCCGTTAGACGGATGTCCAGACGGATACAGCCTGGAGACTAACCCTTGGTTGGCTCTCGACCCCTTAGGATATCCGCTTGGCGACCTCCACCACCTTCCCTTCGCAGAATGGCGGTCCTACTTGCGCTCCGTGGCGATCATGAATGCCCGTCGGTTCGCACAGTCGAGGCGACCATGTCAAGCTGGGTGTCCAACCCCTTCTTCACACCGCCTCCGACGACCATCATGATGCGGAAGAGGGGTGTGTGCCACGTGCCCTTCTGGATGTCCGTAACGCCCGACAGGGTCACCCGGCAGCCTTCGCCTACTGGCTCCAGCGCGTACTCCCAGCGGCTGGTCATGTTCACCGTAGCCGAGGACATCTCGCGTATCATGCGATGTGGCGGGTCGTAGGCCGAGGTCGTAACGGTGACGACCTCACCACGGCCCATGTCCTCCTTCCATGACGGGCGCCCCTCGTCGGGAGGCAGGGTCTCGACCGACTTCATCATCTTGCCGGTCATCGGGTGAGCCTCGACGTCCTGCAGGGCTTCCCATACCTGCTGGGTGCTCCGATCGAGCTCAACCACCGTCTTCCCTTCGTATCGCACCGGCATCAGCAACCCGATGATGACGACTAAGGCGACCAGCCCCGCGATGATGATCAACACCCACATGATGATGCGCTCCCTTCTGAGGCTGGCATCTGCTCTCCCGCGGTCCGACTCGGACCCGAACCTAGGTACCCACGCCGCTGGCAGACCACCCTGGTCTCGCGCGCTTCGTACGCACCCACGTACAATGGCCGCAGCAGAATCGCGTGTCCGTTAGCTGGCGCCTACATACTGACTTGGGCGATGTACGACCGAGCACGCCGAAACCGTGACGGAATGGTCCTGGCGGCCGTATTCCCTTTGATGCTCGCCTGTGCGGGCGATCAGGGGGCACGCCAACCCTATAGGGATACGACAGAGGACACGCTACGAGTGCTCGCGTACAACATCCATCACGGCGAAGGGATGGATGAGGTTCTTGATCTCGAGAGAATCGCGGACCTGATCCGTAGCGTGGACCCGGATCTGGTTGCCCTACAGGAGGTAGACAGCGCCGCGTCTCGGACGAACGCGGTCGATCAAGCTACCGAGTTGGGTCGCCTTACCGATCTCGTGCCTGTGTTCGGCAGATTCATGCCCTATCAGGGCGGAGCCTACGGCATGGCGCTGCTATCCCGGTGGCCGATTGCCGGGTCTCGGAACTTCCGCCTGCCCGATGGCGCTGAGCCACGGACAGCCCTCAGCGCGAGGATCACGTCACCCAAGACGGGACGAGAGCTTCGGTTTGTCGGCATTCACTTTTACCGGACGGACGAAGAGAGGCTGGCGCAGGCGACTCGGCTGGAGGAGCTCCTTGATGGCGAGTCGATCCCGACCGTACTGGCCGGCGATTTCAACTCGCTTCCAAACTCCGAAGTGATGACTCATCTCGCGGAGTCCTGGACAGTTCTCGGCAAAGGCGACGATCACCTCACCTTTCCCTCGTACGCCCCCGAGCGAGAGATCGACTTCGTGCTCGTTCGCCCGCGGGCGCGTTTCGAGCTGTTGGGGCAGCGACTCCTGACCGAGCCCGTCGCCTCGGATCATCGCCCGGTGGTCGTCGATCTTGTCGTCCGGTAGTGCGTCAGGGCCAGCTCGCTGCCGAGCATAGCCCCACTTTGTAGGAGTCAGCATGAGTGTACTGCCCGTGCTCCGAACCGAGCGAATGATCCTCCGGCGCTGGCGATCCTCCGACCGGGCTCCGTTCGCGCGAATGAACGCAGACCCCGTCGTGATGGAGTACTTCCCCGGTACGCTGTCGTCGTGGGAGACCGATCAACTCATCGCCCGCATCGAGACCCACTTCGAGAAGAACCAATACGGGTTGTGGGCGCTCGAGATTCCAGCTGTCACGCCCTTCGCCGGTTTCGTCGGGTTGGCCGAGGTGGACTTCGATGCCCCCTTTGCGCCCGCCGTCGAGATCGGTTGGCGGCTCGCCGCCGAGTGCTGGGGATTGGGGTACGCGACCGAGGCGGCGGCGGCCGCCATGGCCTTCGGATTCGAGGATCTTAGACTGGACGAGATCGTATCTTTCACGGCGGCGGAGAATCAGCCTTCGCGCCGCGTCATGGAGAGGTTGGGCATGACCCGGGATCCGTCGGACGACTCCGACCATCCCTCGCTCCCGGAAGGCCACCCGTTGCGGAGACACGTGCTCTACCGCAAAAGACGTCAGGAGTGACTGTTAACGTGCGAGGTCGTGATGCGTCAGAGCCTGCGATGCCTGTTCTCGTGCTCTCTCGTTCTAGCCGTGGTGCCGGGGATGGGGCGCGCCCAGCCCACCAATGATCTCGGGACGGAGCTGGCCGAGCTCACCTGGCTCGAGGCCGAAGAAGTTCTGACGCCTGAGAGCATCGTCGTCCTACCATTGGGCGCGGCCGCGAAGGAGCACGGGCCGCACCTTCGTCTGGACAATGATCTCCAGATGGCGGAGTACCTGAAGAGGCGAGTCCTGGCGGCTGCCGATGTCGTCGTCGCCCCGACGATCTCGTACCATTTCTATCCGTCTTTTCTCGAGTATCCGGGTTCGACACACCTTCGTTTCGAAACCGCGCGCGATCTGGTCGTGGACATCGTCCGCAGCCTGGCCGGCTATGGGCCGCGGCGGTTCTACGTTTTGAACACGGGCGTGTCGACACTCCGCCCGTTGCAGGCATCGGCGGACATTCTCCTCGAGGAGGGGATCCTCCTCCATTTCACGAACATCCTCGAGGTCGCTGGTCCTGCCGAAGCCCGGGTTCGGGAGCAGGTTCGCGGGACCCACGCGGACGAGATCGAGACTTCGATGATGCTGTACATCGCTCCGGATCGGGTGGCCATGAGCCTCGCCGTACGAGAGGATAACCCCGACAGGGAAGGCGGACTGACGCGCCGGATCGACGGTCCGGGGACGTACTCCGCCTCGGGCGTGTGGGGCGATGCGACCCTGGCCAGTCTCGAGAAGGGCCGGGTCGTCGTCGAGGCCACCGTGGACGGAGTCCTTCGGGACATCGAGGGACTTCGAGCTGCAGAGCTCTCCGACCGTTAAGCCGATCGTCTTGCCCGGGCGCCCCCCGCTCGCCACCCTGGACCGCTGATGACCGTATTATAGTCGTGGATCCACCTGCTCAGCGTGAGTCATGACGAACGAGCGTCGATACCGAGAAGACGAAGTCAGTCAGATCTTCGAAGCCGCCACCAGTGAACGTGATCTGGACGGACGGGCTCTCGTCGCTACGGACGGTCCGACCCTCGCGGAGCTTCAGACGATCGGACGCGAGGTGGGGCTGGCCCCGGAGCGGATCGCCGCGGCGGCTTCAGCGCTCGAGCAGAGAGGAAAGGCCCTCCCGCGTCGGACCCACTTCGGGATGCCGATCGCGGTGGGCAGGACCGTCGACCTGCCGCGAGCCCCGACGGACCGTGAGTGGGACCTGCTGGTCGCGGAGCTGCGAGAGACCTTCGGAGCGCGCGGAAAGGTGGGATCCCACGGTGGCCTTCGCGAGTGGACGAACGGCAACCTGCACGCGTACGTCGAACCGACGGAAACGGGCCACCGGCTTCGCATGGGAACGCTGAAGGGAAACGCCCTGGCGATGACTCGTATGGGGCTCTTCGGGATGGGGATGGGGTTATTCACGCTGCTCGCTATCCTGTTCACGGGCAGAGTAGCTGAGGGTTTCTTCGCTCCGGTGTTCCTGGGCACGATGGGAGGAGTGGCGTTCATCTCTGCCATCTTCGGCCTGCCCCGTTGGGCCCGCGAGCGGGAGGAGCAGATGGAGCTCATCGCAGCCCGGGCCCAGGCTCTGCTCGAGTCGGAGCCTGCAGCGCGCTAGCATTTGGGGGGACGCGCACCCCCGATCTGGATGGCCTCAGGCCTGCTCGCGGCTGCGATCTGCCGATTCCGGTCTAGCACGGTCGTCAATGACGCCAAGAATCGCCCGCCGCCATTGGGGCAACGTGTCTGGGAGCGCTAGGTCATGCCCCATCGCCGCGTTCGTGGCGATCACGATACCTGCGTGCGTCTCTCAACCGCAGTCGTCTACGACGGTGACGGTCGAGGATTCGGCCGGCATCACGATCGTGACGAGCCGTGGAGCTCAATGGAAGGCGGGCGAGAGCTGGACAGTGCCCACTGAACCAGAGCAGATCATCGGTGTCCTGGATGGACGCGCGGAGTATGAGTTCTTCGACATCTCAGCGGCCTCACGCCAATCGGACGGTGATCTGGTGGTGGCCGATGCAGGGTCTCAAACCGTCCGCTTGTACAGCTCTGAAGGGGTCTTCAAGCGCCTCCTCGGCGGGGCCGGCTCGGGACCCGGTGAGTTCCAGCGTCCGACGCAGATCCTCGTTGGCGCGTCAGATTCCATCTTCGTCTGGGATGACGATGCATACCGCATCACCAGGTTCGACTCGGCGGGTGACTTCGTCGGCATACACACCTTTAGCCGCGAGACGATCGCGAGGGCGGTCGCTGCGCCCCTTTATCCAGGCTCAGCCCTGCTGCTGAGTAGCGGGGCCCTGTTGGTTCGTCTCGTCGCGAAGGGCGAGGACCTCCCCGCCACGAACCGGTTTCGTCGGAGGAGCGGGGTGCTGCTCGTGTCTCCCGATCTCGCCGTCATGGACACCTTGATGTTCTTCGGTGACATCGAGCAGGTGTTGGTGGATTCGCCATGGGGACCGCTGCCTGTAGTACCGGCCTTGGCGAGGAACACCTCGATCGCGATCCAGTCCACCGAGCCCAGTGTGTGCGTCGGTGATCAGCGGGGGGCGGAAGTTCTGTGCTTCGAATCGGATGGGGCCGTCACAGCGCGGCGGTGGCGGGCCGGGGCCATCACGGTTCGAGACGACGAGCCCGAGGTGGCAGCATGGCGCGATACGACGCTCGGCCTCTATGAGCAGAAGCTCAGCCCGGACGCCGCGAGGCGGCTGGTGGCTCGGGTTCCAGTTCCGACCACGCGGCCCGAGTACTCGAATCTCGCGCTCGACGCGGACGGCAACCTCTGGGTGGAGCATGGCCCGGTCTCCGGCGGCCAATCTTGGGCGACCGAATACCTCGTGTTCGATCGGGAAGGTCTGCTCCTCGGCTCGTTGTCGCTTCCGCCACTCCGGATCCTCGAGATTGGCGGGGACTATGTGCTCGGCGTCGGCGAGGACGAGCTCGGCGTCCAGTATTTGCAGATGTTCGACATCCTGAAGCCGACGGACGCCAGCGGCACGGGTTAGCGCGTGGATGCTGCCTCCCAGTGAGCTGTGATGGGTGGCTCGTTGGCTCGCTCTTGCCCCCACCCAACCCGTCCAGCACCCTGAACCCGCGAGATGGTCGAGGACATCCGATGACAGGGGGGTAGGTGCGAAGGCAAAATCTTGTGATCCCCATGTTCTGCGTCGTCATTCCCCCGGGGGTTCTCGTCGCGCAGCAGGGCAAGTCTCCGACCCTTCCAGAAGTCACGATTTCCGGCCCGACGGTGATCGCGTTCTGGGAGGTTCCACCGTCGGACTCTGTCTTGGTCGCCGACCCAATGCTCGCGAGCGCGCTGGATCAACAGCAGTACTATTGGGCTGGAACACGAGACGGACTGACCGATCTCGGTGTCATGGCCCTCGACCAGCCGGGTCGGCACTTCCGGGTGCGCGATGAGGTCCGGGACCAGCTCTTCGTCGCTCCACCCGACAGCGCCGTGGTGGGGTACCTCCTGGTTGCACCAGGAAGGGCCTTCCGGGCGATCTACCGTGTGCAGCAGCCGGAGGATCTTCTGGCGGCGGTACGTTCGTTCTTTGGGCTCCGCGACCCCGACGGGAATCGGCTTCAGGTCTTCCAGGGGTGGCAAGCTCCTCCGTCATGGACCGAAGCCATAGACCCGTTCCGGATCGCCGACGGTCTGTACTACGTGGGCACGGCGGGCCTGGCATCGTACCTGGTCACGTCCGAGGGAGGACACGTCCTCATCGACGCACCCATGCGGGAGAACACGCAAATGGTGCTCGCGAACATCCGAAGACTCGGATTCGAGCCGGGCGACGTACGACTCCAACTGGCGACCCATGCCCATTTCGATCACGTCGGCGGAATCGCGGGCATGCTCGACGTGACCGGTTCGGATCTGGTGCTCAGCGAGCACGATGCCGCCGTCGTGGCCGATGGCGGGGGTCCACGAGCGCTAGCTCCGTATCCACCCGCGCAGGCAAACAGGGTCATCGGCCACCTGGAGACGGTGTCGGCGGGCGATCGCACGTTGACTGCCCACCTGACCCCCGGCCACACACGTGGCTGCACGTCGTGGAGCGGCGTGGTCGAAATCGGTGTGAACCCGCTGACTTTCGTATTGGTCTGCAGCCTCACGGTGCTTCCCGACTACCGGCTGGTGGGTGAAGACGAGACGTATCCCGGGATTGCTCGAGATTACTGTAGCAGCGTCACTCATCTGAGAACGCTGGAGCCGGATATCTTCCTCGCGAATCACGGCGGCTTCATGGGGCTGGCCGACAAGATCCGTGCCTTGGCCGCCGGCGATGAGGAGGCTTTCGTAGATCCGGAGCGCTACAAAGCGTACCTCGACCGTGCCGAGGCCGCGATCGAACAAACCCTCGGGGAGCAGGGTCACGACGGGGGCTGCTCGGCCATTCTGGAGGGTGGGAGTATCGCGCCCTGACTTATGATGACGGCGGATCGACCCGGACGCCGAGGGAGGGCGCGCCCGTTTCGTAATGTCTACGAGGATGACCGGCGCGCGAGCGCGTACGCAGATCTAGAGTTCCCCGGCACCTATTACCTCGCTTTTCGCGACCTTCCCGCCATCTTTGAGCGCCACGTCCGCGGCAGTGTCGCTCTGGATTTCGGATGCGGTGCGGGACGTTCCAGTCGTTTCCTCAAGGACCTCGGGTGGGCAGTGCTCGGTGTCGACATCTCCGAGCCGATGCTGATTCGGGCGAGGGCGCGTGACCCCGAAGGAGAGTATGCACTAATCCCGGACGGGGACCTCAGCGACCTGAGAGACCGCCGCTTCGATCTCATCCTGTGCGCGTTCACGTTCGATAACATCGCCACCCGCGCCAGTAGGCTGGGTCTGTTCGAGGGACTGGGGCGCCTGCTCGCGAAGGATGGTCGGATCGTGAATCTGGTGTCCGCGCCCGAGATCTACGTGAACGAATGGGCGTCGTTCTCGACGAAGGACTTCCCCGAGAACCGGTCGGCCAAGACTGGAGACACGGTCCGAATCGTCATGCTGGACGTTCCAGATCAGCGCCCGGTCGAGGATGTCTTATGGACCGACTCTGCCTACCGTGACCTGTACGCGGCTGCTGGCCTCGAGCTCCTCGAGACACATCAGCCACGCGGGAAGGCTTCTGACCCCCGCGCCTGGATCTCGGAGAGCCGAGTGTCGCCGTGGGCGATTTACGTCTTGGCCAGCCTTTCACCTTGAACGGTCCCGTCCGAAAGTCGAGTCTGGAGATGGTAGCCGAGAATACCAGGAAAGAGTCCGCCAAGTCCCTGTGGTTGTTCCTGCTCCTATTGACCGTGATCTCGTGGCCCATCTGGGTGATCTCGGGTGTGCTCCCACGAGCTGGCACCGGAGCCTACGACTTGCGGTGGCTCGTAGCCCAGGTCGGCGTGTTCGGTCCCTCGCTGGCTGCGTTGATCGTTTCGGGCACCCTGCACAAGGAGCGGCGCCGAAATAACTTGCGGATACTCGCGGTCCTTCTCCTGCCACTCGCCTTACCCGGCGCTCTGGTCGCCGCGGCTTCGCCATTGAAGATCGCCGAGCTCCCTCTCTTGCCGTCCATCGCCGCTCTGATCGTCGCGACCCTGGTCGTCCTGTTCTTCTTCCCCCTGACGCGGCGTCTTCTCAGTCCCGGGACCGGGGAGGCACAGCACAGACCTGATGCCCGGTGGGTGCTCCTCTCGGTCACCCTCCTGCCCGCTCTCTTTCTGTTGGCCTGGCTTCTGGTGCACTCCCAGGGTGAAGGGCTCGAGATGTCGGCCCTCCGGGGCGGTGCATTGGGATCCGCATTGGTGGTGGTCGTCGTCTTCTCTCACAATCTCTTGTTGGGAGGCTCCCTGGGAGAGGAGATCGGCTGGCGCGGGTTCTTGTTGCCGGAGCTTCTCAGACGGATGAGCCCGCTCGTGGCATCCCTGCTCCTCGGTGTCGTTTGGGGGCTGTGGCACCTGCCGATCGATCTTTACGCGGGCTTCGGCGCCCAGGGGCTGGGAGCGGTCCTGATGCGGATCATCTATGCGCTGCCATTGTCGGTCCTCTTCACCTGGTTCTATCTCGGATCCAAGGGCAGTCTCCTGATCGCCCTGCTCCTCCACACGTCCCTCAACGTCATGGGTGATCTCGGTCTGTCGAGGTTCGACAGCTCCGCGATGGTGTTCTTCGTGTTGATGGCGGGCGCGGCAGTGATCGTCTCCGTGGCGAGTCCGGTGTTCAAGAAGGGATCGGTCGCAGAATAGCCCGATGACTGCGGCTGTCGGGTGCCACCTGAGCCGTTTAGAATGGGGCGCCCTACAACCCCTGAAAGGCCATCGCAACGTGGAACACCGACGTCGGGGCAGGCGACGTCGTTTCGTTCGTGGAGTCGGAGCTTGGCTTCCACTGCGCCGGGGCGTCGTCCGCCCGGCGTAACGGGGCTCCGCATTTCGTCCTCATCGTTCAAGAGGCACTGCGACGGTCGCCGGCACTTGACGCTCTGGAAGCAACCTGGGCCACACCTCCGCCCGCGGACGAGGAAAGTCGCACCGGTCAACGCCTCGACATCATCCAGGTCGCGCGGCGGTGCGGGCTGTCCTTGTTCTACGTGCCGGCCGCCCGGAACGGGCACGAGCAACGCGACGGGAGCGGCGAGGACAAGGGCAACGCCATTCTGTCCACGCTTTCGCTGTCGGATTTCATCGCCGCCGAGCTGCCCTTCGAATCGGCGCGCCGGGTCGTCGTCGGCGCGACGGTGCACGACGCGGCCGGCGGTAGCTTGCGCGTTCTGAGCGTGCACCTGATCACGACACCCCAGGCGTGGCGCATGCTCACCACGGCTAACTCCTCTCGAGCCCGGCAGGCCTCCGCCATCCTTCGGACATTGGAGAGCATCGAGCAGCGACGCGCGCTGCCCGGCTCCACATCGCCCAATGCACCCCCCATCTCGACGGTGGTGGCCGGGGACTTCAACACCTGGTCCGTGCGCGAGAGCGCTTTGCGCAATCTGTTGGATCACTTTCCCGAATCACCGAGGCCGCTCATGGAGCGCACGCGGGGTCCATTCCCCACCGACCATCTGCTATTTCGCGGGCGGCGGGTCGGGGCCGGGGCGCCCGACTCACTCGTGCCCGGGAGCTACCGACGGGTCGAGAATCGCTTCCATTCGGATCACAAACCGATCGTGGCGCTTTTTCGGTTCGGATCGGAAGCCGTCGTGAGCCCCTGAGGGCGCGTTGTCGCGTGGGGCGCGGCGCCCACCGGTATGCTCGCGTTCCCTCATGCGACCGAGCAGCCATTACATGCCGCTCAAGGTTCCCTCTACAGGCGCGCGCCTACTCGCCCTGGCCTGGCGCCTGAGCGCTTGCGCACGCGACGTTGTAGAGCCTGCGCCGGCGGCATACGATCGCGAAGTGCCGAGCCAATAGCGGACCGTTTCTTCGAACCTTTCGTGGGGCACCCGCAAACAGGGCCTTGCTGCTTAAGCAAAGGAGCTAC
The DNA here is from genome assembly GCA_039588215.1 of Gemmatimonadota bacterium. GTDB lineage: Bacteria > Gemmatimonadota > Gemmatimonadetes > Palauibacterales > Palauibacteraceae > JBDHAC01. The sequence continues at coordinate 26,634 of JBDHAD010000029.1, forward strand.
CATGTGCTGGTTCCGTCTCTTTCGATCCCTATTGCCGAACGCAATGCTCCTCGTCGCGTTGTCTGCCGTCTGGGCGTGCGGCGACCGTGACAGCCAACTCGCCGAAACCGATACCGCCGACGGAGACGAGGTTGGCGACACTGGGCCGGACGGCTCGACGGCGCGCAACCTGACCGGCCTGAACGTTTGCGAGTTGCTCCCCGAGCGCGACGTGCTTGAGCTTCTGGGCGGCGAGATCAAGACCGCCGCGTCCCGTAGCGATTACGGGAACTCTCAGGGGTGCGACTACGGCATTGGCGCTGCGGGCACGGCGACCTACGAGTACATCTCGGTCTGGGTGTCGACCCCCGATCTGTTCCAAGATGCCGAGTCGATCCTGGAGACCGACCGCGGCCTGGGACAGGAGGTCTCGGTCGAAGACCTAGAAGGTCTGGGCGATATCGCGTTCGCGATTCACAACCAGACCGAGGGGCAGACGACCGTTCACGTGCTCCGCCGCGGCGATTCCTTAATCCAGGCCACGGCCGAAGGGTTGGACCACGCTCGGCAGTTGGTGGAGACGATCCTCGAGCGGCTCAGGAGTCCGTAGCCCGACCACCACCGAGCCATGCCGCCGGATTGGGATCGTCGATAAACGAGGGTATAGACCATGGAGATGCCGAAGCCGACGCCTGGACACCTAAGGCTGGAAGCGCTCGCGGGACACTGGGACGGGAAAGAGACGATGCACCCTTCCCAGTGGGATCCCGACGGAGGGATCGCCGTCGGCAGGACCAGAGGCCGGTTGCCTCTAAACGGCTTTGCGCTGATCAGCGACTACGAGCAGGAGCGGGACGGCGTCATCACGTTTACCGGCCACGGCGTATGGAGTTTCGACCCCAAAGAAGATCTCTATGCCCTCCACTGGTTTGATTGCATGGGTTCTCCTCCAGAGGTGTTCGTAGGCCGTTTCGATGGTGATGTCCTCACCGTGGCTCACGGCGGTCCTGGTATGCACGCACGCCTGACGTACGACCTGACCGATTCGCAACACCTGCTGACGAAGATGGAAATGTCTCAGGACGGGGCTACCTGGAACACGTTGTTCGAGGGTCGATACACGCGACTCTGAGCGCACGGACACCCGTGTCTCAGTCATAACACGCCTCCTCCCTGATGAGAATCACGTACCATTTCGTCGAGAGCGCGGGCGGTTATTGATGCCCGGTAGGCGGGCGTACCTCAAGCGAACGTTAGGAAAGCATGCTCGAGCGAATCCTGGACGGCCGCACCGACCTGGTACTCGACTATCTGGCTGAGGGCCATGCCGCGACGTCGACGGACCCACGAGGGCGACCCCTCATCACGTGGTGCGCGTATTACGGCGACGTGAGCGCCATTCGATTCTTGCTCGCGACGGGGGAATCGCTCGAGTCGCTCGGTGAGAACTTCGATCTGAACGGCGCCGCCTTCCACGGGCACTGGCAGCTCTGTCAGTTCCTGATCGAGCAGGGGGCGGACGTGAACCACCCTCTCCCGGACACGGGAGAGACGCCTCTCCACGCGGCCCTGAGTGCGGCAAATCGGCCCGCCTACGAGCATGTCGTCGAGGTATTGCTCGCGAACGGCGCCGACCCGAATCGCGTGACCAAGCCATCCGCCGAGACCGGCGGGTTCATGCGAGATTGCCGGACGAAAGCCGAGACGCCGCTTCATAGGGCCGCCGCATTCGGCACCACCAGGACCATCCAGCTGCTCCTGGACGCGGGCGCCGACAAGGAAGTCAAAGACATGAACGGGGACTCTCCACTCACGTGGGCCAGCTGGCACCTCCGACCGGCCCCTGTCCTCAGGCAGCTCTGCTTCGGCGAGTTCTTCATTCACCCGGAGAACGTCTCGACGTACGACCACGGCATGGGGTGGAGCCAAATGGAGGCCAGCTTGGCAGGGAGACCCCATGTCTGAGCGGGGCCCCTTGCTGCCAGTGTACTTTCTAGCCGTGTTTCGAATCAGCCGAAACCCGATGTACTTGGGGATGGCGGCGATGCTGCTCGGAGAGGCCGTGGTGTTCGGGACGGTCACTCCAATGGCCGTGCCCTGGATCTTCGCGTGGTTCCTTTCCGCCCGGTTCATCCGCCTGGAGGAGGCTGTGATGAGCGAGGTGTTCGGCAGCGAATACGAGGACTACCGGCGGCGTGTGAGGCGGTGGGCTTGAGTCGAGGGGGCCCCGGCTAAGGGTCGCGTCCGTTTCGCGGTCATCACGAGCTTGTCCGAACGGGGCATGACGTGCACGTTCGCATTGTCACGGCCGCTGGAATCTCCTCGGTTCGCGAGAGTCTGGGAGATCGCTCCTGGCTGGTGGGCCCACCGACTGCGCATCACCGACCTCGCGCAGCTCGACGACGAAGTTCAGGCGTGGCTCCGCGACGCCATCGCCTCATGGGGATGCGGGCGCGCCTGCTGGACGAACAGACGCTTCTTGGAGATGACGATTGAGCGTAACAATCGACTACACACCGACGAGAATGAGACCGTCCGACGTGCACGATACGCTCCGGCGGCATCAGCTCGCCGATGGCCTCGACCTGGTCCTGGACCTCGAGCGGTCCCACGGGTCGTGGCTACACGACTCGGTGACAGGTGAGGACTTCCTGGACTTCTTCACTTGCTTCGCGAGTTGGCCGCTGGGGTACAACCACCCGGCGATGTTGGACCCGGAATTCCGCGCTGAGATCGTGCTCGTCGCGCGCAACAAGCCCTCCAACTCCGATCTCTACACGACGCACATGGCCGCGTTCGTAGAGCGCTTCGCCGGCACCGTCACGCCCCCAGGGTTCCCATACCACTTCTGGATTTCCGGCGGGGCGCTGGCCGTTGAGAACGGATTGAAAACGGCGTTTGACTGGAAGGCACGGAAGGTCGGCCCGGAGACCACGGATGACGGGAACAAGCTGGTCGTCCTTCACTTCCGCCAGGCGTTCCATGGGCGCTCGGGTTACACGTTGAGCCTCACGAACACGGTGCCCGACAAGATCGCGTTGTTCCCCAAGTTCCCGTGGCCGCGGGTCCACAATCCCGCCGTCGAGTTCGACCTCGACGGTGGCATCGCCAACGACATCGAGTCAGAGGAGCGCCGGGCCAGCGACGAGATCGAAGCTGCTTTCCGAAAGCACGCAGGCCTCGTGGCAGCCATCATCATCGAGCCCATGCAGGGAGAGGGCGGCGACAACCACTTCCGTCCCGAATTCCTGGCGAAGCTGCGAGAGTACGCCGACGAGCACGAGGCACTGCTCATCTACGACGAGATCCAGACCGGTTTCTACGGGTCCGGTAAAGCCTGGATGTGGCAACACCACGACGTTCCACCCGACATCGTCTGTTTCGGCAAGAAGACCCAGGTGTGCGGGATCTACGCGAGCGGGCGCCTTGACGAGGTCGAGGGCCACGTGTTCAAGACCTCCAGCCGCATCAATTCCACCTGGGGTGGCAACCTGGTTGACATGGTCAGGTGCCGGAAGTTCATCGAGATCATCCAAGGCGAGAATCTGGCGGTCAACGTGTTCGAGCGTGGTGCCGAGCTCGTAGGCGGCCTGCGCGAGCTCGCGCGGGAGGGCAGGCCCATGTCGAACGTCCGCGGCATAGGATCGTTGGTGGCCTTCACGCTCGAGACGCCCCAGGTCCGCGATCGGCTACTGAAGGATCTGGCCGCGCATCGTCTGCTCGCGCTGGCCTCCGGACCGAAATCCATCCGCTTTCGTCTGCCGCTAGTCGTGACCGAGGAAGAGATCGAGACGGCGCTGACACGTGTCCAGGTCTGTGCCTCGCGGCTCTAGACGGCTCCCAGCCATGATCGGCGGGGGGTTCATCGGCCTCAGCCTCGGCGTGGCCGTGCTCGTCCTGCTCGCCCGCGAGGTCGGTTCCCCGGACGGCGTCGAGCTGGTGTCTTCGTTGGCGGGGGTCGGTCTGCTCACACTGGTCGGTGCGGGGCTGGGGCGTTTGCTAGGGCGCCGGTAAGCGCTTCCGGGCCAGGATGCTGGCGTGGCCATCCGGGCGTCGTTAGGATCGTGCCGGGAGATCGGGAGCAGCCGCATTAGCAATCGCGATCGCGGTCCTGCGCATGGCCCTCCCACCATGGAATGCGCCTAACACGCGCTCGGGTTCAACTCCCGAACACTCATTCTCGGAGGATCCGCGCTTGCGCAAACGGCGCCGCGGCTCTGTGGGCTCAAACCCCCGCCAACGTACCGGGGTTCTCCGAGGGTGAGCCTACTGTAAGGATCGAATCGTGCAAGTTCTTACCGTCGTCCTAGGAGCGGTCGCAGCCGTCTTGGCCTTGAGCGTGGCCTCCTATTTCTGGCCGAGGCCGACGACCGTGATGGAGCATGAGCGGGCTCTCAAGTTCCGTAAGGGCCACCTTCTGGGAGAGGTCGGCCCCGGCCGCTATTGGCTCCGACCCCGAATCGACGAGCTCCAGCCGGTGGACGCGCGTCGGCGACAGGTCATCATCGCCGGCCAGGAAGTCCTGACATCGGACAGGATCCCTCTGAAGGTCAGTCTCGTGGCGGAGTATACGGTTGGCGATGTCACGAGGGCGTTGACCGAGGTCGAAAGCTACCAGGATGCGTTGTATACGTGGGTGCAACTCGCGTTGCGCGAGGCCGTGTCGGACCGCGAGCTGGACGCTGCCTTGGAGGCGCGAGGCCAGTTGGGCCAAGCGATCCAAACGGCGGTCGGCGATCGTGCCGCGAAGATAGGGCTGCAGCTCCAATCGGTACAGGTCCGCGATTTCATGATGGCGGGTGGCCTCCGACAGGCGTACGCCGACGTCGTCCAGGCACGTCAGGAGGGCTTGGCCGCGTTGGAACGGGCGCGCGGAGAGAGCGCGTCGGTGAGGAATCTGGCCAACGCCGCCCAGCTCATGGAGCGACACCCCGGCATCATGCAACTCCGTCTTTTGCAGGCCGTTGAGCAAGGGTCCGAGAACCGGGTGGTGATCGCGCTGGATCCGGAACGAGCGAAGTCCGCGTCTCTCGACGTGACCGCCGAGTCCGACTGACGCCGCAATCGAAGCTCTCATGGATAATCGCTGATTCGCGATCGAGCCGGCGGGCCCGAATACACCACATCCAAGCCGCCCGAAGTCCTACCCGACGAAAAGGAGTCGTAGCATGACGAAGCCGCGATCGGACCAACTCCTTCGTACGGCTCTGCTGGTTTTCGGCCTCGTCTTCATCTTCGGGGTTTGGCCCCTGATGGAGTTCTGGCCCTCAGGCTGGCAGTGGCAGCCGACGCAGCCCGAGTACGAGGCGATGATCCTCGGTGTTTATGCCACGCTCGGTGTGTTCCTCGTCATCGCGTCCCGGGTGCCGGAGAACCACCGCAGCCTGATCCAGTTCGCAGCCTGGTCGAGCCTGGTGCATGCCGGCATCATGGCGGTCCAGGTATTCAACGACTCGACCGAGAGCGGACACCTGATCGGCGATGTGCCGGTGCTCGCCCTTGTGGGCATCGTGCTGTTGGTGCTCTTGCCGAGAGCCGGTAAACCGTCGGAGGCAACCTAAGGGGCATCTCGCCGCGGCCCCTCGCGTTCTACGCCTGGCACGAGGCTTACCACGTTGGTGTCATGGGATTGCTGCGTGTCCAGTGGGGCCCAACGGCACACGCACGAGTTGGCGATGGCAGCGTTGCGTCTCGAGCTCGGCTAATCGAAGCCGACGGCGAGTTCGTCGTATGCAAAAGGAACGAACGATGTTGAAACAGCTCGGAAACTCGGACCTACAGATCTCCTCGATCGGGCTGGGGACCTGGGCGATCGGTGGTGAGGGTGCTTTTGGCTGGGGGCCCCAGGACGATGCCGACTCGATCGCCGCCATTCATCGAAGCGCCGAGCTCGGCATCAACTGGGTCGACACGGCTCCCATCTACGGGTTCGGCCGTTCGGAACGGGTCGTCGGCCGGGCGTTGAAAGAGATCGACCCGGCGCAACGGCCGCTCGTGTTCACCAAGTGCAGCCTGGTTTGGGATGACGACCGGAACTCGTCGCACACTCTCAAGGCAGACTCCGTTCGCGACGAGGTGGAAGCCAGCCTCCAGCGTTTGCAGGTCGATGTTCTGGATTTGTGCCAGATCCACTGGCCGTCATTCCCACCCGGTGGTCCCGAGGCCGAGATCGAGGAGGGTTGGGGCACGCTCTCGGATCTGGTCGCGCAAGGCAAGATCAGACACATCGGTGTCTCGAACTTCAACGTGGCCCAGCTGCAAAGGGTCGAAGCCATCGCGCCCGTCACATCGCTGCAACCGCCGTACTCGATGCTCATGCGGCAGATCGAGGACGAGATCCTCCCTTTCTGCGAGCAGCACGGCATCGGCGTGCTCGGCTATTCGCCGATGCACAATGGGCTTCTCAGCGGGCGGATGACCCGCGAGCGCATCGAGGGTCTCCCCGATACAGACTGGCGCGCGAACTTCAATCCGGCGTTCCAGGAACCGCACCTTTCCCGCAACCTCGAATTCGTCGAAGTCCTGCGTGGCATCGGGGAGCGTCATGGACGCTCGGCGGGTGAAGTCGCGATCGCGTGGACGCTGCGTCTTTCGGCGGTCACGGGAGCCATCGTGGGGGCCCGCAACGCGGGGCAGGTCGATGGTTTCGTCGGGGCAATGGACTTTCGTCTCAGTTACGACGAGATCGAGGAGATCGCCGGCATCCTCCCGGAATCGTTCGATCTCTTCGACCTTTCGTAGCCTCGACGGCTGCGTCGACGCGTTGAAGCAGAACGGCGTCGTGGAGCCTCGGTGGCCCCCAGGTCGGAGAATCGCCACATGGTCGTTCGCCTGATCGTCGCTGCGCTCGCCGCCTACGTGCTGTACGCGGGCCTTCTGTTCTCGCTCCAGCGACGCGTCCTGTACCCGGGAGCCGGCCTCAGCCCGCTGTCCTCGTCGCCGGGTGCCTCTCGACCGGATACGGAAGCGCTCTCCCTTCCCACCTCGGGTGGGGGAGTCGATGCGTGGTACGTGCCGGCCGCAGGGCAGAGGGGACCGCGAAGCAGCCCCGCCGCGGTCGTGTTCCATGGCAACGCGGAGTTCGCGGTCGATTTGGTGGGTTGGTTCGCCCCGTTGACGGATCTCGGTGTCGCGGCACTGTACGTCGAGTATCCGGGGTTTGCCGGTTCCGCCGGGAAGCCCTCCGAAGCCTCCATCCTCGAGGTGGCGGCGGCCGGATACGACTGGTTGATCGCCCGGCCCGACGTGGATCCCGAACGAGTGTTCGCGATCGGTCGGAGCCTGGGCGCCGGGGTCGCGGCCGGTCTCACCCGGGAGCGGCCCCTTGCGGCGCTGGTGTTGTGGTCCCCCTTCGTGAGCGTGGGGTACATGGCATTGCGACGGTACGGGCTTCCCCCATTCCTGGCCCGGGACCGCTATGATACCAGGGAGGCGCTGTCTGTGTACCCTAGCCCTGTGCTCCTCTTCCATGGGCGTCAGGACCCTGTGATTCCCTACCGCCATTCCACGATCCTCACCCGCGTGCGGGGCGCGGAACTCGTCACGTGGGAGTGTGGCCACAATGACTGCCCACCCACCGCATCCGAGTTCTGGGGGCCGCTTTCGAGCTTCCTCATGCGGAACCGAATCCTGAGCTCACAAGACTGAATCGCGGACCCCGTCGGAGAGCACAATGGGACGGCTCGAGAAGAAGATCGCTTTGGTAACTGGCGCCGCGCGCGGCATCGGAGAAGCAACCTCCGAGGCCTTTGTTCGAGAAGGAGCCTCTGTGGTGCTCAGCGATATCAGAAACTCGCTCGGACGAGAGGTGGCTGACCGACTCGGTCCGCAAGCCGTGTACGAGCACCTGGACGTTCGCGACGAGACCCACTGGATCGCCACGATCGATCGTATTCTGGAGCGCCATCGACGCCTCGACGTTCTTGTGAACAACGCCGCGATCACGGGCCTCGACGAGGGCCTCGGCGTTCACGATCCCGAGCAGGCCACGCTGGAGGCGTGGGTTGCCGTGCATCGTACGAATCTGGACGGTGTGTTTCTCGGCTGTAAGCACGCGATACGAGCGATGCGCGCCACGCGGAGCGGGTCCATCATCAACGTGTCCTCGCGCTCGGGACTGATCGGGATACCGGGCGCAGCGGCATATGCCTCAAGCAAGGCGGCTGTTCGAAACCACACAAAGACGGTGGCGTTGTATTGTGCTCAGGAAGGTTTGGAGATTCGCTGTAACTCCGTCCACCCGGGCGCGGTCTTGACCCCGATGTGGGATGCGTATCTGGGTGAGGGTCCCGACCGAGAGGCGCGCATGCTCGCCGTCGCCAGGGAGAATCCGTTACGGCGCTGGGGCACGCCGTCGGAGGTAGCCGAGACGGTCGTCTTTCTGGCCTCCGACGAAGCTCCCTACATGACGGGGTCGGAGATCAACATCGACGGAGGACTGCTCGCGGGGGAAGTAGAGCCGCCCCCGAACGAATAGACCGCTCGGCATCTCCCGTTACCCTGCGTCTTGCAGCCGACGACGTGGATGATCAGAGTGGTCCGTGGCCGTTTCCCGAATCCAAAACCACTACGCGGAGTCAAGGACTATGACAGCATATACCTGCGACAAGTGCGGCATGAGCATCGGCACCATGACGTGTGGCCAATGCGGGCGGGAACTGGAGCACGACACACTTACGAAGGATGATGGCACAACCGTTCACGTCTCGAAGTGTCCCGACGGCCACGGCATGGTGAAGTCACCGATGTGCTGCGGTCAGGACATGGCGTGCCCCATGTAAACGTGGCCAAACAGAGTCGGATCGGGACGCGTGGGTAGAATGAGCAGAGTCGTCACGATCGATTTCCACGTCACGTCGGAGTGCAACCAGCAGTGTCCGTATTGCTGGGGGCCGCAGGGGTTCGACCAATCGGTAGACACGGCCACCGCCGAGGCGATCGTTCGCAGGATCGCGTCAGTGGCTATTGCGTCCGGACATCGGTCCACTGATCAGGATCGCGAAGTCTGTCTGTCTCGAGGTCGCGTTGTCCACGACCGGCGATGAGCTGACTCGGGACTTCCTGGCCGAGTTCGCACCGTCGATCGACCTCATCTCGTTGCCGCTGGACGGCGCTTCAGAAGAGGTCTCTGGTCGAACGAAGGAGCCCGGGCATTTCGCGGCAATCATGCGGGACCTGGATCTTCTGGCGGACTTTCCGGCTATCGACGTGAAGGTGGCCACGCCGGTGACGAGACTCAACGTGGACGACGTCCCGGCCATCGTCCATCTGCTGGAGGAGCGCACCGCGCGGATGGGAAACCGGCTATTCTACAACGTCTTTCAGGCGTTTCCCCGTACGATGGGCGATGTCGAATGGGAGGATCTTCTGGTCAGCGATTCGCAGTTCAGGCGACTGCGCGCGACTGTCGACGACATTCCCCACTCCTTCCGCATCAATTGGCTGAGTCACGAGACGCTGGATCGCCTTTACGTGATGATCTTTCCGGATGGCACGCTCACCGTCCCCGCCGGCAGCGATTACCTGAACTACGGTCCGTTTCTGGAGGTGGAGAATCTCGACGCCTTGCTCGCCCGGACCGACTTCGATGCCCCCAAGCACCGGCTTCACTCTGCGGGGTGGAGCCGGTCTGCAATGTCCGGACTCTAGGCAGGGGCGGAGC
>JBDHAD010000030.1:0-48429 GCA_039588215.1 Gemmatimonadota bacterium
CCTCACTCCAGCCGATGTGACGCTGTGCGCCGTACCGCTGTATCACATCTTCGGGCTCTCGGTCGCGCTCATGACCGCGCTCGTATCCGGGTCGGCCCTCGTGCTCCAGGAGCGGTTTGACGCCAAGGAGGCGTTGGAACTGATCGAGCGCCACCAGGTGTCCATCAGCCACGGGGTTCCGACAATGTTCGTCATGCAGCTCCGCGAGGCCGAGGACGCTGATCGCGACCTCTCATCGTTGCGCGGCGGCATCATCGCGGGTGCACCGGTGAGAGAAGAGTTGGCGCGAGATGTGCATGATCGCCTCGCGTCCGGGATCGAGATCGCGTACGGGCTCACGGAGACGTCTCCGACGGTGTCGATCACTCGACCTGACGATCCACCGGCGAAACGGGTGCCCCCCGAGTCCGTCGGCGAGCTGACGGTGCGCGGGTTCAACGTGATGAAGGGATACTTCCGCCAACCGTCGGTGACGGCGTCAGCGACGACGCCCGACGGCTTTTTCCGAACCGGCGACCTTGCCATGATCGACGCGGAAGGCTACCTGCACATCGTCGGTCGGTTGAGCGACGTGATCATTCGCGGGGGGTACAACGTGCACCCTCGCGAGATCGAGGACCTGCTGCGCTCTCACCCGGCGGTCACCGACGCCGTCGTGCTCGGGGTGCCGAACGATGTGCTCGGCGAGCTCGTATGCGCTTGCGTCGCCCCCGTGGAGGGGGCTCTTATCACGGCCGAGGAGCTGCAAGGTTACTGCCGCGGCTTGGTCACGAAGTACAAAGTACCGGATATCATCCGTCTCATGGACGAGTTTCCGGAAGCCTCGAACCAGCGTGCGCGCCGCGTAGAGTTGGCCCGCATCGTCCGTGCGGAAGTCGCGTCCGATTCCGCGGATCGAGGCTGAGAGGCGCCAGGCGGGGAAACCGCGACGAGATTGCGGATCCCACCTGGGTTGCCCGGGAGTAAACCGGACGCGCGAGAGAATTTCGTAGAGAGAAGCACAAAGGAACGGGGAAGCAGTCGGTGTGAGACCCCTCGAGCCATCCCCTTCGACCCGATGGTCGGAGGCGAGGACGAGGGGCCTCTCGCCCGTCTCGGCGGATCGGCTGCCCCCAAAGCAACCGAAGAGAGGACATGAATAGCAACTACATGCGCGCCCCACACGTGGGCGCCCAGCCCTCCGAGCGGCCGCCTCACAACGCGGCCTTACTGATCGACTTCGACAACGTCACCATGGGGATCCGATCCAACCTGGGTCAGGAGCTCCGCAAACTGCTGGAGTCCCAGCTTATCAAGGGGAAGGTGGCCGTTCAGCGCGCGTACGCGGACTGGCGGCGGTACCCTCAGTACATCGTTTCGCTCTCCGAGGCGTCGATCGACCTGATCTTCGCCCCGGCGTACGGGTCGTCTCGAAAGAACGCGACGGACATCCGATTGGCGATCGATGCACTCGAGCTCGTGTTCACCCGACCCGAGATCGGGACGTTCATCCTGCTTTCGGGCGACTCTGACTTCTCGAGTCTCGTCCTGAAGCTGAAGGAGTACGGCAAGTACGTGATCGGGGTGGGGCTGCAGGAGTCCACCTCCGACATCCTCGTCCAGAATTGTGACGAATTCTACAGCTACAACACGCTTGGTGGGCTTACGTCTGCGGCGGACATGCCCACGGAACGCCATGATCCGTGGGAGCTCGTCGTGCATGCGATAGAGCGCATGGTCAAGCGCAAGGACGTCATGCGCTCGGACCGGCTCAAGCAGGTCATGCTCGAGATCGATCCCAGCTTCGACGAGAAGACGGCCGGGTTCACCAAGTTCAATCGATTCCTCAGCGAGGCGGCCCATAGAGACCTGATTCGGCTCCGAAAAGGCGAGAGCGGGCAGTACGAGGTGACCGCTGGCCAGGGCGTGGCCAGGCCCGAAGCGGAGGGCGCCGCCCGGGGACCTTCCGAGGAAGCCGTGGTCGAGCCCAAGCCTGGCGCCGAGCCGAAACCCACGAGTCGTGAGGTACCCGGCGCCGCCGATGTCCCGGCGGTGGCTCTGAAGCGGGCGTACGAGGATCTGTCGACGGTCGTGGTCGAGCTGTTCGATGGGTCGGACCCGGTGCGGGACTCGATGGTGAAGCGGCGTCTCCTGGAGCGGAGCTCGGGGTTCGACGAAGGCGCTCTCGGGTTCAACAAGTTCAGTCGCTTCCTGAAGCAAGCGCACGACGAAGGGGTCGTGGTGCTGGAGCAGAGGGACGATGGGAACTTCTACCTCACTCCCGGGAAGGCCGGCAAAGGATCATCCCGCGGCGGTCGCCCGGGAGGGGGTCGCGGCGAGCGCGGAGGCCGGGGTCGTGGTGGTGGTTCGCGGGGCGGTGCCAGGACCGAGCCTCGGGTGGAGAGCACGGAGGGGCAAGACGCCACCTCTGAACCAGCGGCCGCGGCGCAGCCCGGCGACGACCATAAAGCCGGTGCTGGCTCGCCCTTCGCGACCGCGAAGGAGGTGGCCCGTCGGACGCTCGGTCGATTCCGGGGCGGGTCGCACGCTCCAGCCCTGTCTGCCGGCACGGACGCGAGCGACACGGCACCGCGCCGCGACCCGGTGGACGAGAAGCGATCCGCAGGTCCCGAGCAGACCACGCCGGAGTCCGAGGAATCCGCCGCCCCACGAGCCGAGCGGTCCGGGAGGCGGCCTGCGGACCGGTCCCGGAAGCCGTCTCCGGGTGCGCGCTCGCAGAAGCCGCAGGGTGAACGATCGCGGAAGCCGCAGGGTGAACGATCGCAGAAGCCGCGGCGCGAACAGTCCCGGAAGCCGCGGGAAGAGCCGTCCCGGCAGCCGGACGGTGAGCGGTCCCAGAAGCCGCGGGAAGAGCCATCCCGGCAGCCGGACGGTGAGCGGTCCCAGAAGCCGCGAGGCGACCGATCGCGGAAACCACAGCATGAGCGGTCCCAGGGGCCACGGGGTGGGCGGCCCCAAACGCCACGGGACGAGAGGTCGCGCGCGCCCCGCCCCGAACCGTCGACTCAGCCGTCTGCGGAAGCGCCCCCGGAGGCGTCCGGAATGCCATCCCAGGAGATTGGTCGGCCGCCGTCTCCGGAGCCCACCGCGGAGCAACCGGTCGAGCGGCGTCCCGAGCGACGTGGAATGGGGCGATACCGAAAGGGGTCGGTCGGACGAAAGCCCACCGTCTCCGGAGGATCCGGTCCAACCGCCCCCGCCCCCTCCGAATCGGCCAAAGCTGCTTCCGCTGATAACGGGTCGGAAGACAGAATGCCGAGCGAGTCGACGCCCGCCAGCTCAACGCCGGCCGCCTCGACCCCCGCCACCTCGGCAAGACCCTCGACAAGACCCTCGGGGTCGGTCGGGGATCCGATCGAGCACATGATTCGCAACTACACCGGCGTAGGCCGTCGGACGGCCGAGGCTCTGGTCGACCGATTCGGCACCGAGGTCTTCCAGGTGATCGATCGCCAGCCCGAGCGGCTCACGGAGGTGCTCTCGGTGGCTCGTGCCCGCGCCGTGATCGAGGCGCGGGAGTCCGAGCGAGCGAACGGCGGGGCGTAGCCGCCTTCGTGGCCGCTTCGCCGCCCGGAGGCCAGACTGCCGCCCCTCTCGCCGGACAGCAGGGGAGCACCTCGGGCGGCACACGGGCGTTGCGTCCCGAGCCGCTTTCGCCGGGTTTCTTCTCTCGGGCCGCCGACGTCGTGGCCCGCGATCTTCTCGGTTGCACGTTGGTCTCCGAGTGTGCGGGAGCGCGTGTGGCCGGGCGCATCGTCGAGACGGAGGCCTACACGGGGCCCGAGGACCCCGCGAGCCACGCGGCTGAGTCAGTTGGCCGCACGTCGCGAAACGACCCACTGTACGGACCACCGGGGACCGCCTACATCCACATGAACTACGGGGTCCACTGGCTGCTGAACGTGGTCACCGGCAGCGAAGGCGAACCTGCCGGCGTCCTCATCCGAGCCCTGGATCCCACCGAAGGGATCGATGTGATGCGCTCACGCCGGGGCCGATCCGAGCTCACCAATGGACCCGCACGCCTCGCAGAGGCGTTGGCGGTTGGACCGGAGTTCCAGCGTCATCGCCTGGACCGCTCACCCCTGTGGGTGGGACGCGGCGACCCGGTTCCGGACGACAGCGTCATCGTCACGACCCGCATCGGCATCACGAAGGGGACCGAGCGTCCACTGCGCTATTACGACGCGCGCAGCAGCTGGGTCTCGCGCCGGTAGCAGGCCAGATCGTCCCGATGGAGAGTTCGACGGCGTACGGCATCCTCTCGCTGCTCCCCCCGCTGTTGGCGATCGGCCTGGCTGTGTACACGCGCCAGGTCTACCTGTCGCTCGCGGCCGGCATCTGGCTCGGGTTCACGATCATGGCCGGCTGGAACCCGGCCGCGGGTCTGGCGGCTGCCATCGAAGGAACCATCCGGATCCTGGGGGACCTCGGCAGCGCCCAGGTGATCGTGTTCACGTTCCTGATCGGCGCCCTGATCGCGGTCGTGGAAGCGAACGGCGGCGTGCGTGGCTTCGTGACCTGGGTGGAGCGCCGTCGCTTCGTCACGAACGCAAGGCGCGCTCAGATCCTCGCCTGGCTCATTGGGCTCGTGATCTTCATCGAGTCGAATCTCACCATCCTGGTCGCGGGCTCGATCTGCCGGCCCCTGTTCGACCGGTTTCGCGTATCGAGAGAGAAGCTCGCGTACCTGGTCGACTCCACGTCCGCCCCCGTGTGCATCCTGATCCCGTTCAACGCGTGGGGCGCCTATATCCTGGGCATCCTTGCCGGCCTGGGAGTCGACGAGCCGCTCAAGACGTTCTTGATCGCGATTCCGCTTAACCTGTACGCCATGGGAGCGCTCACCCTCGCGGGCATTGTGGCCTTCTTCGGGTTGGAATGGGGTCCCATGCGGAAGGCCGGGGAGCGCACGCGCGGCGGCGTGCTCCAGTGGGATCACGCGGTCGCGCTGGCAGACCCGGGCGAGATTGCGCCCGAGCCCCCCGCCGGAACCGACCTTCGCCCGCGGAACATGGTAATTCCGATCGTCGCGATGGTCGCCTGCATGCCGTTGTTCATGTACATCACCGGCGGGGGAGACATCTCGCAGGGTTCCGGATCCACGAGCGTGGTATGGGCTGTCCTCGCGGGTCTCGCGGTTGCCTGGATCCTCACGTTGGTGCAGGGAACGCTGGATCTCGAAGGACTCAGCCAGGTGAGCCTCAAGGGATCTGCGGCGCTGACGGGGATGGCGCTCGTCCTGTGGCTCGCGATCACCATTGGTTCGGTGACCGACGCCCTGGGGACCGGGGAGTACGTCGCGGGCGTCGTGGGTGGACGCATCCCGCTGGTTCTTCTCCTGCCGCTGGTGTTTGCCGTGGGCAGCGGAATCGCGTTCGCGACTGGGAGCAGTTGGGGCACGTTCGCGATCATGCTCCCCGTTGCCGTCCCGCTCGCCACGGCACTCTCGCTGCCGGCTGCGCCGTTCGTCGCAGCCGTGCTGTCCGGCGGGATCTTCGGCGACCACTGCAGCCCGATCAGTGATACGACCATCATCTCGTCGCTGGCCTCCGCGACGGATCACATCGAGCACGTCCGCACGCAGATCCCCTTCGCGCTGGTCGCGGGAGGACTCGCGGCGGTGGGTTTCGCGGTCATCGGCGCCGTGCTGTGACGCGCCGCCCAGACACCGCGAGTGGGCTCGCGGCCCGCTAGCGGGCCGCGAACGGGGAACAAGGATAGCATGGCGCTCTCGGACGTCCTGCCGGACTCCTGGCACGCGGGAGACGGGTGCGCGAGCATCGGCGGAGTCGATCTGACGACTCTGGCAGATCGATTCGGTACTCCCGCGTACATCGTCGACGAAGCGCACGTCCGCGCCCGGCTCGCCGCATATCGCGACGCCTTCGGACCGGCCACCACCCTCGTCTACGCGGGCAAGGCGTTTCTTTGCCGGGCGCTGGTCGAGCGGCTGAACGAAGCGGAATGGTGGGTGGACGTGGTGTCGGCCGGTGAGCTCGAGATCGCCCGGCGGGGGGGCATGGCCGCATCCCGCATCCTGATGCATGGGAACGCGAAGCCGGCCGCGGAGCTCGCGCGAGCGATCGAGGTGGGCCTCGCGCGGGTGGTGGTGGATCATCCCGGAGAGCTGGAGACGCTCGCCAGCGCCGCCGCGGCAACCGCTGGCGAAGTCGGTGTCTTGCTCCGTCTGAACGCCGATGTCGCCGCCGTCACGCACCCGAAAGTGAAGACCACCGGTCTGGGCGCCCAATTCGGCATGGATCCGGAGACGGCGGCCGGCTCCGTGGTCGATATCGCTCGCTCGCCTGGGCTCCGATTGGCGGGCATTCACATCCACGTCGGAAGTCAGATCTTCGATCTGGATACGTACAGACGGTCAGCCCGCGCGGCCGTCGAGTTCATCGAGCCGCAACGTGACCATTTCGACGATCCAGTGGAGCTCGACCTCGGCGGCGGCCTCGCGGTGCCTTACCTCCGAACCGATCCCGCCCTCACACCGGCGGCCCTCGCCGACGCGGTCCTTGGGGGGTTGGATACCGCACACGCCGAGGAGCGTCTTGGTGCGTACCGGCTAATGGTGGAGCCCGGCCGGTCCGTGATCGCGAACGCGGGGGTCACGTTGTACCGGACACAGGCCAGAAAGCGGCTGCCCGAGGGACGCGAGCTCGTGGCCGTCGATGGTGGCATGTCCGACAACCCCCGGCCCGCCCTGTACGGAGCGCGATACGAGGTCCTGTGCGCGGAGAGGCCGAACGCGCCTCACGACCACCCGTTTCGGGTCGTCGGCCGACATTGCGAGACCGGCGACGTGGTAGCGGACGAGGCGCTGCTGCCCTCGGACACCGGCCACAACGAGCTTCTCGTGGTGCCCGCCACCGGTGCGTACGGATACTCGATGTCCAGCCGGTACAACGGAGTCGGACGCCCGCCCGTCGTGTTCGTTCGTGAAGGGCATGCGCACGAAGTCGTACGCCGGGAGACGCTCGACGACTTACAGGCGTGCGATCTGGGTTGAGCCGCGTGGCGCCTGGTTGCCCGGGTTCCGGGTGCCCACGACATTTGACACTTCCTCTCCGCAGCCATAGGAGCGACTCATGACCCGCGTGCCACGATCCTTCGTCTCTTCTCGCCCGGCATCAGGAAGCGCCGTGAGGCTCGGCATGCCCGTCTTCCTGGCGATGCTGCTCCTGACGGCCACCGCCCTGCCACTGGCTGCGCAGCAAACGGCAAAGCCCGTCCTGCATGGGTCTCACTGGGTGGCGATCACCGGCAAGCCGCTGGGCGCCACCGCCGGCGCTCGCATGTTCCACCAGGGCGGGAACGCCGTCGATGCGGCAGCCGCAATGCTCGCGGCCACCGCCACGATGTGGGATGTGTTGAGCTGGGGCGGGGAAACGCAGGCGCTCGTGTACAACCCGAACACGGGGGAAGTGATCGGGGTCAACGCGCTCGGGGTGGCCCCCACCGGCGCCACACAGGAGCACTACCGCGCCGAGGGCCACGAGCGCTACCCACCGCAGTACGGCCCCCTGTCGGCAGTGACCCCGGGCACACCCGGCGGTCTCATGACGATGCTTGCCGAGTGGGGAACGCTGAGTCTCGCCGATGTGCTCGAGCCCGCCATCGAAATGGCCGAAGGATACCCGATCGAGGCGGATCCCGTGCGGCGAATCCGGGGGGCGCTGGACGAAATCCGTCAGTGGCCCTCGTCCATGGAGGTCTACCTCACCCACCCCAACGACGAAGAAGACCCCGGCCCACGGGAGGGCGAGATCTTCCGTCAGCCGGATCTCAAGCGCACGCTCGAGCGGTTGGTGGCGGCCGAGGCCGAGGCGCTCGCGGGCGGAAAGACCCGGAAGGATGCGATCTACGCCGCCTACGAGGCGTTCTACCGCGGCGACATCGGCGAGGACTTCGTCCGCGGGGCGCAGGAGGCCGGTGCCCTGATCACCATGGAGGACCTGGCGAACTGGCAGGTGCACCTCGAGGAGCCGGTGAGAACCGGATACAAGGGGATCGAGGTCTACAAGCTCACCACCTGGGTGCAGGGGCCCGTGATGCTCCAGGCGCTCAACATGATCGAGCAGCTCGACCTCAAGGCCATGGGATACAACAGCGCAAACTACATCCACGCGCTGTACCAGGTCATGAACCTGGCCTTCGCCGATCGTGACTTTTACTACGGCGACCCCTACTACCCACCGGCCGAGCCCATCACCGGGCTCCTCTCGAAGGACTATGCGAAGGCGCGTCTGGACGGGATCGATTGGGAGAAGAACGATCCCCAGGCAGGGCCGGGCGATCCGTATCCGTTCCAGGGGGAGGAGAACCCGTTCAAGCAGTATCTGGATCAATGGGGGAAGAAGGACGCGGTGACGACGGAGCAGGGCGCCGGGATGGCGGCCGCGGACGAGACCCGCATCCAGAAGCTGGAGGAGGACTTCTACCTCGGGACGACCTCGATCCAGACCGCCGACGAGGAGGGCTGGGTCGTGTCGATTACCCCCTCGGGTGGCTGGATTCCGGCCGTGATCGCCGCTGGCACGGGGATCGGCCTCTCACAGCGGGCGCAGAGCTTCGTGCTCGATGAGGCCGAGAACCCGTACAACGTGATCGAGCCGGGCAAACGCCCCCGCGCGACGCTTACCCCCGGCATGGCGCTCAAGGATGGGAAGCCGTTCCTCTCCTTCGCCGTGCAGGGCGGCGACTCGCAGGATCAGAACCTTCTCCAGTTCTTCCTCAACGTCGTGGAGTGGGGGATGAACGTACAGGAGGCCGTCGAGGCCCCGAACATGAACAGCTTCCAGCTGCGGGGCTCGTTCGGGGATCACGAGACCCAACCTGGACGGCTACTCCTCCAGGAGGCGACGCCCCCGTGGGTGCGGTCCGCGCTGCGTGAAATGGGCTATGCGCTCACGTTTCGTCAGCGCACCTCGGGCCCGATCAACGCGATCTTCTTCGATTGGGAGCACGGGTCGTTCTGGGGTGGCTCAAGCCACCACGGCGACGACTATGGGATCGCCTGGTAGCCAGCCGAAGGAGGCTATCCGGAAGGTTTGGGGTTTCGCGAGCGGCCCGTTATCCCACGGGCGACGAACGCGAGCACGAGGACGAGCGCGAACGCACACACGACCACGGGCCCGGTCGGGAGGTCGTAGCGGAACGAGACGATCAGTCCCAGCACGGTCGCGGCGGTCCCGCTCGCCCACGCGATCCCGAGTAGCGGACCCGCACGACGCGTGAACAGGAACGCGATCACCGCCGGCATCACGAGGAACGAGAACACCACCAGAACGCCGGCGACCGCGACAGAGACGGTGACCACGACGCCAAACAGCGCGTAGAACACGAAGTCCCACCAACCGAGCTTCCACCCACGGTTTCGCGCTTCCGCGGGCCGTAGCGAGATGGTCAAGAACCGCCGCCGCAGGGCCCAGTAGATCAGACCCAGGACGAAGTAGATCGCGCTGATCCGGAGCACGTCGGCCCACGTGACCCACAGGAGCGTGCCGGTGAGCAGCTCCTCCACGTGTTCGGCTCCGCGCGGCGCTTGCGCTGCGAGCAGTATGGTCGCCGCCGACGCGGTCACGTACATGACGCCGATCAGAGCCTCCTGAGTGATGAACTCGTGCTCGAGTCGCGAGAAGCTCAGGATCAGGGCTCCCAGGAGTGTCGCAGCGACACCGATCACGTACCCGGCCGTAGACCCCGGCTCGATTCCGGCCAGCGTGGCGCCCGTGTAGCCGAGGGCCGCCATCTGCGCCAACGCGAGGTCCACGAAGATCACGCCGCGCGCGATGACGTGCACGCCCAGGTACGCGTGGATGCCGACCAGCACGAGAGCCGCTACGAGCGGCACGAGCATCAGCTGGAGCATAGTCTCGGCTCTACCGGGTCACGCACGGTGTGCGCACAGGGCTCCGGGGATCACCAGGTCGATGGCCTGCTAGGGGTGGTGCTGCGGGCACCGGTGAACCGTGCCGTCTCCCTGTTGGAATGCCGCCGCCAGGCAGGGGATCCACGCGTCGAACAGGGCGAAATAGTCATCGACACCTTCCTCCCCATCCACGTGCTCGGGGACGCGAAGCGGTAACGCCCCGCTGCGCTGGGCCACGAGCTCGACCTGCCGCTGGCTGAAGTAGTTGGCGGCGAACAGGACGGGAATCGAGTTGGTCTCCATGAACGAGATCACGTCGCGAACGTGACCCGGCGATGCCGGGATACCGGGCTTGGGCTCCACGTACATGGCACACTCGATCTCGAAGCGTGCGCTGAAGTACGCCCAGTTCTTGTGATAGCACACCATGCGCCGGCCACGGAAGGGCGCGGCTTCCTGGAGCCACCCACCCACGTACTCGGTCAGCGGGCGTCCCTGAAACTCCTGGCCCTCCGCGAACTTCCAAAACTGGCGCGAGCGCGCGAGGCCGAACAGGGTCTCGGCCCCCAGCATGTCGACGAGCTCGTCGCCGAACACCCGTCGGAGGAGACGCTCTTCGAAATCCCGCGCACGCGCCTCGTATTCCGCCGAGCCGTTCGGGTCGACCCGTTTCAGACCGGCCAGGATGTTGCGGCCGATCAGGACCCCGTTTACCGGATCCGTATGGATGTGCGGGTTTCCGAACACGTGCACATCGCCCCCGGATCGCGACACCGAGGCCGGGACATCGAGCAGCTCGATTCCTGAGTAGGCTACGACATGCCCCGGAGCCCCCTCCATCACGGTCGGGTTGTTCGCGCGATCCAGCAGCCCCGGGACCCACAGCTCCAGATCCAGGCCCGTCGAGATAAACAGATCGGCGGACTGCAGCTGTCGCGCGAACGAGGGGCGCGGGCTCACGAAATGCGCGTCCTCGTCACCTCGGGCGATCGACAACACCTCGGCCCGGTCCCCCGCGATCTCGCGGGCGATCGACGCGTAGGTGGGCAGCGTCGCGACGACGCTGATCTTGGCCCGCCCGTCCTGCGCTAAGATCGGAACGGGCTGGAGCAGGGTCACACAGGCTCCAAGCGCCACCCAAGCCGCGGCGCTGAACCGGCTCGTCCTGGTCATCCTCATCGCTTGCGCCTCGTCTAGTAGGTCTCGTGCTTGTGTGGCCCGACGGCCCACACGGTCTGGAACAACAGCGTGTGGTCGGCATCGAGGCCGGCTCGCTTCAGGTAGTTGTACTGGAGGCGTAGACGCACCCACTCGCTCTGCCACCACGTGACGGAAGGGACCAGCTGGAAAGCCGTCGGTGCATCACCGAAGTGGTCGAGCCAGTCGGCCCGAAAGCCCGTGATCCAGCGCTGGTCCCACCGATAACTCGCCTGGGCGTACCCCCCGTTCCCCGAAGAACTCTCGGCGCCAATGTCGCGATCCGCCCAATACCACTCGCCCTTCAACGTCAGCTCGCGGTAGCGTGCCTGCGACGGCGGCGACCACCGGAACGCCACATCCACTCCGAACAACGTCGCATCCAGGTCGAGGTCGTCGTTGTGCCCGTACACGCCATTGGCGCCGACTTGCAGGTACGTGCTCGGCGAAACGTCGACGAAGCTCTGAAATCGCCCGAGATACGAGAAGTCCGTCCCGCCCTCGAACAGCTTGTTGTCGGCCAGCGCGGTCTCGAACGTGACGGTCTGGGTGGAGGGTCCGACCTGGAAGCTGGGGAGCGTGAGCGCCACGCCGGTCTGAATCAGTCCGTCATCGCCCATGAAGGCCCCGATGGGGAGCGGCCGCTCCACCTCGAGGAGCGCGTGCGTGTGCCAGCGGTTGTAGAGTCCCAGCTCCTGACGGAACCGACCGGCCTTCACGCCGATGGCACCGGGGAGTCCGACCCAATACAGGTATCCCTCCTCGAGATCGAGCCCGGTTCCGTGCCCCTCTTCCTCGTCTGCGCCGTTCGCGACCCCACCCGCCGTGATGACCTCTTCGAGCCCGGCGACCTCCAGCCCTTCCTCTCGGCTGAGGAAAATCTTCGTTCGGGTGAACGGATCGAGCGCGGCCTGGAACGAAAACTCGAACTCGCGCGGGAGCGCGGTCCCGCGGTCGTCTTCCGCCGATGGCGAGAGGAAACCGCCTACGATATCCCCGCTGACGCTGATTTCGGGGTTGAGCACGTTCAAGTTGCGCGTGCGGCTACCCGCTTCACCCGCCGTGTCCGCGACAGGCGGGGTTGCCATCTCTGCCGCCGCTGCGGCCGCGGCTCGAAGGGCAGCGAGCTCGTCCGCTTGCGGCTGTGCGGCTTCGGGCTGCCCGGCTTCGGGCTGACCGGCCTCCGCCTCGCGCTGCCACCGCAGCTCGACGAGCAGGCTGTCGACGAGCGTCTCGAGGCGACGAACTCTCACTTCGAGCGAATCGGCGCGTGTCTCCTGCGCGGCCACCGGGTTCGCCAGCACCATCGTGCCAAGAACGACGCCCAGGGTGGGCCAGAGCGCGCTTCGCACGGCTTGGTCATGAACGGCTCTCATCTGTGGTCCTCCGCTGATATCGATCTCTTGATCAGACCCGCCTCAAGAAGCGCGCGTCACGCACGGCCCGAGCCGAGACCCGTCCATGCGCCGGTCCGTTTCCGGACGCTTCTACTCAGAGAGCGATTGTCGGAGGGGCGCGCGACCCATGAGCGCGGAGCCGCGGTCGGAGAGGTGGGAGCTTCGCCGGACCGGGCAAGGGACCGAGAGTCCGACCCTGGCGGATCGGGGTGAGCCACACCGGCCACAGCCGCGCGAACGAATTCAGCAGCTGCGAACAGGCCGCGTGGTCGTGTACGCGAAGACACTCGGCCGGGTCGTGACTGGACTCGACGCACGCGCCGTCGACACGCTCGCCCGCGTCGATGTACGGCAAGCTGAGCGGTACGCTGACGGAGAGCACAGCCAACACCGCCACCGCCGATCTGCGGAACACGGCCGGCCTGTGGGTAGGATATTGCCCAAACATTGCTCGAAATGTAGGGTTTGTCGGCGATTAGGTGCAATCGAATCGCCCTGGACTCTCGCCGGCGTGGCGAACTCCCCCCTTTTTGGAGCAGGACAAGGCACCGATGTCCACCTGGCCCGCCGTAGTGCTCTTCGCCGCGATCGCGGGCATCGCCGGTCTGGTTGGCGTGTGGCTCATGTGGGGTCACGAGAGCTGGGCCCGGCGGCACACCCCCGAGCTGATCACGTTTGCCAGCGGGCTCCTCGTGGCTGGCTCGCTGCTCCACCTCCTGACCCGGGCCGGCGACATGATCGGATCGGGGGGGGCGATGGCTTGGGGGCTGGGTGCCTTCATCCTGCTCTACATCGCCGAGAACCACTTCCTCCCGCACCCGCACACGCGAGCCGAGGAGGGGGAGGACGAAACGCACCACGACCACGCGGAGCATGTCGGCTGGGCCGCGATCCTCGGGCTCGCGATCCATTCGCTCCTGGATGGGCTCGCGGTGGGGGCGGGTTTCTCGGCCAGCTTCCTCACAGGGGCGGTGATCCTGTCGCTCGTCGTATCGCACAAGCTGCCCGTAGGTATCGCCACGATGAGCGTGCTGTATCACGGCGGCCTCGAACGGCGAGAAGCCGCGCGCTACGCGACCGGGGTCGCCCTCGTCACGCCGGTCGCGGTGGTCGCGAGTTATGCGTTACTGCGCGATGCGAGCCCGGGGCTTCTGGGCATCTTTCTGGCGGCGTCAGGTGGAACGTTCCTTTACGTAGGGGCCGCCGATCTCCTCCCCGAAGGCCAGGCCAGCGGCCGACGCCGAAATACGCTCGCGTTCCTGCTGGGCGTCGCGGTGATGATCCTGGGTCTGATGGTGGTCCCGGGCGGAGGCCACTAGACAGGTCGCTCATGGACCGGAGCAGGGGTCTTCACCGACGTGCCAGGATTGACTGGGGCCCGCCGCGCGCGTAAGGTTCAGTGCAGCGGATGTGAGGCGTATTTTTGAACCAACAGACGCCATAACGCTTCCGATCTTCCAGTCGGTGTCAGGCCCCGAGTGGGACGGCGCTCGACGGGGAGGAGGGGCGAATTCCTTAGGGATTATTAGGAAAAGGGCTTCAAAAAACCCCTCGCATCTGTCTCTATCATGGGGGTGACCCGAGAGGGTCGCCCCTTTTTTTCTACGATGTGAGGAGCTCGGCGAGGACGAGAACCGGCGTTTGTTCGGAGACTGCTACAACCCGCACGGTCACAACTACGATCTGGAAGTGACCGTAGAAGGCGAGGTGGACCCCACGACAGGGTTCGTGATCGAGCTTGGCGCGCTCAAGCGGCGTCTCCAGGAGCTCGTGATCGCCGAGCTCGATCACACGACTCTGAACGACGCACCGTTGATGGCGGGCCTGAATCCCACCGTCGAGAATCTGGTCGTGCAGATCTGGCGCCGCCTGCAAGGACACCTGGACCCGCTGACGCTGGTGTCGGTGAAGCTTTGGGAGACGGAACGCAACATCGCGGAGTATCGAGGTGAGTGACAAATCGAACGAACCCTTCGAGGAGCTCGTACGCGCCACGCTCGAGGCCATGGGCGAAGACCCGCACCGGGAGGGACTGCGCGAGACGCCGGAGCGCGTGGCTCGCTCGCTCAGCTTCCTGACGCGTGGCTACGGACTCTCCGTCGAGGAGGCGATCGGCGACGCCGTCTATGACGAGCCGCACGACAGCATGGTCATGGTCAAGGACATCGAGATCTACTCGCTGTGCGAGCACCACATGCTGCCCTTCTTCGGGAAGGCGCACGTCGCCTATATCCCGGATGGGAAGATCGTCGGGCTCAGCAAGCTGCCACGGGTCGTGGAGGTGTTCGCGCGGCGGCTTCAGGTGCAGGAACGTCTCACGGAACAGATCGCGCAGGCGCTGGAAGAGGTGCTCCAGCCACAGGGCGTGGGCGTGGTCGTCGAAGCGTACCACCTGTGCATGATGATGCGCGGCGTCCAGAAGCAGAACAGCAAGACCATCACGAGCGCGGTCCGTGGCCTGTTTCGCAGCGATCCGCGTACGCGCGAGGAGTTCATGCAGCTGGTCCTGTCGCCGCAGTTCATCTCGTGACTCACGGGTGAGCGCTGAGCGCTGAGCGGTGTTCATCGAGCTAGCCGAAGCGCTCGACTGTCCCGACTGCCAGGCGGAGTTGGGGCTGGTCGCCTTCGTAGGGGACCTTCACGAGAGGCGGGTGGTCGAGGGACGCCTCGGGTGCCCTCGGTGTGGGGTCGAGTACCCCATCCACGGCGGAGCCATCGATCTGCGCCGCGGCTCGCGCGGCTCCGACGACTCCAGCGAGCCGAGCGAGGACCCCACCATACCAGGTCCGGTCGAGCCCTGCGCACAGGAGCGTGCCATGCAGGTGGCCGCGCTGCTCGGGGTCCAGGAGCGGGCCGACGCTCGCATGCTGCTCGACGAGAGTCTGGCTGCGTGCGCAGCGCCGGTGGCGGGCTGGGGGGAGCGGCTCGAGGTCCTGGCTCTCGTGGCGGGCTCGCCAGGGGGGGGCGTCGCCGGGCCCGCCGAACCCGTCCCCGGTGTCACCCCGATCGCCGGCGTGGCGGGCATCCCGTGGCCCTTTCGCCCCCATGTCTTGCATGGCGTTGCGCTGGTGGGGGGATCGACGGAGCGTCTCGCCGAAGCGGAGCGCATTCTGGCGCCCGGCGGCCGGCTCGCCGTGTTCGAGCCGGTGGCGGATGTCCTCGAGGCAATCGAGGGGCGGGACTTCGAGATCCACGCCGCCGAGGCCCTCGCTCTCATCGCCACCCGACGGTAAGGGCATTGGTGCCCTACAAGGGGTCGATTGCCCGGCCTCTACGCCTCGTCTAACTTCGGTTCGGCTGTTTTCGCGCCGATTCTCCCGGGATACCGGCCACCCCCGATCGAGTTATGCGACTGAACCCGAAAGCGTTTGGCATCGCTGGAGGCGCGGTTGCAGCCGGGGCGGTGTTCGTCGGCACGCTCGCCGTGATCCTGAGCGTGGGCGACGTAGCTGCGCCGCCGCTTCTCAGGAGCGTGTTGTTCGGGTACTCGGTGAGCCCGGCGGGCGCGTTCATCGGTGCGATGTGGGCGTACGTGTACGGGTTTCTCGCGGGAGCGGTGTTCGCCTTCGTGCATAACCTGGCGGCGTCTCCATCGGAGCCGCCGCCGCTCGCGTGAACCTCCGGGCGTCGAGAATCGCCCGGCACGAGGTGCCGGACTGCGGGAGCGAGGAACGGGAGCCATGGCCTGGTGGAAATTCTGGGAGCGCGGAGCCGGTGGGCGACGCGTCACCGATTACTACGAGGAAGGGGTCGCCCTG
The DNA here is from genome assembly GCA_039588215.1 of Gemmatimonadota bacterium. Classification (GTDB taxonomy): domain Bacteria; phylum Gemmatimonadota; class Gemmatimonadetes; order Palauibacterales; family Palauibacteraceae; genus JBDHAC01. Next base: position 16,233 of record JBDHAD010000030.1, read on the forward strand.
GTGCGTCAGGAACGGCATCACGAGGCTCTGACCTCTTTTCGGCTCGCACTCCGGCAGCGCCCTGACGACGCGGCGACGCTCGAGCAGATGGCGGTCGTGTATACCCACATCGATTTGCCGGATGAAGCGGTCAAGTCGTATCAGCGGGCGCTCGAGCTTCGGCCGACGAGTACCTCGGCGCACTACGGTCTCGCGTTTCTGCTGCTCAAGGCTGGCCACACCGAAGCCGCCGTGGTCCACCTCGAGGCGTTTCTGCAACGTGCGAAATCAGACCGGGACGACCCGCGTCAGATGGAGCACGCTCGCAGGACGCTTGGGCGCGTAAAAGCCTCCAAACCGGTCGGGCCCGACGGACAGAACGAGGATGCGGCCGACACAGACGCGTCACCCGGACCTGGGTAAGGGCTGAATGAGCCACGCGTCCGGACCCCCGATATCGATCGAGCCCGGGACCCTGGCGGAGCTCTTCCTCGAAGGGTCGGGTGCGGGCAAGTCTGATGCGCTCAGGCGCCGACTGCCCGACGGGACCTGGGAGAGCCTGTCCACGGACGACGTCGCCGGGCGGGTCCGTCAGCTCGCCCTCGGGCTGCGCGATCTCGGGTTCGTGCCTGGCGACCGGGTCGGAATTCTCTCCCATACCCGCCTCGAGTGGACGCTGGCCGACTATGCGCTGGTGATGTCGCGGCTCGTGAGCGTACCCGTCTACCCCGTCCTGCCCTCCGACCAGGTCCAGTACGTGGTGGCGAACGCCGGGGCCCGGGCCCTGTTCATCTCCGACCAGGAGCAGCTCGACAAAGTGCTCGAGGTCCTCGGCGAGCTACCCGAGCTGGAATCGTTGGTCGCCTTCGACCCTATCACGATGCTGGACGAGTCCCAGCAGTCCGATCCGACTCGACGTCTGTCCGTAATGTCTTTCGATGAGCTGCTGGAGCGCGGCGCGCAGGCGGAGACGACGCTCGGGGACAGCTACGATACGTACGCGCTCCAAACCCGCCCGGAGGATCTCGCGACCCTCATCTACACGTCCGGAACGACCGGGTCGCCCAAGGGCGTGATGCTCAGCCACTCGAACGTGCAGAGCAACGCGAAGCTCGCCACCCAGGTGTTCCCGGTAGGGACCTCCGACGTCGCGCTGTCGCTCCTCCCTCTGGCTCACATCTTCGAGCGCGTGGTCGGGCAGTACATCATGTGGCAGGCCGGCGTCACCGTCGCGTACGCGGAATCGACGCTCACCGTCCCGCGCGATCTGGGCGAGGTGCGTCCGACCGTGATGGCCGCCGTGCCGAGGGTGTACGAGAAGGTGCTCGAGCGCGCACAGGAGGCGGCGCGCGAGGGAGGGCCGCTGAAGATAGCGATCTTCTCATGGGCCAGGCGGGTGGGGGAAGAACGGGCGACGCGCCAGCTCGAAGGCCGTCGCACCGGGGCCTGGCTGGCGCTCCAGGGGGCGGTGGCGGACCGGCTGGTGTTCAGCAAGCTACGCGCGAGGACCGGTGGCCGGGTCCGCTACTTCCTGAGCGGAGGCGCCCCGCTGTCACCCGAGATCGCTCACTTCTTCTTCGCGGCCGGGCTCCCGATCGTCGAGGGATACGGGCTCACCGAGACCTCGCCCATCCTCACCTTCAATCCCGTCGACGCCGTGCGGCTCGGCTCGGTCGGGCGCCCGCTCCCGGGCACGGAGATTCGGATCGCCGAGGACGGTGAGATCCTGGCCCGCGGCCCCCAGATCATGCTGGGCTACTACAACGATCCGGAGGCGACCCGGCAGGCCATCGACGAAGAAGGGTGGTTCCACACCGGCGACATCGGTGAGCTGGATGCGGACGGCTACCTGCGGATCACCGATCGCAAGAAAGAGCTGATCGTCACGGCCTACGGCAAGAACATCGCGCCGCAGCGGATCGAACGTGCGATCAAGTCCGATCCGCTCGTGCTCGAGGCCGTGATGCTCGGGGACCGTCGGAAATTCCCCATCGCGCTGATCGTCCCGAATCTCGATCTCCTGCGCGCGAGGGCGCTCGAGCTGGGGATATCGGCCGAGACCCCCGAAGCGTTCCTGCGTGAGCCACGCTTGATGGATGAGCTGGAGCGATCGGTCCTCTCCCACTGCGCGGACTTCGCCCGCTACGAGCAGCCCAGACGTATCCTGCCCGTGGCCGACGAGTTCACGGTCGAGGGAGGAGAGCTGACCCCCACGCTGAAGGTGAAGCGGCGCGTCGTGATACAGCGCTACTCCACCGAGATCGACGAGCTGTATGAAGCCGCCGAGCGTGAGCAGGAAGCGGCCGACGCAGACGAGCAGGAGGACCTCGGGGGGTGAGCGGAGTTCAGGGGGTGAGCGAGGACGCTCGCGGGCCGAGCGCGGACGTACTCGTTGTGCTCGTGACGGGGCCGGATATCGAGTCTTTGGCTCGCCTCGGTCGTGTGATCGTCGAGGAGAGCCTGGCCGCGTGCGTGAACTTGCTCGACGGCGTTCGGTCCGTCTACCGCTGGGAAGGCGCGATCGAAGACGAGGGCGAAGCCCTGGCGATCTTCAAGACCACGCCTGAGCGTCTCCCCGAGCTCGAGCGTCGCGTGGGCGAGCTCCACCCGTACGACGTTCCCGAAGTGATCGCATTGCCGGTCGTGGGCGGTTCGAGCGCGTATCTCTCCTGGGTCGCGGAAGAGACCGCCTAGCTCAAGGCAGGTTACCGGCTCAGCTTCCCCGGGGGGTTCTCGCTGCGATGCCACCGGTAGAAGATGATTCCCGCCCCGATCCACAGCACCGCACCTCCCCCTATTCGCATGACCAGGCCCGCGATGCGCTGATCCACACGCGCCCCGAGTCCGCTGACGGGTGGCGCGAGCTCGTAGGTGGCGTAGAACGGCAGATCCGCGAAGGTGAGGAAGATGTACGGGGCCGTCATCACGACGGTGGTAAGGATCAGATACGCCACCTTGGCGGGGTGCGTGAAACGGGTGCGGGCGGGCACAGGCGCGACGACGGGCCACCAAAACACGATCCCGGCGCCGAGCCAGGCCATGTCGAGGGCGAACGACCCTGCCTGCGTCGCCATCAACACGTCGACGACCGCCGGCCAGTGGGTCACCACCACCACGAGGGCGAACAAGAGAAGCGCCACCGCCGGATGCGTCAGGACGCGGCCGGCCGCTCGCCCGGCCGGCCGCGCCTGTATGCGCTCGTACGTCTCACGCGGAATCCCGCTCAACAGAAGCGGGGGTACGATCAGGGCGATGAGCACGAACTGAACCATGTGAATCGACGCGAGATAGCCCGCTCCGAGCGCGCCCAGCGGCCAGTCCAACGAACCCCACAGGAGCGCGAGCCCGACCCAGAAGCAGACGCGCTTTCGGGGCTCCACCGAGCGCCCACCGCCCAGGGTCCAGTAGGCGACGGCCGCGATGGCGATGAACAGCCACACACCCGGATAGGGCCGCCACGTCCAGCTCCAGGGGACCCCCTGGGCAGCGCACCACCAGTTCATGCTTCGAGCGAGTCCGGAACCCGGCGGTCAGGATCGGCCGTCAGGACTGGGTGCCCCCGTCGAGGAGAGCCGGCAGGTCCTGCACCCAATCGGCTTGCCTGACTCCCGAGGGGTAGAAGACGCGGACGAGACCATCGCTCGTGATCGCGACCACCTGAGACGCGTGTCCCACGACATGCTCGCCGCTGGGCATCTCCTGGCTCACTGCGGGCGGAAGCCGGAAGCTCGCCTGGATCTCGTTCACGGTATCGAGATCTCCGATCAGCCCGATGAAGCTTCGGTCGAAACGGTCCAGCCATTCACGCACCACCTCGGGCGTGTCACGCTCGGGGTCGGTCGTGACGAAGACGACCTTCACCTGCCTCCGCTGCTCCAGGAGAAGATCCCCGAGCACCGCCGCGAGGTTCGCCATGTGGATCGGACAGATGTCGGGACAGTGCGTATACCCGAAGAACAGCAGCGTAAGGTATCCGTTCGTCTCTTCCCGGAAACGGAACTCGGCCCCGCCGGTATCGTACAGCGTGAAGTCGGGGGCGGGGAACGGCTCGGGCAGCTCGGCTCCCCGGAAGCCCGAGTCGCGTGAGTCCGCACTGCCTCTCTCGCCGCACGCCGTTGGGGCCAGGAATCCCAGCAAGACGGCGCCGGTCACGAGGCGCGCCGCCTTGGAGCTGCCCGGACCCGCCGATGCGGGTGCGCCGCGCTCGTGACGCGACCCGCCGGAGTTCTTCAACCGTCTGCTACGTGGCATGGCTCACCCCAGGATGCTCGTGATGATCACCAGAATCGTCCCGATAAACGCTCCGAGGATGTACCCGAGGCGGATGATCAGATCCAACTCCCGCTGACTGATCTCGCGAATCAGTCGCTCCACCTCTACCAGTGGAAAGCCCTCGATCTTCTCTTCGATCCGCTCGGCGATGCGGATCCGCTCGGCCACCTCCGGGACCTGACTCGTCACCCACTCCCACGCCGGAGGAGCGAGGCTGTCGGAGAGCCGGACGGCCGCATCCTCGCGCAGGAAGCGGTTCAGACGTCCGATCGGCCGGTGGAGCAACCGATCGACCAAGGTCGTCGTGATCGAGTCGAACACCTCCTCACCCGGCTCCGATCGCAACCCGGCGGCGAGCCACGGACCGACACGCGTCGCGGGCACGAGGCGCAGCAGGTCGGCCCAGCTGCGCTCACCCAAGCGGGCCACGGCGTCCTCGAGCTGATCGAGGAAGAACCCTCGCGCTTTCTCGTCCCGGGCACCCTGGGTGATCCAGCCGGCGATCGCCTCCAGCGCGCTTTCGACCTGCGGGGCGTCCGCCTCCCCCAGCACGCTGGTCGTGGGCCGGCGAAGAAACTCGACGATGGCCTCGTTCACGTTGCGGGCCATGGCCGCCTGCACCTCGGCTTCCTTGAGGAGGTCCCCGAGTCGGTCAGCGCCCTCCGCCTCCAACGTCTCCAGGACCTTCGTCACGGTCTCTTCGGTGATGATCAGCTTGGCGACCACGCGCTGGTGGAAGCGGAGATCCCGCATGAACCGGTCGAGCAGGTCGTGGATGAGGCGCTCCACTCGGTGGCGCGCTTCCGGATCCTCGAGCAGTCGACCGAGACGTTCCATCGCGAGGGGGAGGTAGTCGTTGATCGCGTGCTCGACGGCGGCGACCAGCCCCTGCGGAATCAGCTCCTCTAGCGTGCGTCCGGGGGTCAAAACGTGGTTCGCCGCCTGCTCGAGATGGCGGTCGACCGTGTTCTCGAACGCCTCGGAGTCCGCCAACCGCGCCAGCCACTCGTCGAGGCTGCTGCGAACCGCCTCGAGACGCTCCTGGTCAAGAGCGCCCGACAGTGGCTCATCGCTCAGTGTCAGACGGACATGCTCGAGGAGGCGCTCCGCCTCGGTTTCGAACTCCGGTGACTCGACGGCCAGCTGGATCTGCTCGCGACCCTCGGCCAGCACGTGCTCCGCGAGCGCCCTCAACTCGGCGAGGGCGGAAGGTGGGAGCAGGTCCGCCAGCGCGGGCTGATCCCCCTCCACGAGGGCGACGATGAGCTCGCGCAGACGCGTCTGGAATGCGTCCCGCAACTCCTCGTCGCGCAACTCCGCGGCGATGTCCTCGGGGGTGAGCAACCGTCCGCCGACGACCCGACCGATCGAGCTGGCGAGGCGCTTCTGGTTCTTGGGAACGGCACCCTGTAGCCAGCCGATCCGACGGCCCGCCAGGCTCGGCGGTTCGTACGGATGGAACAGCATCCACACCGCGATCCGGTTCGTGATGCCTCCCGCCAGGGCACCGAAGAGGATCGTGACCCCCGCCCGGAGCCAGTCGACCGAGAAGGCCATCACGGGAGAGGAAGCTCTACGGTGAGACCGCGGAAGCGAAACGATTCGCCGTCGGCCACGAGCTCACCGGAGATGCGGATCGCGCGACGCGCAGACGGTGAGACGGGACCCGGCACGTCCTCCTCCGGGGTGATCCGGAGCTCGCCGCTGAGATCCGCCTGTGGGATGACGAACAGCCAGCCAGTAGGAGGGCGCGCCGAGTCCGCGTCCACGCCCGCTTCGCCGGCGTCTTCGGCCGCGTCAACGTCACTGGAGTCGGAGTAGGTGGGTTCCAAGGTCACGTCCGACCAACTCCCCGGAGTCCCGTGCAACCAGGTGCGCGCCACCGCCGGTTCCCCCGGCTGGATCGACGCTTCGATGAGCAGCGCGTTCCCGAGCGTGTCCGCGAGCAGGAAGACCCGGTCCGCGCTCGGCACAGGTGGCGCGCCGAGCGGTCTCGCGGCCCTGTGGAAGAACACGAAACCTGCGCTCAGGTCCCCGCCTGTTTCGAGGCCCGCGAGATAGAGCGCCTGTACCTGACCCGTAGCGCCCGTCCACGCCGAGATCTCATCGCCTAGGTGCAGATATGCCCCTTCCTCGCCGGGCAGGAAGTGGAGGCCCACGATCTGCGCGCCATCCTCCACGAGAATCCTCAGAGAGTCGGTGGGCAGAAGCCGCCAGCCGGCACGAGGAACCGGGAGCGAATCGCGAACCCGCAGCAACCTCGTCCACGATCCGTCTCCCGAGAGCCATGCAGCGTAGTCTCGCTGGAGTCCGGACCCGCCTGTCTCGTTGGTGAACGTCGCGTACAGGGCCGCATCGCCCGTGGCGGACGCGAACGCGTACGTCGTGCGGTATCGGGCGGCGGCCGGGACGCCCGCACGCGCCGACGTCAACTCGGGTGCGTCGGTGGATTCGGGGATCGGGGGTGGCTCCCCGCAAGCCCCGCTCCAGAGCGCCATGCTGATGGCGACCGGGGCGAAAGCGGCGCGGCGGCGCTCGAGACGGTACACGGGTCTAGCGGCCTGCACGTTCCGTCGCTGCGTGTGGTTCGTCAGCGAGCCGAAGCGCTCGCCTCCGCGCTCGCTCGATGGAATCGCAGCCGCGCGTTCGGGCCCAACGCCTGATCGAGCGTCGAGAGAATCCGCACGATGCGGCGTCGGTTGACTCCCAGATCGCCTTTCCCGACGCGGGAACGCGATAGGGCCTCCACCCGGGTCTGCCCGTTCTCGTCCAGCGCGACCCAGATCGTGAGATCGTCGATGAACCGGAAGACCGGTGTGCGGCAGCGCACGGTGATGATCCCCAGCTCTTCGTCCCGGTGGGCGAGCACCCACCCCCGGCGTGAGGCGATCTGCTGCAGGATCGCGTCCCAAACCTGGGCGAAGGGTGCGGCGTACAGGCGACCTTCGGGTCCAGTCTTCGCCCGCGTGTCCGCCACGTTCTCGTTCAGCCACCGGCGTAGCGTCTCACTCAGGGCGTTCTCGTCGCGCGCAGAACTCACGTTGTGACAGGGTGTTGGGGACTCCGAACGAACTCGGTTGACCGTCTCGACCGCCCAAGGGTACGTTGCCGGACGCCATCGCCCGGCCGCTGCGGGGAGGATCCACGGCTCCCGCGCCCGGCGATTCCCAAACCCATGTGCGAGCACCCCCGGGTGGTCGAAGGATTCCAGCAAGCATGCAGGCCATAATACCGCTGGCGGGGAAGGGTACAAGAGTCCGGCCCCACACCCACACGCGCCCCAAGCCGCTCCTGCGAGTCGCGAATCGACCCGTGCTCAGCTACGTGGTCGAACAGCTGCAGGAGATCGGGGTCGATGAGATGATCTGTATCACCGGCCACCTGGCCGATCAGATCGAGGAGTTTTTGGCGCGAGAGTGTCCTTCGATGCCCGTACGATACGTGGAGCAGGTGGAACAGCTGGGTACGGCGGATGCGATTCGTCTCGCCGAGCCGTTCGTGTCCGGCCCCGTCCTCATTCTGTTCGTCGACACGCTGTTCGAGGCGGACTTCAACGTGATCCGGGAGCGTCCTGACGATGCCGGGATCATCTGGGCCAAGGAGGTCGAGGACTACCAGCGATTCGGCGTCGTGGTGACGGACGAGGATGGTTACATGGTCCGAATCGTCGAGAAGCCGAGCGAGCCGATCTCCAAGCTAGCCAACATCGGCGTCTACTATGTGCGCGACCATGAGCTGATGTTCGAGGGGATTCACGAGGTCATGGGTCAGGATCCGCAGCTGGGGGAGTTCTTTCTCACGGACGCGTTCCAGTACATGATCGACCGCGGCGCTCACCTGTACACGGCCGAGGTCGGCGGGTGGTTCGACTGCGGGAAGCCGGAGACGGTCCTGGAGACGAACCGCGCCATGCTCGAGCGGGGTTACGCGGCGTCTCCGAGGGGAGATCTCGCGAGCGTCGAGGTACGGGATCCGATCGCCGTGGCGGCCGATGTCGTGCTCGAAGAGGTGCGTCTGGGGCCCAACGTCAGCCTCGCGCCGGGTTGCACCGTACGGCGCAGCCGTCTGCGCGACTGCATCGTGGGTGAAGGCGCCGTAGTCGAGGACTGCGACCTGCACGATTCTCTCGTGGGGGACCACGCGCGCCTCCACGGCGTACAGGGACGCGTGAACGTGGGAGATCATTCCGAGGTACACGGCACCGAATAGGATCTTGGACCGCGACGAGCTGATATACGACTGGAACGAGCTCCCTGGGAGCTTCGACTTCGGGGGGGTGTCGGTCGAGTTGGACGACGAGACCCTTCGGGACGGGCTGCAGAATCCATCCGTGACCGATCCACCGGAGGAGAGAAAGCTCGAGCTCCTGCACATGATGGTGGAGTTGGGTATCCACGCCGCCGACATCGGACTGCCGGGTGCCGGTCCCAGGGCCTACGATGCCGTGCTCGGGCTCGCGCGTGAGATTGCCGACGAGGGGCTCCCGATCTCCGCCAACTGCGCGGCCCGCACCGTGCGCGCAGACATCGAGCCCATTGCCCGCGTTTCGCAGGCAACGGGGCTCAGGCTCGAGGTCGGGGCGTTCATCGGAAGCTCGCCGATACGGCAATACGCGGAGGGGTGGGACGTCGAGCACATCCTCGACGCCACACGCGACGCGATCGGCTTCGCGGTCGGTGAGGGGCTCGATGTCATGTATGTGACAGAGGACACGACCCGCTCTCGACCCGAAGCCCTGCGGGCGCTGTACACGGCGGCGATCGAAGCTGGCGCCGCACGAATCTGCCTCGCGGACACCGTGGGCCATGCGACACCGGACGGCGTGCGGCAGCTGGTGCGCTTCGCGAAGGAGATCGTCACGGACGGCGGCACCCCGGTGAAGATCGACTGGCACGGCCACCGCGACCGCGGTTTCGGACTCGCGAACGCGATGGCGGCGATCGAGGAGGGTGTAGACCGTGTGCACGGGACGGCGCTCGGGATCGGGGAGCGGGTCGGAAACACCGAGATGGATCTGCTCCTGGTGAACCTGAAGCTGCTGGGTCTGCACGACGCGGATCTCACACGGCTTCCCGACTACTGTCGGCTCGCAGCGGACATGTGCGGACTCGAGGTGCCGCACAACTATCCGGTGGTGGGTGCGGACGCGTTCCGGACCGGCACCGGAGTGCACGCCGCGGCGATCATCAAGGCAATGCGCAAAGGTGACCCGTGGCTGGAGGACTGCGTCTATAGCGGGGTTCCCGCATCGGTGGTGGGTTGCCGGCAGCGGATCGAGATCTCCCCGGTATCGGGCTTGAGCAACGTCAAGCACTGGCTGGGGGAGCACGGGTACGATCCACAGGATGAGGACTTGTGCGACACGGTGTTCGGTCTGGCGAAGCGCTGCGACCACACGCTGACGCGCGACGAGATAGAAGCCGAGATCGCGCGCATGCGGGATTCGGCCTGAGGGGAGGAATGGGAGGATGAAGTCACACCGAGCTCCGGTTGCCGCGATCCTCGTGACCGCGGCAGCTCTGGTTCAGACGACGCCCGCCGACGCACAGGACGAGAGCGTCCCCACCATCCCAGCCGGCGTGCCGGCCGTGTTTCTCCCCGTGCAGGCCACCCGCCCGACGGCGGGAGGCGCCTGGCTCGGCGGCATGCGCACCGATCGGGACGTACTTGATATGCTCGGAGCCGAGTTGGCGTTCGCGTTCGGCGAAGAGGAGGGTGCGGAAAGCTGGGCGATGCCGGCCGACATCACGGCACGCCTGGACCGTAATCCCATGATCAAGGTGGATCCGAGGCGTCTCGCGTATCACGGGTTGCTCAACAAGCCGGAGCGGAACGCGCAGATCTACGAGCCGCTCCACACACAATTGCGGCAGCTGGCGGCGCTGTTCGATGCCCGCATCGTGGTCCTCCCTCTTCTCGTATGGTACAGGCCACCGTCCGAAGAAGAGCTCGAAGCCATCGCGGCTCGGGGCGAGGAAGGGGCGCAGGCATGGGGCCGAGCGGCCATGCTGACGGCCGTGATCGACATTCGGCGGAGCGCGGTCCTGTGGCACGGATACATCGAGGGCAAGCCCGGCGAGCCCGCGTCCCGGATGCTGCTCACGTCGCTCGCGCTCGAGGCGGCGCGTCAGCTGGCCCCCTCCTGAACCTCCGATCGGACAAGGCGATGCCACCGAAGCACGAAGTCACGCTGATCCCGGGCGACGGAATCGGACCAGCCATCGCCGAAACAGCCGTCCGGGTGCTGGAAGCCGCTGGGGCCCGGATCGAATGGGATGAGCGCGAGGCCGGGATGGCGGCCATGGAGAGCCAGGCCGACCCACTGCCCGAACCGACGCTGGAGTCGATCGAGCGCACGAGAGTCGCCCTCAAGGGGCCGCTCACGACTCCGATTGGGTCCGGTTTTCGTTCCGTAAACGTCGCGCTGCGCAAACACTTCGATCTGTTTGCCAACGTGCGCCCGGCGCTCACCTGGCTGCCGGACTCCAGATACTCGGACATCGATCTCGTCATCATACGCGAGAACACCGAGGGGGCGTACGCGGGGATCGAGCACTTCATCGGGATGGAGAACGACCCCCGCGCCGTAGCCGAGTCCGTGATGCTGATCACGCGTTACGGATCGGAGCGCATCGTTCGGTTCGCGTTCGAGTATGCGCTGTCGCACGGGCGGAAGAAGGTGACCCTGGTCCACAAGGCGAACATCCTCAAGTACACGCAGGGACTCTTTCTCGAGGTCGGGCGCGATGTGGCCCGTGAGTACGAAGGCCGCGTCGAGTTCAACGACAGAATCGTCGACAACACCGCCTTGCAGTTGGTCCTGGACCCGTACCAGTTCGACGTAATCGTCACCGAGAACATGTTCGGCGACATCCTCTCGGATGAGGCGGCCGGGCTGGTTGGCGGTCTTGGGTTCGCACCGGGCGCCAACTTGGGCGAGCGAGCCGCGATCTTCGAAGCGGTGCATGGCTCCGCCCCGGACATCGCGGGCAAGGGGATCGCAAACCCGTGCTCGATTCTGCTGGCCGGGTGCTTCCTGCTGGACCATCTGGGCGAGCCGAGGATCGCCGACCGCGTGCGGACCGCGCTTCGCGTCACGCTCAGAGGCGACGTGCTCACGCCCGACCTGGGCGGTACCGCGAGCACGGCCGAGTTCGGCGACGCCATCATCCAAGACCTGGACAGCACCTGAGCCCGGGGCGAGCGATGTCGGATCGGGGTGACGAGCTACACTTCAAGGGCACGCAGTGCGACAGCTGCAAGAGGCTGCACCCGAAGGAGGAGCTGGACGAAGACGGGTGGTGCGCCGAATGCCGCCCCCGAATGCAGCGCCGGATGCGCATCAGCCCGCACGTGATTGCCGCCCTCATCGTCGTGCCCTTCGCGGTCTGGGTGTGGAGGCTCGACAGAGCCGAGTTCCTTCCGGCCTATGCGTGGCTGATCCCGCTGGGGGCCGCGTACTACCTCGGGTTCCGAATCGGTCGCGAGGCCGTCAAAGGCTACTTGCGTTGGCGACACGCTCGGTGAGCGGCAGGCGGAGCCGCCCCGCCGCCCTATACGCGTTGCCGCTGACCGTGCTGGCGGTAATGGGCGGTATCGTGCTCGCCGCCAACCCGGGTCATTACGGGAGTGCGGCGGTCGTGGTCGGCTCGTTGATGGCGCTCCTCGGCATCGCCTTGACGATTCGTCTGTTTCGAGCCGCCGAGGTCCGTGAGACCGACGAGAGCACTCGACGCGAGGCCGATCCGGCCCGCATCCAGGACACCGAGGGAGAGATCGAGATATGAGCTTCGTGGGCGTCGATTATTACGACATGGACTCGCTCCTCAGCGAGGAGGAGCGTGCCGTGCGGGACATGGTGCGGGATTGGGTGGAAAGTGAAGTGATCCCGGTCATCAATCGGCACTACGTCGAGCACACGTTCCCCACCGACCTGATCCCCAAGATGGGTGAGCTCGGATTCCTGGGCGCCAACCTCCCGGAGAAATACGGCTGCGCCGAGCTGAACAACGTGGCATACGGGCTGATCATGCAGGAGCTGGAGCGAGGCGACTCCGGTCTGCGCTCGTTCGCATCGGTCCAGGGGTCGCTCGTCATGTACCCGATCTTCGCGTTCGGGAATGAGGAGCAACGGCAGGAGTGGCTTCCAAGGCTGGCCAGCGGTGAGGCGATCGGTTGCTTCGGTCTGACCGAGCCGGATTTCGGCTCGAATCCCGGCGGGCTGATCACGCGCGCCGTGAAAGATGGCGACGACTGGATCCTGAACGGCGCCAAGATGTGGATCACGAACGGCTCGATGGCGGACGTAGCGGTCATCTGGGCAAAAACGGGCGAGCTGGAAGACGTGGACTCGATTCGTGGGTTCATCGTGGAGACGGCGCGTGCAGGCTTCTCTGCGAAGGATCAGGAAGGGAAGCTCTCCCTGCTCGCCTCCGACACGAGCGAGCTCGTCCTCCAGGATGTGCGTGTGCCCGACGCCAACCTGCTCCCCGACAGCGGCGGCCTGAAAAGCCCGCTCAAGTGCCTCACGCAGGCACGCTACGGAATCGCCTGGGGCGCGATCGGGGCGGCGATGGCATGCTACCGCGAGGCGCTCGAATACGCGAAGAACCGCGTCCAGTTCGAGCGCGCGATCGCGGCGTACCAGATCCAGCAGGTACGGCTCGCCGAGATGCTGACCGAGATCACCAAGGCACAGCTTCTGGCGCTCCAGCTCGGGCGTTTGAAGGATGCCGGGAAGATGCGGCCGCAACAGGTGTCGCTCGCCAAGCGCAACAACGTGAACATGGCCTGCGACATCGCGCGCGAGGCGCGGCGATTACTGGGTGGGAACGGAATCCTGGTCGAGTATCAGTCGATGCGCCACATGGCGAACCTGGAGTCCGTGTACACATACGAGGGGACGCACGACATCCACGGGTTGATCCTCGGACACGATATCACCGGGCTCGCCGCCTTCAGCTAGCCGCCGCAGCTGGGCGTTCCCGACGCGGCCGCCTCGATGAGGTCGAGGACCTCGGACACCGTGGCCTCGCCGCCGTCCTCTCTGTACCAGGCCATCTTCTGGGAGAGAAACTCGTCGTTCTCGAGCTTCGGGCGGCTCTCCAGCGCCCACGCCTGCAGCTTCGTAGGGCGCTCGATCCAGCAGCCCACCTTCGCGTAACTCTCGTCGAGGATCAGGAGTGTCGGTGTTGAAGCGCGGCCATCGGGTGTGCGGTGCGCCTCCATGATCTCGCGTCCGACGTCAGAGTCGATGATCCGCATCTCGATCGCACCTACCTGCTCCGTGAGCAGGGCCAGGTAGGGGATCGTGTTCACGGAATCGCTGCACCAGTCCTCCGCGACGGCCAGAATGCGCCACGTTCCAGATACGCGGTTCGCGCGCTCGATCAGCGCCCGGGAAACGGCTCCATTCCCGTAGTGATCCGTCCACATAGCCTTCCGCCGATCCGCCTGCGCCAGGAACTCGTCGAACGTGACCCCCGAGCGATACAACTCTTCCAGGGTCGCGGGCGCCTGGCTCGCGTGACCCGGCACAGCCGGCGCTTGGGGGGCATCGAACACCGATGAACGAGCATCGGACGCATTCGGGCTGGCGGCGCAGCCTACCGGGGTCAAGACGGCGAGGAGAATCGAACTCGACGACGTCATGGCTGCCTCTCCCGGACGTGAGATGGGACCCCGCACACGCGCCTGAACTCGGGGCGTAGCCTGGGACCGAAGCGCAGGTCGATTCGAATGTGGTCGGGTAACCTACCGGGAGCCCGGGCAACGGGCTACGCGAGAGGACGTGGCCGAGTGCCGTTATGCTCCCGCTGCGACAGCGGCCGGAATATCGCCCAGCTTCGGTTGATTCAGCACCCACTCCGGCGGTAGGCCGTGACGCAACAGTTCCTCCAGACCGGCCAGCTCCATCGGGCGGCTGAAGTAGAAGCCTTGCACGTACCGGCCACCGAGCTCCTGCAGTTGTCGCAGCTGTGCGGGCTCTTCGATCCCTTCCACGATGACTGCCATGTCGAGGATCTCGGCGAGCGTGAGGATCGTGCGCAGGATGGCTAGTGAAGCCGGGTTTCCGCCCAATGACCGTACGAAGGAACGGTCCACTTTGAGGACGTCGACGTCGAGGTCCTTCAGGTATCCCAATGAAGAGTACCCGGTGCCGAAATCGTCGATCGCCAGCGTTACACCAAGCGCTTTGAGACGCTCGATCTTGACCTTGTTCACGCCCGCGATGCTCTCTGTGATCTCGAGTTGAACCCGGTGGAACTCGAGCCCTGAGGCGCCGACAATGCTGGCTACCGCCTCTTCAGCATCATTCTCTTCGAGGTGCCGCTTGGAGAAGTTCACGCTCAGGTAAAAGCTGTCTGACGGGGCCGCCCCGCGGTCGATCAAACCCCTTACGTCCCGACACGCCTGACCCAACACCCAGTGATCCAGCTCGACGATTACCCCCGACTCCTCCGCCAACGGGATGAAGCTGGTGGGAGACAGCAGACCGAGCTCGGGATGTCGCCAACGGACGAGGGCCTCCACACCCACGATTCGCGTGCCTGCGAGGTCCACGATCGGTTGGTAATGGATGAGAAGCTCTCCGTGCTCGATCGCGCGGCGCAGGTCGCCCTCCAGGTGCAGAGGCACGTTCGCCCGGTTGTTTTCGAAATCGGGACTGTACAGTTGAAACCTGTGCCCCCCCAGCCGCTTCGCCTCGTACATGGCGACGTCCGCCTGGCGGACCAGGTCCTCCGGTGACGCCGTCTCTGGCGAGGTGATGGCCACCCCGATGCTGGCGCCGGTCTGAAAGCTGCCGGCTTCGAGGCGAACCGGGTCGCGCAGCAAGTCTGCGATCCGCTTGGCGGCAGCCAGCGCGGCATCCAGGTCGGCGACGTCCTCCAACAAGATGGCGAACTCGTCACCACCGAGACGGGCCACCGTATCGCCCCCGCGCAGGAAGCAACTGAGCCGCGAGGCTACTTGCTGCAGAAGGAGATCTCCTGCCGCATGACCCGCGGTGTCGTTGACCGCCTTGAACCGATCCAGGTCGAGATACAGAAGCGCGGTCTTGACGGTAGTCCGTCGGCCGCGCTCGAACGCATGTTCGAGTCGATCCTGGAACAGGGATCGATTCGGGAGACCGGTCAAATAGTCGTGCAGAGCCTGTGTCTCCAGCTCGCGTTCGGACTTCTTCCTCTGACCGATGTCTCGAGCGATCTGGTAGGCACCCAGGACTTTTTCGTCGACGACGATCGGGACGGTGATCAGCTCGACCTCGACGAGCTGGCCATCCTTGTGCTGGAGGGCCGTCTCCATGCTCTGAGGTGACCCTCGCGCCGCATCCTTGAGCGTCTTCAGCAGTTCAGGGCGGTCCTCGGACGAGACGTATCCGGCGAAGGCGGTCCCCCGAGCCTCGTTCTCCTCCCAACCGGTCAGTCGCGTGAAGGTCGGGTTGACGCGTTCGACCGCGCCACCGGCGCCCAAGGCGGCGACCGCGTCTACGTTGTTGACGAACAAAGACTCGTAGAGCTTCTGGGTGAGTCGATGACGGCGGCCGTCTCGCCGCACCTGGAGTCTCCAGGCCACGAGAAGGCAGACCAGCAGGACTGCCAGTATCAGAAGGATCTGTTGTGGCACAGGCGCTTGTCGATCCGTCCGAGGTTCGTCGCCTCATGGTGCTGTGGCCACACCATTCGATCGTCAGGCCTCAGGTTCAGCAGGAACCGAGCCGGACGTGCGGATCGAGCGTATAAGCCTGTAAGGCAATGGCCGGCAATCAATTAAGGCCTAAGACGCGCGACGCGCGCGCCACCGGCGGGCGCGCGTATCGCGGGTGAGAACGGGGTCTCGCAGTTCGCCCTGTTCCGCGCTCTCTGGCCCAGGATGTTCGGACCGGGTAGTGTGGCTGCTCGCGCCGAGGACCACGTGCTCACGCGCCGAACCCGTGGGCTCGAGCCGAAGCCCTAACGGGCGAGATCTCTTCGGGTAGGAGCCGGAGCCGATGCATCGGGAGATCGAACCGGGTTTCTACTGGATCCAGGAGTGCGGTCCCCACCGCGAGGGGATCGCCGAGGCCGTTCGTGGCCGGGGCGGAACCTGGTGCCCTCCGGGCCGCGAGCTACACGTCCCACAGAACGCGTATCTCCTCAGGGGCGAGCGAAGCCTGCTGTTCGACACGCTGTCGCCCGAGGGAGGCGAGCTGATCATCGAGGAACTCGACCGGATCCTCGCAGGCGCGAGCCTCGATTACCTCGTCGTCTCGCACCCGGACGTGCCGCACGCCGGGAATACCGCCCGTATCCTGCGTCAATACCCGGAGGCTCAGCTGGTAGCCCCCGGGGAAGGGGACACGCACGCGCTCTACCACCTGGATCAAGCGCTCAAGGTCGTACCCGGTGATGAGCTCGACCTGGGCGGGCCGATCGTGCGTTTCCACGAGGCCACGTTCCTCGACGCGGCGTTGCACGTTTGGATGACCGAGGAGCGCACCCGGACGCTCTTTCCGGTCGACTGGTTGGGCTTCCCGCACCTGGACGGGGAGTGTCTACGCTTCGTGGACGAGCTCGATGTGGACATCGGGATAGAACGGCTGACCGAGTTCCACAGCAGGGTCTTGTTCTGGTTCCAGTACGTCGATGTCGACAAGACACGCGCGGAGGTCGAGCATCTCGCCCGGAAGTACCGGCCGAGCCGAATCGCGCCAGCACACGGCCTCGTGATCCGGAACGACATCGAGCACTACTTCGAGCTCATGAAGGACGTGGTGAGCCGGGTCGCGGAGTCCGGTCGTGTGGGGGTGCTGTGAATGGCTGACCCGAGGCGGACCGACTCGGCGGCCGTCGCGGAAACGGGCATGACCGTGCGGCTGACCGAGGATGTGGAGTGGATCAGCGAATGCTATCCAGTCGGGGATCGTCACTTGCACGTGTCGTTGTACCTGATTCGATGCCCCGGCGGCAATATCGTGGTTGATTCCGGGTCGTTCTATCATCGGGAGAGCATCGAGTCCCGACTGACCGCGGCCACGCGAGGCCAGGGCATCCAGGCCCTCATCCTCTCCCACTCGGATTACCCTCACTCGGGCAATATCCCCTCGTTCCGCCGGGAGTGGGGCGACTTCGAGATCGTAGCCTCGTGCGCCGACGCGGGCGTGCAGGGACTGCCGTACGCGCGGCGATCCAGGATCGGAGAGACGCTCGAGGTGCTCGGGCGCGAGTTCACGTTCCTGGATCCGCCTCTCGCCGACCGGTCCCACACGACCTGGGTCTATGATCGAGAGTCGCGGGTGATGTTCGTGGCGGATGGGTTCGGCAACTACCACGAAACCGGAACCTGCCGGCTGACGTCGTCCGAGTTAGCGGAGGAAGATCGCGCGCTCGGGATTCGGGACTTCCACGCGGGCGCGCTCAAGTGGTTGCGTTACGTGGATCCGCCGAAGTTGAGCGGACAGCTTCGGCGCCTGCTCGAAGAGCACCCGGTGAGCTTCGTGGCGCCCATCCACGGCAACCCGATCGCAGCCGCGAATCTGGAGCGCTACCTGTCGATGCTGGAGGCCTCGGTGCAAGAGATCGCGGACGGATATGTGGTCGCGGAACAGTCTGATCGCCAATCGGAGGAGTCTCGATGAACGTCCTTTGTCTAGGGGGCACCGGCACTGTGGGGAGCGAGGTTGTCGCTCGCCTCGTGGAACGCGGCGCGTCGGTTCGGTGCATGACGCGCTCGGACGAGTTAGCGGGTACAACGGCGGATGGAATCTCGTACGTGAGAGGTGATCTGGAGGACCCATCCGGGCTCGGGCCCGTCTTCGAGGGGGTCGACCGCCTGCACCTTCTCACCCCGGTGCACCCGAACGAGGCCATGCTCGGGGCCGCAGCTGTCGACGCCGCGAAGAACGCGGGTGTCGGACGCATCGTGCTCCACTCGGTGCACCGGGTCGAGGAGGCCCCGCAGATCCCGCACTTCGCCAGCAAGATCCGCATGTTGGAGGCGATCGAAGCCTCGGGGCTCGGGTGGGTGACGATCGAGCCGAACAACTACTACCAGAACGACTACTGGCTCAAGGACCCGATACTGCGAATGGGGATCTACCCGTCGCCGATGGGCTCGGTGGGTCTCAGTCGCGTCGACGTGCGCGACATTGCCGACGCGACCGTGAACGCCCTCCTCGATGACGGACACGAAGGCATGCGGTATCCGCTCGCCGGCCCCGAGGTGCTCACGGGGGCGGACACGGCCGCCGCGTGGAGCCGGGGCCTCGGACGGGAGATCCACTACGCTGGCGATGACCTCGACGCCTGGGAGGAAGCGGCCCGCGCGATGATGCCGGAGTGGATGGTCGAGGACGTCCGCATCATGTTCGCACACTTCCTGGAACGGGGTCTGAAGGCTACCGATGAGGATCTTGCCTTTCAGGACCGCGTTCTGGGTCACGCGCCTCGCCGCTTCGACGACTTCGTCGCCGAGACGGTCGCGATGTGGGCCGAGGGTTGAGCTGCGCTCGGTGCCAATCCAGCGAGCCTGGTCCCACCATTTGAATCAGCGCCCCGCTTTGAATCAGCGGCCCGCTGGCTCGGCGGGGCGTTCGTTCCTCAGCGATAGAACAAGTTCACCAGGCTCATCGGAATCGCCGGCAAATACGTCACCAGCACCAACACGGCGAGCAGTACCGCGATGAACCGGACGTTGACCTTGCTCACCTCCCAGATGTCCGCCTTCGCCACCGAGCACGCGGTCACGAGCACGCTGGCCACCGGTGGGGTCTGCTGCCCGATCCCGAGATTGAGGGTCACGATGAGCCCGAAGTGCACGGGATCGATCCCCGCGGCACGGACGAGCGGCATGACGATGGGAACGACGAGGATGATGGCCGCCGCCGAGTGGAGGAAGAGCCCGATCACGAGGAAGAACACGTTCAGCAGCGCGAGGATCATCCACCTGCTATCGGTGATGGACATGATGCCCGAGGCCACGCGCTGCGGGAGCTGTTGCTCGGTCAGGAAATCGCCCAGGAGCGCCGAGGCGGCGACGAGGAGCATGACGACGGCGGTCTGCACGCCTCCCTCGAGCATGGCCTCCTTCAGGTGAGCCATGTCGAGCTCCCGGTAGACGAGCCCCCCGATTACGAGCGCGGCCACGACTGCCAGCCCTGCTCCCTCGGTCGCGGTGACCCAGCCGCTGAAGATCCCGCCCAGAATGATCAGCGGTAGGAGCAGTGCCCAACCAGCTTCCCTGAGCGTCTTCCATACGCGCCGCAATTGAAACGACTCCTCGACTGGGAAGTCGTGACGCCGGGCGAGCAGATACGCGACGAACATCAACAGGCACCCTCCGATCAAACCCGGGATGATGCCTGCCACGAACAACTCGACGATCGAGCTCTCGGACATGACGCCGTAGATGATCATCGGGATGGAGGGGGGGATGATCACCGCCAGCGTGGCGGCCGATGACATGACGGCGGCCGCGAAGGGCGTCGAGTAGCCGCGCTTCTTCATGGCCGGGATCAAGAGCGACCCGAGCGCCGCTACGTCCGCCACGGCGGAGCCCGAGATCTCGGCGAAGAACAGCGACGCGCTGATGCTCACCATCGCGAGCCCACCCCGGATGAAGCCCACCAGCGCCGACGCGAACGCGATCAGCCGGCGCGAGATACCGGTCGCGTTCATGATCGCGCCCGCGAGGATGAACAGAGGAATAGCGATGAGAGGAAATGAGGTTGCTCCGTCGAACAGCACGAGACCCGCGTTCGGGAGAACGGCCGCCCCGGAGGTGGCGACCATCGCGATGATCGCGACGATCCCCAGCGCCACCGCGATCGGCACGTTGAGGGTCACGAGGACCAGGAGCCCCATGAACATCAGGAAGAGAGTCAAGCGGCAACCCCCGCCCGGGCCGAGGGCTCGCAGGCGTCGTTGCCCCCGTCATGGGCTGGCATGGGCGATGAGCTGGCCCGGGTCACAGTTCGACCCCCTCGGCTTCGCTCACGCGGCGTGGAGCCAACGCTTCGGGAACGCTCAACAGCTCGGCGATGATGAAAAGGAGCGCACCGATCGGGATCACCGACTGCGCGAGCCTTGCCGGAACCCACGGGAGGCTGATCAGAGTCGTTCCGCCGAGGACCTCGAGGACCTGCCAGCCCGCCCAGGCCACAACGAGGAAGAAGCCGATGACGGCCGTCTCCGCGATCCACACCGCCAGCAGCCGGGAGCGCCCCTCAAGGCTTTGGACGATGGTAGGAACGCCGATATGAGCCCGCCGCAGAGCGGCGAGCGCCGCGCCGTAGTACGTGAGCCAGGCGAGGAGTATGGACGCGACCTCGTCATACCAGACCAACGCGGCTCCGAACTTCCGGAACACGACGCCCACGACGACGACGACGGCCAGAACGGCAATCAGCAGCAGAACGGCCGTCTCCAGGAAACGCGCGACGATCGCTTTCAAGCGTGAGCGGTTGCTCTCGCCTGCGGGCCCGGTGGGAGCCCGCGACGCGGCCGGTCCGGGCGCCCCCGAGCCGTCCGGGTCAGCCGCTGGCAACGGAGTTGGCCTTCTCGATCAGCTCCCGACCTCCCTCGACGGTCGCTCCGAATTCCTCGTACACCGCATCGCTGGCGCGCCGGAACGCGTCGCGATCCACCTCGTTCACCTCGATCCCCGCCTCGCGCATCTCCTGCAACAGCTCGGTATCCAGGCGCTCCGCAGCCTGATACACGAACGCCTGGCTGTCGCGCGCGATCTCCGCCAACGTCTCCCGGATGTCCTCTGGCAGCCGGTCCCAGCGGCCCGCACCGACCATGACGAACGCCGGCGAGTACACGTGTCCGGTCAGAGAGAGGTATTCCTGCACCTCGTGCAGGCGGCCGCCGCGAATCTGGGTGAACGGGTTTTCTTGCCCGTCCATCACCCCGGTCTGGAGCGCGATGAAGACCTCGGAGTACGGCATGGGGGTGGGGTTCGCTCCCAGGGCCTGGAAGAGCTTCACCCGCCAGATTCCCCGCGGCGTGCGGAGCTTGATTCCGCGCAGATCCTCCGGTTCCACGATTGGACGCCGACTGTTGGTGATATGCCGGAACCCGTTCTCCCATACCGCGAGAAGCCTGTACCCCCGTGCTTCCGCGAGCGGGGCCAGGTCGGGCCACACGACCGCCGCCTCGATTCGCTTCATGTGCTCGCGGTCCTTCACCAGGTACGGCATCTCGAACAGACCGAACTGCTCGATGGTGGAAGACATGATCGTGGCGGGGAGCGAAATGTCCACCGTCCCCAGCTTGAGCTTCTGGAGCAGGATCTCGTCGCTGCCGAGCTGACTCGCCCCGAACACGGTGACCTGGACGCGGCCGTCCAGTCGCTCGTCCACGCGCCGGGCGAACTCGTTCGCCGCCAGGTCGTAGAGCGAACCAGGCCCCCCGACGTGGCCGAACTTGAGCTCGATCACGCCGTCGCTCGAGGCACCTCCGCCACACGCGAACGCCAGGAGCGCGACGACGATCACGGTGAGCGTCCCGCCACCTGGGGGGTGCGTGTCGGTCCGCGCGGGACCGCGTCGGCGTCGGCAGCTCACGAACCGCCCGCCGATGTCGCGGCAAGGAACTCCATCGCGGCGTCTACGCCCCCCTTCGTGTGTGGCACACCGGCCGCCCCGAAACCCATCTCCACCCCACACAACGCTCCGGCGAGCGTCAGCTCGTTCAGATCGCCCAGGTGACCGATGCGGAACACGCTACCCTGGAGACGGCCGAGCCCCGTGCCAAGCGACATGTCGAATCGCTCGAGGATCTCGCGACGTAGCTCGTCCGCATCCGCTCCCTCGGGCATCAGGACGGTGGTGCCCGAGTTGGAATGCGCGCTGGCATCGACCGAGTAGTTCTCCAGCCCCCAGGCGGCCACGGCCCGGCGCGTCGCCTCGGCGAAGCGCGCGTGGCGAGCGAAGACGTACTCGAGTCCCTCCTCGGCGAGCATGTTCAAGGCTTCGGCGAGTCCATAAAGAAGGGTCGTGGCCGGCGTGTACGGGAAGAACCCCTCCTCGTTGAACAGAAGCATGTCGCTCCAGTCCCAGTAGGCACGCGGCAACCCTGCCCGTTCGTGGGCCTCGAGAGCCTTGCCGCTCACGGCCGTAAACCCGAGCCCGGGCGGCAACATCAGGCCTTTCTGCGAACCGCTCACGGTCACGTCGACCCCCCAATCGTCGTGCCGATAGCGGGTGGCACCCAGCGATGAGACGGCGTCCACCATCAGGAGTGCCGCGTGCCCGGCTCGATCCATGGCGGCCCGGATCGCCCCAATGTCACTCGTGACACCCGTGGACGTCTCATTGTGCACCACCAGGATGGCGGCGAGCGGAGGGTCGGAGTCGGCGCGCAACGCATCCTCGACCGTGTCTGGATCCACCGGCCGGCGCCAGTCGCTCTCGATCTCCTGCACGTCGAGCCCGAGCTGCCGGGCGACATCCGCCCACTTCCCGGCAAAGAACCCCTGGTCGATCGCCAACACCCGGTCGCCCGGAGAGAGCGTATTCTGAAGGGCGGCTTCCCACGCGCCGCTCCCCGACGAGGGGAAGATCAGAACCGGCGAGTCCGTGTTGAAGACGGGCCGCACACCCTCGAGCACACGCCGTCCGAGCTCGGCGAACTCGGGCCCCCGGTGATCGATTAGGGCCCGATTCATCGCTCTCAGGACGCGATCGGGGACAGGGGTGGGACCGGGGAGTTGGAGAAAGTGTCGTCCGCTTCGGTATCGCAAAGCGCGTCCTCGTCTCAGGCAGTCCTCGCGCAGACCGCCGCCCCGCGCGGGATGTGGCATCGGCAGATGTCCGACGAAGCATCACGATTGGATGGAGCGGTCGGCAGCGCAACGGGCCCGGGCCGTCGGCGCAAGACACGCACCGGATGCTCTTCGAGGCAGATCGCGGGGGGTTCGGGCACAATGCCAATGTCGGTCTGTCGCAAACGCACCGCACTACCGGCCCAGTACGGTCGATGCTGTCACGACAATCGGTTGCCGCACAATAAGATACGATGCGTGGCAGTTCTCGCCCGAGGTCGAATCGGGTCTTGCGCCAGGGTCCCGCCGACCGAAGCGACGTAAGGAACCGGCTTCACGGCAGAGACGGATTAGATCATGTCACCGACGAGATTGGCCATCAACCTGAAGCGACCAGCTCCCAAAGGGATCGAAGGATTCGCGATCGGTGCCCTCGCGGCCGCGACGATCCTCGCCACCGCCTGGCCGCTCCTACGAGCCATGGAGGAGGATGCGACCCGCAACGCGATCGAGCTGATCGAGATCGTACACTCGCAGGCGCGCACTCTCGCCATCCGCTACGGTCACGTTTCGGTGCTCCACATCGATCCGGAGGCGGGTCGTCTGTGGGTCGAGGTGGATACGACCATCGGCGGGAACGGGACTCCCACGATCGTGCGGATGGTCGAACCGCCGGCCGTCGAGCTGGTGAGCGATCGTACGACGCTCTGCTTCGATCCGACCGGCAGGCCCATGACGGGCGGAGATTGTCAGTTGCCTCCGGGCTCGATCACCGTCCTCACCCGGTCGGGCGAGCGGACGCTCGTAATCGACGCGCAGGGGAGGTTGCTGCAGCTGTAACGCGCCGCCTACTCGAAGCGGAGCGCCTCGATCGGATCCACGCGGCCGGCCCGGTGCGCCGGCCAGTAGCACGCCAACGCGGCCACGGCCGCCAGGAACAGCGCCGCGAGCGAAAACGTGAGGGGATCGCAGGTGCTGATCTCGAACACGAGGCTCTGCATGAGCCTCGCGAGCGCCAACGCCCCCAGCCCACCGATGACGACCGCGATCAGCACGAGCCGCAGCCCACCCTTCACGACCTGGAGGGCGACCGCCCGCGCGCTGGCTCCGAGCGCCATGCGCACCCCGAACTCCTGTGTGCGCTGGCTGACTCCGTACGACATCACGCCGTAGACACCCACGCTCGCCAGCACGAGCGCCAGCCGCCCGAGCGTGCGAGGCGGACGACCACCCCCTACTCTGTGCGGCATCGTTCGGCCCAGTAGGCCTGGTACAACCCGCAGGAGGTCATGGAAAATGCAGCGTTCGCTTCGCCCGTCCCGCCGCCAATTGCTCTCGATCGTCGCGCTGGGCTCGCTGGTGCCCGCCGGGATCGCCGCGCAGGAGCTCGATCAGCTCCACGACGCCGACCTCGGAGTCGTGGACTTCCCCGTATCGTGCGAGTCGGGCGTACAGGCCGATTTCAACCGGGCCGTCGCCCTCCTGCACCACATGCAGTACGTGGAGTCGCGCGCGGCGTTCGAGGGGATCGCGAAGGCCGACCCGTCATGTGCGATGGCGCATTGGGGCATCGCGGTGACCCTGTTTCAACCCCTGTGGCCCGCTCGACCCACTCCCGACGACCTGATGCGTGGGTGGGAGGAGGTAGAGAAGGCCGTCGAGCTGGAACCCGGCACCGACCGCGAGCGTGCCTTCGTCGCCGCGGCCGGGGCGTTCTACACGCAGCCCGAGACCGCCGAGTGGTGGACGAGGATCCTCCGTTGGGCCGCAGCCATGGAGAAGGCGTACGCGACGAGCCCGGACGACCTGGAGACGGCCGCCTTCTACGCCCTCTCGCACATGGCGGCCGGCCTGGTGGCGGAAGACAGGATGGCCCATCAGGAGACGGCCGCCGAGGTACTCCTCAGTGTGTACGCCAGGGAGCCGATGCACCCCGGGGCACTCCATTACACGATCCACGCGAACGACGTGGCCGGTCGAGCGGACGAATCGCTGGACATCGTGCGCAGCTACAATGACATCGCCCCCAGCGTGCCCCACGCCCTGCACATGCCCACCCACATCTTCGTACGGCTGGGCGAGTGGCCGGAGGTGATCACGTGGAACAAGCGGTCGGCTGACGCCGCGCTGGAGCTACCTGCGGGCGACCGGGTGTCCAACCACTATCCGCACGCGATGGACTACCTGTTGTACGCCTACCTGCAACGGGGTGAGGACGACCGGGCCCTCGCGGCGCTGCGAGAGGTGGTCGACCGGGAGCAGGACTACCAGCAGGAGTTCGCGAGCGCGTTTCATCTGGCCGCGATGCCGGCCCGCTACGCTCTGGAGCGCCGGGCGTGGGCAGAAGCCGCTCGGGTGACTCCACGCGCACGCGCATCGGTCGACTGGGATCGGTTCCTATGGCCCGAGGGTCTCAGCTGGTTCGCGCGCGGGGTGGGGGCCGCCCGGACAGGCGATCTAGAGGAAGCGGCCAGGGCGGATGCGAGAATGCACGCGCTCCGCGACCAGGCGGAAGAATCCGGGGAGCAGGGCTTCGCCACCTACATCGAGATCGACCGATTGATCCTGGCGTCATACATGGCGCAGGCACGCGGTGAGGTCGACCAGGCCGTCACCTTGGCGAAGGCGGCCGTGGAGTTGGAGGGAGGTATCCAAAAGCACCCCGTAACGCCCGGGGCGCTCATTCCAGCCAACGAGGCGCTCGGCGATTTGCTGATGGAGCTGCATCGTCCCGCCGAGGCTCTGGTTGCCTACGAAGGCTCGTTGAAGGCGTGGCCGAAGCGCTTCCAGACATTGGTGGGCGCGGCCCGCGCGTCGCGGACCATTGGAGACGACGGGCGAGCGCGCGGGTTCTACGCGAGGCTTCTCGAGGTGATCGGCGAGGCGAAGTCCGACAGACCCGAGGTCAACGAAGCGCGGGAGTTCCTGGCGGGAGCCGGTTAGTCCTCGGCGACGCGCCCCGCCGGGAGCTCCCCGGGCCTCTTCGACTCGATGAGAGACTCCATGAAGTCCTGGCGCTCGGAGAGAAGCGTGACCCGCTGATTCACGCTCTCGACCAGATGCCGCACCTCGTACACCGTCTGCTCCAGGCTCGAGAGCTTGGCGCGGTCCGGGGAGGTCTCCCGCTTGAGCTTCATCCACTCTTCCATCACACCTCCCAAGCGCCGGCTTATGGGGAAGAGCAGGATGATGCACCCAATGAGGAAGAGCACTATCACCGGTCCGATCATCTCTAGGATTTCGGGAGGCATCGTGTCGCTCCGCTCGTCGTGGGTCATGCAAAACATGGGGGCCGATATCGGGCTCGGCACTGGGCCTGGGACCCGCCGACCGGCCGGGTCGAAAGCCGCACCCCGAAACTCCCCCGAGGATACCTACGGCGTCGTGCGGTGGCCAGTTTCTGGTATGGGTGCCCGGGATGATCCCATGGCGGCCCGGCTGGCTCTCGTCAGCCGGTGATCATGCCCCCGGCGGCCCGGATGTGGGCCCGCAGCAGTCGCATCCGAAGGTCATCGGCTGGACGATCCGTCAGCGGGGCCAGCCTGCGGTAGGCCTCCTGCGCGCCCTCCGCATCGCCCGTCTTGAGAAACGCCACCACCGCCCCATCCAACAGGTAGGCCGGATCTAGCGGATCCGGATCGGGAGCCGCCAGGATGCCGCGCGCGCCCTCGGCTGCCAGCTCGAAGTCCCAGCCTGCCAGCCCTTCGGCAAACGCGACGATCGCGCGAACACGTGGTGGCGCGTGGGCGGCGTCTATCACCCCACGGACGGCCCCGAAGAACGTGGAATCCGCAAACCCCGCCGTTGCCATGTGCAACCGTCGCTCGACCGTGACGAAGTCATCCAGCCAGACGTCCCACCCGTCGTCCGAAGCCTCGCTCGGAGGCTGAAGGATGCTCGCCCACCGGGCCCGGGCGTCGGCGGCCGGCACCTGCGCGTACGAGGCCAGCTCCGCGTCGGGATTTGCGAGGCTACGCGCGACTTCGACGCCGATGGCTCGGCCTCGAAGCGGCGCGATTCCGGGGACGGGTGCCTCCCCCCTGAGACCGGGATCGAGTCGCCAGCCACCGAGCGTCGCCGCCAGGCGGAAGCGCGCAGTCGCCAGCGAGTACGTACCTAGCGCAAAGGCATCGAGAAAGCGTGCCTTCTCGGCTCCGACGTCCAAAACCGGTCGATAGTCCGAGTTGGGCGACGGCCAGTCGTCGAGCAGGGGCACCATCTCGCCCCGCTCGAACACCTTGAGCCCCTCCATGTGGTGTGGCCGGATTGGAACCACGTGGGACAGCTCCGCGCGAAGCGCCTCACTGTCGAACAGGCTCCAATCGGGCTCGGGAAGCTCCGCGGCGACCGTCGCGACCAGCAACAAGTCCGCGTCCCCGACGAGGAAGCCACGGTAGTCCGGGAAGTTCTCGTGGAAGGCGGACAAGATGCTGAGAACGAGCTCATCGCTGAACTCGTACAGGTGGATCCACTGCGCGAATACCCCGCGCTCGGAAAGGTACGTGCGGAGGTGGCCGTAGAACTCCTTGCTGAACAGACCGGCGACCCCGCTCACCCACGGGTTCGACGGCTCGGAGACGATGAGGTCGTACCGCGCCTGCTCGTGTGCGAAGTACGACTTCGCATCCGCGATCACGAACTCGGACCGCTCATCGTCGAAAGTCCGCCGGTTCGCTGGATAGTAGATGTTGGAGGCGTCGATCATCCGAGGCTCGATCTCGATCGTCGTGAGAGACCCGAGATCGGGGTCGGCGAGCAGGAAATGGCCGGACATGCCCGAGCCGTGCCCGATCACGGCGGCGGCTCGCGGGCCGCGGGCGTGTGCCAGCGCCACGAGCGCCGAGAGCATCTGCGTCGACTCGTCCAACTGCAGAATCGGTTGCGGAGGAAGCGGCTGGCTGGCGGCCTGTACCCAACGCGCCGTGAGCGACGCGTCGGGCTTCCCGTTCGATGTGAGCACGATGACGCTATCGGGGTTCGTCAGGTGGACCCCCACCGTCGCGGTGCGCCCATCCGCGTAGTAGAGGATCGATTGCGCCCCCTCGTCCACTCGCCCGTACCGGAACGCGCCACTCGTCAGCAAGACGCGGTCGAATCGCAGACCGAAGCCCGCCACGAGACAGACGACGACCGTGAGCCCCGCCGCCACGGGCGCCACCCAACCCCGGGTATGCGGGCGCGGTTCCTCGTCCTCGCCTAGCTCCTCCTTCCCGCCTCCCGTCTCGAAGAACGCACCTGACCGTCGGGGAGCGAGCAGGAAAGCGCCGAGCGCCATGTCGAGCGCCGCCCCCGCGATCAGCATCCATTTCAGCCCGATCGCCGGGAGCAGGATCAGCCCGGCCAGCATGACGCCCGCGATGGCGCCGGCCGTATTGCTCGCGTACACCCCGCCGATCGAACGCTCCCCCGAGCCGGCGCGCAGCAGCGTGTTGGTGATGACTGGGAGCGTCATGCCCGCGAGAACCGTGGAGGGGAGCATCACGGCGAGCGCCACGCCGTAGCGCGCGAGGTTGAACGCCTGGTAGCCCCCGTCGGTCGCCGAGAGTCGGGTGACCAGATCGCCCATCCAGCCGAACGACGCGACGTACACTGGCAGCGTGGCGAGCGCGAACAGACCCATGAGCCACTGGATCCTGCCGAGTAGCACGAGAGGCCGCGGCGAGCGGTCCGCCGCCCGGCGGATCGCGAGCGCGCCGATCGCCAGCCCGAGGATGAAAGCGGACAGCATCAGCTCGAAGGAATGGGTCGCGCTCCCCATCACGAGCGACAGCATGCGGATCCAGCCGATCTCGTAGATAAACGACGCCACCGCCGTGAGCGCGCTTACAGCGAGCAGCCACCGCCACAGCCTCTGCCGCGCCAAATCGGAGGCGGGCGATCCTCGGGCCGGGGTAGTCGCGGCCCCGGGCCGGGGCTCCGGGCCGGATACCGGCGGCTCGTCCATACCGGCGGCCGGCGGCTCATCCGGCCCGGTGGCCGGTGCCGTCTGCGCGGGCCTGGTGGCCGTACGGTAGACGGCGAAGGCACCCCCGGCGGCGGTAAGGTTCAAGACGGCCGCTGTCACCAGGGTGCCGACGAGTCCCGCCAGACCGATCAGGAGGAAGCCGGCGACCAGGATCGCGATCGCACCGCCGAAGCTGTTCGCGAAGTAGAGGGCGGCGATCGTTTCGCCCGGCCGTCTGGGGAACCTGCGCAGCGCACCCGCCGCAAGGAGCGGGAAGGTCGTGCCCAGTATCAGCGATGGGACGAAGATCAACAGGCTGGCGACCAGCCATTTGTAGATCGAGATGGCCGTTGGGCCGGGCAAGGAGGGGAACAGCGACGCATACGCGTTCTGCGTCAGGAGCTCGAAGACGAAATGGAACGAAAGCCCGAAGCCCGCCAGCAGCACCTCGGCCCCGGCGTACACGAGCAGCGGACGCGCGAGGCGGCGCGAGCGTGCTCCGGTGGCGGCCGCCCCGAGCGACATTCCGCCGAGGAACAGCGCAATGACGAGTACCTGCGCCTCGGCGTTGTGCCCTACGAACAACGCGAGGTATCGGCTCCAAACGACTTCGTAGATGAGACCCGCGGCGCCGGAGAGGAAGAACGCGAAGAGCAGAACGACGCGAGAGGCTGGCATGGCGCGCAATATCAGCTACGCGTCAGCGGCTGACCAGCCGCCTCGGCGTCAGGCGCCGGGTGTGAGTACGTGTCCGGAGATGGCCAGGAAGTGGAACCCGCTTCCGAGGATCACGAGCACGTGCCATACCGCGTGGTGGTACGGCAGGCGCTTCGCCCCGAAGATGATCGTGCCGATCGTGTACGCCAGCCCGCCCGCGGCCAGGAGTAGAAACCCCTGATCTCCGAGCGCCGCCATGACGGGACGGATGGTGATGATCCCGAGCCAGCCCATCAGGAGGTAGATGAGAACCGACGTGCCAGGGAACCGGAATCGATACCGCAGCTTGAACAGGATACCGATCCCCGCCAGCGCCCACACTCCACCGAGGAGTAACCAACCCGTGCGTCCGCCGAGACCGGCGATCGCCACCGGCGTGTACGACCCCGCGATCAAGGTGTACACGGCGCAGTGATCGAGGACCCGCAGCCGTTCCTTGCGGGACGCGTGGCGCACGCCGTGATACAGGGTCGTGGCCGCGTACGAGAAGACCAGCGTGAAGCCGTACACGACCGCCCCGAACAGGTACTCGAAATGACCCGCCTGGAGGGCGATTTGCACGAGGATCCCAAGCGCCAGCACGGCCCCCACCAGACCCACGCCCCCCGTGACGCTGTTCACGAGCTCTTCCTGCCACGTCGCCTCGGGCAACGCTCCCATGGAGCGCTGGCCCCACCCCCCGAACTCGAGTATGCGCTTTCGGATCGTATTCCTCCCGTGCACGGCTTGACGTACAAAGCCCCCCGATACTCTGTTCGGGGGGTCCGGGTTCCACCGGATTCCGGGGCCGCGGGCGCAAACTCCGTTCCTCCAACGTCCAGGGGTGGCCGCGCACAGGAGCCCACGGCGCCGACTTTCTCGATAGGAAACGACCGTAAAGCCAGCGTTCATGCGGCCATTCAGGAGATGTCGTGAGATCCACGGCTAGGCTCGAAAGCGCTTGAGGGCTCTGGTCACCGGCGCCACCGGGCATGTGGGGGCGAACCTCTGCCGCCTGCTGGTCGAGCGCGGCGACACCGTCGTGGCGCTTTACCACACCGAGAGCGACGCCCTGGATGGGCTGGATGGGGTGGAGCTGGAGCCCGTGCAGGGTGACGTGCTGCGGGTGGAGACGCTCGGCGCCGCGGTGGACGGAGTCGATGTGGCCTTCCACCTGGCGGCACGAATCTCCATAGACGGCGACCGGGATGGTCAGGTCCACGCCGTGAACGTCGAGGGTACGCGCAACGTGGTCGCCGCGTGTCTGGGTGCGGGGGTCGCGCGCCTCGTTCACTGCAGCTCGTTCCACGCATTCACCCAGGCCCCGTATGACGAACAGCTGACTGAAGAGCGTCCTCCAGTTGGACCGTCCGGGTTTCCTTACGATCGGTCGAAGGCCGCGGGCGAGCGTGAAGTGATGGCGGGGATCGAGCGGGGGTTGCCCGCCGTGATCCTCAACCCGACGGCAATCGTTGGCCCGCACGACTACCGGCCGTCATTGATGGGCGAAGTGCTGCTCGACCTGTACCACGGCCGGTTGCCCAGCCTCGTCCCCGGGGGCTCCGACTGGGTCGATGTGCGCGATGTTTGCGACGCGGCGGTCTCCGCCGTCGAGCGCGGGACGCCCGGCGAGCGTTATCTGCTCGGAGGCGGCTGGACCACGGCGGGCGAGCTCGCGGCGTTGGCGGAATCGATTACCGGAAAGAGGCGCCCGCGGCTCACCACCCCTGTGTGGTTGGCGCGCGCGGGCGTTCCACTCGCGAGGCTTCACAGCCGGTTGAGCGGGAAGCGCCCCCTCTACACACAAGAATCACTGGACCGGCTCGTCCGCTCGAGCCGTTGCGTGAGCCATGCGAAGGCGACCCGCGACCTGGGCTTCGAGCCACGGCCTCTGAGGACGACGCTCGAGGACACCTACGCCTGGTTCGCTGCCGCCGGCCGGCTGGACTGATCGCCCGCATGTCCTTCACGACGCTCGTCTACGGCTGGATCATCGTCGCCGTCCTCACCTTCGTGGTCCTTCTCCGCGTCCGCGCTCCCTACGGGCGGTACGCGAGCGAGGGTTGGGGCCCCTCCGTCCCGCACCGCGTGGGGTGGATCGCGATGGAGCTGATATCACCGATCGCCTTCCTGCTCTTCTTCCTCGCGGGGGGCGGGCTCAAGACCGGGCCGATGTGGCTGTTCGCGGCCCTGTGGTCGGGTCATTACCTGAACCGCGCCATCGTCTACCCGCTGCGGCAGAAGACGCGTGGCAAGCGCATGCCGGTCGCCATCATGGGATCGGCGATGCTGTTCAACGGCGTGAACGGCTACCTGAACGGCCACTACCTCGGTGCGATCGCCGCTCCGTATCCGGTAGAGTGGCTCACCGACTCTCGGTTCCTGGTGGGCGTGAGCCTGTTCACTGCGGGCGTCCTCATGAACTGGCACGCCGATCGGGTGCTGCTCGGGCTGCGTCGGCCCGGGGAGACAGGGTACCTCATTCCGGAGGGTGGGCTGTACCGCTGGGTGTCCTGCCCCAACTACCTGGGCGAGATCGTCGAGTGGACCGGGTTCGCG
>JBDHAD010000031.1:0-34372 GCA_039588215.1 Gemmatimonadota bacterium
CGGACGTATCCGTCGGGCGCCGCAGAGACTCGACCGGCCAGGGTCTGCCCCAGGAGCTCGTTCGATCCGAGCACCAGGAAGCCGGCCGCGAGCGCGAAACCGGTCATCGTGAGAAGGAGCTTCGTTGAACCAGGCGTCGTGTGCCTCATCATGCGTGTCCTGACTCTTGTGTGTGGTCCTGTGTCGAAGCGTTGTCGTGGGTCAAAGGGGCTGCGGCGAAGACATGCCGGCCGCGAGACGTGGCGACTCGCGGCCGGCATCGGTGGCGACTTCCGCCTACGGCTCGACCAGCTCCATCAGGTACTGGATCGCGCGTTCGTCTCCGCTCTGCCCGAGCCAGAAGATCACCGTCTTGCGGAGCTCCGGGTCGGTCTTGCGAGCGATTTGGATCAACTGCTCGATCGCTCCCGGCTCATCGGTGCGCTGCGAAAGGGCGAAGATGATCTGCTCCTTCATCTCCTGATCCAGGTCGGTGTCGTAGAGACCCTCCAGCCGCGAGAGATCGACGCCCGCCTGTCCCGCCCAGAAGAGCGCCTGCGTGCGAAGCTCGATGTCTTCGGTCCGATCGAGGGCCCGTTCGAGAATCCACTCGATCGCCGCCTCGTCCTCCGCCTGCGAGAGGGCGAAGAACACCTTCTCCTTGAGCTCGGGGGAGTCCAGCTCCGGATAGAGATCGATGAGGAACTGCGGGTCCGTGTATCCGCCGTGCTGGCTGATCCAGAAGATCGCCTCCGCACGCATATGATCCGGCTTGGAGCCGTCCATCGCATAGTCGCGCAGAGTCGCGGCGGCCCGATCGCTCATGTGCTGCGACAGAGCGAAGATCGCCTTCTCCTGTATTCGTGGGTCGTCCGACGTGGCGAGGATATCCGTCAGGGCGTCCACCGCGCGCTCCGAGCCTACCTGCGAGAGCCAGAAGACGGCGGATTCCTGTACCTCCGGGTCAGGATCGTTCCGGGCGACATCCAGCATGATCGTCTCGACCTGGTCGACGTCGCCGTGCTGTGAGAGGACGAAGATCGCCTGTTTGCGCAGCGGAGCCGAGCACTCGTCTCGCCGCTCCAGGACCTTCATCAGCACCGGAAGCGCCCGCTCGGTTTCCATCTGCATCAGCGCGTTGATCGCGGCGCTGCGGACGTCGTCCTCATCGTCGCAGGCCTGCTGCTGGCGGTCCCGCGGGCTTCTCATCGCCCGTGCCTCCGCACGCGCTTCGGCTCGCACCTCCTCCTCGGCACTTCGCAGCAGAGCCCGCTCGGCCTGGGTAATGGCCCGCTGGGCAGCGCGCGCGTCGCCTCGCTGACCCAGGAGGCTCTGCAGACGAAGCTGGAGCTCTTTCGCCTCCTGCGTCGTCCGCGCCTCCGGGAACGACTCCAGCTGTACCTCGAGCAGCTGCAGCGCCTGCCTGAGCTCTTCCAGCCGGTAGAGCGCGAAAGCCTGCCAGTAGTAGGTGTCGCCCACGTACTGGGACGCCGGATAACTGTCCCGGAGCAGGCTAAACTGCTGGACCGCATGCTCGTAGTTGCTGCGGTTCAGCGCCTCGCGCGCGGCGCGGTACGCGGCCTGGGCCTCCAGTTCGGCTTCCTGTTGAGGCATCAGGCTCGACGCGTCGAAGTCGTCGTCGTGCTCCAACGCGCGGCCGGCGACCGGGAGCATCAGCCCCAGCCCCAGCCCCAGCGCGAGAATTCGCATCCCAATCGTGGTCATTTGTCTGGCTCCTCGAACTCGGTATCTATGGCTTTCCATGCTCGTATTCGGCTCTTACTCGGCTGGTATCGCCGAGCTAGGTGCCCACTCGCCCTGCACCGGCGAGACCGCTCGGCATCGCTGCCCTCAATCGAGGCAACGTGCCCTGTTGATCCAGTCCGTCCGCGATGAACGCGCGCTCGCCCGATGGCGCGTCCTCACCTAACCCGGCGATCGACGCGAGGACGAGCTCCATCTCCTGCAGAAGAGCGGTTGTCTGTGGATCGCGGCCGCCCGGCAGGTCCATTAGCAGACGAGTTTCCGCCAGGAGCTCGCGCGCCCATCTCGAAACCTGGCCGTTCCCCGCATCGGGCTCGGTGCGGAACGTCGTGAGGAGTGCCTCGGCTTGCTCGAGGTGCTCCGCCGTCGCGTAGTAAACCGCCACTGCCCGGCGTGACGCCTTGTCTACCACCGCGTCCCCCGGTCCACCCTTCGCCGTGTCGAGCGGCGGCGGCTCCATGGCGGCCAGCCGCGCGTCCTGCCGAGGCGGGATCTCTAGGGTCTCGCTCCGCGCGCCACCCGGCGCGCCACCCGGCGCTTGGAGCCCCGGCTCGCCCGCCTGCGTGCCGAGACCCTGCGTTCTCGTCAGTTCGCCCTGCGTCGGTGTCTCGATCGCACCGGCCGGACCCGAAGGCGCCGAGCCCGGCTCGTCCCCCGCCGCAGCTCCACCCTGAGCGACGGTCGCGGGAGTCGGGTCGGGTCGGAGCTGCTCCGCCGAGCGTCGTCCGATCGCGATTCCGATCACCAGGGAGGCGGCGACCGCCAACCCCGTGACCATCAGCGCCCTGCGCCGGTCTCGCCTCGGGCGCGCCGGCGCCGGATCCGCCAAGTCGGGCACCGGGCGCGCCGGAAGGGGCTCGAGACCCGCCTCCCGGGCCGTTGGTCCGGCGGAACGCCGCATCTGCCACGCCGCTTCGATCCGGCCCCACATCTCCTCGCTTGGAGTCGGCGGCGGGGTGCGGTACAGGAAGGAAGCCGTCGAAAGGACATCATCCGTCGAATCATCCGTGACCCGACTATCCGCGCTGGAGTATACCGGGCTCAGGCCATGCACCGTCGAGCGATCCGTCTCGTCGACGCTTTTCGGGTCGTCAGCGGGGTGCAGCTCCAGCGTCGACTCGATCCGGTCCCACATGTCGTCGCGGGGGATCGGCGGTGCCGCGTTGTACTCCGCCGCCTCCCGGCGGAGGAACTCCACGAAGCGGTCCATATCGCTGTCGCTGCCCGACGCGGCTTCGGCGGCCGCGCCCTCCTCAGCCGCCGCTCCCGCGAAGACGGAGGACACGATTCGCCCCCATATTTCGTCGCGTGGAGTCGGCGGCGGAGAGTTGTACTCGGCCGCGACCCGGCGTAGAAACTCGACGAAGCGGTCCATCTCGCTCACGACGCCCACTCGCCGGCGAAATCGGCCAGCTCATCTCGCAGCTTGGCCCTCGCGCGGAACAGCTGCGATTTGGACGTGCCCGCCTGGATGCCGAGCGTCTCGCCTATCTCTTCGTGGGTGTATCCCTCGAGGTCGTGCAGGATGAACACGGTGCGGTAGCCTTCCGGCAGCTCGTCGATCGCGTAGTTCAGCCGCTCCTTGAGGTCGGGCTCGATCGTCGAGGGGCCGTTTCCGGATCCCAGCTCGTCCCTCAGCTCGACCTCTCGACCTCGAAAGCGCTTCACCTTGCGGAGGCCATTCAGCGAGACGGACGTGGCGATCGACCCGAGCCAGGTCCCGAAGGCGGCCTCGCCGCGGAACGTGTCGATCTTGGTCAGTGCGCGCACGAACGTCTCCTGCGTGAAGTCCTGGGCGAGGTGGTCCTCACCCGCGAGGCGGTAACAGATCCGATAAACGCGGTCCACGTGCGCGTCATACAGCTCGCGCGCGGCGAGCCGATCGCCATCACGAACGCGATTGATCAAGGCTTGTTCGCTCACGGGGACTCGGCTGTCCTCCCTCGCTGTGGCTATCTCCGTGTCCGATACGTGGACACGATCAGGCCCGATAGGGTTGCGCGTGTTCTGGCGCGGGAAAGGTCGAGACCCGGCACCCCGAAGCGGTCAAAGCCTTCGAGGTGCCGACCCTCGAGTATTGCAGACTTCGTGACAGGAACGTGGCGAGAGGTAGTGGGAAGCGCCGATCCTCCGTGTTGGCGCCAGCGAGCCTGAAGGACTCTAGCGGCCTGCCGGAGCCGTCAGGACTCAGCCCACCGCCACTCCGACGCCCTGCACGACCTCGGAGATCTGCTCGAGCGCCCACCCCAGCGTTTCCTCATCGACGACGAGAGGCGGCGCGAAGCGGATCACCTGCTCGTGGGTCTCCTTGGCGAGGATGCCACGTTCCTGGAGCGCCTCGCAAAACGGCCGTGCGGTGCCGGACTCCTCCTTCACCACCACTCCGATCATAAGCCCGCGCCCACGCACTTCTTCAATGTGAGGCGAGTCGATCGCCTCGAGTTGGTCCACGAACCAGCTTCCCAACCGATTCGATCGGCCGGGCAGGTCCTCCTCCAGGATCACGTTCAGCGCCGCCCGACCCACTGCGGCGCCGAGGGGGTTTCCGCCAAACGTCGAGCCGTGGTCACCGGGCGTGAACACACCCATGACCTCGGCGCTGGCCAGGATCCCGGATACCGGATAGACGCCGCCACCCAGCGCTTTCCCGACGATGAGGATGTCGCCGCGATCTCCATCCCAATCCCCGCAGAACAGCCGTCCTGTGCGCCCGAGCCCGGTCTGGATCTCGTCGTTCAGGACCAGCACGTCGTTCGCGCGACAGATCTCCACGCAGCGACCGAAGTACCCGTCGGGTGGCACGACCACACCCCCCTCGCCCTGCAAGGGCTCGATCAAGAAACCGATCGTATTTGGCGAGATGGCCGCGGCCAGCGCCTCCGGGTCCCCGTAGGGGATGAGCTTGAACCCCGGCGTGAAGGGCCCGAATCCGTCCCGGTACTGCGCCTCACTCGAGAAGCCCACGATCGTCGTCGTGCGGCCGTGGAAGTTGTTGTCGCACACGATGATCTCGGCCTGTCCGTCCGGCACTCCCTTCTTGAGGTACCCCCACTTCCGGGCCGCCTTGATCGCGGTCTCGACAGCCTCGGCTCCCGTGTTCATCGGGAGTGCCTGCTCGAAGCCGGTCGCTTCGCAAAGCTCGTGAAGAAACGGCCCCATCTGGTCGTTGTGGAATGCCCGGGAGGTCAGCGTGAGCTTGGCGGCCTGCGCCTCGAGCGCCGCGATGATCTTCGGGTGGCGGTGTCCCTGGTTCACGGCCGAGTACGCGCTGAGCATGTCGAGGTATTTCTTCCCTTCGACATCCCACACCCAACACCCTTCCCCGCGCTCGAGAACCACCGGGAGCGGGTGATAGTTATGCGCGCTCCACCGATCGACCTCCCAGATGTATTCGTTCGTGTTTGGCATCTTCGCTGATCCGTTTCCTTGTTGCTGGCCCGTTTCCTCGTGGCCGGCCCGTTTCCTCGTGGCCGGCCCGTTTCTTCTCGTATCCCTCGGACCGGTTCCGCTCGCGGCGGGCTAGCGGTCCTTCCTCCCTTCTAACGTGAAACGTAATCTATCGCCATGCTCGGCTCGAATCCGATCCCGAATCGGGAGACCTTTCTGCAGGTGGCGCGACCCGGCGCGATCGTTCCGGTGCGCGTGGAGTTCGCGTTCGACATCGACACGGCGGTCACGGCGTACGCGAAGGTTCGGAAGGGCCCGTTCGGCTTCCTGCTCGAATCCGTCGAGGGCGGCGAACGCTGGGCGCGCTTTAGTTTCCTGGGCGCCGAGCCCCACGAGGCATGGAGAGTGGATGGTGACGAAGTCCGCCTCTGGGAGCCGGAGTCGGGTTGGGGACCTCCCGCCCCCACACACGATCCGTTCGCGGACCTGCACGCCTGGATCTCCCGGTGGGAGCCCGTCGCGGCGGAGGGACTTCCCCGCTTCTGGGGTGGGGTGGTCGGGTATCTGGGCTACGACATGGTTCGCTGGCTCGAGCGGCTTCCCGATCCCCCGAAGCGGGATGTGGAGGTCCCGGACGCGTGTTTTCTGGCCACGGAGCGTGTGCTCATCCTGGATAACCTGTACTCGCGGGCGACGGCGGTTCGCGCCGTTCGCATCCCACCCTTCGGCCGCGTTGACCCGGCCACCCTCGGAACCCTGTACGACGAAGCCGTGGCGTCGCTGGATGAGTGGATCGAACGACTCGCGGCGCCCGTAGCCCTGCGCCCCCTGGCCCTCGATCCGCAGGCGGAGGTCGAGGTGGCCGGCAACCGCACCCAGCAGGACTTCGAGGCGGCCGTGGGCCGCATCCGCGATTACATCACCGCCGGCGATGCCTATCAGGTGGTGGTGTCGCAGCGGGCCGAGGCGGCCATGCAACTGGAACCGCTCGACCTGTACCGCGCTCTCCGGATGCAAAACCCTTCTCCCTACCTCTTCTTCATCGAGCTCGAAGAGGTGCGGCTGATCGGATCTTCGCCGGAACCGCTCGTAAGGGTGGAAGATGCAGTGGTGACGTCGCGGCCGATCGCCGGGACTCGTCCCCGCGGCCGCGATCCGGAGGAGGACGAGCGACTGGCGACCGAGCTGCAGGCCGACGAAAAGGAGCGCGCAGAGCACCTGATGTTGGTCGACCTCGGAAGGAATGACGTCGGCCGGGTTGCGCAGGCCGGATCGGTCAGGGTTCCAAGCTTCATGGAGGTCGAGCGCTTCAGTCACGTCATGCACCTCGTCAGCGAGGTGACCGGGGTTCTCCGCGACGGGTGCACTGCCATGGATGCCCTGCGGGCGTGTTTTCCGGCGGGGACCCTGACCGGGGCTCCCAAAGTGCGCGCGATGGAGATCATCGACGAGCTGGAACCGACGCTTCGTGGACCGTACGGAGGGGCGGCCGGCTACATCGGGTACGGGGCGGACAGCCTCGACATGGCGATCGTCATCCGGACGATCCTCGCGGTCGGAGACCGCGCATACGCTCAGGCGGGCGCGGGGGTGGTGTACGACTCCGTTCCGACACGGGAATGGCAGGAGACCCGGGACAAGGCGCGCGTCCTCCTGCGAGCGTTGTCCGCGCGCTAGCTGCTGTCCGGGCGCTAGCTGCTGTCCGGGCGCTGGCTGCTGTCCGGACGCTGGCTGCCGTCGGCGGGCCTGCTGCGTGCGCACGCTAACTGCCGCCGACTGAGGGAGATGAGGGCAGGGCTACCGTAACCACAGACATTTGTCGCGATTCGCCTCGGGCGTCGTCTCCGCCACCCAGCGCTCGATCGCGTCGGCCTCCGCTTCGACATCCCACGCGTTCAGCTCCTCACCGACCAGCAGGATACCTGGAAAGGCGCGCGATTCCCGCCGGAGCGCGTCCGCCAGGCGGGCGAAATCGGCATAATTCCGCGAAACCAGGACGCACTCGTCCTCGATGGCGCTCTCGAGGAGCCTCATCGCGTCTGAGTCGGCCAGACCTTCCTCGCCCGCGTGAATGCACGAGATCCCCCGATCCGCCAGCGTGCGGTAGGTTTCGTAGTGGATCGTCGAGTCAAACATCAACCACACACCCCTCGTCATCGCCTGGCTCCGGCCATCATTGGGGTGGCCGTTGGACAAGACGCTCGTTCAAGCGCAGAACCTCATCGACCTCCTGTGGGAAGTCCTGGTAGAAATCGAGCGCCTGGAGGATCGCGTCGCGGTCCAACCAGCCAAAATGGCGGAAGATCTCGTCGGCGTGGCCTGGTAGCCGCTGCCAGACCGAGACGATCTCCCATACTTCGGGACCGCCCCGAAGCGCGGCCCGCCGACCGAACGGACCGCTTCGGAACTCCAAGCCCGGGAATCGATTGAGCGCGAGCCACTCCTGCACGATCCGGCGGAGCCCCGCGGAAGGGCCGTAGCCATGCTCGTAGATGAAAGTGTCGATCTCGTCGATCAGCGGGGGAGTGAGACGAGTGCATATCGGTTGAGGAATAGGCATGTATC
Source organism: Gemmatimonadota bacterium (assembly GCA_039588215.1). GTDB lineage: Bacteria > Gemmatimonadota > Gemmatimonadetes > Palauibacterales > Palauibacteraceae > JBDHAC01. The sequence continues at coordinate 7,696 of JBDHAD010000031.1, forward strand.
CACTGTATACGTGTATACAGTGGATACGCAAGGCAAAGAGCAGAAGACATACGCGGCCAGTAGCCGAGGAGCGTGCATTGTCTCCCTCGCCAGAGTGCGCCCCGGCAGGCTACCCTTTCGGCCATGGGTCTGAACGAGCGAATCCGATCACAGATCGCCGATCCCCAGGATAGGCGTGGGTACGTGCGCTCACTCTTCGGACGGATCGCGCGGCGCTATGACTTGACCAACGACGTGATGTCCGTCGGACTTCATCGTCGTTGGAAGCGTTCATTGCTGGAGCTCGCCGACCTGCAGCCTCACCACAGGGTGCTGGATCTGGCTGCGGGTACGGGCGATCTGGCGTACGGGGCATCACGGCATCTCGGACCAGAGGGACTGGTCGTGGCGGCCGATCTTACACCCCAGATGATGCGTGTGGGTCGGGAGCGTGAGCCTGCGAGCGGGACGCTATCTGGTTGGATCAGCGCGGACGCGATCCAGCTACCCTTTCCCGACAACGCGTTCGATCGCGTGTTGATCGGCTATGGGCTCCGGAATTTCGTGGATTTGGCCGGGTGCTTGGCAGAGATCCGACGCTGTTTACGGCCCGGCGGGCGACTCCTCGCGCTGGACTTCGGGCACCCGCCCTCCACCACGCTCCGCAAAACCTACTTCGGGTACCTGAATCTCTCGACCCGCGCAGTCGGGTGGATGTTACACCGCGATCGGGAAGCGTATGTCTACATTCCGGAGTCCCTGCGTCGCTTTCCAGGGCAGGACGGAGTCATGCAGTTGATGCTGGAGAGTGGCTACGTAAGCTGCGGGTACGTTGACTTGTTTTTCGGAACGATGGCGATCAACTTCGGCGACAAAAGAAAGGGCCCGACGAGGAGTTCCCGCCGGGCCACCACCTCAACCTAACCTTGTGCCTCGCCCGTCGATTTCCACACTGTGACTTGGCGCTGCCCACCCTCGCTCTCTTCCAAGCGCGCCGTCAAAGTATCTCCGTCGTCGATCTTGAGGTCGTCGCGCATCTCTTGGGGAATGGTGATCCGCCCGCCGCTTCCGACGGTAATCGTGGAGTAATACATCACGCGATAGATCGCCATCTCACCTCCCGAGGTGGGTTGCCGCCAAATCGGTACAGATATCTAATATAACACAACCCGCGCGGGTTATCTTAGTCCCTCATCCTCCTCCGCGGCAGACTCTCCCTCCGATTCTCCTCCGATTCTCCCTCCGGCTATCCCTGCTCCTTTCCGTCCGCCTGTCCCTCCGATTCTCCCTCCGCGAGACCCCAGATTTGGTCCCAACCCACCTCACCGCCCTGAACCAGGCGCGCGTCCATGTCTTCTTTCAGGCGATTCGCAACGGCCTCGCTGAGTAGCCCCCGGCGAAATGCGTCATCGATTGCGGTTCGCCCCGCCCGTACCATGCCCTCGCTGGCGCGAGCAAGCTGTCGAGCCCGAATCAGCTCGTTCTCGCGGGCGGTGCGACGGGCCGTACCGGCCGCCTCTTCGAGGGAACCCTCGAGACGGGCCTTGATGGCGTCGTAGCTCCCCCGTTCCACCTCGCCATCCCCGAAGGCTGTCTCGAGAGCCAGTAATTCTGCGCGCGTCGACCAAACGCGGCCCAACGCCTCCTCGTACTCGCGCTCCTCGACCCGTAGTCGGATCAGCCCGAGACGACCCAGGAGCGCGCTGATGCTCGTGCCCTGGATCACGAGCGACAGGAACACCGCGCCGAAGACCACCGCGATCAGTTGCGAGCGGAGCTCGCCTGTCAGCAAGCCGGCCGTCGGCAGCCCGAGGACGAGCGCGATCGGGATCGAACCGCGCAAGCCACCCCAGTTGACCACCGACATCCATCCGTGGGGGAGCCGCCTTCCACCCAGCAGCCGGTCGACCGTGAAAGAGCCGTGTACGACCAGCGTACGCGTGACCACCATGAGCAGGAACGTGGCACCGATGGCCAACCCGAAGGCCCACAGGCGGCCGATGTCCAACTCCAGTCCGATCAACAGGAACAGGAGCGAGTTCGCGATGAATGCCGTCGCATCCCAAAAGTGCGAGAGCGAGATGCGGGTGGTCGGGCTCATGGAGAACATGCGTCCGTAGTTCCCGATGATGAGCCCCGCCACCACGACCGCGATCACACCCGACATATGGAGGTTGTCGGCGATCAGGTACACGCCATACGCGAGGACCAGCGAGATCACGACCTCGATCAGATGATCGTCCAGCCTGCCCAGGATACGGTGCGTCAGATAGCCGAAGCCGAAGCCCACGAGCGCGCCACCCGCGACCTCACGAACGAACTCCAGCATGCCCCCGGAAACCGTGACGGAGTGGCCCGTCGCGACGTCCACCGCGATCAGGAAGAGCACGACCCCGATCCCGTCGTTGAAGATCGACTCGCCCTCTACGAGGATCGACAGCTCGTGGGACACTCCGTGCTCTTTGAAGATCGCCAGCACGGAGATCGGGTCGGTGGGGCTGATCATCACGCCCAACAGGAGGGCGAGCTCGAGCGGAAGCGGAGCCCCGAGCCAGCCAAAGAGCAGGTAAGCGCTGAAGCCGAGCACGAGCGTGGAGACGATCGTCCCCGGAAGCGCCAACAGGAAGACACGGCGCCAGTTCCGCGCGAGTAGCGCCAGATCCATGTTGAGGCACCCCTCGAACAGCAGGGGCGGCAAGAAGATGAAGAAGATCAGCTCGCGGGAGAGCTCCAGCGGATGCAGACCACCGATCGCGCCCATTCCCAGCCCGACGAGCACGAGGGCGATGGTGTACGGAAGGCGAATGTACTTCGTAATCACGGCCACGATGACCGCGATCAGGAGCAGCTCGACGACCGGTGTTGGACCCGTCACCGTTCCATGATACGGCGTGGCGTGGGTTCGGGACAGCGGATATCATGTCGTCCCACAGTCTTACCGCGAGTCGTGAACAACGTCGGAGTGTCTTGAACGACGTAGCGATCCAACTGCACGGCATCACCAAGCGCTTCGGGAAGAACATCGCCGTGCGCGACCTCGACCTCGAAGTCCCGCGGGGCTGTATCTACGGGCTCCTGGGCCCCAACGGCGCGGGCAAAACGACCACGATCCGCGTCATCCTCGACATCATCGGCCCGGAGTCCGGAGAGGTGAGGGTCTTGGGCACCCCCGATGTCGAGAAGGTCCGGTCACGCATCGGTTACCTCCCCGAGGAGCGTGGGCTTTACCCCAAGATGTCCGTCATCGATCAGCTCGTGTTTTTTGGCGAGTTGAAAGGGCTCGAGCGTCTGGAGGCACGGCGATCCGCGGAGCGGGGACTCGAGCGTCTCGGGCTGGAGGACCGGGCTTCAGACAAGGTCGAGGCGCTATCAAAAGGGATGCAGCAGAAAGTCCAGTTCCTGTGCACGATACTCCACGCCCCCGACCTTCTGATCCTGGACGAGCCGTTCAGCGGCCTCGATCCGCTGAACGTCGACCTGCTGAAGCAGTACGTGCTCGAGCACCAGCGCGACGGCGCCACCGTCCTCTTCTCGACGCACCTGATCGAGGACGCCGAGCGCCTGTGCGAGCGGGTGTGCATGATCGCGGGCGCCACCAAGGTGCTCGATGGGCGGGTGTCCGAGGTGAAGGCCGCCACCGGACGCCGGGACGTCGCGATCGAGTTCGAAGGAGACGCGGGGTTCCTGGATTCGCCGGCCCTGGTGGCCCACGTCAACGACCAGGGCCGCTACGTCGAGGTACGAATGACGGATGGCGCGGATCCGCAGGAGTTACTGCGGCGGGCGGTCGAGGCAGGAGTTCGTGTTTCGCGCTTCGAGCTCGTGGAGCCTTCGTTGCGCGAGATCTTCCTCGAGAAGGCGACCGAGGCCGGTCTTAGCGCGCGCAACCAGGATGCCGAAGCCGCCCGGCCGGAGACTGTGCGCGTATGAACCCGCTGACTCCCAAGGTGCGAGCGATCGTGCGCCGCGAATACCTGCAGCGTGTTCGCTCGAAGTGGTTCCTGCTCTCGACGCTCGGCATCCCCGTCCTGTTCATCGGAATCGGCGTGCTGGCCGGTCTCCTCGCCGTCGAGTCCGGTACCGACTTCGAGATCCGCTCGCTGGGCGTCGTCGATCGGACGGGCCGCCTGGGGTCGCTGGTCGTCGAGGAGTTGCTTCGGGATTCGATTCTGGCCAGCGAGGCACGTGGGCTTGCAAGCGTGGGAGACGAGGCCGTGCGTGACAGCCTCTTGGAATCCCCGTTCGATCTTGTCCTGGTCCTTCCGTCGGGCATTATCGGGGACAGCTCGGAACCGGCCGCGGCAGTCGAGGAGCAGCGCCCGGAGCTGGCGCTCCTATCGCGTGACAACGTCGGGACGGCCGTGCAGCGCACGATCCGTCAGGGAGTGAACCGCGCATTGGTCCGTTCGCGTCTCCTCGACGCGGGCGTCGAGGGCATTGACCCGGCGGTCCTTCTTCAGAGCGCACGGCTGGATGTCGTGAACGTCACCCAGGAGGGCGGCGCTCGCTCACAGGAGGTGTTCGAGGTGATCAGCTTTCTGCTCGCGCTGATCTTCTACGCAGCGCTGATCGTGTACGGGCAGATGATGATCCGCTCGATTGTCGAAGAGAAGACCTCCGACGTAGTCGAAGTCATGGTCTCCTCGGTGCGTCCGTGGGAGCTGATGCTGGGGAAGATCATCGGGGTCGGAGCGGTCGGGGTCACGCAGATCCTGATCTGGAGCGTCGTGATGGGGGCCGCGATCCTGTTCGGGCTCACCGCGGGTGCGTCGGCGCTCGCCGAGGCCGGCATTGACCTGTCGGCGGCGCAGGTACCCTGGGGCGTCGTTGCCCTGGCCGCGACGTTCTTCATCCTCGGTTACTTGCTGTATGCGGGGATGTTCGCGGGCGGCGGAGCAACCATGGGATCGGAGCAGGATGCGCAGCAGGTGGCCCTTCCGATCGTCATGCTCATCATCGTCCCGTTCGTAGCGGCGCAGCCGCTGATCGAGAGCCCGAACGCGGTCTGGGCCGTCGTGATGTCGCTCGTGCCGTTCTTCAGTCCCATCCTCATGCCTTCGCGCCTCCTGGTATCCTCCGTGCCCGCGCTGCAGGTCACCGCCGCCATCGTCCTTCTGCTCGGGTGCATTTTAGGGGTGGCCTGGGTCGCCGGACGAATCTACCGCGTGGGGATCCTCATGAAGGGTCAGCGCGCCAACCTCCCCGAGATCATCAGGTGGGTACGGCACGGCTGAGCCCGGTACCGGCGATGGCCGTGGGGCTCGCCTTTTTGTGCGGCGGCGCCGGGGCCGGGTGCGCCGACAGGAGCAACACCGTCGTGCTGGGGGCAACCACGTCCACGTACGACTCGGGGTTGCTGGATTCCCTGATCGCGCGTTTCAAGGTCGCCCATCCCGGCTACACCGTGCGACCGATCATTGTAGGGAGCGGGCAGGCGCTGGAGCTCGGGAGACGGGGCGATGTGGATGTTCTGCTCGTGCACGCCCCCCAGGCCGAGGAGCGCTTCATGGCCGTCGGGGACGGGGTGGATCGCGTGCCGCTCATGTACAACGACTTCATGCTGGTAGGACCGCCGGAAGACCCGGCGGGGATTCGAGGGTTGCGTGAGGCGACGCTGGCGCTGGACGCGATCGCGACCGCCGCAGCCGAGTTCGTCTCGCGGGGCGACGGCTCCGGGACTCACGAGCGCGAGCGCGAGCTGTGGGACGCCGCCGGCATCTCCCCGAGCGGCGATTGGTACCTCGAGTCCGGTCAGGGACAGGGGACCTCGCTTCAGCTCACCAGTGAGCGCCGAGCATATACGCTGGTGGACCGTGCCACGTTCACGACCCTGCGACGGCTCCTGCGTCTCGAGCCGCTCGTGCAGGGAGATCCGGCGCTGGTCAATCTCTACTCGCTGATTCGCGTCAGCCGCGCGGCCCACTCTTCAAGCGCCGGGGTGCTCGTGGACTGGTTGACCTCGGAGGAGGGCCGGCTCGCCATCGCGAGCTTCGGATCCGACCCCGAGGGCATCCCGCTCTTCATACCGCTGGTGGTGGGACAAACGCTTCCGATCCCTGCCATCGTCTCGGAGCCGGTCACTCCCTAGTCGATCGTCATCGAGCCCTAGCCACAGCCATCTGGGCGGGGGCGTGCTTGAACCCGTGCCGTGTTCGCCTTCTATTAAGCTGTTGGTTCCTTTCGATTGCCCCAGCCGTTCTGAGGCGCTGTGGATCCTCTTCTCGAAGCCCTCGGGCTCATCGTGTCCGGTGACCTTCAGGTCTGGCGTGTGATCCTGCGGTCGGCCCAGATCAGCGGATCCGCCCTCATCATCGCGGTGCTGATCGGTCTGCCGATCGGAGCCGCAGTGGGGCTATCGCGCTTCAGGTTTCGAGGCCCGGTCGTCGCCGTGATCAACACGGGGCTGGCCTTGCCACCGGTGGTCGTGGGGCTGGCGGTCTTCCTGTTGCTCTCGCGGTCCGGACCGCTGGGGGAGCTCCAGCTTCTGTATTCCCCCGTAGCGATGGTCTTCGCTCAGGTGATCATCGCGGGTCCGTACATTGCGGCTGTGACCCTGGCCGCGGCGGAATCGGTCCCCCGGGATGTACGACTCCAGGCGCGAGCGCTGGGAGCGGGGCGGCTCAAGGCGATCCTTCTGCAGCTTCGCGAGGTGCGCACGTCTCTGGTGGCGGCGGTGGCCGCGGGATTTGGCGCCATCATCAGCGAGGTCGGCGCCGTGATGATCGTCGGAGGCAACATCCTGGGTGAGACTCGCGTGATGACGACCGCGATCGTGCAGGAGACGCAGCGAGGGAATTTCGCGTCGGCGATCGCGTTCGGGGTCGTGCTGCTGTTGGTGGCGCTGTACATCAACGCACTCCTGCTGCTACTCGGGTGGCGCGCCACCCGTCGACCCCTGCCGGCTTGACTCACCCGTGAATACCGAGATCCTGGTCGGCGAGCGTCTCCGCCATTCCTATGGTCGCGGGACGGTGTTGGATGTGGAGCGGATCTCGCTTCACGCGGGAGAGCTGCTCGCTGTGCTCGGGCCGAACGGCGCCGGAAAATCGACGCTGTTGAGGCTTCTCGCCATGCTGGAGAAGCCGAGCTCAGGCCGCGTCATGTTCCACGGGCGTACAGGAAAGCCGGCCGAGCAGGCGCTCCGGGCCGCATCCGCGGCCGTCTTCCAGCGTCCACATTTCTGGCGAGGGAAGGTCGGCTACAACGTGGGCCTCGGACTCAACTTTCGCCGGGTCCCGGAGCCCGAGACGACGGCCCGCGTCGCACGCATCTGCCAGCTACTGGAGATCGATCACCTCCTCGAGGCGGACATCGAAACCCTTTCGGGCGGTCAGGCGCAGCGGGTGGCGCTCGCACGCGCGCTCGTTCTGCAGCCCGAGGTTCTCTTTCTGGATGAGCCGACCGCGAGTCTGGACACAGCGGCGAAGGCAGACCTTCGAGAGGACCTCGAGAGGGTCGCGCGGCAGCGCGCGGGAAGCGTACTCCTCATCACCCACGACCGTAACGAGGCGTTCACGCTCGCGAATCGCATCGCGGTCCTGGTCGATGGGCGGCTGGCCCAGCTGGGGACCCCCACGGAATTGTACGAGAACCCGGCCGACCCTTACATCGCGCGAGTCACGGGGGCCGAGCTCTCTCTGCGTGGGCGCGTGCTGCGGGCCGATGGTCGTACGCTGCTGGTGGATGTCGGCGGCACACACCTGTTTACCGTTGGAGACGCTGGGGAGGGGGTGATGGTGAAGATCGCCTACCGACCCGAAGATCTGGTGCTCGCCTCGCCCGAGTTAGCGATCGGTGAGATCAGCACTCGCAATCTCTTCTTCGCCACGGTTCGCGAGCGCCGTGACGTCGGGGGCCTCGTGCGGCTGAGGCTCTTCGGTCCGCCCGAAGTGGTGGCGCTGGTGACGCGGAGCGCCGCGGAAGAGCTGGATCTGCACCAAGACACACGCGTATCGGTGCGCATTAAAGCCACTGCGCTACACACATACCCGGTGGGAGAGCGCGAGGGCGAATTCGGGCAGGCAGGACCGGAGGCGGATCACGGACCCGCGCCGGTCGAGAGCTTGGAGCCCGAGCACACGGCGCCCGCCGAGATCGTGGGCGACTGACCAGGGCCGACAGGCTAACCGCCGAAGATTCTCTCCACCTGTCTGGTTCGGTAATCGAAGATGGCTTCGAGCTGCCGCCTTACGATGACCCGGTGCGCTAGGGAGCCCAGCGGACCGGCCGGCAAATCGTACTCCACCCGATCCTCGACTTCTACCGCGCCCTGCACCTCACGGAATGTGTGTGTGTGGTGCCACCGCCGGTACGGACCCACGATCATCTCGTCCACGAAAGCGCGGGGGGGCTCATGGCGCGAGATGACCGATTCCCACGGGAGCGGAATCCCCAGCCAGCGAATCCGGTACCGGACCCGGGTGCCCTCGCGGATGCGGTCATCGGTCGATGCAACGACCTCGAACCGCAGCCAAGGGGGCGTGATCCTGGCGAGGTTGTAGGGATCCTCGAAGAACGGGAAGACGGAATCGAGGGTTCCCGGGATCCGCTGCGTGCGCTCGAGGACGTACCCACGGCGTCCCTGGCGTTGGACGGCAGTCAGTCCCCGCCTCCCGTTCCGGTCCAGATCACGATCGCCCCGCAGCGTCCGACGGCACCGCCAAAATCCGCGGGAATCTCGGCAGCACCCCGGTACACCTCCATTGCGGTGATCTCGCTCGCAAGGACGAAGTCATCCAGGGTCACGTCGCTCGGCGATGTCTCTCGAATCACGCGCACGCCGTCGATGTAGACGTTCGCGTTGTCGCATCCCTGCTCGGAGCGTCGGCTCAGGCTAGGTTGGCCCCTCGTCATGCGAACCGTGCATGCCCGGCTTCCCGAACAGATCACGCGCACGCCCGGGACGCGCTGGAGAAGCTGCGTCACCTGGTGGGCGGCCGTACGGCGGATCTCATCGCGCGTGAAGAAGACCCCCAGCCCTAGCTTCTCCGACATCTCCTGCCGCTCATAGAAGCCGTTGTTCTCGAGTCGCTTGTCGCGCACCGCTGTTATGACCAGCGGCTCGAGGTCGATCGGATCGGCCGTCAGCTCGAAATTGACCTCGATCGTGCGGTTGGGTGGCACGTACACGGCCTGGGTGATCCCCTCGAACGCGAGATGCCGCACGCTGACGCTGTAGGGGCCGGGTGCGATGTCATCGAACACGAAGCGACCGTTCGCATTCGTCGCCCGCTGCTCGTTGACGCCCTGGAGCACGACATCCGCCGCTTCTACGGTGCGACCGGTCTCGCGATCCAGGACCCGTCCGACCACGCGCCCCGGCTCCAGGTCCGCCTCGCTCATGGCCGATTGGCCGCTCATGTCGAGACCGAAGTCGTAACCGGCCGGGGGTCCTGGCTCGATCCGCACGCTGATGGGGTCCGTCGAATACCCCACGAACGTAGCCGTAAGGAGGATCTCCTCGTTTGTCGGGAGACCGCACAGACGGTAGACGCCCGTCTCGTCCGTGTCGGCGGAAGCGCTCGTCCGCTGACCATCGGAAGTGACCCAGGCAGCGGTGACCTCGGCGCCGGGAAGCGCGTACCCCGCGCTCGCTTGTCGCACCAGACCGACGAGACCGGACTGTGACTCGTCCTGGTCGGCCGGACAGGTCTCGATCTCCTGCGCGCCCAGTCGTGCGCCCCACAGGCCGGCAGCGACCAAGGCACAGCCCGCCGCGTGTAGCCACCTCAATCGCGCTGCTCTCCTTCGGCCCTCACGTGTACCGTGACGCACCCGCGCCTGATGGCGGTGGGTCGTGGCGCGAGACTATACTGATCCGGGCTAGGCTGAGAACGTCAGTCACGTGATCCTCCGACTACGAGATACGCACAGGAGGCCGGCGATGCGACGGCGTTATCTTTCTCTCACCCCGCTGGTAACGCTCGCGCTCGTCTCGTGTGCCTCACTGGGGCTCGAGAGCGTGATCCAGGCCCCCCGGTTCACCGAGGTCGACGGTCGCACAGCCCAACTTAGGCTCCTGCTGCCCTCAGCCGACCGGCCGGCGGGGGGCGCAGCCGTGCGACTCTGGACTCGCGTCACCAACCCGAACGCACTCTCGCTCACCCTTACCCAGGTGACCGGGGATCTGTTCATCGGTGAAGCGGAGGCCGTACAGGTCGAGTTTCCCATGGGACTCCCCCTCCTCGCGGAGCAAGACACGATCGTGCCGCTGGACGTGTCGCTCGGTTTCGACGATGTCCCGCGGCTCGGGGAGGCGACTCTGGCCGCGCTCGGGTCGGGTACGCTCGCCTACCGCCTCGAGGCGCTGATCGGGGTGGATGCGGGCATGCTGGGCCAGCCCACGTTCGGGCCGAGCACGATCCTACGGGGCGCCCTGCGCGTGATTCGGTAGGCGCGGAGGCGCCCGTTCGGCCGACTGCTCGGCCGACTGCTCTACTCCAACCGGCCGCTCTAATCCAGGGCGAACAGGTGCGCCGACGCCCCGGGCGCCACGAGCCGGTCCAATTCGCTGCCACTTCTCTCCATCCGCGCGAGGATCAACCGTTTCTCGGTCGCACCCCAGGTCCACCACTCGTGCGCGAAGACCACCCACACGCGTGAGCCGTCGCGGAGCGCATCCAGGTCCTCGTGGAGCCGGGCCTCTCCCTCCGGACCGTACAGCCGGCCGCGATGAATCGTGGACGCCCTCGGTCGACAACTCCGGCAATACCGGTTGTAGTACTCGAAGGCATGCCTGGCACCGCTGTGCAGATAGACTAAGTCGTCCGGCCGGCTGCGCTCCGCCACGTACTCGAACACCGGCCGTGACTCCTCCCGGTAGGGCGCACCGAGCCAACCGAACAGCACGATCGCGCTGAGGAGGCAGATGGCTGCCGCCATCGCTGCGCTGGTGCGGCTTATCGCAGCCAACCACCCCGTTGTCCGCTGCGCTCCGAGGCTCCAGGCGCTCTCGATGCCGAACGCGATCAACAGGATGCTCGACGGCACGAGGAACTGGATCAGCCGGCCCCTGAACGGATATACGGACAGGGCCGCCGCGAGTAGGGCCAAAACGATCGGCGTCCCGAGGAGGACCAGGACGGGTCGTCTCCCCCTCGCCAGGTACACGACGCCCACGAGCAGGAAGATACCCCCGAGGGCGTCCGCGACCGCGCGCGTCGGGTCGATCCTCTCGGTGAAATCGTACGTGTTCCGAATCAGGTCGCCGAACGCTTGTCCGAACCACGCCCACTCGGCAACGCTCCGGGGCGGGAGCGGCATGAATCCCTCCGCCCAGAAGCGCTGCATGAGCGCACCCTGAGACGCATCGCTCGCGGCGAGGAAGTAGGCGAGAGCGAAGCTTCCGGTCCACGCTGCCGCCACCAGGAGCGGGCCCCGCGCGGCGCTCTCACCCGCGTGGACGCCGACCCGTCGTCGTTCGATCACGACGTAGGCGAGCGCCGCGGGTAGCGCGAATATGAGCGGGTGAGAGAACCACACGCCGATGGCGCCCACTACCGCCAGCGTCGTCAGCCGACCGCGGCGCGAGCCCGCGGCCGATGCGACGGAGCCGCCGCGGTCCGCGCCGGACTCCGCCGCATGGTGTCCGAGAAGGAGAATCAGGATCGCCCACAGGACATCGAAGGAGTATTGCTTCACTTCGGCCGCGAAATACACCTGCGAAGTCGAGAGAGCGAACAGGACGATCACGGCGAGCGCCGCGTAAGGCGCCAGGAGGCGACGGGCCAACACGGCGAACAGGAAGAGCGCGACGATCGCGGCGATCAGGGGAAAGAGCCGCAGGGCCATCTCGCCGACCCCCAGCACGCTGACCGCCAGCTTCTCCAGCCACAGGAAACCGAGGGGTGCCGCCTGGTTGAACGCCAGCGGATCGAGAAGCCCCGCGAACGAGCGCTCACCGATGTTGAGCGCGAGCATCGCCTCGTCCAGCCATAAAGAGCGATTAGCGAAATAGTGCGCCGTCCGCACCGCCACGCCGAGGGTCAAAACCCCGAAGATGATCGGAGCGAAGCGCGCGTAGCGCTGGGCGGGTACGGGGTCCGACGGCGAGAGCGACATGTCGGCGATCTACGATTCGCCCCGGTTCAGGGGTTCCCCGAGATGGAGTCCAGCCGCTGCGTCCTCGCCGCCGCGGAGTCCGCGATCCGGGTCGCTCCACGCACTCCCGCTGCACCCGGTAACCGCGACTCTCCGATCAAACTGTCCCGTTCTCGGCGCGTCAGCGTGTCGCCCGGCACGTCGGACCCACCCTCGCCGCTCGAACAAGCGAACGCGAGTCCCGTAGTCGCCGCAACCAGGAACGCGATCACGAACACCCTCGGTCCATCCCGTCGACCCATCGACGCACCCTCCGTTTGATGTCTAACGACGCAATCCACGCAGCCTCTCGCGGACCTCGATCACTTCGGCCTGGAGCGGGGGATCCGCGCTCTCCCACAGCTCCACGAAGCTCTCGAAATACCCCGCGGCTTTCCGCTCGTCACCACTCTCCTCGTACAGCTCGCCGAGGCTCCTCAACGCGTACGGGACCGCCCAGGCATCCGCCCGGGCGGGCTGCGAGCCAGCCAGCCCGGATTCGAGTCCCTCGACGAATCGCCCGTAGACTCGTGTGGCGGAATCTCGCGCGCCCGCCCGCTCCCACGCCAATCCCAACCGGAAATCCGCTGCCAATGGGTCGCGTGCCTCGCCCGCGGCGGCGGATTCGAGCGCGCGGATCGCCTCCGCGAAACGTCCCTCGGCCAGCGCGATCGCGCCCTGAGCGCTGTAGTAGCTCGGCGGAAGCTCCAGCTCCTGCCCCACCACCCCCGGTCGCACGTCCTGCACGTAGCGAGACAGAAACGCCCGGCCGCGCTGCGTGTGGCCCGCATCGGCGAAGAACGCGGCCAGGATGAGATCGACCCGTCGGGGTGGTGTGAGCTCTCCGATGGCGTATCTGGACAACGCCGACTCGACGGTCGCTACCGAGACATCGGCCTCACCGGTGGCCCACAGCCGCCAAAGCCCGGGCAGGACCGCTGCTTCGAGCGCGGCATCGAGATCGTTCAACTCGACGGCGCGGAGCTCGGCCGCACGGGCCAGTTCCGCCGCGGTCGCCAGCCTGCCCTGCACCGACGCGGCGACGGCATCCTGAAAGGCATACTCGAACTGCGGGTCGGCCGTCGACCGCAGGGTCTGCCCGCTCTCCCGAATCTCGGTCGAGTCCGCGGATCGGAGGTCCGGCCCGGCCTCACCACGCTCGTCCGGTGACGAATCCTCGCCTCCCGCGCAGGCCAGAAGCGGTACCAAGAGCGTCGCTATGGTACCCGCGAGGGGGGCGACGCGCGATCTACTCGCGGGCCGCCTCATGTGCCCCGAGCCGGGACGGCGATTCTCACGTGATGGGCGTATTCCATGGCCCCTTCAGCCCCCTTCGGGTCACGATTTCGCATTACGATCCTACGTGACGATACCGGACATGGGGCTCGTCTCGCTGCCATTCTAGAAGGCGTCGAGGACGCAGACCACGCGCGTGCGCGCCCTCGGCGCGTGCGGATCTCCACTACGCTTTCTAGATTGACCGGGCACCCGTCGTCCCAGATGTGAGGTTTGCCGTGCTTTCAGCCCTCCGCGCCCGTCCCTTCCTCGTGCTCGGCATGCTGCTGCTACTACTGGCTGGTTGCGTTTTCGGGCTCGATACGAAACCGGGCATGACCGTGCAACAATCGATCTTTGCCGCAGGTGAAGCGCTGAGTGGAAGCGTCCGGGCGGCCGGCGGTAACGGCACGGTGATAGTCAGCGGCCGGATCATCGGGAAGCTCCCGTGCGACGTCGTCCGGGGAGGTCTGAAGGAGGGAGGAGGCGGAGATCTCGAGATCACGATCACGCTCGAGGCCACCCGAGCGTGTCCTGGTAACCCTCCGACCAGCTTCAACTACCTGGCCAATATCGTCGCCGTGGAGGCCGGACCGCGCTCCGTGCGGGTCGAGCACCGCTTCGTGGGGACGGACGGTCCGGCGGGCGTGGTGCTGGACACGATGGTGACCGTCAACTGACGTCCACCACGGAACCTCGATCGCCCATGCCGACGCGCGGGGCCACCGGCCGGATCCTCTCCTAGCCCGTCACCTCCGAGCCCTCGCGCCCCAAGAGAGTCACCTGCGCGTCCTCCACCGACGGCACCACGTGACAGCGACGGCAGCGGGCCTCGTAGCTCTCGGAGCCGCCGACCTGGATGGTCGGCCCTTCCGCCGACGCGGGCTTCCCATCGATCAATCGTTGGTTCCGGGTCGCCAACTCCCCGCACACGACGCAGATGGCATGCAGCTTGTCGATCCGCTCCGCGATCGCCAGCAGCTCACCCAGGGGACCGAACGGCTCGCCGCGAAAGTCCATGTCGGTGCCGGCCAGGATCACGCGCAGGCCGCTGTCAGCCATGCGGTTCGCCACGGCGACGAGCCCGACGTCCATGAACTGCACTTCGTCCACTGCCACGACCTGCACGTCGGGCTTTAGGAGCTCGGCGACGTCGCGGGAGTTTGAGACGGGGAACGCTTCGATCACTTCGCCATCGTGGGAGCTCACATGGCGAATGCCGCTATAGCGATCGTCCAGATGGGATTTGAACACCTGAACCTTGCGTCGCGCGATGATCGCTCGGCGCACTCGGCGCATCAGCTCTTCGGATTTGCCCGAGAACATCACGCCGGTGACGACCTCGATCCACCCCTCGCGACCTTCGGCCAGCATTCAGGCGAGCGCTGTGGCTTTAGCCAGCAGACCGACGAGTTGGTCCTCGTTCATCCCGGCAAGCGCGCGAGTCGCTTCGGCGACGTTCGCGCTCTCGTGCACGACCCAGCGTGGGCGCTCATACGGACTGTCGAGACATACGAAGTAGATGCGAGCGGCCGCAGCCGTGCGCGGCTGCCCGGCCGAAACGTACGCCTCCCAGCGAATCAGAGCCTCATCCATAAACTGCCGTGAAAGCGCCTCTTTCATGCGCTCACACCTTCACCGAAGCGGCAAGCAGCTCCCGCAGGTCGTTCTCGCCGAGTTGCCCGACCGCCTCCTTGGGGATCTTCGACGTGCCCGGGGGCGCCAGCGTGTAGCGCTGTGGGACCGCGACGTCCTCCTGGTTCCGGAAGAAGATCATCAGCCGCGGCGATTGTTCTAGCGTGCCGGAATGGAGGGAGATCTCGGCCTCCCACCGAGCTCCGGCCGCGCTCGTGAAGCGAGTCCTCGCGCTGTCCGCTCTGCCATCGAGGCGAAAGACGAGCTTCTTCAGAAGCTTCAGAGACATCTATGACTCCAGGGGATCCCAGATCATATTTGGGCTGCGGCGACAAGCTAGACGATCCGGCCGCCACCTGACAACCGTCCACGGGAGGTCCGTCGTGCCACCTCTTCAGATCGCTCCTTTCATTTGTGGTTTTTGGGCGCGTAGTGCCCCGGTCCTGGTGGCGGTTTCGCTGATGATCGTGCCTGCGCCCGCCCAACTGAACGCCCAACAGCTCACGCGCGAGCGGATTCAACAGTTGACCGAAGCCCACGCCGATTTCGCGTTCGAGCTCTACCGCGAGCTTCTTTCGCTGCCCAACGATGCGCTCGTCCCGGAGGACATGGTGCGCGTGACCGAGTGGCTCGAGGCGGCATTCGGCTTCATCGGCTTCGAGACCGAGCGCCTGGCGATGCCGGGGAGTGACGCGCTGCTCGCCACGCGGGAGGTTCCGGGCGCGGACCGCACGGTTCTCATCTACCTGCAGGCCGATGGCCAGCCGGTCGACCCCGGCCGCTGGTTCCAGGACAGTCCCTGGGTGCCCGTGCTGAAGGAGCGGACGGCGGACGACGAGTGGAATGTCATCCCGTGGGAACGGCTGTACGAGGCACCGGATGAGGACTGGCGGATGTTCGCGCGCTCCACCTCCGATTCGAAGGGCCCGATCGCGCAGTTCCTCACGGCGCTCACGATCCTGAACGAGGCGGGCACCGCTCCCGACTTCAACATGAAAGTGATCGTGGACACCGAGGAGGAGCTGGGCTCGCCCCATCTGCCCGAAGCCGTCGTCCGCTATCGGGACAAGCTCGCCGCCGACATGCTGGTCATCTTCGACGGCCCGCCCCACGTCTCCGGGAATCCGACCCTCACCTTCGGCGCCCGTGGCATCGCGACCATCACGCTTACCACGTATGGGCCGCGGGTCGCTCAGCACAGCGGGCATTGGGGTAACTACGTGCCCAACCCCGCTCTGCGGCTCGCGGAGATGCTCGCCTCGATGAAGGACGATGAGGGCCGTGTGACCATCCCCGGGTTTTACGACGGTATCGCCCTGGATGAGGAGACGCGCCGAATCCTCGCCGCGGTGCCCGACGACGTCGAGGCGCTGCACGACCGGATGGGGATTTCCGAGCCCGACGCGGTGGCCCGCAGTCCTCAGGAAGCGATCCAGTATCCATCTCTCAACATTCGCGGCATGAGCGCCGGGTGGGTGGGAGCCCAGTCGCGGACGATCATCCCCCCCACCGCAACTGCGGAGATCGACGTACGGCTGGTGCTCGAGAGCGACCCTGAACGCCTGGTGCGCTTGATCCGAGAGCACGTCGAGGGACTCGGATACAGCATTACCCAGGGTGAGCCAACGGACGAAGAGCGACGGCTGCACCCGAGACTCGCGAGCTTCACGTACGACGTCTCGTACCGGGCCTATCGCACGGACTTCGACTCCGAACCCGGACGGTGGTTGAGCGCTGCGTTCGTCCACCTGTTCGGGGAGGAGCCTATCATGATCCGGACCAGCGGTGGCTCGATCCCGATCTCTCCCTTCGTGACCACCCTCGAGCTGCCGGCGGTGAGCGTCGGGACGGTCAACCCCGACAACAACCAGCACAGCCCGAACGAGAACCTGCGCGTGGGAGACTTTCTACGGGGGATCCGCATCATGACAGCGGTGCTGAGCCAGCCACTCGCGGAGATCTCCTGAAAATGGCGGGGTCCCACGGGGCCTCGAACGCGCTCTGTTTTCTCGTCGCGGTGCTCGCGTGCCCGACGACGGTGCTCGTGTCTCCCGCGACGGTGCTCGCCTCCCCCGCGTCGGAGCTCACCATGGCAGTGTCGGCTGCGCGCCAGGACACCACGTTCAGCCTGACGGGCGTGCGGACCGAGTCGCCGCCGGCGATCGACGGAAACGTGAGCGAGGAGGAGTGGGGCGACGCCGCACGGGCCACGGACTTCATCCAGTACGAGCCGCGGCGCGGGTCGCCATCGGAGCACCGCACGGAGGCGCTGGTGCTGTACGACGCGGGGCACCTGTATGTGGCTTTTGTCGCCTGGGACCCCGAGGCGCCGGCCGCGCAGCTGACCCGCCGGGACGCCGAACTAACGGGTGACGACAGCGCGATACTCATCCTCGATACGCACCACGACCGCCAGTCGGCCTACTACTTCATGACCAACGTGCTCGGCACGCAGACCGACGGGCGGATCGCGAACGACGGGCGGACGGTGGACGATACCTGGGACGCGGCCTGGCAGTCCGCCGCGCAGCGCACCGAGTTCGGGTGGACGGTCGAGATAGCGATCCCGTTCACGTCGATCGCGTACGCCTCGGGCGATGACCGAACCTGGGGCATCAACTTCGGACGTAGCCGGCGCCGGACGCTGGAGATGAGCTTCTGGTCGGGACCGCTGGAGGACCCGGGGCGCGTCTCGCAGGCGGGGTCGCTGTCGGGGCTCCAGGTCGACCCGCCGCCGCGGCGCCACCAGGTCATCGTGTATGGCCTCTCTCGACTGCAGCAGGACACGACGGCGGACTGGGACGCAGGGGTGGATTTGCGGTATGCGATCACATCGCAGCTGTCCGCGTATGCGACCGTGAACCCGGACTTCGCCACGATCGAGGCGGATCAGGAGCGCATCAACCTCTCGCGGTTCGAGATCTCGCTGACCGAGAAGCGCCCGTTCTTCCTGGAAGGGGCGGAGCTCTTCAGACAGCGCATCCGCACGTTCTACTCGCGGCGCATCCCCGACATCACGGTGGGCGGGCAGGTGCTGGGCAAGAACGAGGCGTGGTCGGTCGCGGCCCTGGGCGCCCGGTCCGAACCCCTCGGCGACTCGACCGTGGCCACGTATGCGGTCGGTCGCGTGCAACGAAACCTCGGCCCGTCAAACGTGGCGCTGACCCTGGCCGACCGTACCCTGAGCGGTGAGCACGAAGGGTCGCTGGGCGCCGATGCGACGTTGTTCTTCACCAAAACCCTCGGGATGACCGCGCAGCTCATCCAGAGTTGGGGCGAGTTCGACACGGGCACCTGGGGGTACTTCATCCGACCGTCATGGGACACTCCGACCTCGCATTTCCACGTCAGATTCACCCACCTGGGGGACCGCTTCGCGGACAACGTGAACGCCATCGGCTTCATACGGGATGATGACCGGCGCGAGCTGGACGCCGCGCTCGAGCACACGTTTTGGATCCGCAGTCCAGTGCTGGAGCGCCTCAGCTACGACTCCAACTACAACATTTACTGGGGACAGACCGGCACGCTGAGGAGCTGGCAGATCGATCAGGAGATCGGCGTGGAGTTTCGCAACCGCGTGACCCTCCAGGCAGACTTCAGCGAGGAGTTCAAGCGTTTCGAGAAGGACTTCCGCAACCGATCGCTCGAGTTCGAGATCGGGTACAACACGCGGGAGTTTCAGTCGGTGGAGGCCACGGTCCAGTTTGGCCGGAATTTCGATTCGGATTTCCAGCTATGGACCGCGGCCGCCGCCTACAAGCTAACCGATCAGCTCTCCCTCGAATACGAGCTCGAGCGGCTCACGCTCGATCCTGACCCGGAGTTCGAGAGCACCTGGATCCACGTGCTGCGGGCGAATCAATTCTTCACCAAGGACCTGTTTCTGCGGCTGTTCTTTCAGACGAACTCGGCGATCGACAGACGCAACACGCAAGCCGTTCTCGTCTACAGGTACCTGCCCCCCTTTGGCACGCTGCAGCTCGCCTATCAGCGCGGCACGGCCGAATTCGGAGAGCGCTCCGAGCAGGGCAATACGTTCTTCCTGAAGGGGACCGTGGTGTTTTGATCGGCGCGCCACTCGGAGTGGGCGTTCCCCACCACTCTGGGAGGGGACGTTCTCATCGGTCGGCGGCACCCATCGACAGCGCTGCCTCGGCTCGCTCCCGGTAGGCACGTTCGAACCGGGAGACCGCCTCGGCCACGTAGGCGCCCCTGGACACCGTTCGTAAGCGTTCCAGGTCATCCGATCCCAGCCACGCCGGCGGGTTGTCACGCAGGTACTCGCGGGCTCGATCGAAGCGCGCCGCCGCCGTTTCCTCCAGACGCGAGATGAGATCCGGGCCGGGACCTTCGGTGGAGGCCGCTTGCAGGCTCGCGCGTGATGCCGGGTCGACCCACGAGCGAGAGGCCGGCGCCAGGCCGTCGCTCACACCGCAGTCCACTCGCAGCCACTCTTCGATCCTTCTCTCGTATCGAGCGCTGACCGGGGCGTTCTGCTCGTCACCCCAGAGACGCAGATCCAGCGGCGGGATCCGGTCGCCTGTGAGCGTCGTGGGTCTGCCGCTCACGTAATGGAGAGCCGACTCGCCCGTGAAATGGATCCGGAACGTCTGGCCTTCGCTGAAGAACCGACGCTCGCCCCCGCGCGAGAACATCACGTTGCGTCCGTCGAACCCCACCTCCTCGTCGACGTGACGGAGACCGAAATTGTGCCCGAGCTCGTGGGCGAGGATGGCGCCGCTCCAGCCGCCGGGGGTGAGCGCGATCGCGTTGCCGCCCAGCTCGGCGACGCCCGCGAACGTACGAGCGCCCTGCTGCAGGCGGCTCACCGAATAGACGTTGATGCGGTCCGGACGCTCGCCGATCACGGTCTGCAGACTGTCCATGAATCCGGCCGTCGCTTCGCGGTCGCGGAACAACTCCGCGGCCGGGTGCTCGGTCGCGTCGATGATCTCCACGAGGCCGACCATGAGCCCCAACCGTTCCTCCGCCCACAGGACCTCGGCATCGAGCAGAGCCTGAAAGACGAGCGACTCCATGAAGGCCAGACCCCCGTGCACGAACCACACGGAGAGGTGAACGGGACTCCGGTCGCGAAGAACCACTTCTGCCGTGTCGATTCCGGGAGTCCAAGGCACCCGCTGCACCAGAGCGGGCGAGCGATCTCGAGCGAAGGCCACCACGCGGTTCGCTTCGAGGGACGGGGCGCTCCGCAGCAGTCCCGCCTGCACCACATCGGCCTCGGCGACGACGGCCTGCTCGACCACGGCTCCGGTGGCGTCGCCTCCGGAGATCAGGAGTCCGACGCTCCGTTCACCCCTCTTCGCGACTCGGATGGCATCGTAGTCCTCGACGATGGCGAAATCACGGGAGAGACCCGTCACATCATTCCACGTGGCCGACAGGGCGTACCCTTCGCCGGGCTGCCCGATGGAGAGGTCGTCGATAATCGCCTCACCGGCACGCAGGTCGTACCAGACGCGTCCCTCCAACGAGGCTCCGGTCGGGTTGCCTGCCAGGGCCACCTCCAACCTGCCGTTCGCGAAGCTCAAGGGGCGTCGGTCAAGACCCACGATGTGGACGCGAAGCGGTGGCAGGCGCGTGCCGGAGATCGCGTCGGAAGGGTTGTCCAGGAAGACGAGGCGGGCATTAGGAGCGTGGACTGTCGGGCCCGTGGCGTCGCCTCCGCAGGCCGAGCCGGCTGATAAGACGATGGCAAGCGCGAAGCGGGTGACGCGATCGGAGAGGCTCCGTCGGGCCTTGTCGGGTCCGCAGGGCAGCATGACGCTCGTATCCAGGTCGTGCGATGGCGCCCCGCCCCACACACACCTCGCGCCACCTACGCGCCACGCCGTTTAGGCCAGAGGCCTCGCCCACATCATCCCGTCAACCCAGACCGATCTGCGGCCTCACCGAGATCGGCCCCTCGCCGACGGTGTCTAATCTAAGGTCCGCTTCCGATCTCCGCCTCTGCGGCTCGGCAGTAGGGGCACGGGCGCAAGGAGGAGCAGCGCGACTCCCAGCTGCCAGCTGACGGTGTAGGGGTATGCGGCCCCCAGAGTCATTCCCCTGGACAGCGGAAACACGATGAGGTGGACGGTCGCGGCAAACGCCGCAGCGGCGACCCACCTCCAGACGGAGAGTCGCCTCGCGCCGACCAAGCGGACCATGGCCGCCAGCAACAGCGCCCCAATCAGTCCCGGGATCGCAAACCCGATTTCGGCACTCACGCGTCGGTCGCTGGCGATCCCCATGACCTGGAACGCGACGAGAAACGTCAGCGCGCTCAGTCCAATGAGCAGGCCCCGGCGCAACGCACGTCCTCGGACCATCCCGACCTCGGGCGCGAGCACCAAGGTTCCGAACACCCAACCGGGCGCGGTGATCAGAACCAGCTGGAGGGTCGCCGATTCGTCGACGATCTGCAGGCGTGACAGGGGGGACGCGTCCCAGGCAGTGGCCAGAAGAAACACGGACAGCACCCCCGAGAGCGCTGCCCGTGCCGCGAGAAGCAACGTACGCCGGCGCATGAGCCCTTCCGAGTCCAACGGCGTTCGCGTGAGCGTCACGAGGTCAGGCCAATCAACGCCTTTTGAGGTGCGACCGGCAAGAGGGAGCCACCGCTCGCCCCACCGTGTGGTGTGCTCGTCGGGGCTGGACAAAACGCGGGGTGCTGCCACAGATGGGACTCGCCGCTAGGATGCACTCGGACGGCGGCGTGCGAAACGCGAGGTCACGAACAAGAGGAGACGGTTATGAGGCAGTCGGCCCTGGCTCTGACAATCGCAGTGCTGGCCGGCTTTGGTGGCTCGACGCGAGAGGCGGAGGCACAGATCCCGACGAAGGTTCTCGTTCGGGTAACCGCCAACGACGCGAAGATCCTCGGGTCGGGCGTCGGTGGTGCGCGCGTTACCATTCGGGATGCCCTGACGGGTCAGGTACTCGCGCAGGGGGTGCAGGAGGGGTCCACCGGGAATACGGGTCTCATCATGGGCACCCGCGAGCGCGGTGCGACCGTGTATGAGACGGATGGCGCCGCGGGCTTCCTGGCCGAGTTGGCGCTCTCGCACCCCACACAGGTTCTGATCACGGGTGAGGGGCCGCTGGATACCCCGCACGCGATCCAGGTCGCTTCGCGGAGTCTCTTGCTGATCCCTGGAGAGGACGTGCTGGGTGAAGGGGTCATTGTGGAGCTACTGGGGTTCACCGTGGAGGTGCTTTCCCCCGCTGACGGCACCGACCTGCCGGCGGGCGAGCCGGTGGAGGTGCGTGGGAAGGTAACCATGCTGTGTGGATGTCCGACGGAGCCCGGTGGGCTGTGGGACGCCGACGACTACGAGTTGCTCGTGCAGGCGGTGCGTGGAGGCGAGGTCGTCGGATCGTGGCCGATGGAGTTCGCGGGAGAGACCAGCCACTACGTGGGCACGATCACCCTCGACCGACCCGGCGAGGTAGGGTTGAGGTTGCTCGCGATGGATCCGGGCAAGGCCAACTTCGGCATGGCGACCACGATGGTGCGGGTACGCGAGTGAGCCACGGGGCTCGGCCCGCGGCCGCAATCGGAGGCGAGTGAGATGCTGCTGAAGCTCGGGTATTGCGACCACGGCTCGGTCGAAGACTCAGGGGACTACCTTTCCCGATGGCACGATTGGAAGCTCCCGGATCAGGGATTCCGACTGGAGGAGACCGGTTCCTGGACGGGCGCCAAGAACCTTTCCGAGAGCCCGGTGCGCGAGCTTCAAGAGCGATTGCGACGCGCCGGCTTCTATCCGAAGGGCGCCCTGGACGGCATCTACGGCTACAGAACCCAATCCGCCGTCCGTCTCTTCCAGGAGCACGTCCTGACCATCGAGCGTCGGGAAGAGATCGGTGACGTCGATGGTATCGCGGGGGACAAGACCCAGAAGCACCTGGATCGCTGGCTCGCGAGTGGCCTGACCCCCGCGTGGGGGGAGCCGACCGCCGAGTATCGCAGCGCGTTGGATGGGTTACGGACCCTCCAACAGCACTTCACGGGCTCCGATCAGAAGGGCATCCGCCTGCTCGAGGAGAACGCGGAGGGGTCGGCCAGTCGGAAGGTCGCCGATTGGACCTACCGGGACGAGGATTTCCATATCGTGGGCATCCGGCGCAACGAGAACGAGGTCTTCGATACGGGTCGCGGGACGCGGCGGCGGCGGAACGATGACGTGATCGTGCTTCTCATCAACGGCACGCGGTGGGTGTTCCGTGGCTCGACGAACCCCAGCCCCAACATGCCCAAGCCGCGACGGGAGCATCCCTTTCTCCTCCGTGGCCAGCACGAATACCGGTTCGGCTGGCACAAGATTGGAGGCACCGAGCAAGCACCTGGCCGTTCCAAGGTGTATCGCGCGTATAAGCCCCGCCCCTGGCACGGCCCTCTGACTGTTCGCGCGGTCGGGGATCTGTTGACGGACGAGAGCTTCGAAGACGCGGAGAAGAACCCCGGCATCAACATCCATTGGAGCGGCTCGGGTACCGCGAATTGGTCCGCCGGCTGTCAGGTCGTGGCAGGGGCGAAGTACCTCGATTTCCGGAACGAGCTCGTGGACGCCAGCCACAGAGCTGCGGCGGGTTACGGTCAGTTGAGTGGCGGCAAGACTCGCGGAGCTTACAACGTGTTCGTCGACCTGACGACCATCTTCGCGGATGACCCCCGGCCGGTCGGCGACACGCTTCTATACACGCTTCTCTACGAGCGAGACGCCCGCCACACCGAGGCCGGTTCGCTGATCGATTTCGACGAGGTGGTCGCGCGGTTGAGCTGAAACCGAGGCGGGGGACCGAGCCTGACGGGCTTGCGACCAAGCCAGACGAGCTGCGACCGTCGACCCGAGACCGGCCTAACGGGCGGACGGCGTGACTACCTTCTGAGAGTAGGCGACCCCGTCGGGGGTCGGGCCTGCCTCGATCTCGGCCACCACCGCTCCCGTCGCCAGCTCGACGACCACCACCACTCCCCGCTGGCTGAGCGATTGGAACGCGTGGGTCGCCCCCGTCACCAGGGTGATCCCCTGCGGTCCCCCGTCGGGGAACGGCACGACATGGAGCGCACGGCGCTCCGCCCGGTCCACGATCCTCAGCTCGTTCCCGCGAAGATCGGGGATCAGGACGCGGCTCTGATCTGGTGTGAACAGGATCCGGTAGGGCCATCCGAAGCCGCTGAGCGCGCCCTCGACTTCACCCGACGCGGTGTCGATCACATTGACCGTGCCCTCTGCGTTGCTCCCCACCCACACTTCGCTCCCGTCGGGAGTGACGCCGATCGCCTCCGGCTGTGGAGGTACGGCGACGGTGCCGGAGTGACTGCCGGCGCCCACGTTCAGCTCGGAGACGGTGCCGTCTCCGATATTGCTGGTGTAGATCCGCGCACCGCTCGCTATCATCGCGAGCATGTGCGAGCCCGGGTGGCCGGTGGGAATGGCCTTCACTATCTCGCCATCGGCGAGGCGGACGATCACTACATGGCGGCTGTCCTCCGACGTGACGGCGATGAGCGTATCCCCGGGGAGGAATGCGATTCCGTGCGGTCGGCTATGCTCCCCCAGATTGATCGTCCGCTCGACGACGAGACCCTGGACATCGATCACGGTCAAGGTGCTTCCGCCAGGCCGTCCCCCGTAGTCGGTGACCACTGCCCGATCTCCATCACCCGACATCACGACTTCGTGCGGTCCGTTCCCCGTCGGGAGCGTCGCCAGCGTTACTCCGGATCCCACATCGATGATGCGCGCGGTGCTGGCGGATTTGTTGACCACGACGATCGTCCCCGCCAACTCCTGCGCCGGTGCGGCCCCCGATTCGAGGGACACCGTCCGATCCGGGGTCGCCGCACGGGTGGCGAGGGGGAGCGCCACGAAGCCGATCGCCAGCGCGCGCATCGTGCCGGAGGAGCGAAACAGGGGAGCTCGGGGACCCGGAATCGATGCGGACATCGGTACCTCTCTTCGTCTTCTCGCCTACTGATGGGTCGTGGACCCGGACAACCTAACGGCCCTTCAGCCGGGCGAGGAAGTCCAGCACAGCGGCGTTGAAGCGCTTCGGCTGCTCGATGTTCATCATGTGTCCGGCACCGGCGATCTCGGCTCTCTCGTTCTTCGGGACATCGGCCTCCAGTCGGCGAACATTATAAGCCGTAACGACGTTTCGGCTCGAAACGCCGGTGCAACCATCTGCGGAGCGGTGGCGTCGAAAGTGGAGGATCAAACGACCGCGACCGCCAGTTCAGGACCGCTTTGCAGATGCGATTGCTCTCATATACCGGCCGGCGTCCTCACTCCCTCCGCTCGTTCCTAGCCCCACTCGCGGCCCCCTTCATCCTCTCGCTCGCCTCGGTGGGCTCAGCGGCGGCTCAGGGTCGCACGGAGGACCAGAACGGGCCGGATGTGCCCGGCCCCGAGAGGGCTGTGGTCACACCGACGTCCGGCGACGCGGGGCACGAGGAGATCGCTCCGCGCGCACAGGCGATCCCGCTTCAGGGCACCATCGACTTGGATGGTCGGCTCGACGAGGCGATCTGGGCGCAGGCCCCGGCGATCACGAGCTTCTGGCAGCGGGAGCCGGACGAGGAGCTACCCGCTACCCAGAACACCGAGGTGCGCCTGGTCTTCGACGGGCAGACGCTATTCGTCGGCGCGCGCATGTACGACGAGCTCGGGAAGGACGGAGTTACCTCACGTCTCGTGCGGCGGGACGCGGAGGCGCAGAGTGATCTGCTCATCCTGACGTTCGACACGTTCCACGATCACCGGGGGCAGGTCGAGTTCTCGGTCAATCCGGCGGGCGTCCGCAGCGACGCCTTCGGTCACGACGACTCCTGGGACCCGGTCTGGCGTGCGAGCGCAAACGTCGACGAGCTGGGTTGGACCGCCGAGCTCGAGATCCCGTTCTCGCAGCTCCGCTTCCCGAGGGATCCGGATCAAGTGTGGGGGCTCCAGCTTCGACGGTTCGTGCAGCGGCTGAACGAGCTCTCCGTGTGGTCCTTCTGGCACCTGAACGAGTCGGGTGGGCCCTCCCGATTTGGCCACCTCGACGGACTCGCCAACATCCAGGCGCGCACGAATCGGCTCGAGATCCTCCCGTACGCCGTGAGTCAGGTGGATCTGAACGGCGAGGTGGATGAGGCGGACCCGTTCGGCGGCAAGGCACAGGGTGACTACCGGATCGGCGCCGACCTCAAGTACCTCCTGACCTCGAACCTGACGCTGAGCGCCACGATCAACCCGGACTTCGGGCAGGCCGAGGTGGATCCGGCGGTCGTGAACCTGAGCGCGTTCGAGACCTTCTTCCCCGAGAAGCGCGAGTTCTTCATCGAGGGCCGCGGGAACTTCAGCTTCGGCGACTTCTGGTGTCAGTTCTGCAGCAACACGTCATCGCTCGGGATGCTTTTCACACGCCGAATCGGACGTCAGCCGCAGGGCAGCGACCTGGCGGACGACGCGGGCGAGTACGCCGATGTGCCCAACTCGAGCACGATCCTCGGCGCTGCGAAGATCACCGGGAAGACGAGCGGCGGTACGACGATCGGCGTCCTCGGGGCGCTCACGCAGCGCGAGAAGGCGCGTGTGGCGGGTACCGCGGGTGACATTTTCAAGCAGGAGGTCGAGCCGTCCACCGGGTACTTCGTGGGACGGGTGAAACAGGACCTGCTGGACGGCGATCTCCAGATCGGCGCGATCGCGACGTC
>JBDHAD010000032.1:0-33273 GCA_039588215.1 Gemmatimonadota bacterium
CGGCGTTTCGGTTGGTGTACTTCATCAACACGGAACGGCATGGGGTCGATTTCGAGAAGGACAACAACAAGCTGATGGGACAATTCGTCGTCGCATTCTGAGGAGCTAGCCAAATGAACAAGCAATCGATGCTAAAGACGGCGCTGGCCGGTACGACGGTCCTCGTTGCCGTGTTGGCGGCTCCTTCGCCGGCCTCGGCACAGGAGTCCGGCGCGGAGGTATGGGGCCGCTCGTGCGGACGGTGCCACCGGATGCAGCCACCCAACAAGTACGACGCGCGGCATTGGGAAGCGATCGTCGGACATATGGCGCTCACCGCGCGACTGACCGCCGACGAGGAAGATGCGGTGCGTGAGTTCCTCATGGGAGCCGCCCGGCGCCTCGCGTCACGGAGCCCGGGTGAGGAGCCCGTCGAGGTCGCGCAGGTGGTGGCCCTGGATCTTGCCGTGGTCGCCGCACTCATCGCTCCACAAGGCGACGAGATCTACAAGAAGCAATGCGCTGCCTGCCACGGCTCGGCCGGAGAAGGAAACGGACCCGCCGCCGTGGCGTTCAACCCAAAACCGTTGGATTTCACGGATGCCGCCCGGATGAGCGAGTTGACTGATGATCAGCTCCTGGCGGCCCTGAAGGAGGGGACAGGAGCGATGCCAGGCTTCTCGGCGATCTTGAAGCCGGATGAGCTGCAGGCCGTGCTCGAGTACCTCCGGACCCTAACCGATGGGGAAGGCGGTAAGTAGAAACTTCGACGGGGTGACCAGGACGTGAGCCAATCAAGCGGATCCATCGCTCCGTTTCGAGGCGGAGGAATGGCTCGATAACGCCCTGGGCCGGGGCCCGTTTCCCGACGTGAGCTTTGCCCACACGCAGGAGCTCAGCATGGCGTCGTGGGGGCGGGTCCCCGGCGTCATCCCCGCGATCCCCAGTCTCCAACGAGGAGGGTCGTACCCATGAATCGCCCCCACATCGGACTCCTGGTGCTTCGTATCGCTATGGGCATCGTGTTCCTCTCGCACGGATGGATGAAGCTCTTCGGCGGACAGATCTCGTTCGTGCAGGAGATGCTGAACATGGCCGGCGCTTCGCTACCCGGGTCGGCCTTGTGGGTGATCGCGGTCGCCGAAACGATCGCTGGCTTGGCCCTCCTGCTGGGCATCTTCACGCGGTACGCTGCCTTGCTTCTCGCCGTCGAGATGATCGTCGCTGTCCTGCTCTTCCACGCACGCGAGGGCTTCTTCATCGTGGCGGTCCCCAATGTGCCGCTCGCGTACGGATTCGAGTTCCACCTCGCTCTCATCGGAGGGTTGATCTGCCTGACGCTGAGCGGACCGGGTGCGCTTTCGCTCGAAGACCGAGTTCGAGGAGCAACGCGAAGCAAAGAGAGCTAGTCAGGAGTCTCGGGGAACCACCCCTCCTGCCAACTCCTCGAGACTACATTCTCGCTCACTTGCCCTGGAGCGTCGGCCACTTGTCCTGGAGTGTCGGCAAGGCCGAGCGGAGGTGCGCCGTCTTGCACGCCCTGGTTCCGGCGGGCATCCTGCGGGGCGGCGGCACTCGGTCGTCGTGTCCGAGCCACGCCCGACGGGAGACCTCCGGTGTCCCCATCCCCTGACGTCCAAGCTGGGGCGACAGCGACCGACGTCCACCCACGTCGCCTGTTCTTCGCGAGCTGCGTCGCACTGGTCGCGACCTCCGTGACGTTCGCCGTCATCGGCGCGGTCATGCTCACCCTCAAGCGCGAGTTCGTGCTCACCAATCTGCAGGTCGGCTGGATCGGCGGGGCCGCGCTGTGGGGGTTCGCGGTGTCACAGCTCGTCTTCTCTCCGCTGTGCGACACGCTCGGCATGCGCCTCCTTTTGCGCCTCGCGTTCATCTGCCACCTCGTGGGCGCCAGCGTGATGATCGTGGCCAGCGGCTTCTGGATGTTGTTCGCGGGAGCGCTGTCGCTGTCGCTCGGGAACGGGCTCGTCGAGGCCGCCTGCAACCCGCTCGTCGCGGCGCTCTACCCGGACGAGAAGACGGTGAAGCTGAACCGGTTCCACGTGTGGTTCCCGGGCGGCATCGTGCTCGGCTCGGTGGTGGCGTTCCTCCTCGACCGGATCGGGATCACTTCGTGGCAGGTGAAGCTCGGATTGATCGTGGTACCAACGCTGCTGTACGGCGCGCTGATGCTGAGGGAGCGCTTTCCACCGACAGAGGGCGTGAGCGCCGGTGTGAGCATGCCTGAGATGTTCAAGGCCGCGCTCACGACACCACTGATGCTGCTGATGCTCGCTTGCATGGCGATCACGGCATCGACGGAGCTGGGGCCGAACCGCTGGGTGCCCGCCGTGCTCGAGGCCGGTGGGATCCCGGGGATTCTTGTCCTCGCCTGGATCAACGGGCTCATGGCCTTGCTCCGCTACCGGGCCGGATTCGCGGTGCACCGGCTTTCCCCCACCGGGGTGCTGCTGGCCTCGGCGATCGTCTCGCTCATCGGGCTCCTGTGGTTGAGCTATGCCGAGTCCACGGCGATGGCATTCGCCTCGGCCACCGTCTTCGCAGTCGGCATCTGTTACTTCTGGCCGACCATGCTCGGGTTCGTCTCCGAGCGCATCCCGCGCAGCGGGGCGCTCGGGCTCGGTCTGATGGGGGCCATGGGGATGGCCGTCGTCGGGCTGGTCACGACGCCCTGGATGGGACGAATCGCCGACCGGGCCGGCCATGAGCGACTCCCGGCTCAGCAGACGGTCGCCCTGTTTCAGGAGATCGATGCGGCTTTCCCCGGGCTCGCGGCCAGCGCAGCTGGCGATGCCGGAACAGACATCGAGACTACCCGTACGGCCGTTGGCTCTGTGCTCGCGGCGTATGGGAGCGCGGGCGAGCTGCCCGCGATCGAGACGGCGAACGCCCTGCGAGCTGTGATTGACAGCGGAGCGGACTCGGAGCTGGTGGGACGTGCGGCAGCGATTCTCGGTCCCGCCGACAACTACGGTGGACGTGTCTCGTTTCGGGCGATCCTGCCGTTCACCGGTCTGCTCATCTTGATCTTCGGGGGTCTGTACGCGGCGGATCGCCGCTCCGGCGGCTACCGCGCCGTCAGGATCGGCGCGGCGTCAGGCGAGTCGGGGTGAGCCGCCGGCTACGGTACGGGATGGTCGGGGGGGGACCCGGCGCGTTCATCGGGGAGGTCCACCGACACGCCGCGGCCCTCGACGGTGACATGCAGCTGGTCGCCGGCGCGTTCTCAGCCGACGAGGCGCGCTCTGCACACCAGGGCGAGCTCCTCGGCCTCGATCCGGAGCGCACGTATGCCACTTTCCAGGACATGGCGGCGCACGAGGCCGCGCTACCGCCCGAGCAGCGGATCGATTTCGTCTCGATCGTCACGCCGAACCACCTGCACTACGAGGTGGCGCGTCTCTTCCTGGAGGCGGGCTTCCACGTGGTGTGCGACAAGCCCCTGTGCACGACCGTCGAGGAGGCGGAGGCGCTGTGCCGGCTCGTGGAGAATCGGGATGCGGTGTTCGCGCTGACCCATAACTACACCGGATACCCGATGGTCAAGCAGGCCCGCGCCCTGGTTCGACAGGGGAAGTTGGGCGAGCTACGTAAGGTCGTGGTGGACTACTCGCAGGGCTGGCTCGCGACGCGCCTCGAGGGTGCCGGCCACAAACAGGCCGAGTGGCGAACCGACCCGGCTCGGGCCGGGGTCGGGGGCGCGTTGGGAGACATCGGCACGCACGCGGAGAACCTCGTCAGCTACGTGACCGGCCTCGAGCTGGAGGGGTTGTGTGCGGATCTGAGTACCTTCGTCGACGAAAGGGCCCTGGACGACGACGCCAATGTACTCCTGCGCTTTCGCGGAGGTGCGCGAGGGGTCTTGAGCGTCTCTCAGATCGCCGTCGGGGTGGAAAACGACCTCAGCCTCCGCGTGCACGGGAGCGAGGGCTCGCTCCACTGGCGGCAGGAATCGCCGGACACGCTTCGAATCCGGCACGCCGATCGGCCCGCGGAGGTCTACCGGCGTGGCAACCCGTACCTGGCCCCGGTCGCCTCCGGCGCCACGAGGCTTCCACCCGGACACCCCGAGGGCTTCATCGAGGCATTCGCCAATATCTATCGCAACGCGGCGGGTGCGATGGCCGCGCGGGGTGCGGGTACGGTACCCGCACCTCGCGACCTCGACTTCCCCACTGTACAGGACGGCGCGCGGGGCGTGTTCTTCGTGCACCGCGCCGTGGAGAGCGCACGCGCCGGTGGTTGGGTCGAGGCGGGCTACACACCCCCGGGGGGCTGACATGTCGCGACCCATCACCCTGTTCACCGGACAGTGGGCTGACGTTCCCCTGGGCGAGTTGGCGGCCAAGGCGGCCGAGTGGGGGTACGACGGCCTCGAGCTCGCCTGTTGGGGCGATCATTTCGATGTCCGGCGGGCCCTGGAAGAGGACGGCTACGTATCGGATCTTCGTGCTCTGCTCGAGCGCCACGGGCTGCAGGTGTTCGCGATCAGCAATCACCTCGTCGGGCAGGCGGTGTGCGATCCGATCGACGCCCGACACAGGGCGATCCTCCCCGACCACGTCTGGGTGGATGGGGACCCCGAGGGTGTCAGGCGCCGAGCGGCTCAAGAGATGGGGCAAACCGCGCGGGCGGCGGCTCGGCTCGGAGTGGATGTGGTCAACGGCTTCACGGGGAGCTCCATCTGGGCGGCCGGGTACGCCTTTCCACCTCACCCACCGGGGTTCATAGAGGCGGGGTATCGGGACTTCGCCGAGCGTTGGAATGCGATCCTGGACGCGTTCGACGAGGCAGGCGTTCGGTTTGCGCTCGAGGTCCACCCGACCGAGATCGCGTTCGATCTCGCTTCCGCGGAGCGAGCGCTCCTCGCCGTCGGGAGGCGGCCGGCCTTCGGGTTCAACTACGACCCGAGCCACCTCGGGTACCAGAACGTGGACTACGTCCGCTTCCTCCACCAGTTCGCCGATCGCATATACCACGTTCATATGAAAGATGTGTGGTGGTCCGCGTCAGCGGGGCGGTCCGGCGTTTTCGGCGGTCACCTGGAGTTCGGGCACCTCGACCGCGGCTGGGACTTTCGTTCGATCGGGCGGGGCTGCATTCGATTCGAAGAGATCATCCGCGGCCTCGCCCGGATCGGGTACGACGGCCCGCTGTCCATCGAGTGGGAGGACATGGCGATGGACCGCGAACATGGTGCGGCCGAGGCCTGCCGGCGGGTTCGAGCACTCACCTTCCCGCCCTCCGGTGCGGCGTTCGACGCAGCGTTCTGGGGCGAAGGAAACTAGCGCCGGGTCGAAACCGCATAGGAGCCACGGCGACGTGGAGCAGGCCGACTAGGGCGCGGGGTCGCCCTCACCGGGTTCCGGCCACAGGGCCGCCATCCCCTCCTCGTAGGGCACGAGCGGCCACTCGCCACCGGGAGCCGTACCGGGGCCCGGCGGAAGCAGCACGAGCGGGATACGATTGGGGTGGCGCTCGATGAGCCGCGCATTCAGCTCGCGACCGAGGTCTCTCGCCCACAGGACCCCGGCGCCCGGCAGTCCGGGCAGGTCACCCCGCCACAAGAACCCACTCAGACCGACGACGCCTCGGACGTCTGAAGCCTCCTCACGCCGACACGTCTCCGCGCCCTCCTCCGGCGGGACGCGGTCCAGCGCTACCTGCAACACACACGGGGGGTACCGAGACAGCAGGACCCGCACGCTGTCCAGTCGAAGACCCTGGGCGGCGAGGCGCCCCCCCACTCGATCGCTCCACGGTTCGTGCACGAAACCGAGCGCCGGCGCAGCGGTTTGGCTGACGGGCACCGGCCCCACACGTGAGGCGAATCGCCGGAGCCGGGCCGCTCCACCGTACGCGACTCCGTACGCGAGCACGAGCAGTAACGCCACCGACACGGGCTCGGAGGCCCACGCCACGCGGCCTCCGGCTCGCCGCAGGGCGCGCACCAGACCGATCCCCGAGATAACCGCGAGCAGGCACCAGGCGGGGGCCGCTTCTCCGAGCATGCGGGGGCCGAACACGAGGTCGTGGTGCCAGTACAGCGCGCTCGCCACGACGGGGAGTCCGGCCCAGGCGAGGAGGATCCGCTCACCACGGCTCAGCCGACGCGCGATCAGGAGGTAGGCCCCGACGAGCGCGACGGCGGGGACCGGCGTGCCGAGCAGATCGCGCCCCAGCGCGACCAGCTCCGCGGACGTGTAGCCCAGGCCTTCGGCCACGCCGTATGGCCGTCCCCACGGATCGAGGTGGAACCCCAGCCCATGGTTCGGACCGGCCGCGGCTTCGTACCCCAGGCGGAACGGGCTCCCGAAGAAGTGGTGGTTGAACGCGCCGAACCCGATGGCGAACGGGAGACCGCCGGCCACCAAGGCGGCGCCCCGCGACAGGAGAGCGCGGGTCCCTCCCGAGCGAACGCCGCGCGACCACACGCCGATCGTGACGACGGCGCCGATCACCAGCCCGGTCAGGGGTCTGGTAATCACCATCCAACCCACGGCCGCCCCGGTTGCCATAGCCCAACCCCAGGCACCTTCATCGGCCCGCAGCGCACAGTACATCGCCAGCGCCGCGAGCGCCGCCATGGTCGCGTGGCTCATGTACCCGGCCGCCAGGCCGAGCAGCAACGGACTCGCGGCTATGAGGATCGAGCCGATGCGCACGCTCGCCTTTCGCTCGGGCAGCAGTCTCTCCATGGACAACGCGGTGAACAGGGCTGTGGTCCCCATCGCCACAACGCCGATCAGCCATGGAGCGCCGACCAGGACCCCGAGGGCGAGGGCCAGCGCCTGACCCGGTGGATATTGCGACACCCAACCGGCTTCGGTCTGGACCATGAACTGGATCGACCAGAACTCGGGCAACTCGAGCGGGGGGGCCGCCAGCCGGCCCGCGGCGAAGTATCCAGCCTGGATGAGCTGCACGCTGGCATCGATCAGGACCGTTTGAGCCTGGAATATCCCGAACGTGACCCACACGGTCAGAAGGCTCGCCAGGAGGCCGACGCCCAGGGCGAACGGGGCGTGAGGAAGCGACTCCAGCGTCCGGCCGAGGCGCTCGAACAGGCGTGCCGACCTCTCTCTGAGGAACGCTCCCAGAAGGACACCGGCGCCGAGGGCGACCGCGAGGTTGATCCACCCGAGGCGCCATTGCTGTTCACCGGTGCCCGCCATCAACCGGCCGGTCACACCGGTATGGGGCGCGTCGAGGATGCGGAACACGGGGATCGTGACCGCAACGATGAGGACCAGCCCCACGAGTCGGCGCAGACCGTCAGCCACCGCGGCTTTCGCCGGTTGCCGATTCACACGCCTCTGGCCGTCGGCTCCCAAATGAGCTTGTGGAGCTGGAGTTGTACGCGAACCGGGAGTCTGTCGGCCAGGATCCACTCCGCGAGTTGCCGCGGATCCATCGAGTCGAACTCGGGGGAGAGGTGCACGAGGAAGCGGTTCAGGGCTCGCTCGCGTATCTGATCGCGAGCCCACTCATAATCCCGGCGGTCCGCGATCACGAATTTCAGCTCATCTCGCGTGGGGTTCAGGTGCTCGAGGTTGTCCCAGTCGTTCGCCTCGACCTCCCCGCTCCCGGGGCATTTGATGTCCACGATCTTCACGACGTCCGCCGGCACGCGGGTGACGGGAAGACTACCGCTCGTCTCGCACAGCACCGTATGTCCGGCCTCCAGCAGGCGCTCGGCCAGTTGCCCGATCTCATGTTGCAGAAGAGGCTCGCCACCCGTGAGCTCGACCAGCCGGCATTCTCCCCCGATGCGGGTCACCTCCGTCAGGATCTCATCCACGGACAGGTCCCGGCCACCGTAGAACGCGTACTCGGTGTCGCACCAGCTGCATCTGAGGTTGCAGCCAGTGGTTCGGATGAACACGCAGGGTCTGCCCGCGTAGCTCGACTCTCCCTGAATCGAGTGGAAGATCTCCGTGATCCGCACGTCCGGTCGCTTCCTCCCTGGGGTCGGCCGCGCTCAGGCGGTCGTTCGGGGCTCCTCGTCTGTCGGACCCAGATGCTCGAGCACGAAATCGGAGATCAAGCGAAACAGGTTCACGCGCGTGGCACCACCCGAGATGCCATGTCGCTTGTTGGGATAGATGCGCATCCGGAATTGCTTGTCCGCACTCTCGAGCGCGTCGACCATCTGGAGCATGTTCTGCGAGTGCACGTTGTCGTCTCCGGTCCCGTGCACGATGAGCAGCGGCGATTCGAGCTCCGTCGCGTAGCTCAACGGGGCGCCGCGCTCGTACCCCTCGGGGTTTTCCTGTGGGGTGCGCATGAACCGCTCCGTGTAGATGGTGTCGTACAGCTTCCAGTCGGACACCGGGGCGACCGAGACGCCTGCCGCCACGCGACCCTCGCTTTGAAGCGTGGTCATGAGCGTCATGTACCCGCCGTAGCTCCACCCCCAGATCCCCACACGCCCTTCGTCCACGTAGGGTAAGGCTGCCAACTGCGATAGCGCCGCCAGCTGGTCGGCGGTCTCGAGCTGCCCGAGCCTCCTGTATGTCTGCTTCTTGAAGTCGCGTCCGCGTGAGCCGGTGCCCCGGTTATCCACGCTGGCCACCAGGACACCTCGCTTCACCATGTACTGGTGCCACACGTAGCGCGACCCGCCCCAGCGATCGACGACGGTCTGCGACCCGGGCCCGCCGTACACGTACATCAGGAGTCCGTACTCCCGCTCCGCATCGAAGTCGGGGGGTTTGATGACGAACGCGTTCAACGGGGTGCCGTCAGCGGCCTGCACCTCCGTGAACTCGGGCGTCCCCAGAGCCGCCGCTTCCAGCCGTGCGACCAGCTCGGCGTTGTCGACGAGCACCCGGATCGTGCGCGGCTCGCGCCCGGCCATGCGCGCGAGCGTCCACACCGGTGGCCGGTCGATCGTCGAGTGGCTGTGGATGAGATACTCGAAATCGGGACTGAACGAGGCACCGTACGAGCCTCGGGCCGCCTTGAGGACCGGGCGGACCTCCGGGGTGCGATCGCGCAGATCGACGGAGAGCAGCGATCGCGTCAGGGGGCTCCCGTAGGCTGCGGTGAAGTACAACCGGTTCCGCTCTTCGTCCACGCCGTCCAGGCCGGTGACCTCCCACTCGCCCTGCGTGAGCTGTCGCACCAGCGAGCCGTCGCGCTCGTACAGGTAGACGTGTCGCCAGCCGTCGCGCTCGCTGGTCCACAGGAACCGTCGACCTCCGTCCAGCCACGTCATGTCATCGTCGACGTCGACCCAAGCGCCGTCCGTCTCGACGAGCAGCGGCTCCGTGCGGCCCGTGCCCGCGTCTCCGAGCAATAGCTCGAGTCGGTTCTGGTGCCGGTTCAATCGCTGGATCACGACCTCATCGGAAGAGGCGGCCCACTCCATTCGCGCGATGTAGATGTCCGGATCATCACCGGTGTCGAACCAGGTCGTCTGGCCGGTTTCCAGATCGACGGACCCGACACGCACATGCGAGTTCGGAGTGCCCGCTTTTGGATACAGGACCGGGCTCAGCTCCGGGTAGAGCTGCGTCTCATCGATCAGGAAGAACGGGCGAATCGGGCTTTGGTCGAGCTGCCAGTACGCGATTCGCCGTCCGTCCGGGCTCCAGCGGAAAGCGTCGCGCAGACCGAGCTCCTCCTCATAGACCCAGTCCGTGGTGCCGTTGATGATCGTCTCGCTTCCGTCTGTCGTCAGCCGTTTCTCCACCCCAGTCGACAGATCCGTGACGAAGAGGTCGTGGTCGCGAACGAAGGCGACCGACCCCGCATCCGGTGACAGCTTCGCGAACATCTGTCCGCCCGCGATTCGACTGATCGGGGTCAGCGAGCGTTCGTCGAGGTCGAAGACGTAGTGACTCCCCCTCGTACGGGCGCGCCACACCTGCTCGGAGTCGCTGAACAGGAGTACCTTGCGGCCGTTACCCGAGAACGAGAAGCGCTCGATTCGAATGGCGACATCCGCCCCTTCGGGTACGAGGTCCGCGGCGCGGATCAAGGGTTCGCGTGCACCCGTCTCCGCATCCACTCGCCACAGCTCGGTCGCCCCGGCGTCGTCTCGGTCGAGCGTTGCCCACGCCCCGTCGTGCATCCAGGTGCCCGAGAAGGAGGCGGCC
The DNA here is from genome assembly GCA_039588215.1 of Gemmatimonadota bacterium. Taxonomy (GTDB): domain Bacteria; phylum Gemmatimonadota; class Gemmatimonadetes; order Palauibacterales; family Palauibacteraceae; genus JBDHAC01. The sequence goes on from JBDHAD010000032.1 coordinate 10,104, forward strand.
GAGAAGTCGTCGCTCCCGTGTATGCTCTCGAGCGAGAATTCAGCCTCGGCGCTCGACCCCGTCTGAGCCGCCATCGGGTGGGGGAGCGCGACAAAGGCCAGGAGCACGAGCCCGACCCGCATGTGCCTGGCCGCCCGCGACGAGCGAACGCCGTGCAGGATAGCTCGCTGTCCTGATGCCATGTATGCACACACGAGGTTCCCCTCCATTCGATGCGAATTGTCTATCGACCTCGAGGAGGCCGCTGACGACTCCACTGGCCTTCAGATGATGCCCTCGCGTCGTCCGGTGGCGGTTCGCCGCCGCCAGCTAGCGAGGGTGATTGAATCTATGCTGCGCTCGGCCGGTTGTCCCGAGTTCGAGCGACCGCTCGGGCACCGGAGGCGGGCGCGCGAAACACGCTCCCCGAGCTTGACTTGGCCGGGCGCGTCACTACTTTCGCACCGCTGAAGATCGCCGTTCTCGATCCGTCAGCGTGGCCACGGTTCAGGCGACCTGCTAGGCGGTTCCACGGCGCAACGATGCGCTAGTCACACTCAGGCCCGATGTCGCTTCTCGCTCTCACAGACGTAGTGAAGGCATTCGACGGGGTGCGCGCCGTCGACGAGGTCAACTTCGTCATCGACCGAGGCGAAGTGGTCGGTTTCCTTGGCCCGAACGGGGCGGGAAAGACGACCACCATGCGGCTCCTGACCAAATTCCTGGAGCCCGATGCAGGGCGGATCGAGATCGACGGAATCTCGATCGAGGAGAGCGGATCTGAGCTGCGCCGCCGGATCGGCTACCTGCCCGAGACGAACCCCTTATACACGGGCATGCTTGCCTGCGAGTACCTGGACTTCATCGGTCGGTTGCGGGGAATGTCGCGCGAGGATCGACGCCGACGCATGGACGATGTCGTAGCTCAGACCGGCATCGCTGACGTGTACTACCGACCGATTGGGCAGCTCTCCAAGGGATTCCGGCAGAGGGTGGGGCTGGCCCAAGCCATCCTGTGCGAGCCCGAGATCTTGATCCTCGACGAGCCGACGGAGGGACTGGATCCGAACCAACGGGTCGAGATCCGGCGCCTGATCACCGAGCTCGGGGGCGAGCGGACCGTGCTCCTCAGCACGCACGTGATGCAGGAGGTCCAGCGCTCGTGCAGCCGCGTGTTGATCATCAACCGCGGGCGGATCATCGCCGACGGATCCGTCGCGACGCTCGTCTCGTCCAGGGCACGCGGCACGCGAGTCAGCGTCGAGATCGAGGCGCCACGCGCCGAGGCCCGCGCGGCTATCGAAGCACTCGACACCGTCTCGGCCGTGGATCCGATCCAGGATCCCGAGGCGGGCCCGGTACCGGATGCGACGGGGCGCGCGCGATTTGCCGTGAGCGGGGCCGCCGGGCTCGATCCACGGGTGAACATCTTCGAGCTGGCAGCAGCTCGCGGCTGGTCGCTCTGGGAGCTGCACCTCGAGCAGGAGAGCCTCGAGGACCTGTTCCGGGAGCTCACCACGACTGAAACGGCGAGCGAGTCCGCCATTCCCGTAGAGGCGGAGGCTGCCGAGGGCGAGGCGGAGGCCGACTCGTGATGGGCCGCATCCGGACGGTCGCTCGGCGTGAGGTGGCCAGCTACTTCGATCACGCGACGGCTTATATCCTCCTGGTCGTCTTCCTGGGCATCAACTTCTTCTTCTTCTTCCGGGACGCGTATCTCGTGGGGGAGGGTTCGCTCCGGTCGATGATCGGCCTCCTGCCCTGGCTGCTTCTCTTCTTCGTCCCGGCCGTCAGCATGCGCTCGATCGCGGAGGAGCGTCAGGCCGGGACGCTCGAGGTGGTGCTGGCACAGCCTCTGAGCGTCCTCGAGTTCCTGCTCGGGAAGGCGCTGGGCGTGTTTCTCTTCCTCTTGATCGCGCTCCTGGGCACGCTCGGGGTTCCGCTCGCGCTGACGTGGGGCGCTGACCTCCAGTGGGGGGTGATCTTCGCACAGTACCTGGGAGCGGCGTTCCTGCTCGCAGCCCTCGTCGCGATCGGCCTGTGGGCGTCCTCGCTCACGCGGAACCAGGTGACGGCGTTCATCCTCGGGGTCGCGATCACGTTTGCTCTGTACCTGATCGGGCTCGAGGTAGTGGTCCTCGGTCTGCCCCCGAGCCTGGGGACGATCGCGACGCGCCTCGGAATTCTCGGCCATTTCGACAATGTGGCGCGTGGCGTGATCGACTTCCGGGATGTGCTGTACTTCGCGGCCGTGACGGCGGCGTTCCTGGCGTTGACGTACTTCTCGCTCATGCGCGCGATCATGAGCCGCGAGCGTGAGCCGTATCGTCGGCTCGTCGTCGGCACCGCGGGCTTGGTGGCCCTGGCCATCTTGGCCAGCGTGGTGGGCGCGCAGCTTCGAGGGAGGATGGACCTGACGCCGGGCAAGCTTTATACGCTCTCGGACCCCACCCGCGATCTGCTCGGAAGCCTCGACGACATCGTCACGATCAAGTTCTTCCGTTCGCCAGAGATTCCTCCTCAGTTCGCCTCGCTCAAGCGGGATGTGGAGGACGTGCTGCGCGATTTCGACGCGGCCGGTGGTTCGAACCTGAACCTGGTTCATCTGTCGCCGGACGATGACGAGGAGGCGGATCGAGAGGCCCGCTCGCTGGGCATTCAACCGGTGGAGTTCAACGTCTTTGGCGAGGAGGAGCTACAGGTCCGATCGGGGTACCTCGGGCTGGCGGTGCAGTACGCCGGCGAGGTCGACGCCATACCCTTCGTGCGCGCATCCGCGGACCTGGAGTACCGCCTGGCCTCCATGATTCGCTCGATGATCTCCGAGCGGCGGCCGGCGGTCGCTTTCCTCAGCGGGCACGGCGAGCTGGACCCGTTCGGCCAGATGCGACTCGTGACGTCTCGGCTGCGCGAGGAATACCAGGTGCAGACGCTGCGGCTGGATTCCGCCCTCGTGCAGATCCCGGATTCCATCGATGTATTGGTGATCGTCGGCCCCCGCACACCGCTGAGCCAGTTGGAGGGGCGCCTGCTGGGAGAGTACCTGGAGCGCGGCGGGGACGCGCTGGTCATGCTGCCGGGCATCGAGGTCAACCAGCAGACGCTCATCGCCGAACCCGGCTTTCACCCCGTGCTCGACTCGTTGCTGACCGCCCATGGGGCCAGGGTGACACCCGGAGTGGCCTACGATCTGCGCGCGCACCAGAACGTGCAGCTCCGCGGGACCGCCGGGATTCCGATCTTGCGACAGTACCCTTTGTGGCCGATCAGCCAGGCCGCTTCCGATCACGTGATCGTGCGCGACCTGGGGGCCGTTGTGGTCCAATGGTCCAGTCCGCTGGAGCTGACGACGACAGACACGGCCTCCGTGGTTCCGCTCCTCGTCACGACGCAGTTCGGTGGGGCTTTCAGCGCGCCAGTCTCGGTGGACGTCAACCAGGATTGGTCGAGCATTCCGGCGGCGGATCTTGCGCCGCAGGTCGTGGCCGCCGCGTTGATGGGTGATGTACCCGGCACAGCCTCGGAGGCAAGCGGGCGAATCGTGCTGCTCGGGACCGCCTCGCTGGTCCAGGATGACATGTTGGAGGGGCTCGGCCCCGGCGGGTGGACGTTCTTCCAGAACGCCGTCGATTGGCTGGCCCAGGACGAGGCGTTGATCTCGATCCGATCCAAGAATCGCGCGGCGCCCCAGTTGGTTTGGAGAAGCGCGCTCGCGCGCGACACCGCGAAGTACGGCAACCTGATCGGCGTACCGCTGCTGTTCGTCCTGTTTGGGATGTTCAGGCTGGCTCGCCGCAGGGCATCGTACGCGCGTGTGTACCAGCCGGGAGGCGGAGGCGGGACATGAGCACCAAGCACTTGAGGCTCGTCGCCGCTCTTCTCGGACTCCTCGTAGCCCTGTTGCTGCTCAGGCTCGGCACGCGGGATGACGGTGGCGGAACGATCGACGCGGGCGCCGGTTTCTCGGTGGGTCTCGTGGGGGAGCCGATCCGCGTAGACATCATACAGCTGGCCTTGGGTGACACGATCCAGCTCGAAAGAGTCGGCATGAGTTGGGCGGTCGACGGCCACCCGGCCGACTCTGCCAAGGTCGCCGATCTCCTGCCTGCGCTCGACGAGGCGAGTGCGACCGAGCTCGTGGCCCGAAACCCCGACAATCACGAATCGCTCGGCGTGTCCGACGCGACCGGAAGGCGGATCGAGCTGTACACGGATGCCCGGGGTTCGGTCGCGTTTCACCTGGGGAATCGCGACCGCGGGCGAGGCGGGTACTACGTACGGGGTGCGGACGCGGTGGAGGTGTACCGGCTGGACGGACCCGTGGGCGGTTACCTGGGTCGGGAGCGTGACGGCTGGCGGGACCGGTTGATCGCGACGCTCGACACGGCTGCGTTACGGGAGATCCTGATCCGGCGCGGAGAGGGCGAGGTCACCCTGGTCAGAGGCGAGGGCGGGTGGGGTGTCGGTGACTTCCCCGCGGATACGTCGACGGTGCAGGACCTCCTCCGGATGCTCGCCCAGCTCTCCGCCAGCAGCACGTTCCCTAGTGATGCCGAAGCGGCCGCGGCGGACTTCACGAGACCGGATGGCGCGCTCGACATCTTCGCGGTCGGCGAAGGCGACATCACGGCGAGGTCGCTCGTGCTGTCGCTCAGACTCGTCGAGACGGGGAACGAGAGCGGCACGTGGCTCGTCCGGCGCGCGGACGACCGCGAGACATACGGTCTAACGGCCGCGTCCGTCCGCCGTCTGTTGCCCGAGCGAAGCCGCCTGCTACCTGCAGAGGAGGGGGGCGCCTCCCCCTGACTCCTGTCAGTCCAGCCCCGGCTCCGTCATTGCGCGAAAGTCGAGAATCCGGTCCAGCTCCTCCTCGCTCATCAGACCCTCCGCGAGCACGACCTCGCGCAATGTCCGGTCCTCCTTCAGCGAGCGCTTCGCCACATCGGCCGCCTTGTCGTACCCGATGCTCGGGGCGAGAGCCGTCGCGAGGGCCGCCGTGGACTCCGCGTTCCGGCGGCACCTGTCCTCGTTCACCGTGATCCCTCGCACGCAACGCTCCGTGAACTCGCGGCTCGCGGATGAGAGGATCGCGACGCTCTCCAGAAGGTTGTGCACCATCACGGGGATCATGACGTTGAGCTCGAAGACCCCTGACTGACCACCGATGACGATCGCCGCATCGTTGCCGATCACCTGCGCGCATACTTGAAGGACGGACTCCGCCATCACCGGGTTCACCTTGCCCGGCATGATCGACGAGCCCGGCTGCACCGCGGGGAGGTTGAGCTCTCCTATGCCGGTGCGCGGCCCGCAGGACAGCCACCGAATGTCGTTGGCGATCTTCGTGAGGCTGACGGCCACCGTGCGGAGAGCACCACTCGCCTCGACGACCGCATCGCGACCCGACTGAGCCTCGAAGTGATTCGCAGCCTCCTGGAACTGTACGCCGAGGCGTTCCGACAGACCCGCGGCCATCCGCCGGCCGAACTCCGGGTGGGTGTTGATGCCGGTCCCCACGGCCGTTCCACCGATCGCCAGCTCCGCCAGGGACTCGCGTGTCCTCTCGACCCTTCCGATCCCGTGCGCGATCTGGCTCGCGTATCCGCCGAACTCCTGCCCGAGACGGATCGGCGTCGCATCCTGCAGGTGAGTCCGCCCCGCCTTCGGTACCTCATCGAACTCACGCGATTTCGCCTCCAGCGCCTCTTGGAGTACCCGCAGAGCCGGCAGCAACTCACGGTCTATGGCGAGAAGCGCCGAGACGTGTGTGGCCGTCGGGATCACATCGTTCGAGGACTGCCCGAGGTTCACGTGGTCGTTGGGGTGCACGGGCTCCCGCGTGCCGACTTCTCCGCCCAGCAGCTGGATCGCCCGATTCGCGATCACCTCGTTCGCGTTCATGTTGGTGGACGTGCCGGATCCCGTCTGAAAGATGTCGAGCACGAAGTGCTCATCGAGCGCACCCTCCATGACTTCGGTCGCGGCGCGCTGGATCGCATCCGAGCGCTCGGCGTCCAGCAGACCCAGCTCTCGGTTTACGCCCGCCGCCGTGAGCTTGATCGCCCCCAGAGCCTCCAGGAAGTGCCGACTGAAGCGCAGCCCGCTGATCGGGAAGTTCTGGCGGGCGCGTTCGGTTTGCGCGCCGTACAGCTTGTCCGACGGGATCCGGATCTCGCCCATCGAGTCACGCTCGATCCGGTGATCTGCCCCGACCCCGGCCTCCGGCGTCATCGTGTGCCCAGACACGTCCTCTATCTCCTCCGAGACTGCTGTCTCCCTCGAGATTCCGGTCGCTCAGAACTCGAGCCGGTCACCGACTTCGACTTCGTTCGCCTCAAACCAACCCAGGTTCATTTCCAGCGCGTACATGGCGGGGAATTTCGATGTGGTCAGCTCCGCAGTCTGCGTCTGCCGCATCTGTTGGATGTCGACGATCACGCCATCCGGGTCGATGAACGCGATGTCGAGCGGGATCAGCGTGTTCCTCATCCAGAAGGACCGGGTCGCAGCGCTGCCGTAAACGAACAGCATCCCCTGGTGCTCGGGGAGTGACTCGCGATACATGAGACCCCTCTCGCGCTCCGCTGAATCGTCGGCGATCTCAACGCGGATCTCGTGACCACCCACGCGCACCACCACGAGCTCGCCAGAGCCGACGCGACTCGAGTCGCCGGGTGATCCGGGCTCCTGGGACAACAGCGGCGTGGGCACATCCTGCGCCCCGCCCCCTTCCCCACCCGCCCCACACGCCACCGCGAACGCCAACGCCGCACACACTCCCGCCGTGCGAAGTCGGACTCCACGTGAGCACCCCGTGCGAGCGTCGTCGTGCATTGAAACCTCCACCATACGATCCTCCAGACCGTGTCGGCTCTTCGTGCTCAACCTAGCGCCCCGGGTTTCCGGTCGAAAAGCGGTACGCCCTAAGCCGGCGGCGTGCGGCAAGCTTCATGCAGATATGATGTACCCGGATGAAGCGGCCCAGGCTCCCGCGTGTGGTCGAATCCTGAAGCGGGGCGCGAAGATAGAGCACCACGGCGGGTGACTCCGGGGCCACCCGTCACCTCATCGGGATGACGGTGAGCCGCCCGTGCACCGGGCCTGTTGTCGCTAATCGACACCCGTGGAGACGATCGGGGCGAGGAGGTCGACGTGATCCTGCCGAACGTACGCATGTCCTTCGGTAGGGACGAAGCACGATTGCTGGTGCGTGCCCTGGGTCGCGATGACCCCGCGCGCGAACGCCGGTGGGAATCGGTCCTGAGCGAGCAGGGGATCGACCCCCTGCTCGACGATCCGGTCACGCTCGAGGCGATCCTCGAGGGCCCCAGCCTCTCCACCTTCCCACTCCAAATCGTGCTGTACGTCCTCCTGCGCCAAAGCTTGCTCGCCGGTGGCATCGAGAGCCGAGTGCTCGCTGACTATCTGGCGTCTCTGGTCCTGCACTTCGGCCAGAGCGACCGATTCACGCGGATCGCGGAATACGACGACGAGGAGTACCACTATCTGGTCGACATCGTCCAGGACATCGACGAGGCCTCCGGCCCGCGGGCGTTCCTCCTGCGGGCGCACCTGGGCAACTTCGCCCTGTGGCTGTCGGGACTCTTCCCGGACTATATCACCGCACGGATGAACCGGGCCGGCGGGCCGAACCTCGATTACTACGAGGAGATGGGGCAGACCGGCTTCCTGCTCGCGTCGGAGGACCCGTACGCGCGTCGACAGGCTTTGGACTCCCTATACCGCGACGCGGCCGGGGCATTCATCCCCATGCGGCGCGCCCTGAACCACTTCTCGGATCGTTATCTGGTGCCCCATGCCGCGTCGCCGGTCGATCGGTTCCTCCGGCAGGTGAGGAGCGACTTCGAAGAGGACTGGTTGCAGGCCTGATTCGGACGCGTATCTTGTTCTCAACAACGTGAGAACGGCCCACCTGATGGGCGTCGCACAGCCCGCCACCCGGAGACTACATATGAGCGAAGTCGTCACGCCGCGCCCGCCTCTCGGCTGTGCGGCGGTGATGATGAGCCTGTTCAGGGCTGCGCTCCACGAGCACCATTTGCCCGTGACGCACCAGCGAGCGGCCATCGCGCGTGCACTCTTCGAGTCCGGTGCCCACCTGTCTGCCGACGATATCGCGGCCCGCCTTCTGGAGCGCGGAGATCACGTGGGGAAGGCGACCGTGTACCGAACGCTCAGTTTGTTGGTCGAGGTCGGCCTCGCGTCCGAGCACGATTTCGATGAGGGCTTCAAGCGTTATGAGCCCCGCATCGGACCCGCGCACCGCGATCATCTCATTTGCACCTCTTGCGGTGAAGTGGTCGAGTTTCACCGCGGTGAACTGGATCGGATCCAGGGAGAGGTGGCCAGCACCCGCGGCTTCCACGTCATCACGCGTCAGCTGAAGCTGTACGGACTCTGCGCCGCGTGTGACTCCGAGGCCGGTGAGGCACTCCGGCGCGCCGGCTGACCGGTGCGCGAGAACTTCGCTCGATGAACGAGGGCCGTTCGAACGACCCGTGTGAGCGGCTCTGCCGGCTCCTCGCGGAGCGTTCGTTCCGTCTCGGCGATTTCGAGCTCGCCTCGGGTGCGCGGAGCGATTACTACATCGACTGTCGAACCACGACGATGCACGCGCACGGCCAGGTGTTGATCGGTCAGGTTGGGTTCGAAGCGATTCGTTCAGCCGGCTACCGCCCCGACGCGATTGGAGGGCTCACGATGGGAGCGGACCCTCTGGCATATGCGATCGCATCCGAGAGTTGGCGCCACGGAGAGCCGATCCACGCCTTCTCGGTTCGAAAGCGAGCGAAGCGTCACGGGAAGGGGCAGCTCATCGAGGGATGCTTCGAGCCCGGTGCACGGGTCGTGATCGTCGAGGACGTCATCACCACTGGAGGTTCCGCGCTCAAGGCTCTGGATGCCGTGCGCCAGGCCGGTGGCGAGGTGCTCGCCGTGCTCGGGCTCGTGGACCGGGAGGAGGGGGGGCGGCAGACCCTCGAAGAGGCGGGTCTTCCCACCCTCATTCTGTTCACCGCCAATGATCTGCGCCGCTGTATCGTCGCGGGCGCCGAGGGCGACGCACCAGGCGACGATGCTCCGTAAGTCCCTCCTGTTTCTCAGCGAGCGAGAGGGTCTCAAGAACGCGCTCCTCAAGTTGCCGGGCGCGAAGATCATGGCGACCAGATTCGCGGCGGGCGAGACCGGCACGGAAGCCCTGCGCGCCGCGCGCGCGTTGAATCAAGCGGGTTTTCGTGTGACGCTCGATTACCTCGGGGAGAGCGTGCACAGTCCGGACGAGGCTGAGCGGGCGACTCGAGCGTACCTCGCAAGTCTCGCCGAGATCTCGACCAGCGACGCGGCATCCACGATCAGCCTGAAGCCCACCCAACTCGGGCTCGACATCGATGAGGGCTTATGCGTACGCAACGTCAACCGGATCGTCGCCCGCGCCGAGGAGCTCGACAACTTCGTCCGAATCGACATGGAGGACTCGAGGCACACCGCCGCGACTCTACGCGTGTTCCGCGACGTGTTCGATCAGCATCAGAACGTGGGCGTAGTGATCCAGTCGTACCTTCGTCGAAGCGCGGAGGACGTCGAAGAGCTCATCCGGCTCGGTGCGCCCGTGCGGTTGTGCAAGGGGGCGTACCAGGAACCCGGAAGCGTCGCGTTCCAGCGGAAGTCAGAGATCGATGAGAACTTCGTCGAGCTGATGAAGCGATTGCTGGACGGTGGCACCCCCACCGCGATCGCTTCACACGACCATCGGATGATCGAGGCGACCACCCGATACGTGAAGGAGCGCCGGATCTCCACGGACGCGTTCGAGTTTCAGATGTTGTACGGTGTGCGGCGCGACTATCAGATCCTGCTCGTGGAGCAGGGGTATGGGGTACGCATCTACGTGCCGTACGGGACCCAGTGGTACCCGTACTTCATGCGGCGCATGGCGGAGCGGCCGGCGAACCTCGTGTTCGTGGCCAGAGCGATTCTCGGAAACTAGTGAGACGTCTCAAAGACGGTGCACTAACCGGTCACTGAAGAACTCCAGCGGGAGCGATACATGGCAGAGGTGGAGGAGCGCGGCGGCAGCATCGCGTTTACCGATGCGGCTCGAGAGCAGATCCGCGGCTTCATCGAGGAGGATGAAGAAACGGACCTGGCGGTCCGGGTCCGCGTGAGGAACCCCAGTCCGGTCTCTCCCGAGTACGAGATGGCCCTCATCGAGTCGGGTGAGCGCGAGTCGGAGGATGAGGTCTTCGACGGCGGTGGTTTCGACGTGGTGGTGGACCCCGAGAGCGCTCGCATCCTGGGCGGGACCGAGGTCGACTGGGTGGATTCGCTCGACGGGAGCGGTTTCCAGTTCACCAACCCGAACATCAAGCCGCTGGGGACCGAGCCATTGAGTGGGCCGCTGGCGGACCGCGTGCAGCAGGTGCTGGAGCAACGAATCAACCCGGGCATCGCGATGCACGGTGGGGCCGTGAGCCTCGTCGACATCCGTGACAACGTGGTTTACCTGCGCATGAGCGGCGGGTGTCAGGGGTGCGGTATGGCGTCGGTTACGCTAACGCAGGGGATCAAGCAGGTCCTGCAGGAGGCGGTTCCCGAGATCGTCGAGATCCGGGACGTGACCGACCACGCGTCGGGCACGAACCCCTACTTCTCCCCGGAGAAGTAGGGGGCCGAGCCCGCACCGGACACGCGGCCGAGAGCCAGCAGGTCACTGCCATGGCCGACCCACGACGCGTCCTGCTCCTCATCGCCTCGACCAGCTACAAGGCGACGGACTTTCTCGACGCCGCAGACCACCTCGGCGTTGCGGTGACGGTCGGCTCCGACCACGAGGCCACGCTCGCGGAGGAGGCGCCCGGCGGTACTCTCGCGCTGGATTTCTCCGACTCGGCCGGCAGCCTCGCAGTCATCACCGAGCGTCATGCACGCGAGCCGTTCGCGGCCGTCGTGGCGGCCGACGACGAGGGCGTCGAACTGGCCGCCGCCGCCGCCCGGGAGCTCGGTCTCGAGCACAACCCCCCGGAGGCCGTCCACGCCTGCCGGCGGAAGGACTTGTTCCGGACGATGCTCTCGACGATCGACCTGCCCGCGCCCTGGTTCGAGGCCTTCCACGAGAGAGCGGATCCGGCGCGGGTCGCGGCGCAGGTCCCGTATCCTTGCGTCGTGAAGCCGGTGGCGCTAGCCGCCAGCAGGGGCGTGATCCGAGCGGACGGACCGTCCGAGTTCGTGGCGGCGTTTCAGCGAGCTGTGAAGATCGCGGGCGCGGCCGGGAGCACTCGGGGGGATGCACCACTCGTGCTCGTCGAATCATACATCCCGGGCTTCGAGGTCGCGCTCGAGGGACTGTTGATCCACGGCGAGCTGAGGACGTTGGCGATTCTGGACAAGCCGGACCCCCTCGTGGGACCGTTCTTCGAGGAGACCCTGTTCGTCACCCCGTCGCGTCTCGAAGACGCGGTGCAGTGTGAGATCAAGCGCGTGACCGGTCGCGTGGCCGCCACGATCGGATTGCACGAAGGACCGGTGCACGCCGAGCTCCGCGTGAACGATGAGGGGGTCTGGATCATCGAGCTGGCGCCGCGAACGATAGGGGGTCTTTGCTCGCGGATCTTCCGGTACCGCGCCGGAGTGTCACTCGAGGAGCTCGTGCTCCGGCACGCATTGGATGGGAGGTTCGACGAGCTGGACGAGCCCCTTCCTCCGTCCGGAGTCATGATGATCCCTATCCCGCGGTCCGGGTGCCTGGCAGAGGTGTCCGGCGTCGAGAGCGCCGAGGCGGTCGAGGAAGTGCAGGAGGTGGTGATGAGCCTCCTCCCAGGCCAAGAGGTGCTCCCACTACCCGAGGGTAACCGCTACCTCGGGTTCATCTTCGCACGCGGCGACAGCGCTCCGGCCGTCGAGAGCGCGCTGCGGGAAGCGCACGAGCTTCTCGATATCCGCATAGAGCCGACGCGGGGCGAAGTCTCGACCCCTGAGGTGGCAGCCCGCTGAGGATCAGGCGTCCGATCTCGACCGATCAGCGACGCTTCTTCGGCTTGACGAACAGGTGGAGAACCGTCGCCACGATCGACATGACGAGAGCCCCTAGGATCGCGGCCCCCAGGCCCGACAACTCGAAGCCGGGCGTGAGCGCCGCTGCCAAGTACAGCATGAGCCCGTTCAGCACGAAGTAGAACAACCCCAGGGTGATCACGGTGATCGGGAAGGTGATGAACCTCAAGATCGGTCGCACAATCGCGTTCACGAGCCCGATCACGAGCGCCGCGAGCAGGAGCGCCTCGGTTCCGGCGACCTCCACCCCGGTAATCAGTCGCGCCGCCACATAGAGCGCGCCGGCGTTGATCAGCCAATTGATGATGAGTTTCACTGACTCCCCCCAAAAGCCTGTCGTGGGATTCCGTCGCCCGAGGACTATACGAAGATGAGGGAACGCTCGATTCAGGGGAGAGACCGGGTGAGGAGAGGGCGGCCCGGAAAGCGACCCTCTCTTCACCCGAATGGAGGCGCTAGATGGCTCTTCAGGCGATGCGGCGTGCTGCCACGACCCGCTGGAGTTCCGCGGTAGCCTCTAGAAACCCGGCGTCAGGCTGAACTGCCAGACCGAGTTCCTCTCGGGTCGATCGAACGGAAACACGTAGTCGACCTCGGCGATCGCGAACCCGAACAGGTTGATCCGGGCGAGCACTCCGGCGCTCTTCACGAAGTCGCGGTCGCCGAATCTGTTGCCATCCACGTTCGTCCAGGCTTTTCCGATGTCGAAGAACCCGCCGATCTCGATCGGTGGTACACCCGGCGCGCGGATCACACCGATCCCGCCCAGGAGCGGGAGTCGAAGCTCCACGTTCGCCACCCCGATGCGGCTCCCGAGCAGCTGGTCGAACACCGGACAGGAGCCGATGACGCCGGCCCCGGCGGTCTGGCATTCGAAGACATCGAACGAGTTGTCGTCGTAGCCGCGGACCAGCGCCGGCTGCCCGATGAACAGCCGCCCCACCCGTGGATCGTCCGAGTCACCGCCGTAACGGCCGAAGTGCAGCGCGCGGGCGGCCAACGTGAACGGCGCGGCGCGGAAGTAGCGCCGGATGTCGCCCAGGAGGGTGACGAAGTTGAGCGTCCCGAACGTCGGTTCCACTTCGAGCCGATAGCGTTGTCCCAGGATCGGGCTCGTTCCGCCGAAGATCGAGGTGTCGTACACCAGCGCCGCGCTCACGCTGCCCGTGTAGATCGACGCGGGCGCACAACCCACGAAGAACAGGTCATCCGCTTCGCAATCGGGCACGTCGAACTTGTCGTCGATCACGATTGCGCCGGTGTTGAGGTTGACTCCGACTTCCTCGATCTCGGCGTCGAAGTCGATCTGCCGCGCCGACCCGCCGAATTCGATCCGGCTCGCCCGATTGAAGGCATACGACATGAGCCCCGTGACCTCACGGTCGATCTCGAAGAAGCGGGTCTCCTGGAACACACGAACGGGCTGCCCCTCGAGGTCCACATCCGCGAATCGGAACGAGCTCGTGACGAAGGGAATCTGCCCGCCGATCATGGCCCAATTCCACCGCGCTTTGCGGTTCTCGTACGCCACGATAGCCGCCGTTCCCTTGAGGAGATCGCCTCGTGACGTGTTGATTTGGAGCAGTGTCTGCAGATGCTGGTCCCCGAGCAGATCGCTCCAGAAGAGACTCGCACCACCGGCGAAGAACACCCCGAAGTCACTCGCGCCGAACGCCAGCGTGGGCTGTGAGATGAAGTCGAGCGATAGCCCTGCGCTGTACTCGTCATCCTCGAACGTGAGGGGGTCCACCAGACCGAGTCTCGCGTTGTCCAGCAATTCAACGATCTCCAGCGAGACACGCTCCCTCGGCGGGATCACCGCCGGATCCACTTCGGTCAGGAATTCGGGCGCGGGTTGACCCTGCAAGACTTCGGGATCGTCGATCACGAAGATCTCGAAGCTGAACGGCCCGCCCTGGTTCACGCTGAATGCAACCTCACCGGTCTCGCTCGCGACCGAGATCGCGGGGCTCAATGCCGTCAGGCCGCTAATGCCGGTCCATAGATCGGTAATGACGAACACATCCCGCGACTCCATGTCCAACCGGTAGAGGTTCGAGATCCCGTCGTGGTCGGAGACGAAGTACAGACTCCGCCCATCCGGCGACCATTGCGGGTTGAGGTGCCGACCCTCCTCGAAGGTCGCGAGGCGCTCGATCCTGCCCGCTTCCAGGTCGTATACCGCCAGTTGATACGGCCCCGCGGTCAACAGCTCGAGATCCGTACCGAAGCGGTCCGTGATGAACGCGATGTGACGTCCGTCCGGCGACCACGCCGGCTGCAGATCCGCGTATGGATCCGACGTAAGCCGCGTGAGAGTCTCCGTCTCCAGATCGAGCGTGTAGAGATCGGTGAAGCCGCCGGTCATCGCCGAAAAGGCCACGTTCTCTCCATCGGGCCCCCACGTGGGAGTGAAGATCTCGCCGAGCTCACGCAGCTTCACCTCGCGGATCTTGCTCCCGGTGCTGACCTCCATCACGCTGACTACGGGCCGTCCCTTACTGACGGCCGAGAACAGGAACTGGCGTCCGTCCGGGTGCCACGCTCCGGCCGAGTTGATCCACTGCAAGCTCTCGAAGTGCGGGTCCACGGACGTCTTCGTGACCTTGCGCGTGATCGCGCCCGTCTCCGCGTCCGCCAGGAACATCTCGACCGAGAACAGGTCGCGTTCGGAGATGAACACCAGGTTCTTGCCGTCGGGGCTGATCGACGGACCCAGGTTGAGCCGCCCGTCGGACTGCTCCTCGAACACCAACCGACGCCCGAATTCTGCCGCGTCATGGGTCTCTTCGCGGATGGAGGCGAAGTAGGTCTCCAGATCGTTACGCCACCGATCGGACAACTCGCCGATCGGCGTCTCCAGTACGGCTTCGATCGCACCGATCGCGTTTCCGGTCCGCCCCGCGAGGGTGAGGATGCGCCCGATCCGATCGTCACCGTAGTTCCCGGCGATGTACGACCACATCGCGTGGCCGTATCGGTACGGGAAGTACTTCGGGTTGTTGAGCTCGGGGATCGTCGGGAACTCGCCGATCCCGATCGCGTCTCGCATCCACATCGTGGTGAAGGGATCGACCGGACCGATCGACAGGTACTCGGCCATCCCCTCGATGAACCACAGGGGCAGGCGAATCGCGCCGGGGATGTCGAGACCGACGGCGCCCGGGCCCTGTCCGGTCATGTCGAACTGAAACGCGTGCACGAGCTCGTGGCCCAACACGTGATCGGTCTCGGCGATCGAACCCGCCAGTGGGAGGACGACGCGGCGCTTCAGGATCTCGGTGAAGCCCCCCGTCGACTCGTCGATCTGGCTCGGTGTCGCGTTTGTCTGCTCGAAATCGGAGTGATCGGCGTAGAGGATGAGCGGCTGGCGAGAGCGGAACTCGTGGTTCAGCACGCGGGACAGCCGTGCGTACCACCGCTCGGCCATCCGCGCCGCCATCTGAACGGCCTCGGCCTCGGACTCGTAGTAGTAGACGTCGAAGTGCTCGGTCTTGATGAGCTGGAAGTCGAAGTTCTGATACTGGACCTTGTTGCGGCCGAAGTAGCGGCCCGCCTGGGCGCTCGCCGCCTCCGCCGCGGGCCCGGCCAAGACTGCCAACGCCGCCAGCGTGGCCAGGAGTAATGTGCGTCCTCGACTCATACAGCCTCCAAACCGATACCACTCGTACGGGGTTTCCGGGTGACCCCCGACAGGAACGACCCCACGTTCACGGGACAGTTCAGGTCAGGTTCGTGTAAAGACCGTGGGGTGAGCGTGAACCTACCGAGGCTCAGTTTCGACCGCTACGACCGACCCACTCTATAAAGACGTCCGAACAGAACGTCTGAGTGACCGCTACTCTGTAAAAGCCCCGCACCAGCCCGTGGGTTCCGTCGATGACCCGCTCGACCTTGCCAGCGGCGCGCCAGGCCCCTCTTCGGCTGCTTGCCAAGATACTCATCGACAGCCTGGACCCCACAATGTTCGCGAAGCCCTATTATTTCACGAGGGGTCACCCCGATGGGTCACATCGACGGTAGAAGCCGTCGAACTGCCGCTTGGCCGCCTCGGCATCGGCACCGCTCTCGAACGGGCCGGCGATCACACGCAACAAGCCGTCCGGGCCCACCTCGGAGCGGGCGCCATAACCGGCCGCGAGCACACGGCGTCGGAGGGCCGCCGCAAGCTCCGAATCATGAAAGGCGCCCACCTGGAGCTCGATGCACTCCCACGTTGGCAGTCCCGGATTCTCCACGGCCTGGATCACTGTCACCCGCACGCGTGCCGTACCGGGACCGAGCATGTCGAGTCGGCGAGCGGCTGCGCGGGAGAGATCGATAATGCGACCGCGGACGAAGGGTCCCCGGTCGTTGATTCGCACCACCACGCTGCGCCTGTTGTCGCGGTTATCG
Organism: Gemmatimonadota bacterium; assembly: GCA_039588215.1. Taxonomy (GTDB): domain Bacteria; phylum Gemmatimonadota; class Gemmatimonadetes; order Palauibacterales; family Palauibacteraceae; genus JBDHAC01. The sequence goes on from JBDHAD010000032.1 coordinate 26,547, forward strand.
ACCCGAACGACCGTGCCGAGCGGCAGCGTGCGGTGAGCCGCCGTCATCGCCTCCATGTCGTAGACCTCCCCCGATGCGGTCCGCCGCCCGTGGAACGGCTCGCCGTACCAAGACGCGACCCCCGTCTCGCGCCAACCGGCGTCCACCGCCGCAGGAGCCCCCGCTCGACCGGCACAACCCCCGAGCACCAGTGCTACGGCGAGCCCGCAGACAAACTCCGGGGTCCCCCTCGCGAGCTTGCGCAACACTGCTCGGTATCCCTCCGTATGGACCGGTGAAGTGGTCCGGCCGGGCCAGACACGGGGAAAGCGACCCCGGGATGAGGGCACCTGCCGCAAACCAACGTGCGGAGGCGTGAGGTGGGCGAGCACACTCAGAAGGTTCTCATCCTCGGAGCGGGCTTCGGGGGGTTGTGGGCCGCTCGAGCGCTCGAGGGCGCTCCGTGCTCCGTTACCCTGCTCGACCGCAACAACTACCACACGTTCCTCCCCCTCCTGTACCAGGTAGGTGCCGCGGAGTTGGAGCCTTTCGCCATCGCGCGGCCCGTCCGCACGATCGTGCGCCGACAGGATAACCTCCACTTTCTCATGGCCGAGGCGAGGGGCGTCGACCTGCTAGAGAAGGTCGTGCGCACCAGCCGTGGTGTCCACGGCTATGACTACCTGGTGATCGCGACCGGCAGTGTGCCCCACGATTTCGGGGTCACGGGGGTGGCGGAGCACGCCTTCCCTCTCAAGACGCTCGAGGACGGCGTCGCTCTTCGCAGCCACATCCTGGCCCGATTCGAAGCCGCCATGCACCAGCCGGACGGAGGATCCAGGAAGGGCGCACTTCGGTTCGTGATCGTGGGAGGAGGACCCACCGGCGTCGAGTTCGCGGGGGCGCTGGCCGAGCTGGTGGGCGGCCCGCTCGCGCGCGACTACCCCGAGATCGAGACGCAGGTGTCGATCGTTCTGCTCGAGGCGCGCGACCGACTGCTTGAAGGGATGCCCGAGCGACTCGGACGGTACGCGCTCGGACGCCTGCAGCGGATGGGAGTCGAGGTCCGGTTCGGGGCGCTCGTTTCGGAGGTGACCGATCAACGGGTATCGCTTGGAGACGGGACGGAGCTCCGGACCGAGACTGTCGCATGGACCGCGGGGGTTCGCGGGAGCCCGGACGCCGCTGGCTGGGGGCTCCCGTTGGCGGCGAACGGACGAGTCCTGGTGCGACCGACCCTTCAGGTCGTGGGTCACCGCGACGTATACGCGGTGGGCGATATTGCCGAGTTCGTTCCCGAGGGTGGCGAGGCGCTCCCGATGCTCGCGCAGGTCGCCATGCAGGGAGGGGAGCACACGGCCGGCAACATCCGTCGGGCTCTGTCCGGGAGGCAACCGAAGCCGTTCGTGTATCGGGACAAGGGAGTCATGGCGGTGATCGGCCGCAATTCGGCCGTTGCCACGCTGCGCGGCCGAAGCTTCACGGGCTACACGGCCTGGTTGCTCTGGCTGGTGGTGCACATCGTCTATCTGATCGGGTTCCGCAACCGACTGGCTGTCCTGCTGAACTGGTCGTGGGACTATCTGTTCTTCGAGCGCGTCGCCCGCATTCTACTTCCGTGGCGTCAGCAGGCGCCGCAGTGGCCGCAGGGCGAGGAGCCTCACGAGCCGCCCACGGCAAGTCGCTGAAACACTCGGTGGATCGGCCGGCCTCGCTCCCCTACGAGCCCCACTGTTGCATCCGGCGAGAGATGTCGTACCTATTCTCTTTGGCGTCACAGCCGCACGTCAGGAACCCAAGCTGGAGGGGGTAACGATGCGGTATCCTGTTGCTCGTCACGCTTTCATCTGGATCGCAGCCATTCTGATCGGAAACGGTCTGGCCACGCAGAGTCTTCGCGCGCAAGACCTCACCGAGTTGTGCCCCGAGGCGGATCCGCTGGGAGCCGCGCTCGTCGGCTTCGTGCAGGATTCGGAGTCCGGGATGGTCCTGCCCGGAGCCGAGGTCACGGCCAGCTGGGTGCGCGAGGGCGAGCATGAGCGCGCGCTCACCCAGGTCGGCATCGACGGGGGCTTCACATTGTGCGGTCTGCCTTTGGCGATCGAGGTGACCGTGCGCGCGGCGTTCGCGAATCGTCGAGGGCCCTCGACGACCCTCGTGATGAACGACCCGGTCGGACAGTACGACCTGACGGTGTCGCTCAGCGAGGACGCTCCCGAGGAGGAGCCCGAGGAGATTGTGGTCGAAGGACGGGCGAGCCGCGTGTTCTCGGCAACGCTGATCAACGAAGAGGATCTCGCCGCTATTCGGCCCATGCCTCTCTACGACGTGCTCCGCCAGCACCACCGGCTGCGTTTCGAGCGGGTGTCCGGGGGCGGCGAGGTGATCATGTTCGCCGAGCGGACCTCGACCAGCGTCGTCGCGGGGGAGTTCCGGGGCGTTCAGGTCTATGTGAACGAGCGTCGCGTGCCGGATCCTATTGCGGCGATTCGCGACCTGTACACCGATGAAGTGAGACGGCTCGAGATCCTCAACTCGTCAGAGGCGAGCGCCCGGTACGGGGGCGATGGCTGGATCGGCATCATCGCGATCTTCAAGAAGGACTGAGAAGAATGTAATGTTTCGGCCGCTCGTGGCATCTAGGGCGTAGGGGAGAGGGGTGCGCTCTAGGCGGATGGAGGTGCCAGGTGGCCGATCAACGGGAGACCGCGACGACGGAGACGACAGCAGGACTATCAGAGCGCCCCGGAGACGCAGGCCGCAAGGAGACACCCCTCGACCCTGATTTTGACCCGGACACCCTCCCTGCCGGACCCGAGTTGGATCGCCTCGTTCACACCAGGGTTCGCAATCTCGCGGCGGAAACGGACGGCTCGTGTCCACCGTATTCGACGGAGGACGGTCTGTTCGGCGAGATCCGCCGCGTGGTGGGCTTCCTCGCCATCGAGGCGGCTGACAGCGGCTACAGCGCGAGCGTGACTCTACCGGATAGCGATCACGCCGAGTCGTCATGGGGCGAGACCCGGGCGTTGGCGCTCTGCCGCGCCGCTGTGAAGGCGGCCCTGACCGCCGGCCACTGACTCGCCGCGGTCGCGTGGCCGCACTCCAAGCACGTCGCCTACCTCCGATCCGGAGGATACGTTTCCCAGCCTGATCAGACACCCGTGCGAAGAGAGGGCGAGGTATGCCCGGAGACGGATCCAGCCGTGAAGGACCCGGGAGGGGGCAACCCCTCTTCTTGGGGGTGGCGGGAGGTAGCGGCTCGGGCAAGACCACCATCGTCGAACGAATCGTGGCGGGCCTAGCTCCACACCCCGTCACCCTGATCCGCCACGACGCGTACTACCGGGACTACAGCGAGCTATCCGCCGAGGATCGCGCCCAGCTCAACTTCGACCACCCCGATTCGCTCGAGACCGAGCTGCTCCTCAAGCACCTCGACGGCCTCCGGAACCGGGAGCCCGTCGAGATCCCGATCTACGACTTCACGACCCACTCCCGCACCGGGCAAACTCGCACCGCGGTTCCCACGCCCGTCGTGATCGTTGACGGGATCCTCGTGCTCGCGGACCCGGAGGTACGCAAGCGGCTGGACATCAAGATCTTCGTGGACGCCGACCCCGATATCCGGTTCATTCGCCGGCTGAGACGAGATCTGGAGGAGAGGGGGCGTACGCTCGAGTCCGTGGTGCGTCAGTACGCGGCGACGGTGCGTCCGATGCACCTGGAGTTCGTCGAGCCCAGCAAGCGACACGCGGACGTTATCGTACCGGTCGGGGCCGAGAACCACGTTGCCATCGACATGGTCGTGACCAAGCTGCGCGGAGTATTGGAGCCATCCTCCTTGCGGTGATCCGATTCGGATCCGACCGGAAACGTCGACTCGCAGGTGGCCCGGGGGCTACTCGGTCTTCGTACCCGACATCGTGAAGCAGTTGAAGCGGAGACCGAAGGGAACCCACGCGCTCTGCGCCAGCAATCTCGACAGCGGACCCGGGCGGCCGAACTCCCGCCTCGGACCTTCGTCCGCCGCATCCCCTCGCGACACCGCCGCCATTCGATCCGCAACCCACTGCATGACGGGAAACCCTGAGAACGTGGACCGGAACGACTGGTACTCCGGAAGCGAGAACGCGTAGAAGTAGTCGCGGATCCTCAGCGGTGCAAAAGACCCTCGGTAGGATACGCCCGTCTCATCGAACCAGCCCAGGACCTCGCCGGCCGTGTGGAGGCTTTCATGCGGGAACCCGAAAATGTCGTAGGCGATCTGTTTTGTGTTCAGCCCGTGATATCGTTTGTCCAGCTTCTTCAGCGTGCTCCCGAACAGCCGTTCCCCCCAAGCGACCCGTCGATCGATGTCGTCCCTGCCGAGCAGCTTGCAGGTGATCTGTTTGCTCCTGAGAACTCGGCGGCTGAACCCGTTGTACAGGCTCACGATGATGGTTCCGCCCGGCTTGGTTACACGGACGAGCTGCCTGAACCCTTCCAGTGGATCGCCAGTGTGGTGGAGGACGCCCACCGAGAAGCTGTAATCGAAGCTGTCGTCGGGAAGATCACAGCGCAGGATATCCGACTCGCGGAAGGACACGTTATCGATCCCCGACTGCTGTTGCCTATCCCTGGCGATCGAGAGCGAGCCCTCCGACAGGTCGATGCCGACGACCTGTTCCGCACCCTGGCCGGCGTACCAAAGCGCGTACTCGCCGGTTCCGCACCCCATGTCCAGGACCCGCTTACCCACGTAGTCCGAGGGTTGGATACCCAGGCATTTGAGCCGCCAGCCCATCTCCTCGTCGGCGTTCCGATCGAGCGGCCACGGGTGCTCGGAGTACATGCCGACCACAGTGTCCTGGATTCGCTGAATCCTCTCCGAGTGTGGTCCAGCGGGGGTAGTTGTCACGGATGTCGAGGTGGACATGTCAGGAACCCACGGAGGCCCTTCTGGGCCGGTGCGTACCCGAGACGCTCCTCCCTTCCCATTTCTTGCGTGCCGCCGCGGTTCCGACTTGGCCCTTCGCCACGAACGGGCCCAGCTGCAAGTAGTCGAGGTCGCTTTCGAGGAAAGCCTTCACGGCGTCCTCGGCCGTGCGTACGATCGGCTCTTCGTGAACGTTGAAGGACGTGTTGATCACGGCCGGGAAGCCGGAGAGTTTTCTGTACTCCTCGATGATCGCGTAGAAATCCGGGTTGTCTTGCTCGCGCACGATTTGCGGCCGAGCCGTGCCATCGATGTGAACGACACCGGCGCCGCGCTCACACATCCAATCGGTGCAGTGGAAGGTGGTCGTCATGAAGCGCGCTGCTTCCCGACCTCCGGCCGCATTCAGGTACAGCTCGTCCGTGTACCCGTCGAGTGAAGCCGGTGCGAACGGCATGAACTCCGTGCGCTTCAACAGCTCGTTCAGCCAGTCGTTCACGGTTGGATCATCCGCCCGATACATGATGGTGCGGTTGCCCAGCGCACGAGGGCCGTACTCGAGCTTGCCGGTCGCACGTGCGACGACGTGTCCTTCGTGCAGGAGTCTCGCCGTGTGTGCCGCCACGTGCCTCGGCGATTCGAACTCGAGCCGGGCGGAGCGCAAGGCATCCTCGCAGACCGATTCATCGATATCCGTACCGAGATGTGCCGTCGATAAGACCTGCGGCTCGATACGCCGACCGCCGCGCCGGGCCTCCTCGTGACTCAAGGCCAGCGCGGCGCCAACACCCAGACCCTCATCGCTCATCCCGGGGTGGACGAAGAGTCTCTCCACTTCGTCGAGATTGAGGATCTCCTCGTTGATGCGGACGTTCGCGAACACCCCACCCGCGAGCGCGACCTGCGAGTGTCCGGTGGCGCGCATCCAGTGCCGAACGAAGGAGGTCGAGACCTCTTCGGCCACCACCTGAATCGTGGCCGCGAGGTCCGCGTGGGACCACCCTTCTGGCAGCGACGAACCGAGTCGCTCCAGGGCGCCGTGGAAAAGCACCCGCCCCCTGTTGACCAGGTGGCCGTTCTCGCAACCGATGAGCGACTCGAACAGCTCCCGGTAGACAGGATCTCCGCTGGCGGCCAACCCCGTTATCTTCCCCTCGTGGCGCTTCGCCTTGAACCCACACAGGGCGGTCACGTACGCGTAGTAGTTCCCCAGCGAATCATAGGAATCCGTAGTCGAGATTCGCTCGAATTGGCCATTCCGGACGCTGTAGACGTGCGAGCAGTGGCCATCACCTCCGCCATCCATGGTGACGACGAGCGCGTCGTCAAACCCGCTGGTGTGATACGCTGACGCCGCATGCGCGTAGTGATGGTGGAAGAAACGCACGGGGGCGGACACCCCAAAGTCATCTCGCAGGATCTCGCCGATTCGACGCCTTCGCTGAGCGTGGTAGGGCGCGCGAAGCCCGTAATAGACGCGCTTGATCCCTGGAATGTAGGGGACGATGCGTCCCAGCCGAGAGGCGGTGTGGAAGAACAGGTCGTCAATACCGTCTCGAGATTCCGCCCGCGCTTCAAACCACCCGGGCCACGCGTCAACTTCTTCTCGGAGCTTCATCCTGAGATCCGAGACGGCGACCGCGCCGACGTCCGAAGGTTCGACACCGGCCAGGCGCAGTGCCTCCCGGATCGACTCGCGCGGGAATCCCCGAGCCTGCTTCAGGCGCACGATCCGCTCTTCATTCACAGCGGAGAGAATGCGCCCGTCGTGCACTACACAGGCCCCGGACGTTTGGCCGTCCGCGATTCCGAGGATCAGCATGTCAGGGT
>JBDHAD010000033.1:0-39269 GCA_039588215.1 Gemmatimonadota bacterium
ACTTGAACGGCGGACCGTGGATCATGTGGCCTGACACGCCGTACGCGCACATCATGATTCCGCTCGAGAGCAGAGGTCACTAGCTCCGCAGCCGCTTACCGCTCCGGGGCGCGGGTGCGACGCCCTGGAGCAACGGTAGGCAGCTCCACGGCAGGCCTCGCCAGCGGAGCATCGAGGGACTCTCAACTGCACACTCGGTGAGTGTGTAGTTCGGTCAAGATCCTCCCCTTGGGTTGCCGTCCAACCGCTCGTCCGAGTGCAGACGGTCTACATGTTTCTCTGGATGTTCGGGTGCGCTAGAACCGCGAAAACCGCAGAACAGGTTCGCCAGGACAGCGTATCAAAGCCCAGAAGTTCGCGGATCCAGCGAAAAAGCGGGGTTCTAGCAGGAGCTTTGCAAGCAGGAGGTCGTCGGTTCGATCCCGATCGGCTCCATTCCTACCAGCCCTTGAGTCGCAAGGGCTTTCGCGCTTCCCTATCGCGTCTGCATCCTGATACGATTGCCAGCGCGGGGCCCGACTTGCCCCGTCCGATCGAGTCACACCCACGAGCACAGGGGGCCTGATATGTCGTCGATCAAGGAAGCCGCCATGCGGTTCTTCGACGCATGCGAAACCGGCAAGGGCTGGGAGGTGTGTGAGGAGTTTTGCCACCCGGGAGCCTCTTTCTCGTCCCAGGCGGATGCGCTTCAGGGAGTAGACACGTTGGAGGCCTATACGGACTGGATGAAGGGGCTCTTCACCCCGGTGCCGGATGGCAGCTACGAGATACGGTCTTTTGCGGTCGACGAGGATAGGCAGAACGTCTCCGCGTACGGTGTGTTTCGCGGCACGCACACGGGCGAGGGCGGGCCGGTGCCGGCGACCGGGAATAGCGTCGAGGCGGATTACGTATACGTGATGGACTTCGACGGCGACCGGATCCGTCACATGACGAAGATCTGGCACGATGGCGTCAGCCTGAGACAACTAGGCTGGGCTTGATGTAGCGCTGGAGTCAGCCGGTTTTCGACACCCCATGACCCATCGTCCCCTTTTCGGGACGACCCAGGAGACACCATGCGGAAAACTCTCGTTTCGTTTGCATCCCTGGCAGCGCTCATGCTCCTCGCCGGTCCCTCGGCCAGCGGCAATTCGGCCGAGAACGGACGGACCCCGGAGGCCGCGTACCGAGCTCCACCCGTCGTGAGAGGACTCGTCACCCAGGAATCCGGGGCCGCCGACCTTCTGACTTTCGCGCGGGGCGTGCTGTTCGTCGCGCAGACGGGATTGGCTTCGGGCAGCGGCTCGGCGGCCTTGCTCGCGATCGACGGCGATCCCTACCGATTGGCTCTGACGACGGACGCCGCCGGTCCGGTGGAGTTCGTCTACAAGCTCCCGGCTACGACCACGTTCGAGCGTTTCGGCGTGCCCGCCGTCGTCGAGCAGCCGGGCAACGTGACCTTCGTGAAGTCGGTGACCGTGTCCGGTTCGATGGACGGACCGGATTCGGGCTTTCAGGAGCTCGCGGCCTTCGAGCTGGAAACCCACGGTCCCGACGAGAGCGTCACCGAGCTGGACGCGCAGGTGTCGGTTCCCGTGCGGTGGGTCAAGGTTCGGTTCGAGGGGGGGATCAACATCGAACCCGGCGACGAAGGCCGCACCGCCATCTGGTTCAGCGAGATCATGGGGTACGGCACGCAGGAAGCGCGGGAGCTCGCTCTCGCGTTCGACGGTGAGTGGGACCTGCGACTCACCGAGCGGACGGATCTTCGTGGCATCCCCCTGGAGCTCACTCAGGACGGCGCCACGATCTTCGGCTGCTACGGAGACCATCGGCTCAGCGGCTCGGTGAACGGCGCCATCGCGCGGGCCACGGGCGAGGATCCCCAGGGTCGGACGGGCGCGCTCATCCTCGTGGCCGATGAAGACGGGAGCATCCACGCATCGGTATCGGTCAATCGCGGCCGCTTCGGCGCACGAACGGCGGTGACCGTTCCGGAGCTGGCGCCGACCGAATGCGCCGAGATTGCTGAAGAGCCCGTCGTGTGCGGCACCAACGTGTACATCAACTTCGATGTGAACTCGGCCGCCATACGGCCCGAGTCCGAGCAGGTCCTCGCGGATGTCTTCCGTCGACTGACCGAGGAGGGGGCGACGGCCGTGAGCATCCGGGGTCACACGTCCACCGAGGGTACGGCGGAGCACAACCTGGACCTTTCGCAGCGACGCGCCCAGGCCGTCGTCGACGACTTCGTCGAGCGAGGCTTCGAGCCGGCGGCCATCTCCGCGGAGGGGCTCGGAGAGTCTCAGCCGCTGATCTCACCGGACTCGAACGAGTCGGCGCGGGAGATCAACCGCCGCGTGGAGATCAGCTGCGGGTAGGGGCCGGTTCACTGCCGGTGGGATGCTATTCCTGCGCCTCCCAGCTTCATGCTTTCTGGGCGCGCACTCTAACAAGCGTATCTGGACTCCTCCTCTGGTCTGCAAGAGTGAGGCTGACGATGGGTGGTCGACTGCAGTCGTATCTTCGGCCCTTGAGTGGGCGCTTGTTGCCCTGGCCACGATGGAAAGTCGCGCGCGGGGAGCCAATCGATTGAGCACGGCTCTTCATAGCCAAGCTTGTTATCGGCTCGACCCCGCGCCGGTCTGACCGGTGCGCCGTCGTCGTGTCGTCTCTGTGCAGCTCGTCGGTGGTTGGGTAAGGCGTGAGCTCCTTTCTAGGCAGCCCTTCGTTGCTCGAACGGTCGCTCGTCGCGCCACACGCACCATGAGATGCGGGCAAGCTTATTGGCGAGCGCCACGGCGGCGACGTTGTAGCCCTTCCGCGTCTTGAGCTCTAGGGCCCAGCGCCTGAGCTCGTCGGGCTCCTCCGCAATCTGACCGGCCCTGAGGGCCGAGCGGGCGCCGTGGATCAGCAGCATGCGGAGGTAGCTGTTGCCGTGTTTGGTGATCCGTCCCAGGCGACGCGAGCGCCCCGAGGAATGCTCCTTGGGCGTGAGCCCGAGGTAGGCGGCGAAGCGGCGGCCGGAGCGGAACCGTCCGGGATCGCCGACGAAGGCGACGAACGCGGTGGCCGTCAGCACCCCGATCCCTGGCACCGTCATGAGGTGGTTGGCCGCCGGCATGTGCTCGGCCAAGCGGGCGAGCGCGCGGCGGAGGAAGTCGGGGACGGCCCCGTCCTCGAGCGCGGCCCGGGCGTGGGGGATCACACGGGACGCCCCGAGCGGGATCGAGACCCCAAACTCACGCAGGTGGCCGCGGACCGCGTTGATCCGTGCGGTGCGGGTGGCGAGGTAGCCCGAGCGCAGCCGGTGGAGCGCCGTGACCGCCTGTTGTTCCACCGACTTCACCGGCACGCGGTCGATCGCACGGTTGCGAGCCGCCTCCAGCAGCGCCTTCGTGTCGGCACGATCGGTTTTGCTGCCGTCCCGGTAGCGACTCACGTCGGTGGGCGGCAAGAGCGAGACCCGGTGCCCCAGGGCCTCGAGTTCCCGGCCCCAGTGGTGCGCAGAGCCACACGCCTCCATCCATACGTGCACGGGCTCGTGCCCGGCGAAGAAGCGCCGGAACCCGCCCCGCGAGAGGCGGTGCTGCTCGTGCACCCGCCCGGGCGCACGCGAAACCGCCACCTGAAACACCGACTTTGCCAGATCCACCGCGACGTGAGTAGTGTTCATCGGGCTCCTCCGTGACTGGTCGGGGCGTCTCCGACTCTTGTCATCCCCCCTCGGCAATTGTACTATATCATTAGTATATTAGTACTCTATTACTCTTAACCGATGTAGCCGTGAAGATCTCCATCGACCGAAAGAGCGGAGTCCCCTTCTACCGTCAGATCATTGAGCGGGTCAAATACGGGATCGCTCGTGGTCTGCTCGACCCCGGGGACCAGCTTCCGACGGTCCGACAGCTTGCCGCGGATCTCTCGGTCAATCCCAACACCGTCATCCGTGCATACCGCGAGATGGAGATCGAGGGGGTGCTGGACACGCAGCAGGGATCCGGGACCTTCGTCGGCAATCACCGGCCCGAGATCGACGATCTCGAGCGCGAACGGATGCTTGATCAGATCCTCACCGAGCTTCTCGCCCGCGGCTCCGGATTCGGATTCACCGTGGACGATCTGTTCGAGGGGCTACGCCAGCGGAGAAAAGAGTCATGAGCAGCAGACTGTCAAGAAGCAGGGGCCGCGAAAAGCCCGATCGCGGCATCTCCTTTGAAAGATTCGCCACCACCAGCCGGGCCGACTTCCGGTTCGCCCCTCTCAACGTCTTGCTGTTGGTGGTCGTGTACGTATTGGGGCTGACCGTCCATCTGAACATCCACGAGTTCGGGATGGAGGCCGTCTACCTATCCCTGGGCTCGGCCCTGGGCCTCACCGTGCTGCTCCGCTGGACGCAGGTATGGGAGGCGGCTGTCTTCCTTGGCACCGCAACATGCCTCGCGATCTTCATCCAGCTGAGTCCAGACAGCGAAGTACTTCTGGTCACCACCGCCGTGGCGCTTCTCGTGGCCCCGGCCGTCCAGATCGCCTACCAATGGGAGCGGGCCGTCGTGCTCCGGTTCGGCAAGTTCCGTGGACTGCGGAAGTCGGGCCTTTTCCTCATCGTTCCCGTGATTGACAAAGTGGCCGAATTCGTGGACCAACGGATCCGCGTGACCGACTTCAGCGCCGAGACGACCCTCACGGCCGATACCGTTCCGGTGAACGTGGACGCCATCGCGTTCTGGATGGTGTGGGATGCGCAAAAAGCGGTGCTAGAGGTGGAGCACTTCGACGACGCGCTGATCATGTCGGCTCAGACAGCACTACGGAACGCCATCGGGAAGAACGACCTGGCGGTGTTGCTTTCGGAGCGGAACCGGCTGGGCGAAGAGATGCAGAAGCTGCTCGATGAGAAGACCAATGCTTGGGGCATCACCACCCAGGCGGTCGAGATTCGCGACATCATCATTCCCAAAGGCCTGGAAGACGCCATGTCACGCCAGGCCCAGGCCGAACGGGAACGCCAGAGTCGCATCATCCTCGGTACGGCCGAGACGGAGATCGCGGAGAAATTCGCCAAAGCATCCGAACACTATCAGAACAACAGTGTCGCCCTGCACCTGAGGGCGATGAACATGGTCTACGAAGGGCTGCGCCAGAAAGGCTCGATGATCATCGTCCCCTCCACGGCAGTGGAGACCATGGGTCTCGGGGCCCTCGGCGGCTTGACCGCACTGGGTCGAGACGTGACGCCGGGAGGGTCCCAGGAGAGTAGCAGGACCGAGGCGGTCAAAGAGGGGGGGTCGACGGACCTCACGACGGGATAAGAACCCGGCGCCCGGATCCCCAACCACCTGCCCCTCCCGCTGACTACTTGGCGGCTGGAGGGGGGTCTTGTGACAGACACTCCCCCCACAGGTACGGGGGTGATCAGCCCCGACCTGTCCCGTGTTCGCTTCCGGTACGCCGGTCCCACAGGCGAACACCAATGCCAACGCTTATCAGACAGCCCGTAGGCGTAACAGGCTGTTGACTATAAGCTTACAGCCTGAACCGGTGGCGGCACAGCACTAGCATAAGGGTCTCACGATGAGTTGCGGAGTACTCGACCGACATGTCCGTTATGCGGTAGACATGGGGTCCGGGGAAGAAAAGGAAGGAGCTCATGGGCGGGATCCTCTCTGACGTACGGCTCGCTCTTCGGGGTTTGAGTAAGGCTCCTGGCTTCACGGTTTCGGCCGTGCTCATACTGGCACTCGGAATTGGTGCGAACGTCACGGCTTTCTCAGCTCTGAAGGTCGCTGTCCTCACGCCACCGCCGTTCCCGGAGGCGGAGCGCCTCGTGAGCTTGGATCTGACGAGGACAGGCGATGGCCGGCGGGAAATCTCGAGATGGGCCTATCCATACGTCCAGAGGTTGGCCGACTGGCCCAACCGCCTGGTCGGGCCGATCGCGGCTTACAGAGAGCGGGTCGCGACACTGACCGGGTTCGGTCCCGCAAGCCACCTGAACATCGAGGTGGTGTCACCTCACTATTTCGACGTCGTCGGGTATCCGCTGACGCTGGGACGGGGGTTTGTCGCGGAGGAAGCGGATCCGCTCGGACCCTATCGAGTGACGGTAGTCTCACATTCCTTCTGGCGGACCCGGCTGGGAAGCGACCCGTCCGTGCTGGAGCGGGAGATCCAACTGAGCGGAGTGGGTTTCCGGATTGTGGGTGTTGGCCCGCCGGACTTCTCTGGTTTCGCGGGAAAGGCAGCGTTGTGGCTACCGCCTGGTGCCTACGCCCTGCTGCAACCAGGTGTCCTGCAACAGGCAGGCAATCACCTGGCCTGGGTGGTGGGTCGCCTTCGCCCCGGGGTTTCGGTGGCGGCAGCCGACGCACAGATGCAGGTCGTCGGCCGAGCGATCGCACAGGAGTGGCCAAGCGACGTCACATACGGTGCGGGGGTCCGCTCCTTTGCCGAGGTGTGGACGAACCCTGAGGCCCGCACCGCGTCGACGTTTCTGGCACTGGCGGCTGGATTGGTGCTCCTGGTGGCGTGTGCGAACCTCGCTGGACTCTTGTTCACCCGTGCTCGGAGACGTGTGCGAGAGGGGGCGATCAGGCGCGCGCTCGGTGCATCACGGTGGCGTCTAATCCGGTCGTTCCTGTTAGAGAGCCTGGCAGTGGCAACGCTCGGCGGCATTGCGGGTCTGGTTTTGTCGATGTGGGGCACCGAGCTGGTCGCCCGGGCGTGGCCGACGCAGTTCTTGCGTGGCGGTGATTCGGGCCTTCAGGTCATCAACCCGGGCGGCCTCACACTCGATGCGCGGGTGATCATGTTTGCAGTATCCGTGTCCCTTGCCGCAGCGGTGTTGATCGGTCTGATCCCCGCGCTTCGCATCTCGTCCTTCCGCATAACAGACCATCTGAAAGACGGCGCCGGGGCAGCCAAACGTCGCGGCGGTCGGTCAGGCCTCGACCCGCAGGCCATTCTCGTGGGTGCGCAGGTTTCTCTCGCCTTGATTTTGTTGGTCGGTGTCGGACTGATGGGCAGTACCGTGGGCCGCTTGCTTCGTACGGATGCCGGGTTCGATACGGAGAGGCTGCTCTCTTTCGAGTTCTCCGTCCCTCAGGCGGTCCCACGTTTAGACCCACGAGACGAGTCGGTCTGGCGCTCGCACATCGTCCTCGCGGCACAGTTCGACGACCAACTCCAAGGGCGACTGGAGGCCATTCCCGGCATCGAGGGGATCACAATCTCATCTGGGGCGATTCTCAAGCACTTCGAAGGCGTGCTCGGAGTCAGAATCGAAGACAGCGAGTTAGGGATGATCGATGCGGGTAGCCTCGGGGCGGTGCCGGTCTCGGACAACTACTTCGATTTGCTGGGCATCCCCATCCTCAGAGGGCGCGGGTTCAGCCAGTCAGACGGGCTGCGCGGTCCGCCGGTCGTGGTGCTGAGTCAAACGGCGGCATCGAGGTACTTCCCCGATCAGGATCCGATCGGTAAGAGGGTAACCACATTTTTCGCCCTGCCTGGGAGGGCCACTGCCGAGGTGGTAGGAGTCGTCGGTGACGTCATCTACACGGGTCCTGACGAGGCAAGATGGCCTGTCGCGTATTATTCGCTGCGGGAGCGAAGCGGCCCGAGGTACGCGACGGTGCGAACCACCGGAGACCCGAACAACGCGATCCGTCTGATTCAAGACGAGCTGACTGCGATCGACCCGACCGTTGCCATGAGCAACATCACGACAATGGACCGACTCATATCTCGTTCAATCGGCGACCGCGGTCTCATTTTCTGGCTACTTAGCATTTTCGCCACAATAACGGTTCTCCTCGCGGCGGTGGGCACTTGGGGAGTGGTCGCCTACTCTGTCGCAGCGCGTCGACGCGAACTGGGACTGCGCATTGCACTGGGAGCTGAAAGTAGCCGTGTCCTCCGGCTCGTCTTGCGAAAGAGCATCCTGACGGCGTTGGTGGGCGTGTCGTTCGGCTTGGTTGGCGCATGGATGTTCAGCCGGGTTCTGGAGGCCTTTCTCTGGAACACGAGTGCCCGTGATCCCGGAGTCCTCCTGGGTGGAGGAGTACTCCTCTTCGTCGTGGTCCTGGTTGCCAGCTATCTTCCGGCCCGGCGAGCGACCCGTGTGGATCCAGCTCAGGTTCTGAGAGAGGCTGAGTAGCACGGCAAGAGAAGCCCCCGACCTGAGTAGGCACGAGGCCGAAGGTCCTGGTCGTCGCCACCACCACTCGCTCGAAGGCCGCCACGGCGTCAGCATCCTCTCCAATCGATATCGGGCTACAGACCAGCCTTCATCGGGAGTTTTGCCAACTGCCTGTTGTGGGAGGGGTGTACATGTTCGTTCTGCGTGTTCAGCTTGAGATGTGCGGAGGCGGGGCGCTGCGCCGGGATCGAAGGCCACCGCCCCCCAAAAGGCAGGGTCTCCATATCAGAACGGGGATAAGCCATGGCACACGGATATTACACGCCTCGTAGAAGGTCCTTGCTGCAGGATTTCGATAAGACCGCGGAACATGCGAGAGAGAGGCTTGCTTCTCGCTATGGTGACGACTTCACGCACACACTCCACCTCGAAGTGCGGCAGGAATACGACGGGTTGATCCCGGAGATCCCACACATCAAGGATTCCCGGGCTCGGGCACTCAATGCATTCCTTCGTATCACGGCTCAGGAACTCGCTGTCTACAGGGTCATGAAGAGACACGGGAGGAGCGCGGAGGAGGCCTGGGAGATATGCCATAACGCCATTACTGCGAGGATGGAGGACTACCCGGCGTGGAAGGCGTGGCTCCTGAACAAGATCATGTTCTCCGGGCTAATGAAGCGGAGGGTGAGGCGACGCGCCGAGAAGAACGAGCAGCTGAGATTCGGCAACTTCGAGGTGCGTTACCTGATCGGTGACGGGGAGGACTATGATTGGGGCGTCGACTACGTCGCGTGTGGCAACTACGACTTCGTGAAGGCACAGGGGGCCGAGGAGTTCGCTCCCTACGTTTGCCTGTCGGACATGGCGCTCGGCAAGGCGTTGCGCTGGGGCTTGGTCAGGACCGAGACGCTGGCGGATGGCTGCGGCCGATGCGACTTCCGGTTCAAGGAAGGCGCGGGGATTCACATTTCTTCAAAGATACCCGCGGTTCAAGACACTATCGAGCGCATCGAGAAGGGGGGGTCGCGAGTGGGGAGCGCTCATTAGCCCTGAGGATGCTCTCGGAGTCCGTCGAGTCACGAGACCGATTGACCGCACGGCAAACGGGGTGTGACGGCTGATGTCGACAGGAGCCCTCGTCGGCCTGGTGGTCTTTGCCATTGCCCTGCTCCTTGTCCTGGTGGTGTTCGCCCGCCTGCACGCCTTCATTGCGCTACTGGTGACGAGCCTTGTCGTGGCCGTCCTGGGCGGAATCCCGCTGGCCGAGATCGCGGGTCTGATCCAGGAAGAGATGGGCGGCACCCTTGGCTACATCGCCGTGGTCATCGGGGTCGGAGCGATGTTCGGCGAGATGCTGCAGCGGTCCGGTGGCGCTCGCTCCATCGCGAACTCGCTTCTTCGGAGGTTTGGCGACCGATACTCGCCCTGGGCGCTCGGATTAACCGGTCTCATCGTCGCGGTACCCGTGTTCTTCGACGTCGCCTTGATTCTCTTCATCCCGCTGGTGTACAGCCTGGCACGGCGGAGCGGTCGCTCGCTCCTCTTCTACGCGATCCCGCTACTCGCCGGGATCGCCGTCGCGCATTCGTTTATCCCGCCGACGCCCGGGCCGGTCGCCGTCGCGGGACTCCTAGGAGCCGATCTGGGTTGGGTCATCGCTCTCGGGGTGGTCGCCGGCATTCCCGCTACGATCGTCGGCGGGATCTGGTTCGGGCGCCGTGTCTCCGGCCGCATCCATCTCGACGTGCCCGACTTCATGCATCTGCCACCCGAGACCACGAGCCCTCAGACCGTGGCCAACCCGCCCGGCTTCGGCCTCGCGGCGGGACTAATAGCCACCCCGCTGGTCCTCATCCTTCTCGGAACGGTCTCGTCGGTCGCGCTGCCCGACGAGCACCGGATGCGCGACGTGTTGGCGTTTGTCGGGCATCCGTTCACCGCCCTCATCGTGGCTACTTTGTTTTCGTTCTACGCCCTCGGCACCCGTCTCGGGTTTTCGCGTGACGAGGTCCGACGGATGGCGACGAAATCTCTGGAGCCGGTGGGTCTGATCATCCTGGTCACCGGCGCGGGCGGGGTGTTGGGCAAAGTCCTCGTGGCCACCGGCGTCGGGACTGCGGTCGCCGACTGGATGGCCACGTCGCGGCTCCCGCTCGTCGTTCTGGCCTTTCTACTCGCCGCGGTCGTTCGAGTGGCTCAGGGGTCGGCGACGGTCTCGATGGTGACGGCCGCCGGCTTGATGGCGCCGATCCTCGAGGCCATGACCACGTCGCCGCCCCAGGTCGCGGCCATCGTCATCGCCATCGCCTCGGGAGCCACCGTCCTCTCGCACGTCAACGACTCGGGCTTCTGGCTCGTCAACCGCTATCTGGGCATGTCCGAGAAGCAGACGCTCCAGGTGTGGACCGTCATGGAGACCCTGGTCGGTCTCACCGGCTTCGCGATTGTCCTGCTGCTGTCGTTTTTCCTCTAAGCAGCCGACAACCGAAGGCCTCAGGACATCGGGAGACCCAGGCCCGTCACCACCGCATCGACCACTGCTTCGAGCTCGCCACCGACATCGACGACCAGCGCGTTCTTTGGTTCTTCCAGGGTCTCGAGTTGCGACGCGAGCAGATTCGGATCGAAGAAGTGGCCCTGGCGTTTGCGCAGTCGGCGCTCGAGCAGTGCCGGCGCCCCACGGAGGTAGACGAGCCTGGTCTCCGCCTGCCCCATCAGGGGATCTCCCGTCAGTAGGATCTCGCGGTACTCCCTCTTGAGCGCCGAGCAGGCGACGACGGCCGAACGACGAGACCCGGCATGTTCGAGGATGACGTCACGGACGCTCAGCAACCACGGGAGACGATCTTCATCGGTGAGCGGCACCCCGGCCGTCATCTTGCGGACGTTGCTGGCCGGATGGAGGTCGTCGGCGTCCACGAAGGACCAGCCCAGGCGGTCCGCCAGAAGCTCTCCGACCGCCGTCTTCCCGGCCCCGGAGACGCCCATCAAGACGACGATCACGTTACGGGAAGCCAACGTTCGCGCTACCGAAGCCGAATGCGAAGGAGGTAGCTGTCCGCGGTCATGTAGAGCGTAGTCCCTTCCCGGTCGAAGGCGGTGTTGGCGGTCGCTTGTGTCGTCTGGATGGTGCCCAGATGGCGGCCGTCGGGGGAGAACACGAGGACCCCGCCGGGCCCGGTGGCAAACAGATTGCCGGCCTCGTCGACTTTTAGACCATCGGGGAGACCGGGACGGTCGGCCATCAACTCGGTCGCGTCGAAGAAGACGCGGCCGTTCTCGATCCTGCCGGAGGGCAGTAGATCGTACGCCATCCAGATGGCCCGCTCCGGATCTGAGTTGGCCACGTAGAGTGTCTGCTCGTCGGGCGACAGCGCGATGCCGTTCGGGCGCGACAGGTCGTCCGTCAGCAGCGTCACCACACCGTCGACTCCGAGACGGTAAACGCCATTGAACGGCATCTCCTGGGCCGGGTCGCCGGGACCTTCGGGTAGTCCGTACGGCGGATCCGTGAAGAAGAGCGCGCCGCGGCTGTCGAAGACGGCGTCGTTCGGGCTGCTGAATCGCTTCCCCTCGTAGCGCTCGGCGAGCGTTGTGAAGATGGGCTCGGGAGCAGTCAGAGGAGCGTCCAAGCGAGCGACCCGGCGGTCGCCGTGCTGGCACAGGACGAGCCGGCCCTCGCTATCGAGCAGAAGGCCGTTCGAGCCCGGCTCTCCACCCCGGGCGGCGTCGCCCGTGTAGCCGGACGGTTCGAGCCACACCTGGTGGCCCTCGCCCTCCTTCCATCGATAGATCCGGTTCGCCGGAACGTCGGAAAACAGAAGGTATTCGCCACCCCCGATCCACACCGGGCCTTCGGCCCAATCGAAGCCCTCGGCCAGGATTTCGATGACCGCGTCCGAAGGGATCAGAGAGTCGATGGCCGGGTTCAGCCGCTCGATGGTCCCGATCGTCTGTGGGGGGGTCTCACCGGAGGTCGAGGGTCCTCCGCTCGCGGCTCCGGCTTCGTCGGTTGAGCGGTCACCGACACACGCGGCGAGCAGTGGCAGCAAAATCGCGATCTCTACCCGATGCATATCGTCTCCAAGCCTCTCGGTCGGACCCCCAGTAGCCGGTCGCCACGCCTCGTCTAGGTCCGAAGCCCGCGCAGGAAGTCGAGATTCATGACGTCATAATTCAGAGAGTCGCCCTCCTTCGGCGTCTCGAGCAGCTTCGGCACGCGCGCGAAGCGCTCGTCGTTCATTAGTCGCCGGAAAGGCTCCACCCCGAGCGTTCCCTGCCCCAGGTGCTCGTGGCGGTCCACCCGCGACCCGAGCGGGTGCTTCGAGTCGTTCACGTGGAAGAGCCGGAGTCTCTCGAGCCCGATCGCGTCGTCGAAGCGCACCCACACCCCGTCCCAGTCGCCTGCCAGGTCGTAGCCGGCCGCGAACGCGTGGCAGGTGTCGAAGCACACCCCGACTCTCGCGGTGAGCTCATCGGGGATGCGAGCGAGGATCGCGGCTAACCGCTCGAAGGTCGCGCCGATGGACGTGCCCGACCCTGCCGTCAGCTCGAGCAGCACCGCCGTCGGGCCTGCGACCCGCTCCAGCGCGCGCGTCAGCCCTTCTGCGTTGCGCGCCAGGCCCGCCTCGTAGTCACCGTCGGTCGCGTTCCCCGGGTGCGTGACGACGAACTCGAGACCGAGCGATACGCAGCGCTGTAGCTCGCCCTCGAAGCAACGCGCCGACCGCTCCCACAGCGGGCCGTCGGGCGACGCGAGGTTGATCAGGTACGAGTCGTGCGCGGCGGCCACGCGGATGCCGTTCTCCTCACGCGCATCGGCGAACGCCTCGGCCGTGGTGGCGTCGATCGTCGGTTCCGCCCACCGGGTGGGCTGCTTGGTGAACAGCTGCAAGCAGGCGCATCCGATCTCGGCGGCGCGGCCGGGCGCGCTCTCGACCCCGCCCGCGGTCGACACGTGCGCCCCCAGCTCATCGGAGATTCTCGACAGGTCGCGACGCCTCAGGGAGCCATCGGCGGACGGCCCTCCACCGGCGGCGCCCCCGTCCCCTCCAGCGCCCGCTCAAGCTCAGGGACCACCTCCCCGACCAGTCGGTCGATTTGGCGGCGGATCGCGGCCAACTCGTTCCGCCCCGCCTCCACCGTGCGCCGGTGGAGCTCGGTGGGCCCGTACGTGGTGTCGAGCCCGTCCTCGCCCACGTCGAGGCGATCGTCGGGCGTCGGGGGATCCCGCTCGCCGATCTCGTCCTTCGCCTCGCTGCCCTCCAGGGCCTCACGAAGCTCGAGGAGCTCGAGCCGCGTCTCGTACAGGCGGCTGGCCAGCCCAGGGTCGGGATTCTCCGCGCGCGAGAGAGCGACCTGCATCGCCTCCACCTTCTGGATATGCTCGTCGAGGAGATTCTCGGCCCGTTCCAGATCGCGCTGGAACGCCACCACCTCCGCGCGGAAGGAAGCGACGGCCTCGTTCGACACACGGGGCAGGGCGGCGGCGCGCAGCGGCTCCACCTCGAACTGGATGGGACCCGCGAGCTCGGTCACCTCGCCCTCTTCGATCTTTATCAGGGTGGCTGCATAGGTCCCCGGGAGCGCCAGGAAGCCACCTCCTCCCTCGGGACTCTCCAGGTCGACCAGGCCCTGCGGCGCGTGCTCCAGATCCCAGCTCACCCGGTGGACCCCGGCTGAGGTGGACCCATCCACCCGCTCGATCACCGTGCCCGCTGCGTCGCGGACCACGACCTGCACGGTCGGCCCCTGCTCCCGCATCTCAGCCTCGAGCGCGTCCCAGCCGGGGAAGCGAACGTCCTGCCCCTCGCCGGCGGCCTCCTCTCGCTCTTCCCGCTCCGCCTCTTTCGACGTGTAGCCGTCCCGCAGGAGATACGTGAACACGGCGCCGAAGGGCGGATTCTCGGCCCTGTAGTCGGCGTCGCCCTGCGATTCGGAGAGCTCCTTGGGCATGTACCAGTACGCGGCCCGCGTGGGGAAGAGCGCGGCCTCGCGGCTCAGGACCTCGGCGCTCAGCTCGCGGAGCGGCGTGTAGTCGTCGAGGATGAAGATGCCGCGGCCGAACGATCCGGCCACGAGATCGTTTTGCCTCCGCTGGATATCGATGTCGCGGAAGGAGATGGTCGGCGCCCCGCCCTCGAACTCGATCCATTCCGCCCCGCCGTCCAGCGTGAAGAAGATGCCGAACTCGGTGGCGGCGAACATCAGATTCGGCTCGACGTGGTCCTGCACCACGCGCCACACGAGGTGACGGTCGGGTAGGTCGCCCGCGATCGACGTCCAGGAGCGGCCCCGGTCCGTGCTCTTCACGAGGTAGGGCTGGAAGTCGCCGTACTTGTGGTTGTCGAGCGCCACGTAGACGGTGCTCTCGTCGAACAGGTCCGCTTTGATGTCGTTGACGAACGCCGTCGCGGGCACGCCGGGGATGCTCCCCACCTCGATCCGGCGCCAGCTCTCCCCGCCCTCCTCGGTCACCTGGAGCAGACCGTCGTCGGTGCCGGCGTAGATGAGTCCCTCGGCGAGCGGCGACTCGCCGAGCGAGGTAATCGTATTGTAGTTGGACATGGCCGAGACGTCCCACGGGTTGTCCCAGCTCTGCTGCCGGCCCCCGATCGGGAGCGTGATCCGCTCCTGGTTCCGGGTCAGGTCGCCGGAGATGGGTCGCCAGCTGTCGCCCCGGTCGTCCGTCCTCCAGACGCGTTGCGAGGCGAAGTAGATGCGCGTTGGGTCGTGCGGGCTGATTTCGATCGGCGCATCCCAGTTGTAGCGCTCGAACCCCTCCCCCTCGCGCGGCTGCGGTTGGATGAACACCTGGTCGCCGGTAATCCGGTCGATGCGGTGGAGCCCGCCCTGCTGGGTCTCGGCGTAGATGATGTTCGGGTTGCCCGGCTCGGTGGCCGAGTCGTGGCCGTCCGCCCCCAGCGTCTTGAACCAGTCGGCGTTCCGGATCCCCTCCTCCGCGTCCGTGCGGGAGGGGCCGCCGTTGGAGCCGTTGTCCTGCGTGCCGCCGAACACGTTGTAGAACGGCTCGGCGTCGTCCACGGAGATCTTGTAGTACTGCATCACCGGGAGATTGCTGAGGAACCGCCACGTCTCCATGTCGTCGTACGTCTCGTACAGCCCTCCGTCGGAGCCGACGAGCAGGTAGTTCGGGTCGTCTTTCCGGAACGCGATCGCGTGGTCGTCGGAGTGCTTCGTGTCGAGGTCCATGCGCTCGAAGGTCGCGCCGTGGTCGTCGGAGATGAGCGTCACGTTGCTGACCAGGTAGATGCGCCCGAACCGATGCGGCGAGGCGTACAGCTCCTGGTAGTAGTGCGGTCCGGTGCCGCCCGAGACCGCGTCCGACATCTTCGTCCACGACTCGCCCCGGTTGACCGATCGGTAGACGCCGCCCGTCCGCCGGTCGAGCTCGATCGCCGTGTACACGTTGTCCGGATCCTGCGGCGAGATCGCGAGCCCGATCTTCCCCATGTTGGAGGAGGGGAGTCCGGTCGTGAGCTCCTCCCAGGTCTCGCCCCCGTCCGTGCTCTTGTGGATCCCCGACCCCGGCCCGCCGCCCAGGTAGGCGGCCACGGTGCGGTGGCGCTGCCAGGTGGCCGCGTAGAGGACGTCGGGATCCCGCGGGTCCATCACGATATCCGTCACGCCGGTCCACTCGTCGTCGCCGAGCACTCTGCGCCACGTCTCGCCGCCGTCGGTGGTCTTGTAAAGTCCTCGCTCGCCGCCCGCGGTCCACAGCGGGCCCTGGGCCGAGACCCACACGACGTCAGAGTCCTCGGGGTGGACGAGCGTGGTGGAGATGTGCTGTGAGTCCTCGAGGCCCATGTTCCGCCAGGTGCGGCCGCCATCGGTGCTCTTGTAGACGCCGTCGCCGAAGCCGACGTGCCGGCCGCCCACGTTCTCCCCCGTCCCCACCCAGACCGTGGATGGGTCGCTGGGGTCGATGGCGACCGAGCCGATCGAGTAGGAGGGCTGGTCGTCGAAGATCGGCGTCCACGTCGTACCGGCGTTCACGGTCTTCCACACGCCGCCCGAGCCCACGCCCACGTACCAGACGTTCGGGTTCTCGGGGTGGATGTCGATATCGGCGATGCGCCCGCCGTTGATCGCCGGCCCGATGTTGCGGAGCTGCAGGGCCTCGAGATCGGTCTCGGAAAGGGCCGAACCGCCCTCCTGCTGCGCCGCGAGCTCGGTGGCGGGGAGGAGGACCAGGGCGATGAGCAGCGCGGGAAAGGGGGCGAGTCTGTTCATGGCGTCATCCGGGCAGTGGGAACGTGGAACGAGGTGGCATGCCAGAAGCTTCCGGAACCAGGCCGGACACAGGATTCCTGGCAACTTCAACAAGGTGTTAGGCGAGTGAAGGGCAAGCAAGACGACCTGAGGCCGAGGTCCGGTGGCCCTCTATCGCGACGGGGGCTCTCACCCGGCCCTGTGAGGGCGATCCGGATCTGCGGTAGAGAATTTGGGGGGCTGATGGCAGATTCGGACCATGCGAGCCGCTACCGTTCTTCCCGTCCTCGGCGCGCTCATGGCTGAGCTGCCGCTATCCTTCCCGAGCGAGGCGTCGGCTCAGGAAGGCCTCCCGGCCATTCCGCTTCGCACGGGATTGGAGATCACGAGCTCCGTCAGAATAGAGCCGGGGACGTACCGGCTTCCGGCTTCGCCATCGCTCGACTCAGCCGTCGTCGTCATCCGCGGAGACGACGTCACGGTCGATTTCGCCGGCGCCACCATGGAGGGGCTGGACACCGCGGCAGATCCTGACCTCGCGCGTGGCGTAGCGATCCGGGTGGAAGGCGGCAGCAACGTACGGATCGTGAATGCGAACGTGCGCGGCTACCACATCGGCGTTCTCGCGCGAGGCACCCGTGGTTTCCACCTGGCCGACAGCGATCTCAGCTACAACTGGAAGCCCCGGCTCTACAGCCTTGTGGAGCACGAGAGCTTGCTCGACTGGCTCTCGTTCCATGACAACGAGAACGACGAGTGGCTACGGTTCGGCGCCGCGATCTTCCTGGATGAAGTGACGGGTGGCGAGATCCGGGGCAACACGGTGGTGCAGGGGATGAACGCCCTGCTGCTCAACGAGACCGACAGCCTCACGGTCCGGGACAACGATTTCTCGTTCAACTCCGGGCTGGGGATCGGTATGTACCGGTCGTCGGACAACACGATCGTCCGGAACCGCATCGACTTCGACGTGCGCGGATACAGCCACGGCTTCTACCACCGCGGGCAGGACTCCGCGGGCATCCTCATGTACGAGCAATGCACCGGGAACGTCGTGGCCTACAACTCGGCCACGCACGGGGGCGACGGTCTCTTCGTGTGGGGCGGCCAGAGCACCATGGAAACCGGTCAGGGCGGGGTCAACGACAATCTCTTCTACGGGAACGACTTCAGCTTCGCCCCCGCCAACTCCATGGAAGCCACGTTCAGCCGCAACACATTCGTCGCCAATCGGGCCCAGGGCAGCGACTACGGTGTCTGGGGCGGATACAGCTACGAATCCCGGGTCGTCGGCAACTGCTTTCTCGGAAACCGGATCGGGATCGCGATCGAGCACGGGCAGGACAACCTGATCGCGTCCAATCTGTTCGCGGGCGACACGACCGCGGTCAGCCTGTGGGCCAACCCATCCGAGCCGACGGACTGGGGCTATCCACGTCACCGGGACACACGGAGTCGCGACACGCGCGTGGAGCGGAACCTGTTTGCGGGCAACCGTGTGGGCCTGCGGGGAGTGAGAACCCGGGACCTGACGGTCAGCGCCAACCGGTTTATGGGCGTCGATTCGTTGCGCGTCCTCGCAGATACGGAGGCCGTCGTCTGGGTGGAGGACAACGAGGTCGTCGGGGCGCCGGATGGCCTCGTCGACGAATGCCACGCGGTGCCGCCTCTCCCCGCGGAGTACGCGGTCCTGGCCCCGCGCATCGAGGGTGGGACCGAGGTTCCTTCCACGCCCATGGCCCGACGCGACCGGTCCGCCATGATCGTGGACGAATGGGGACCGTATGACTGGCGGTCGCCCAAGCTGTGGCCGATCGACAGCGTCCGGTCTGTTCCGCTGAGGCTCGCCGTGCTGGGGCCGCCCGGGGAGTGGCGGGTGGTCGACCAGGCGGGAGTCGCCGGCGTCACCGAGCTGTCCGGCTCCACCGTGGACACGATCAGCGTCACCCCGGCCACGGACGCCGTGGGAGACTGGACGATCACGCTCGAGTACCGGGGCGAGACCACGGTGTCGCCCCGGGGCGAGCGCCAGCCGGCCGGAGCGCGGGTTCACTTCTCCTACGGCAGGTTCGAGCCCTCCATCGAATGGGAGACGCGTTTCTTCGCCTGGACTGGCGATCCCGAGCGGGGGCCTCCGAATCTCGTCGATCTCGTCCGGGCCGCTCCCCTCACAACCAGGCGGCTTCCCCGGCTCGACCTCCAGGGGTACGGGTCTCTCATCGAGGACGTGCCCCTCGAGTACTGGGTCCTCGAAGCCTCCGGCCAGGTGATGCTGGGCCCCGGGGAGTATTCCCTGCGCACGATCAGTGACGACGGCATCCGAGTCTGGGTAGACGGGGAACTGACCATCGACAACTGGTCCCCTCACGGCTCCGAGCTCGACTTCGCTCCGATCGAGCCCGGCCAGCACGACGTGCGGGTCGAATACTACCAGGCGGGTGGGTGGACGGAACTCCGCGTCGAGATCCTGCGCGGGAGCCCGCGGTCCCCGCGGTCGCCCGGAGAACCTGAGGGCTGAGTAGGCACGAGGGCGAGCGGCGATTGTCAACGCCTCACCCAGCCGCCGACCGAGAGCGCGCCCCGGCTGGGGTTGTTCTCACCGAGGAGCCGGCGTTAGAGTCCGACTACTTGTTGGGCGATAATCGTCTCCGCGAGAGCGTGCGGCAGCGCGTCCGCCCGCCATAGCCGAGTCTGGCCATGGCAAGTGCGATTCATCCTCCGTCTTGCCAGCCCAGCAGGCATGTCCGTTTGCGGCCTGCTCCTACGTTCTCGCCCCAAGGGACAGGACCGCCTACCGTGGGCTTGCTCTCCCCGTGTAGCTGCGGTCTCCCCCCGTCCAGCTGTTCCGGGAGGTTGCCATGTTGAGGTTCAAGCCCGCGTTCGCAATGACCCTCGTACTCGCCACCGTCTTGGCTATGCCCCATGCGCTGGACGGACAGGTCGTCGACCATATCCGGCGCGCGGCGCAGCGTGAAGCGGAACGGCAAGTCGATCGGATGGTGCGGGACGCTATCCAGTGCGCCCTCGACGACCCGGTCTGCGTCGAGAGGGCCAAGAGGGACGGGCAGCCGGTCGTGATCCTGGATGAGGACGGTAACGTCATCACGGACGAGAACGGCAACCCGATCACCGATCCCGAGGAGGCGAAGAAGCGGGTTCAGAAGCCTGGCGAGGGCATCTGGCGCAGCTACGAGTTCACGCCGGGCTCGACCGTGTGGGCGGCTACCGACTTCTCCGATGAGCCTCTGGGCCGCTTCCCCGAGACGCAGCTCGAGTTCCTCAACGGCAATATGGAGATCGTCGAGATGGACGGCGTGAAGGTCCTCGAGGCTTCCGCGAACAGTACGTTCCGCGTGAATCTGCCGAGGGAGCTGCCGGAGGCCTTTACGCTGGAGTTCTACCTCATGCTCGGCGCACCCAATATGGCGACCAGCGTTTTCTTCTCGCCGCTGGGCGAGAGGGTCCCGAATTGGTACGAGGGGCAATACGTGCACCTTTACAGTCGTCCCGGTATCTACTTCCAGTCTCAACCGCTGTCGATCATCACCGGGATGTGGAGCCTCGCCGAGGACATGACGCCGATCAAGCTCCAGGTGGATGGCGACTACGCGATCATGTACGTGGGCACGGAGAAGGCCGCGAATCTGCCGCGTGCCGAGCTGCCGCGCTCCAACACGATCGATTTCCACATGCGTGCCAACATCCCCAACCGCAGTTACATCCGGGACATCGTCCTCGCGGTCGACCTCGACGATCTGGCCGACGCGCTCGAGGAGACGGGAGAGTTCACGACTCGCGGCATCTATTTCGACCTCGATAGTGACGTGATTCGGCCGGAATCCACCCCAACCCTGACCGAGATCCTGACGACGCTCGAGGATCACCCCCAGTTCGGCATCGTCATCGAGGGGCACACCGACAGCACGGGCGAGGAGGCGTACAACCAGGAGCTATCGGAGCGCCGGGCCCGCGCCGTGGTTCGTTATCTGGTCGAACACGGGGTCGAGCAGGGCCGACTGCAATCAGTCGGTAAGGGCGAGGCCGAGCCCGCTGCAGACAACGCGACGCCGGCCGGGCGTCAACAGAACCGCCGGGTCGTGATCAAACTGGCTGAGTAGAAGGCCCGGGTCAGCTCGGAGGAGGTGAGATCCGATGTCACGCAGAGATCTAGGTTGTCTCCGCAGCTCTCGACGCGCCACAGTGACCGGGCAGAGGGAGGCGAGGACGTGCGTCTCGGTCGTACTGATCGGCTTGTGCGTGTCGCTCGCGTCGTCCGCACGAGCACAGACGCCCCCCGACTCGGCGTCGCAATGGGTGGCAGAGTGTAACGTCCTCGTCGACTATCGTCAGCGGCTGATCACGGACGAACGGGCGACGGGTAGCCGCGAGGAGATCTTCCACCAGCTTCGTCTTCATCCGCCGTTAGCCGTCATCGAAGGGTATTGGGTCACCGCCGTCGATCTCGTCCGTGCCTTCGAACGGATGGAGGGCGCCGACTCCGCCGCTCTCCCGGCTGAAGAGCCAGGGGAAGTCGGCACGCTGCCGTATTTGGTGGCGCTGGCGTTCGTACCTCAGGCCGCACGCGATCAGATTCCTCTTCCCTCGGTCGGTCCCCTCGAGCGGTTCGAGCGGCCGCACGAGCCCGACATCGATCCCGAGACCAGCCTACCCGAGATCCTGGTCGTCCCGGCGATCGACGCGGCGAACGCATTCCTCGAGTACCTGCCCCCACCCTACCCGGTCTCGGAGACCGAAGAACCTCCCTGCTATTACTTTTGCGGAGATCCCTCCGAGTGGGACTTCGACGCGGACGGGGTCCCGAACGCTACCGATCCGGACGATGACGGAGACGAATCCCCGGACGCCGAGGATGCGTTCCCCTACTGGCCGGGCGGCGCGAGCTGTGATTGTGGCGAGAGCGATTTCGTTGGGTTTACGGAGAAGTTCTCCCGGGAAGTCGCCGCCGGGATCGTCTCCGCCTACGAGCGGCTACGCCGTAGCGATCGTCAGGAACAATGGGTCAGTTTCGGCACGAGGGTGGAGGAATCGGACCTGTGGCTCGTATCCCCGAGCCCCGACGAGTGCCGGGCGCCGATTAGCGAATGCCCAGACGCGGAAGCTCCCGGGGTTCGCTATGTCAGCCGTGATCCCGCCGCTTGTGCGCTGATCAGATACCGGTGCGAGGAGGGGGAGGTGGGGTTCTCCGACGAATGCGGGTGCGGCTGCCGTCCACCCGAATAGGGGTTCCAACCCGGCCCGACTCAGGCCGCGCGGACCGATCTGGCGAGGTTCGGGGGGGCACGAGAAGAGGCGGTGTCGTCAGGCGGTCGGTTGCCGGCCGGCCAGGGAGAGTGTCGGACGATGGTGAGCGATCCACCCGCCGATGCTCTGCAACTGAGCGGGCGACAGCGACTCGGACACGCTCATCGAAAAGCCCGGTATCACGCAAGCAGTCGCGCGCCGGAGCAGGTAGGCCTCTGTGGCGGACCGTTGTTCGGCCGTCAGCGTCGTCCCGCCCCGGATGTTCGGCACGGGTGCAAGAAGTGACCGGAAACTGAACACCTCCCTGGTGGAAAACTGCTCGGGTATCCGGTAGGTGCGGCCGTCGATCTCGAACGCTCCGTCACCGCTGATGAAGATCATTTTCGCCATGGCACCGACTTCTTTCACCGTAAGCCGCTCTTGATCCGGCCTGTTCGTGCACCAGAAGGGGCCCGGGGAGAGGGGCTCTCGTACGGGCGCCGGCCGACACCTACGAATCGTGGCCCATATATTCCAGACCAAGATGGCCCTGACGGAAGGCGTGGGCGAGCGCGAGCGGCACCTGCGCCTCCGCTTTCACTACTTCGGCGCGTGCCTCCTCCACCCGGGCGCGGTTCTCCTGCTCCACGGCTACCGCCATCGCGCGCCGCTCTTCTGCTTTGGCCTGTGCGATCCGCTTGTCCGCCTCGGCCTGATCGGTTTGAAGCTCGGCGCCGATGTTCTTGCCGACATCTATGTCCGCGATGTCGATCGAGAGGATCTCGAACGCGGTCCCGCTGTCGAGCCCTTTGGCGAGTACGGTTTTGGAGATCTCCTCCGGGTTCTCCAACACCGCCTTGTGCGACTCCGAAGACCCGATCGTGGATACGATGCCCTCCCCTACACGGGCCAGGATCGTCTCTTCACCCGCGCCGCCCACGAGACGGTTGATATTGGCGCGCAAGGTGACACGTGCCAGCGCGATGAGCTGGATCCCGTCCTTGGCCATGGCGGCCACCTTGGGTGTCTCGATCACTCTCGGGTTTACCGACATCTGAACGGCATCGAGGACATCCCGGCCGGCGAGATCGATTGCCGCCGCCTGCTGGAACGCGAGCTCGATGTTGGCCTTGTCCGCCGAGATTAGCGCCTTGACGACACGCTCCACGTCGCCACCCGCGAGGAAGTGCGCCTCTAGACTGTCGCTGTCCAGGCTCAACCCCGCCTTGATCGCGCTGATCAGTGGGAGGATGATGCTGGGCGGGCGCACCTTCCGTAAGCGCATCCCCACCAGGTTCGGGAGGTTCACGCGCACCCCCGAGGCGAGCGCCGCGATCCAGAGCCCTACCGGCACGGCCCACATCAGGGTCATGAGCAGCATCGCGCCCAACACGACGAGGACGATAGTCGTAAGGGCTATGCCTTCCATGTGACCCCCTCGGATCCGGTACGCTCTCCGGGCATCCCGGTCAATCTGCTGCCGGGTTCTGAAGCTGGAACGAACGAAGCGCCCGGACCGGCGGAACCAGATCGGGAAGAGGGGCGAATGAAATGTCCCCTCCGTCCGGGCACAGCATACGGGCGCGAAACCTACCCCACGGTGCTGAAGAGCCTGGTGCCAGTGGTAGCGGGCACGCCTCGGGTTGAGTCCTTCGAGGTTTCCAACTCAACCTTCTTAAGATCGCGGCTCGCGTCCAAGCCTGCTAGTGTCAGGTCGTGTGAAGCGATTCGCGTTTGTCGAATGCGAAGCCGAGAAGCCAGTTGGAGAAGAGCCAGGCCGGGCGAGGGGATCCACGAGATGGGGACCGCGCGCATGGGGCGGGATCCGCGCACCTCGGTGCTCAACGCGTGGAAGCAGCTGCACGACGGGCCGAACGTGTTCGTCACGGACACCGCCGGGATCGTGCTCATGGTCGTCCGGGTCGGCGTTCTGGTGTTGGCGCCGGATTGATGACACACGGAAGGACCGAGTTCTTGCCCGCGGTTCTGGTCCTGACTGGGTGCGTTTCGGGCGAGCGGCCAGCCACCCGGACGACCGAGGCCGGCGCCGACACTTTTCCTGGCTGGGAGCTCGTCTGGACGGACGAGTTCGGCGGCACTCTGATCGACCGACGGAGCTGGACGCCGGAGGTCATGCCGGATCCCCAGAACGAGGAACTCCAATACTACACCGACCGCCTTGACGCTGAGTCCGGCGCCAACGCCTGGCTGGAAAACGGCTCGCTGGTCATCGAGGCACGCCGTGAAGACTTCGCCCACCGGCGATACTCCTCCGCGCGCCTCATCACGAAGGGCAAGCGGGAGTTCCTCTACGGACGCTTCGAAGCGCGGATCCGGCAGCCGGGCGAGGTCGGCATGTGGCCGGCCTTCTGGCTGCTTGGCGGGAACATTGAAGAGGTGGGGTGGCCGCGGTGCGGCGAGATCGACGTCATGGAGGGCAAGGGACGGCTACCGGATTGGACTTCCGGAGCCGTTCACCGTGGCCCCGATCCGGCGGCAGACAGCGTCACGTGGGCCGAGTACCGTTTAACCTCCGGCAGCTTCCACGACGATTGGCACGTCTTCGCCGTCGAATGGTCCCCGAGCCGGATCCGCTGGCTCGTCGATGGCGTCCTCTTCCAGACGGTCGACAAGACCCCGGGTGAAGACCCCACCTATTGGCCCTTCGACGAGGGGCACACGTTCTACCTGATTCTCAACCTCGCGGTGGGCGGCTGGTTCGATACGCCGCACGCCCCGCCGGAGGACCTGACGCCGCAGCGGCTGTATGTCGACTACGTGCGCGTCTATCGCGGCGCGACGGGACCCGATACCACTGGGAAACCGGGTGCCCATGGGGATCAGGGATAGCACCCAAGAAGAGGGCTCAACCTCCAAGCCGGAAGGCACAGCATGAACAACCGAAGACTCGGAGTAGGGATAATCGGTGGGGGGTTCGTGGCGAGGTTCCACATCCGGTCGTGGGTGGGCGTGCGCGACTCCGACATTCTCGGGGTAGTGACCCCTCCCGACGGGACGGGGGAGGCGGCGGCGGCGCTCGCCAACGATCTGGGTGTAGGGCCTGCGCGAACGTTCCGGTCCGTCACCGAGATGGTGGCAGATCCGCACATCGACGCCGTGTGGATCTGCGCCCCCAACTTCACGCGCATCGAGATCATGGAGGAGATCGCGCATGCGGTCGAGTCGGGTGCGGGCGAACTCACGGGCGTGGCGTGCGAGAAGCCGCTGGGCCGGAACGCAGCCGAGGCACGCAAGATGTTGGAACTGGTCCAGAAAGCCGGCCTGCTCGACGGCTACCTCGAAAACCAGCTGTTCACCCCGGGAATCGTCAGAGGCAAGGACATCCTGTGGACGCGCGGCGCCGCGCTGACGGGACCGCCCTATCTCGCCCGCGCCGCGGAGGAGCACAGCGGACCCCACATGCCGTGGTTCTGGGAAGGTGAGCTCCAGGGAGGCGGCGTGCTCAATGACATGATGTGCCACTCGGTGGAAGTCGCGCGCTTCCTGCTGACTCCGCCCGGCGCCGAGCGCGACGTGCTCACACCGGTGAAGGTCACGGCGCACACGTCCTGCCTCAAATGGCAGCAGCCGCATTACGCCGAGCAGCTGGCGGAGCGCAGTGGCGGGAAGACCGATTACGTGAACCGGCCAGCCGAGGACTTCGCGCGCGCGATGGTGGAGTACCGCGACGCCGCTGGTAACGAGCGAATCGTCGAGGCGACCACGTCCTGGTGCTACGTGGGGGCGGGCCTCCGGCTCAGCATGGAGCTCCTGGGGCCCGAGTACTCCCTCGCTGTGAACTCGCTGGACGCCGGTCCGAAGCTGTTCTTCAGCCGGGAGGTGCAGGGTGTGGCCGGCGAGGACATGGTTGAGAAGCAGAACGCCGAGATGGGACTCATGCCCGTCGTGGGGGACGAAGAGGCCGAGTACGGCTACGTTGGGGAGAACCGGCATATGGTGAAGTCGTTTCTGGCCGGGGTGCGGCCCGACGAGAACTTCAGCGACGGCGTGAACGTGGCCGAGTTGCTGATGACGGCCTACATGAGCGCCGAAGAGGAGAAGACCATCGCCTTCCCCCCGCCCGACCTGGAGTCCTTCATACCGGCGGTCGCGAAGGGCGAGTGGAATCCGCGGGAGAAAGCCTCAGACCCTTCGTGATCCTCTCCTTGGCCCTGCCGCCGGGTTTGTGAGGGAGGTACGAGCACGTGTTCGAAACGGCTGAGGCCGTGTTCTGATCCTTCGCAACGGTGCTGCTCGGATCACGGGAGCATCCCCGTTAGGGGATGTCAATGTCCTGGCCGAATGGAGCGGCCGCCATGGCGCGAAGGCTCCCCATCGGCGATCTTCGGCCATTCTGCGCCGGGAGCTTGACCCTGTGTCTTCGGTCTAACGGCGACGTCCTTCGAAAGGAATTCCATTGCGGAAGCTGCGCGTAGGGATCGTGGATCTCGTCGCCAAGGGGCCGACCAAGTCTCTTTACGCCAAACTGATGAACGCCAACTTCGCGAGCATCATGCCTCAGGTTCTCGCCGTGTGGTGCGAGGAAGCCGGACACGACGTGAGCCTCGTCTGCTATACCGGCCTCGAGAACCTGGTCGAGGAGCTACCCGAAGACATCGATCTCCTGTTTGTGGGCGCGTTCTCCCAGGGGGCCCAGCTCGCCTACGCGATCAGCGAGATGTTCCGGCAACGGGGGGTCGTGACCTGCATCGGGGGCCCGCACGCGCGCTGCTACCCGCAGGACGCTCAGAAGTACTTCGACTACGTCCTGGGCTTCACGGACAAGGCCATCCTGGAAGAGGTTCTTCAGGATTGCCAGCCGCACCGCCCCATGGGGGAGTACCGTTCGGCCAAGACGCAGCCGCTTTCGCTCCCGAGTGTCCGAGACCGCTGGAAGTACATCAAGCCCACGCTCGACAAGGCACCCATGCTGAAGATGGTGCCGATGCTGGGCAGCCTCGGGTGTCCGTACACGTGCAGCTTCTGCATAGACTCGGTGGTCGACTATCAGCCGCTCGATTTCGAGCAGATGCGGGACGACCTGCGGTTCCTGAAGCAGACGATGAAGAACCCGGTCGTCGGTTGGCACGATCCCAACTTCGGCGTCCGATTCGACGACTACCTCGGGGCGATCGAGGAGGCAGTTCCGGCAGGCGGCATCCGGTTCGTCGCCGAGAGCAGCCTCTCGCTCCTCGCCGAGCCGCGGCTTGTGCGGCTGGCGAAGAACGGGTTCAAGGCGATCCTTCCGGGCGTCGAGTCCTGGTACATGCTCGGAAACAAGTCGAAGTCGCGGAACAAGCAGGGACTCGACAAGATGCGCCAGATCTCGGATCATGCGAATCTGATCACGAGCCACATCCCCTATCTCCAGACGAACTTCGTTCTGGGGCTCGACTGCGATGAAGGACCCGAGCCCTTCGAGCTGACCAAGAAGTTCATCGACGCGTCGCCCGCAGCCTTCCCGGGGTACTCGTTGCTCACGGCGTTCGGGCAGGCGGCGCCGCTCAACCTCGAGTATCAGGAAGAGGGACGGGTGCTCGGCTTCCCCTTCCATTTCCTCAACAACAACCACGCGATGAACTTGAAGCCCAAGAACTACGAGTGGGTCGAGTTCTACGATCACGTGATCGATCTGACGAAGTACAGCTTCTCGAAGCGCGCCATCTGGCGGCGGCTCAAGGCCAACCGCGGTCGGATCCCACGCATCATGAACGTGGTGCGCGCGATCTCCTCGGAGGGGAAGGGACGGATCGAGTACTACAGCACCGTGCGGGACCGTCTCACGTCGGACTCGAAGTTCCGAGACTACTTCGAGGGGGAGTCGACCGTGCTTCCGCAGTTCTTCGGCGACCGCGTACGGAACGACCTGGGTCCGCTATGGGACTACCTGCCGGAAGGGGCACTGAAGCACGACCCGTATGCCTATCTCAAGAGCATCGGTCGAACGGCGCCGGAGCCGGCCCTGGCCGCGGTCGGTTGATCGACCGCCCGTTCACGGACGGCTAGCACCCCGGCAGCTCTAGTCGATCATCTCGGCCAACTCTTCGGCCCGCTGCCAGCGCCCTCAACGCGGGTGCCGTCGGTCGACGCGACAAGCCGACAGTGCCCGGATCGAGAAGTCTTCGGGGCGACGCTATTCCAGCCATGGTTGGTGCGTCTCCTCGTGTGCGTCCCGTAGGTGCGGATCCCGTTCGAGGATTCTCACGCAGGTATTCCAGCGCAGAATGGCCTCCTCGTTCCCCTCGGGATGGATGTCGATGGCGCGACGATACAGCTCGAGCGCACGCCGGAGACCGTCGTGGGCTTTGTGGGTCGCCCCGGGCACGTTTCGATGGGAGAGCGTCTCGGCGCGCCGCTCCCAGATAATGCCTTCGTAATAGACACGGGCGTACTCGCCTTCTAGCCGCGGTACGATCTCGAGCGCTTCTCGGAGCGCCGTGGACAGCCGGGTCGGGAACTGGTCGGTCCGCGCCAGGAGTAGCGTCACGAGCGCCCTTTGCTCGTCGGGCTCCACAGCCAGGATGTCGAGGCAGATGCTCTCGGCCAGAAACGCCTGGTTGAGCAGTCGGTATCGCTCGGCCTTCTCGAGCGCGTCGTCGACGGCCTCTTTGGACAGGGATCGCAGCTCGGGCATTACCGTCACTCCTTCGGGCGCCTGCGGAAGAGGCGAACAAGTCGGCGCACCGGATCGTAGAACTCGTCCACCACTCGCTCTTTGAGTGGGATGATCGCGTTGTCGGTGATCGTGATGTGCTCGGGGCACACCTTGGTGCAGCACTTCGTGATATTGCAGTAGCCGATCCCGCCCACCTCCTTGAGCTCCTCCCGCCGATCGGCCACGTCGAGCGGGTGCATCTCGAGCGCCGCGGCATGCACGAAGAAGCGGGGACCCACGAACTCGTCGTGCAGGTGGTGCTCGCGCAGCACGTGACACACGTCCTGGCAGAGGAAGCACTCGATGCACTTCCGGAACTCCTGCACACGGTCGGTATCCCGCTGGTCGAATCGCCAGGTCCCGTCCTCGGCGTCGGGCGGCCGTGGCTCGAACGGCCGGATCTTCTTCTTCACCTCGTAATTCCACGACACGTCGGCGACGAGGTCCTTGACGGGCGGAAACGCCCGCACCGGCTCGACCGTCACGGGACGATCGGTGCGCACCTCGTTCATCCGCGTCATGCACATGAGGCGAGGCTGTCCGTTCACCTCGGCCGAGCAAGAACCGCACTTGCCGGCCTTGCAGTTCCAGCGGACCCCGAGGTCGGGCGCCTGCTCAGCCTGGATCTTGTGCACCACGTCGAGAACGACCATCCCCTCGTCATACCTGGTTTCGTAGGTGCTGAAGGCACCGCCGTCAGCATCACCTCGCCAGATCTCGAACGTCGCCTGCGGCATCAGCCCTGTTCCTCGATGATCGCCGCGAGCTCGGCCGGCATCGGGGGAATCGGTTCACGGCGGATCTGCATGGATCCGTCCGCCCCCTTGTGGATCACCAGGTTCACCCCACCCCACTCCGAGTCCTTTTCGGGGTGATCGTCGCGCGTGTGGGCACCACGACTCTCGGGACGCGCCAGCGCGGCGCGCGCGATCATCTCCGACACGGTCAACAGGTTGTGGAGGTCGAGGGCCGTGTGCCAACCCGGGTTGTATTCGCGGTTCCCACGCACCGCGGTCGTCTCGCTCCGGGCGCGGAGTGAAACGATCCGCTCGACCGCCTCTTCGATCTCGTGAGCCGTCCGGATGATCCCGACGTTCTCCTGCATCAGGTCCTGGAGCTCGTACTGGATCGCGTAGGGTGCCTCGTCTCGGTTGTTCTGGGTGCTACCGGCAGGCTCGAACGGCGCGAGCGCCGCCCGCTCGGCGCCGGTCACCTGCAACTCACCGAGACCGGAGGTTCCGTGCTCTGAAACGAAGCGTGCGGCGTGCTCGCCGGCCCGCGCTCCGAATACGATCAGATCGGACAGCGAGTTGCCTCCGAGCCGGTTGGCGCCGTGCAGTCCCGAGGCGCATTCACCCGCGGCGAACAGCCCGGGCACCGAGGTCATCTGCGTCTCGCCGTCGACCCGTACGCCACCCATCGCGTAGTGCGTGGTGGGTCCGACCTCCATGGGCGCCCTGGTGATGTCGAGGTCGGCGAGCTGCTTGAACTGGTGATACATGCTCGGGAGCTTTCGTCGAATGTGCGCGGCCGCATCGGACAGTCGCTCCTTGATCCACGCGATGTCGAGGAACACGCCGCCGTGCGGGCTGCCCCGGCCCTCGCGTACTTCGCGCAGGATCATTCGGGCCACGTGGTCGCGCGTGAGCAGCTCCGGTGGGCGGCGCGCCGCGCGATCGCCGCGCACGTAGCGCCACCCTTCTTCTTCGTCCGCGGCCGTCTGCGCGGCGTACAGAGGCGGGATATCGTCGAACATGAAGCGGCGTCCTTCGGAGTTCCGGAGCACGCCTCCCTCGCCGCGGACTCCCTCTGTGACGAGGATCCCACGGACGCTCGGCGGCCACACCATGCCCGTGGGGTGGAACTGCACGAACTCCATGTCCTGCAGCTCGGCGCCGGCGTCATAGGCGAGCGTGTGACCATCGCCGGTGTACTCCCACGAGTTCGATGTGATCTTGTAGGCTCGGCCGATCCCCCCCGTGGCGAGCACGACGGCACCAGCGCGGAAGACCGAGAAGCGCCCCCGCTCGCGATCGTAGCCGAATGCGCCGGCGATCCGCCCGTCGTCCTCGAGGAGGCGGGTGATCGTGACCTCCATGTGGAAGTCGATCCCCCGGTGGACCCCGTGGTCCTGGAGCGTGCGAATCATCTCGAGACCCGTGCGGTCGCCCACGTGCGCCAGCCGCGGGTACGCGTGCCCACCGAAGTTTCTTTGCAGGATGCGGCCGTCGTCGGTGCGATCGAACAGCGCGCCCCAGGCCTCGAGCTCGGCCACCCGGGTGGGCGCCTCCTTGGCGTGCACCTCGGCCATGCGCCAATCGTTCAGGTACTGCCCGCCTCGCATCGTGTCGGCGAAGTGGACCTTCCAGCCGTCCCGCTCGTCCACGTTGGCGAGTGCGGCCGCGATCCCGCCCTCCGCCATCACCGTGTGCGCTTTCCCCAGCAACGACTTGCACACGACACCAACGGAGACCCCGGCAGCCGACGCGGCGATGGCGGCGCGGAGGCCGGCGCCGCCCGCTCCTATCACCAGCACATCGTACTCGTGCGCCTCACGGCTCATGCGGAACACATGGGATCGGGACTCCTCAATCCAGGCTCCTGGTCGGGCTCCTCAGAAGATCCTCCAGTCGGTCCACACGCCCATCGAGACCAGCCGCACGTAGACGTCCGTGAATGCGACCCAGAACAGGCTCGCCCACGCCCAACGCATGTGTGCGCGGTTGAGGCAGCTCACGCAGCGGTAGGCCGCGAAGCGCTTCGGAGACCCCGTGATGACGTCCCTGACCCCACCCACCAGGTGGCGCAGCGAGTGGCAGCCGAGTGTGTATCCGCCCAGCAGCACGACATTGGTCGTCAGCACGAGCGTACCGACTCCCAATCCGAACGACGTCTCGCCCGTGGCGGTATCGGTGAACCAGAGGGCCTTCCACACGTCGTAGGAGAGGATGACGAGGAAGGCGAGGGCGATGTAGAGGAAGTACCGGTGCACGTTTTGCACGATGAGCGGAAACGATCGCTCGCCCCGGTATCCCTTACGCGGCTCGCCGACCGTGCACGCGGGTGGGTCGGCCCAGAACGCCTTGTAGTAAGCGCCGCGGTAGTAGTAGCAGGTGAGCCGGAAGCCGGCCGGCGCCCACAGGATCAAGATCGCCGGGGAGAACGGTAGCCACCCGGGCCACCCGCGGGGCTGCGGCCCGAACCAGGCGTGATGCGACGCTCCGAGGAGCTCGGGAGAGTAAAAGGGGGAGAGGTAGGGCCCCGCCGTGTAGTGGGTCCCCTGCAGAGCCGCCCAGGTGGAGTAGACGACGAAGCCCCCCAGTCCCAGAAAGATGGCCAGCGGTTGCACCCACCAGATGTCCTTGCGCTGTGTCTGACCGAACGGCCTGCGCGGAAGAACCTCCGTTGGCGGCATTCGCACCGCTCCTTCGCATCTGCATGAGGGGTGGTGGGGACCTGTCTCCGGGTCGAAGCACGGTATTCGTCGCGGCAGAGGCTGTCAAAAGCGCCGCCTGGCGCGCACGGTCGAATTGACGAGTCCCCGGTGGATCGGACTAGATTATGATGATCGAGACACCGTGAGCCAACGAGCAGAGTGATGGTATGAGTCGCGACGTTCGCGCATTCGACTACGTCAACCACCCTTACGATGGTGTGCGCGAAGCGCTTCTCGCCCACGCGGACGAGATCTTTCGGAACGCCACGCTTGAAGCCGCATCGCGCGCCCACGACGTCGCCGCCGGTCTGCGCGTGAACATCGCGGGGCTCGAGATCGGAGCGGAAATCGAGATCGCGGTCACGGAGATCAACGAGGAGCAGGGGGCTCTGCCGTCGGAGCGGCGCACGCAATTGCGCGTCGAGTGGGAGGCGGCGAAAAACCCGCGCCTGTTCCCCGAGATGAAGGGTACGTTGGCCGTGTATCCGCTCACCTCGAAAGAGACACAGCTCGACTTCGCAGGAACCTACGAACCTCCCCTTGGACCCCTGGGAAGCGCCATCGACGCGGCTGTCGGCCACCGTATCGCGGAGTCGTCGATCCATCGATTCGTGACGGACGTGGCGGGCTATCTGCGCCGTACACTGGCGGCCGCCAGCTAATTCCCCCCGTCCCCCGGAAACGCGGGCCTCGCCCCTCCCGATCGCGGCACGTCGATCCCTTCCTGGTCCTGAGCGAGAGGAGGCGCGAATGGGCCGTCCCTTAGAAGTGAGGAGAGACACGTGAGCGATTGCAGTCGACGGCTCGGGGGGGTGTTGCTCGCGGCGGTCTGTGGCCTGCTCGCGCCGGCCATGGCGGCCGCGCAGGAAGAGGCAACAGCTCAGCAGGCAGACCTGCTATCGAGGTTCGTGGACCGCGTGGAGGGCCTCCGTGAGGAGCTCATCGGCGTCCGTCGGGACATCCACCGTCACCCGGAGATCTCCGGGCAGGAGGAGCGGACCGCCGGGATCGTAGCCGAGCGGCTGAGGGCGGCCGGCTTCGAGGTGAGGACCGGGATCGGCGGCCATGGGGTCGTGGGTCTGCTGCGGGGAGCCGGCGTCGGCCCGCTACTCGCCTTCCGGGCCGACATGGACGCGGTCCGGTCGAACGCGCCGGATCCGGTGGAGTTCGACTCGGAAACAGAGGGCGTGCCCGGCGAGGTCATGCTGATCTTCCAGCCCGCGGAGGAATCCGCGAGAGGGGCCCGGGCCATGCTGGCCGACGGCGCTTTCGCCGATCCGGTGCCCGACGCGGTATTCGCCTATCACACGACACCGTTCGAGGTCGGACAGATCGCGACCGCCTCACGAACGCTGATGCCCGGACGGGATGCCGTCCGCGTGGAGATCCGTGGTGAGGGCGACCTCGAGCTGGTCGCGCAGACCGTCCGAGAGGCCGTCATCGGGACGGGGACGGTCGCGCCGGAGGAAGCCACGAGCCCGGTCGGGGGTGAGTTCGTGCTCGTCCAGGGGGCACGGGCTGCGCGAGACGCAGCGACCGGTGGGTGGCTGGTGCGGGCAACGCTCACGACGTCGAGCCGGGACATGAGCGGTGGGGCCCGACGCGCGATCGAGGGCAGACTGGCGGAGCTTGAGCGCCCGGGACTCACCCTGGATCTTGACTACCGCGAGCGTTTCATCGCAGGAGTGACCAACAACTCCGATCTCGTGGAAGCGGCGAATGCTACCGCACGAGCCGTGCTCGGCGACGAGGCCGTGCTGATGCTGGAGACCATGTCCCCTCTCTTCAGCGAAGATTTCGGCTCGTTCCAGGAAGAGGTGCCCGGCGTCATGTACTTTCTGGGGGTTTCAAACTCCGAAGAGGGATGGGTCGGGATGCCGCACAGCCCGGACTACGTGGCGGACGAGGAGGCGATCTTCGTGGGGGCCCGGACGATGGCGGCCGTTTTCTTCGACCTCTTCCGGAGTGGACTACCAGGAGGTGCGCGAGAGACAGCCAAGCAAGTCTGTCCGTGTCCCTCGGCCTGGGATCGCCCTTCGTTCGGAGAGCGCCGCTCAGCCCGGGATGAACGCGACGATCCGAACGGGCCCGCCGCTACCGCCCTCGATCTTCATCGGCAGGGCTACCACAAAGCTGCCGGTCTCGGGGAGCGCACCGAGGTTCGCGACGTTCTCGAGTCCAGGTACGTTCGCGCCGTAGAGCACCTTGTGGGTCTCGAAGTCGGCGGATTGCCCGTAGTCGATGCTGGGGGTGTCGATTCCGACGACGCCGACGGATCGGTTCTCCACGAGCCAGCGGGCCGCATCCGGGTGTAGCCCCGGAAAATGCAGGTCGGGTACCGCCGCCGGTCCGACCGCCTCGGTCCCGAGGTACTCCCCGCGATTTGGCCAACGATCGGCCCAACCTGTTCGGATCAGGAGGATCGCGTCGCGCGGGATCTGACCGTACTCGCGCTCGAAGGCCTCCAGATCGGCCACGCCGGCCTGGTAATCGGGCGTCACGCGGTTACTGACGTCGAGCACCACCGCGGCACCAATGAGCCTCTCTATCGGGATCGCATCGACGGCCTGACCCTCTCTTGAAAAGTGGATAGGAGCGTCAAGATGCGTCCCACCGTGCTCCGCCGTGGCGAACCGGTAGGCGCTGTAGAAGTACCCGGCATCCGTCTCGCCGTGCGCCAGCTCCTCGAACTCGAAGCCGAGCGTGTCCGTCGGCCAGTAGATGGTCTCGTCCGAGTACGCATAGCTGAGGTCCACCCAGCGCCCGCCGGACCCGTCGAAGGCCGCCGCTACCCCAGGGCCGGGGTCGGATCCACGATCTGATAAAGGTGCCTGGCAGGCGATGAACGTCATGCCGGCGAGAAAGAGCGAGGCTTTGGGCATCGATGTCACTGGATTCCTTACGGAGTCTTGCGCCAGGTCTCGTTGAAGGTACGGTCGACGTTCGCGCGCGCGTGGGTCGCGATAGCCTCGCACGCGTCAGGCTGAGTTGCGCCAGCGTCCTGCGTGACCCCCCGGCCGTCCCCGACACGAAACACGTAGGTGCGCGGGGGGAACGAGGCCTCCACGCGAAACGAGGCGCAGTTCGCGGCAAGCAGGTCCTGAAGCCGCCCGATTTCGTTGCGGTGAAGGCTACCGAGAATCACATAGTCCACGCCGCGCGCTTCGAG
Source organism: Gemmatimonadota bacterium (assembly GCA_039588215.1). Lineage (GTDB taxonomy): Bacteria > Gemmatimonadota > Gemmatimonadetes > Palauibacterales > Palauibacteraceae > JBDHAC01. Next base: position 34,859 of record JBDHAD010000033.1, read on the forward strand.
CTGGCCCACGAACCGTCCCGACTCCGTGCCGAGGGTAGTAGAGGGCCTCGGGCTTTGCGGTGAGGAAGGTCGCATTCTCCGACGTATGCTCATTGATGTACGCCAGCGCTCGCAAGTAGCTGGTGCGGTCGGGCTGGATACAGGAAGGCGGATCAGCGAGCGAGAATTCGTCGCAAGCTTGACGCGTGGCGACGTTGTGAAGCGACCACGCGGCCCCTCGGCCGAGGATGACCAGCGACATCACGCACATGACGATCAGGCTCCAGTGACCGCCCAAGCGCCGGGCAAACACCGCCAGGCCGAGGAGGAGTGAGGGGAGTAGGAGCGGAATCACCGGCTCCAGAAACCTACCGAGCTCGTACGGCCATACGACGAGTACGGCGGCGTATAGTACAAGATACAGCGCGGCCCCAGGCCAGCGCCGAGACAGCTCGACCAGGCCTGCCAAGACCCCGGCCGTCACCACGACCGCCCAGAACCAGTTGTCGACCGATGTCCCTCCGATGAGGGGCAAGGGGAGCATGAAGGGGAGAGAGCGCCCGCCGTATTCCGGTGCCAGCTCCGTTATGCGGTTGATCACGTCAGAGACCAATCCTCCGCTTCCGCTGCGCAAGACGTCGGGGAAGTAGTGAAGACCCTCGAACTGCTCCGGTGCGAGCGCGCCCCATATCAGCCAGGCCCCTACGGTGAAGAGAGAGGCCACCCCGAACGCGGTCACGGTCTTGTAGCGGCGCTGGAGAAGCCATGCGATACCCACCGCGGCGACGAGCGACACGCCGATGGTCCTGGTGAGGGCGGCGCCGATCGCAGCACCCGCGGCCAGGACCAGGGTGCGCCCGATTCGCGGGCCTGCCGCCGAGCCGCGTCCGGCGTGCGTCAGCGCCCACAGGCACAGGAAGCTGAGGAACATGTACAACGGCTCCGACCGTACGCTGCCGGCCCGGGCCGCGAGAAACGGGTTCACAGCCAGGCAAGCGAGGCTCAGGAGCGCACCCGTGGGCGACCAGATCCGGCGCAAGGATGCGAAGACGACGCCCAGCGCGGCTGTCGAGAGGAGCACGCTCAGGACCAGAAAGTGCGTGAAGGTCGTGCCAATGGCGGCACCCCAGACCGCGAGCAGCACCGGCAGCCCAGGCGGGTAGACGCTGTGGAGCGGCTGTCCGATAAGGTAAAGATCTCGGTACGTGAAATCGCGGAGTGAGCGGGCGAGTAGGATGTACCGGCCATCGTCCTGACCGGTGAGGAGCGCCACCTCTCGCCCACCCCATGAAAGGGCTGCATGGACCAGAAGAAGGATCGCCGCGATCGCCCACACGCGGCGTTCGTCAAGCCGTTGGTCGATCAGTTCAGTGTAGTCCGCGCCGTGCAGTGCCATGTACTCCCGGGATGATTTGGGAAAAGGTTCGCGATTGCGGCTCAACCGGTCGTCGATTGATCGAGGTGCTTTGCCAAGGCTCTGCAGGCCGACCCGGGTGTTGGGGCCTCATCCGGTCCCGGAATCCGAAGCAGGTATGTTCGCGGCGGGAAGATCTGTTCCAGCACCAACTCATCGCAATGTGGAAGAAGACGCGCGCTGATCCTCCGCGATGCCGACGTCAGCAGGACCCAATTGACGCCCTGCTCCCTGAGATATTCGAGGATGTCATCCTCGGGCACGCGCTGTGCCGCCTGCCAGGAGATCGACTTCCGGCTCGTATGGTAGTAGATGGGCTCCGGCATCGTGCTGACGAAAATCGCGTCGGGGGCCGCCTTCTCCGAAATCTCGTGAAGCGCGACCAGCAGGCTACGCTGCTCATCGGTGAGGCACGCCGGCGGATCAGCCAGTACGAATGGCTCGCAGTCCATCCGCTGCCGCACGAGCCCAGCCGTCTTGACCGACCCCGTCGCCGTCAAGAGCAGCGCTGCCGTTACCAGCGCGGGCGTGCGCCAGGATGAGCGAAGCACGCCGGCCAACGCCGCCGACCCAAGGAGAACGGCCGGCACCAGTAGCGGTAGAATCACCTCGATGAAACGCCCCCGGAGGAACGGCCACGCGAATAGCGACGCCAGGTAGATGAGGAGGTAGAGGCCGGCCGCGGTCCATCGCCGAATCAGCAGGACGCTCCCAGCCACCAATGACAGGCTCCCGATCCCCGTCATGAGCAGGTTGTCAACTGGCGTCCCATCGATGGCCGGTAATGGGAGCATCCAGGGCACCGACTGGGCGAATACCCTCCACGCGCGATAGCCCGTCCTGCGCCATAACACGTCGAGTAGATCGCCTTCCCCTGGTCCTGTGCGTGCGACGTCCTGCAGGTAGCTCGATTCAGGGAGGCTCGTCGCACTCAGCGCCGACCACGCCAACCACACGCCCACCGTCACCATCGAGGCTACCGCGAGTACGGTGAGCGCTCTGTATCTCCGGGCGAGTAGCCAGGTGAGTCCTATCGCCGCTATTAGCGTGACACCGTTAGCCCTCGTCAGGGTGGTGAGGATCGCGGCCGCGATCACGAGTCCGGCAGCAACCGCGCCCTGACGTCCGCTAACGAGGACGGTGCCCAGTGCACCCGCCCGGCCGCTCGGTGAGTCGGTGCGGACACTCCGCAAGTCACCGGCGAGCAGCCACAACGCCAGGAGGCTGAGAACCATGTATGGCACTTCGGAGCGAACGCTGCCCGCACGAGCCACCAAGAACGGGTTCACGGCAAGGGCAGCCAAGCAGATTAGAGCCACGCCGGGCGACGTAATCCGCTTGAGCGCCGCGAACGTGATCCAAAGCGCCGCCGTCGATAGAATCACTCCGAGCATCGTGAATGCCCCGAAGCTCTCGCCGAAGACGATCCCCCAGGCCAATAAGAGGAGCGGGTAGAGCGGCGGGTACAGCGTGTGGACAGGAGTGCCGACCAGGTACAGGTCGCGATACTCGAGGCTCGCGAGCGAGCGCGAGAGCAGGATGTAGCGCGCATCATCCCGCACAACGTGTAATCCGATCTCGCGCGCGACCGAACCTAAGCCGAGGTGGAGGAGGACGAGGAGGGCCGCGAGACCCCAGAGCACGCGAGGCGACAGCTTGGTCCCCAGCTCCGGGACGGAGAACTCATTCCACATGTCGCGCGCTCGTCGCAAGAGGCGTGCGAGGGATCAGGCCTGTGTGGGGTCGAGGCAGGTCAACGAGAACAGCGCCTTCTCGAACGGGTTCCTGGGCGGGCAGATGCCCTGCGTGTTGATGGTCCGGTCATCGTGGCCTCGTTCCTAGTCCGCGACCAACTGTTGCCGGTGCGCGAAAGTGGTGTGGCGGTCGCGAACCAGCTTGTTCGCGTTTGGAGCCTGCACGTGCCGCGGCCGGCGAGCAAGGGCACCGACCGGCTCGGCCAGGATCGGACACGGACCCGGCCGCGGCGTGACTCGGGCCGGGCCCCTCCTGTCCTCGAGGCCCTCGTGAATGGGACAGCAAAGCTTGTGTCCGTGGCGACGACCGCAAGCTGGACGCGCCCGCGAGCCTGCTATTGAGGCAAAGCCGACACTCTTGCGGGCTCCTTCTTCTCGAGCGGGTACTCGATCTCGAACGGTGGCTTCTCGCCGCCGGGACCCATGAGGTAGTGCTCCATCCAACGCAGCTGGCGTAGGCTGTAGTCGTAGCGGGCCCCCGCGTTGCGGTTCCCGTGTCCCTCACCCGGATACCAGATGAGCCGCACCGGCGCTTCGCCCCGCAGCTTCAGGTTCCGGTACATCTCCATCGACTGTCCCGGATACACGCGCGGATCCTCTTTCCCGTGCGCGATAAGGAGCGGTGTCTTCGACTGTCCGGCCCAGTAGATCGGACTGCGATCGAGGAAAAACTCCCAGTCATCCCACGGCCGCAGCCGCTGGTGGACGAGGTACATCTCGTTCGCGATGTCGCTCGTCCCAACCTTGGAGATCTGGTTGCTGATTCCCACGAACATCACGCCGGCCGCAAAGCGATCGCTGTAGCGCGTGGTAAGCCAAGCCGTGGCGAACCCGCCATACGAGCCACCCGTCACCCCGACCCGGTCGCGGTCGACGAGACCCGTGTCGATCAGGTGGTCCACGCCGTCGACGATGTCGTCGAACTCACCGCCGGCGGTATCCTCGTGGTCCATCTTGCTGAACTCGACCCCGCGTCCGGTGCTGGCGCGGTAGTTGGGGTAGAAGACCGCGAACCCACGCCCCGCGGCGATCTGTCCCGGCATCGAATACGAGGTCAGCCACCCCTGGTCGTAGTGCGACTCGGGGCCTCCGATCCCGCGCCTGAAACTCGACCATCTCCTGCCGCGCCAGCTGACGGGCCGAGAGCCAGGGGTTGCTGTCGGTCATGCGGGTCGGCGCACCCCCCGAGCCGGCCACGAACACCTCGTTCGGGTGCTGCGGGCTGTCGCCGGAGAACGCGAACGTGCGTCCGTCCCGCGAGACG
>JBDHAD010000034.1:0-70963 GCA_039588215.1 Gemmatimonadota bacterium
TTCCGGCTCGAGCGGAGTGACGGTGCCGTCGACGTAGGCGAGATTGAGGTAGTGGAAGCCCATGGCACCGATCGGCGGGTTCTCCCGACAGCCGGTCGCCAGGATGGTGTAGCCTGCATTCTGCGACCCCTGGAAGTTGTGGAAAGGCGCGGTCAGGCGTCGGAGCGCTGCGATTTGCTGGGTGACCGCTGCTGGCGTGTTCTGAGACGCGTTCAAGACGATCGGGGGCACCGCGCTGGGCGAGTCCCCAGTCGCAACCTCCGGTTCGGCGACGCTTTCGCACGCGACAACTGCGAGGACAACGAATGCGGCGAGTAGCTTCCTCATGGTGAAACCTCCTGTGGCGGATGGAGAAGGAGACCGCCCTTCACTGACAAGAGCGTAAAAGTCGGCAGGAACGCCTCACGGCCGCGTGCGGTGCGCTGGTGGGATTGAAGGATTCTGCCGGTTGTATGGGGGGCGGGGCGTCGCTCTATTTAAGGGAGGATGCTCGCTCTATTCGAGGATTGAATCTTGCGCCAAGTATAGCGAGGCGCCTCTTCGGGGCCGTATCCGAACCAAACGTAGGTCATGGAATCCGAATCCGGGTCCGACATCACCCTGTTGCTCCGGAAGGTGGGAGGTGGAGATCGTGACGCCTTAGACGAGCTCTTTTCCCTCCTGTACGAGCCGCTCCGCCGGCAGGCTCACCATCGTCTTTTGCGTGAACGCTCCGACCACACGCTGAATACGACCGCGCTCGTACACGAGGCGTACCTGAAGCTCGTCGATGTGGATCGGGCCGACTGGAAGGATAAGGCGCATTTTCTCGCCGCTGCCTCCCGAGTCATGCGACACGTCCTCGTCGACCATGCGCGGCAACGCAATGCACAGAAGCGAGGTGGCGGACAGCTGCGGGTGGAGTTCGAGGATGCGGCGCTCGCCATGTCCGACGAGTACGCAGAGGCCGTCGAAGGACTGGACGACGCTCTCACGCGTCTGGAAGCCATGAGTCCTCGCCAGAGTCAGCTCCTGGAGCAACGCTACTTTGGCGGGCTGAAGCTCAATGAATGCGCCGAGGTGTTGGGCGTATCGCTCGCGACCGTATCCCGCGAGCTGAAGTTGGCGCGGGCCTGGTTGGCCTGTGAGCTCAACCCAGACTTCGTGGTCGAGTAGCTATGTCGAAGGAGCGCTGGGAGGACCTTCAACGACTGTTCTTCGAGCTCGTCGACCTCGAGGGAGAGGTGCGCACGGCTCGTCTCGCGGAGACCGCCGAGACCGAACCTGAGCTATATGAGCCCCTGCGGCGGTTGCTCGCGGCGAGCAACAGGACCGATGAGCTGCTGGGCCGTCTCGAGGATCTGATCTCGCATCCTCCCGATCTTGCAGCAGCTCCGGCGACGCACCAGACCTCGCCCGTCCCGGACCCCCACGGACTCATCGGACGCACCATCTCTCACTACGAGGTGGTCGACCTCATGGGGGCCGGAGGGATGGGCGTGCTGTACAAGGCGGTCGATACGCGACTCTCCCGCACGGTGGCCCTGAAGTTCCTCCCGCCGCAGTGGGGTCTCGATGAGACGTTCAAGAAGCGCTTCCTGAGAGAGGCGCGGGCGGCCGCGGCGCTCGACGACACCAACGTCTGCACGATTCACCAGATCGGCGAGACGGAAGACGGGCGGCTGTTCATCGCGATGCCGTTCTACGAAGGGGAAACCTTGCGGGACAAGATCGCCCGCGGTCCGCTCGAGGTGGAAGAGGCTCTGGACCTCGCGCGGCAGGCAGCGCGAGGGCTAGCGGTGGCCCACGGTGAAGGATTGATCCACCGCGACATCAAGCCTGGAAACCTTATCGTCCCGGATGGAGGCGCGCTCAAGATCCTCGACTTCGGGGTGGCGAAGACGGACGAGACGGCGCTGACGGACGTCGGGGTGCGCCTTGGCACGCCAGCTTACATGTCCCCTGAACAGACCCGCGGCGAGGACCTGGACGAGCAGACCGACTTCTGGTCCCTGGGCGTGGTCCTGTACGAGATGCTCACGGGTCGTCCCCCCTTCCGCGGGGACAACCACAGTACCGTAATCCACGCCATCCGACACGACCAGCCAGAAGCGCCGGAGCGCTTGCGGGACGACATTCCAGCCGATGTCATCACGCTCGTTCGGGGGCTCCTCAGCAAGGACCCGGCGGGTCGGCGGGAGGCAGCGGCGCAGCTGACCGGTCAGCCGAGCCCGTCCCGCGAGGTCCGGGCGGACGGACCGTGGAGGCTCTTTCACGAGATCCACCAACGCTCTCTATGGCAGGTGCTGGGGGTCTACCTGGGCGGCGCCTGGCTGACGCTGTCGGCGGTGGACATGCTCGAAGGCGCCCTCAACCTGCCCGAATGGGCGTCCCCGCTGGCCCCCGTTATGCTTATCGCCGGCCTTCTGGTCGTCGTGGCAACCGCGTTCGTGCAGGGAGGGGTCGGCGCGGCGAGAGGGCACACACCGCAGCCGCCGGTTGTCCGCGGCTCTGCATCTCGGAGTGTCCTTACGTGGCGCAACACGCTCTTCGGTGGGATCACGGCCGCTCTCGTCTGGGCGGGAGTCGCGATCGGCTGGCTCCTGTTCGGCGGGCGACCCGGCCCGGGCGTGGGAGCGCCAACCGACACCGACTCCGCGCTGCGATCGCGTCCGCCGTCACTGGCCGTGCTGCCGCTCAAGAACTACTCGGAGAGTCCGGGGCAGGATTACCTCGCCGATGGAATGACGGATGAGTTAATCACTACGTTGACGAAGATCGAGGCGCTGCGGGTGATCGCTCACCAGTCCGTACGACGCTTCAAAGACTCCGAGCTATCCGTGCGCGAGATCGCGGACTCGTTGGGAGTGACACACGTGGTGGGCGGATCCGTGCTGCGGGACGGAGAGCAGGTGCGGATCACGGCCAGTCTGATCGATGCAGAGACCGACACTCCGATATGGGAGGATCGCTTTCAGCGGGGACTGGGCGACGTGATGGCGCTGCAGCGCGAGGTGGCGCTGGCGATCGCGCGGGAGATCGAGATCACACTTACGCCAGAGGATGAGGCACGCCTCGGGTACGCTTCGGAGGTCGATCCGGAAGCATTCGATTTCTACGTGAAGGGGACGCAGGCGCGGTACAAACTGACCCCGGAGGCATTCGAAGAGGCGGCGGCCTACTTCGAGCAAGCCATCGCGCAGGACTCCAGCTATGCACCGGCCTGGGCCGGGTTGGCCTGGGTGCTCCCGTCCCGGGGAAAGGACGCGTATCGAGCGAGCGAGTACGCGGAAAGGGCGGTCGAGCTGGATCCGGGCTCGGCCGAGGCCCATGTCGCGCTCGGACTGATCCGAGAGTTCCACGACTGGGACTGGGTGGGCGCGGGAGAGGCCTTCCGGCAAGCAATCCGGCGGAATCCTGGGCATGCGGAGGCCCATCTCGAGTTGAGTATGCTCCTGATGCGGCTGAAGCGGTTCGACGAGGCGCTGCGTGAGGCGCAGCAGGCGCTGTACCTGGCCCCCATGTCGGCGCGCTTCGAGATGGGCCTGGGGCAGGTCTATCATTTCAGTGGCCGCTACGACGAAGCGCTGGAAACGGCGGTGAGGGCCCGTGACCTGGATTCGGATTCGTATTTTCCTTACCTGCTCTCGGGATGGGCGTTTGCAGAGCTGGGACAGTATGAGACGGCGGTTGAGGCATTCAACAACGCCAGGGCACTCGGGTGCGACTGCCTTTCAGATCTCGGATACGTCCATGCCGTCTCGGGCAGGCGCGCGGAGGCCCTGACGCTTCTCGAAACGTTGGAAGCTAATATGAGAAGGGAGGAAGCATCTGCCCCCTATGACATTGCGGTCGTCTATGCGGGACTCGGAGACCGGGAACAAGCTCTCGACTGGCTGGAGCGGACGGTCGAGAGCGGGGCGCCGGGACTTGGGATCTACTTGGGCATCGACCTCCGACTCCGCTCCCTGCACGAGGAGCCGCGCTTTCAGGCCCTGCTCGAAGAGGTGGGACTCTAAGCAAACCCTTTCTAGCTACGTCGCAAGCGCTCGGGGTCGCTGTTCGCCTCTCTTCACGTCAAACATCTAGATGCACGAAAGCCCGCATGGTTGCGGGCTTTCTCGTAATCGGGGCGGCGAGATGGCCTGCGATCGCTCCGCGATCCGGCGATCTCCCGCCATGTACATCCAGGTCACACGGTGCAGCATATCAGGGCGGCGAGATTCAAACTCGCGACCTCCTGAACCCCATTCAACCGGCGCAGCACGCATACACGTCGATACACTTCAGCACACACCGATTGGGCCGTTTTGACCTCCGTACACTTCCGTACAAACCTGCACACTCTGTGACAGCTAGCGTGACAGTTCGATAGCTCTCGCTTCCCTGCTAGAGAGCCAAGCTCCAGGTTGCGTCACTCCCCCTGGCATACCGATACTACGGCCGGTGGCTCCTGAATCGCCGGGCGTTCTCTTCACGTAGCGTCCACGCTTCGGGGGTACCTCTCGAAGGAAAACCCCGTGGAGGTTGTCCTTCTCATCTCATCTGCTCGCATCTCGCGGTTGCAGATCATCATCAGGAGCGACGACATGACTGAATGGTGGTGGAAGGCCGATTACTACGAGACGTGCAACTGCGCCTACGGGTGCCCATGCAACCTGAGCTCGTTGCCCAGCGACGGCACCTGCAAGGCGATCGATGCGTGGCACATCCGCGAGGGCATGGCAGGCGATGTCCGCCTCGACGGCTTGAGCATCGCGCTCCTGTGTCACTGGCCCAATCCCATTCACGAGGGCAACGGCTCTATCGTCGTGTACATCGACGAACGCGCCGACGAGGCGCAGCGCGAGGCGCTCGCAGCCATCTGTGCGGGGGATGCCGGACCGGGGGGGCCATTCGAGATCTTCGCTGGCACGTGCACGGAGCCACCGAGGGTCGTCTACGGCCCCATTACGCTCGAGCGCAATGGCAAGAGCGCGACCATGCGTTGTGGAGACCTGGGGCGAGCCGATCTCGGTCCGGTTATCTCGGCGATGGATGGCTCCGAGGCGGACATCCGCATGGTAATGCCCGGAGGGTTCATCTGGAGTGACGGCCATATGGTCAACACGGATGTGTGCGAGGTCGATACCGGCGACTTCAGCTTCCGATTCGCCGACTCGAGTGCCTTTCTCTCCGAGGTCGAGTACAACCTTTCCTGAACCCGTGGCACCGCTCCCGATCGAAGCCGTCCTGAGGCGCGATCGCGCGATCATCCTGGCCGGTCTGGTCCTCATCTCGGTCTGGGCCTGGGCCTACACCGTGAACCAGGCCGCACGGATGGGCGACGGGGGGCTGACCACCGCTGCGGGTGCATCCATGGCGATGCCTGCCATGCAGGCGTGGACGGTGGGCGAAGCCCTGCTGGTCTTCGTCATGTGGGTCGTAATGATGGTGGCGATGATGGTCCCGTCCGCAACGCCCATGTTGCTGCTGTTCGCGACCACCAACCGAAAGCGGCGCCGGGAGGATAGGCCGTTCGTTCCAACCGGGCTCTTCCTGATCGGCTACCTCGCCATCTGGGGTGGATTCAGCGCCCTGGCGACCACAGGACAGTGGGCTTTGCATTCGGCGGCTCTGCTGTCACCGATGATGGTGAGCACCAGCCCGCTCCTCGGCGGCAGCTTGCTGGTCGCGGCCGGAGTGTTTCAATGGACCCCGCTGAAGCACAGCTGCCTGCACCATTGCCGCTCGCCCATCAGTTTTCTGACCACGCACTGGCGCGAGGGGCGGGCGGGGGCCTTCTACTTGGGTCTGCACCACGGCGCCTACTGCCTCACCTGTTGTTGGTTGCTGATGTGCCTGCTCTTTGTGACCGGGATCATGAACCTGCTGTGGGTCGCCATCATCGCCGGCCTCGTGCTCGCCGAGAAGGTCCTGCCCGCCGTCGTGGCGCCGTGGTTGGCACGATGCGCCGGTGTGCTTCTCGTGGGGTGGGGCGCCTGGTTGATCCTGGTATAGGGACTCGCTGGCGAACCGCTGTTTCCGAATCAGGTGTCTCGCGCGCGCGCGAACGTCCAGCGGGAGGTGTTACGAGCCATCGCTGCCAGCCGCTCCCCCGTCTTCCCACACCGAGAGATCAGACGTGGGTGCACCTGACGGCGGCCTGCATATCTTCAGTTGCCAGGTATGGGCGCGGCGATGGGTGGTTGAAGCGTTTGATATGGTGAAGCGGCTCGTCTCTGTGACAACGTAGTCAAGTTGGGAGGCTTACCGAGAGGTCCTTGCATGCACGAAAGCCCACGATCCACGTGGGCTTTCGGCGCAATCGGGGCGGCGAGATTCGAACTCGCGACCTCCTGAACCCCATTCAAGCGGCGCAGCACCCGTACACTTCGATACACTTCCGTACACACCGATTTCGGCGTTTTGACTTCCGTACACTTCCGTACACTCCTGCTCACTCTGTGACAGCTAGCGTGACAGTTTGCTGGCGGTGTGATCGGCTGGCACCGGCTGACGGGTCCGGTGCGTCCAGCACACGCTCACGCGGCGTGCGCTGAGCACTCTCCCCAGAGGTGGCCGTACTTGCACTGGGTGCGTCTGCGGCACGATCCCGACACGGTAGAACTCTAGGTTCCCGCCGTTCTGCTTTCCCTGCGACGCCTTGCAAAGGTCGTGTCCGGCACGTTATGGATATTCCGGGCGGCAACTCCCGATCACGCCAGGATTTTCCCGCAACGCATCCTCAGGCGACGAGCGGCACAACGCCGTTTGTCGATCCTTTTCTGAATAGGCCGACCACTTGATAGGCAAGTATTCGGCTTCGCTCGGTGGGTGGGCCACCGCTCGAGGGGTGGACGGGAAGACGAAAGCCCAAGCAGCCCTGGAGGTCCAAATGCGCTGCGCTCGGTTACTCCTCTGTCTCTTGCTGGCGTGTCTCATCGTTCCCGAGGTGGCCGCCCCTCAGGAACAAGATCAGCCGACCAAGTTCCAGATCTCGCTTCCAGAGGGAGCCGAGATCTGGAACAACTGGTACTACGCGGAGCTGGCGATCTCACCAGACGGGCGGTACGTGGTCTTCACCAACCGGGGCGAGAGCCCGCCACGCCTATACCGGAGAGACTTGCGTGAAGGTACGACGATCGCGATCCCCGGTATCGATCGTGGAGCGGTGCCGTTCTTTTCTGCAGACGGGCGATGGGTCGCGTTCGTAGCGCAGGGCAAACTGAAGAAGATCCCGGTCGAAGGCGGGGAGCCTGTCGACCTCGCGGACATAGAGAACTTCTTTGGCGGCGCCTGGGGTCCGGACGGAACGATCGTGTATGCCCCGGAGCCCGGGGGTGGACTGTACAAAGTCGCGGCCACGGGAGGGCCGCGGGAGCGGCTGACCGAGCGGGGGTGGTATCCGTCCTTTCTCCCCGATGGCCGCTCCGTGCTCTTCAACACCTGGGAGCTGGGGCCCACCAGCACGATTGCCGTCCTGGACCTACACACCGGACAGACCGATCACTTACCGATCGCCGGGCGCGCCCCACAGTACGTCGCCTCTGGTCACCTTCTCTTCGGGCGGGATCTCGATCTCTACGCTGCCGCCTTCGACCCCGCGACTCGAGAGGTCGGCGAAGCACGGCCCATCGTTCGCGGGGTCGGCACCGGCATCGAGCCACCGCGGCAATTCGCGGTTTCCGAGAACGGAACCCTCGTATACATCGCCGGCGGTAAGGCGCTCCCATCTGAGCCCGTGCGCGTGGATCTCGAAGGCTCGGTTACGGCACTTGGGATGCCACCCGCGTACTATGTAATTCCCCGTCAATCACCCGACGGGTCTATGATCGCCCTCGACATTCGAGCCCCCGACAAACGTGACGTGTGGGTCGTGGACGCCACGGGTGGGGAGCCTCGCGCACTCACATCGGATGGCGATAGTTGGCTCGTCGACTGGCTGTCGGACGATGAAGTTCTCATCTGGAGGGGGCCGAACCCCGGCACCATCCAGGCCCTTCCAGTCACACCCGGGGGTACGCCGCGCGATCTTGTTTCTGCGGCGGAAAAGGGTCTCGACTGGATTACCGTTGACGGCATAACCCCTGACGGGGGCAGCCTCGTGGGTCGCGTTCCTTCACAGGGTGAGGGCAATAGCGACATCGCCCTGTTTGACCTCGGGGGCGACGGAGAGATCGAGGTGCTCGCCGGCTCGACCGAGCCTGGGGTCGAGCACCACACGGGGACTGTCTCGCCAGACGGGCGGTGGCTCGCCTACGTGACCGACAAGTCCGGCAACCGCGAGGTTCACGTCATGCCTTTCTCGGGGCCCAGCCCCGATCGCATGGTGTCCGGTGCGGCGAGCGGGTGGGCCACCTACCCGCACTGGTCCCCCGATAGTCGTGGCATCTACTACCGTCAGGGCGGCCGGATGTGGTTCGCCGAGATCGGGACCAACCCTGAGGAGCCCATTACCGAGCAGCGCTCACTCTTCGAGATCCCCGACGACATCTTCTCGGGAAGTGGCAACTACACCTTCTCCAACTTCGATCTGGCGCCGGACGGCCAGTCGTTCCTGATGCTCCGGGGTGTCGGTGAGTGGCAACCACCGAAGCACATCAGCGGCCTCACGAACTTGTTCGGCGCTATCGAGGCCGCATTCGTTGACGCAGCCCCGGACTGAGAGCTGCCGAGCAGCTGCGGACCCGGCATGGGGCCTTCAGCGCACGAGATGCTGCGTGGAGGAGCCCGTTACTATGGACCTGCCCTGTGGGCCCCCGGCCTGTCAGCCCACAGCCGTGGCGGGCTCGACGTCTCTCCATGCTCCCGTCTACACTGCGGAAAGGGAGACCCGAAACTCCGTTTTGCCCGCAGCCTACTGCCACGGCGTCCGACCGTGTGAAAGGAGCCCCCGATGGATGACAGAGACGTCTCAGCGATTCATGGCATGATCGAACCGTGGACCCAGGCATGCCTGGACGGCGACTGGGATGCACTCCTCGGCATGTGCAACGAGGATATCGTGTTCATGCCCCCCGGCGAGCCCTCCGTGAGCGGTGACGCGGTCCGCCCCTGGCTGGATGGGCTCTTGATCCGAAGCATGACGTGGAGCATCGATCAGATCGAGGTCCGCGGTGACCTGGCGTACCTGAAAGGTCCGGTCGAGGAGGTCCTCGAGATCGACGGACAGGAAGAGCGCTTCAACGGGAAGTACAGCGATCTAATGCGAAGAGGGGCCGACGGCATGTGGCGCTTTTCGGTCATCATGTGGAACTCGGACGAGTCCTGAAGTAGAGGGAGACGACGGACGAGCGCATCGACAGGCTAGATCGGTGGGTACGGTGGTGGGTCCGACCGAGGCTACCTAGCTGTGCGTCGCAAGGACGTTGCTCACCCTGAGCTTGACGAGGCGCTGGAAAGGCGTCCGCCGTCCGATGCCGGCATGCTTTCGGGTGAGATTGTATTAGCGTAGCCAGGCCCGCAGCATCTTCGTCCGTTCCCTCGAGTGGTGATAGGGCCGACCACAGGCCCACTCCTCCGCCGAGGTGCGGATGAAGCGCTCCACCTTGCCATTCGTTCGGGGCGTGTACGGCCGGGTAAACAGGTGACGGATCCCAAGCTCGCGCAGCGTCCGCCCGAAGAGCTTCGATCGATACCCCGGGCCATTGTCCGTCATGAGCTGTGCGATCTTCACCCCCTGGCACTCGAAGAAGGCCACCACGCGAAGGAGGAACGCCGTCACGTCTTCCTTGCGCTCGCTCTCCAAGACCTCCCCATAGGCCACACGGCTCGCGTCGTCGATCGCGGCGTGGTAAGACTCCCAGCCCACGCCCAGGCTTCGCTGACTTCGGTCGCCGTGGATCCGGTGTCCAATGCGCTCGATCCGCGCCAGCTTCTTAATATCCATGTGCACCAGCGAGCCGGGCCGGGACCGCTCGTATCGGACCACCGGAACCGGAGGGGCCAGTCTCGAGAGCCGGTTCAGCCCCAACCGCCTCACCTCCACCGTCACCGTTGAGACCGGCATCTTGAGGTGATCGGCGATCCGGGGGCTGCTCCACCGCTTCCGCCTGAGCCGCTCGATCTGCCGACGACGCGCTCGCGGGATCCGTCTCGGGTGTCGGTGTGGCCTCGAGCTCCGGTCCTCCAGCCCCACCTCTCCCTCCTCCCGGTAGCGCTTGAGCCATTTGAACGCCGTCCGCCGGCTCACGCCCATCTCCCGGGCCACCACCTCCGCACGCTCCCCTGTCTCAATCCTCCTGACCAGCAGGGCTCGCCCCGCAGGCGTCAGCTTCGCATTCTTGTGCACGTTCACCGGATCCCCCGACGAGTAGGTTGTGAAGGCTTCGAACACCTCCAGCTTACTCGTCGGCTTCCGGTGAACAACCATCCTGTGACTTAGACCTAGCCGTCTCGTGCGTCCCGGACCGGGCCGGGGAGGGCGTGGAAGGCGACCACCGACCTGCTCGCCTATCTGGTCGAGACGTACGGCGACAAGGAGGAGGGAGAGCCGTGAGCCCCACCCTCCTCGCCGTCACATACGGCTGGCTTCGTCAGGATTCCGGCGAGACCATCCCGCCGATCCACGACCACCTATCGCCAATCCGCATCAAGATGTCGAGCCGTCTCTCTCGGAGTTCCCTCCTCTCGCCGTTCGTGTCCTCTTCGATGTACAGGACCCAGTTGTGCATGAGCGCCACGCCGTCGATCACGCTGATCTTGAGCGGCTGGACCTCGAAGTGAATCACATCCGTGCGAGGCCAGTAGACCTCGGTCAGCCAGGTCTTTCCGTGCTCTTCGAGCCAGCCAGTCCGCGGCGCTGCGGTGCTAGTGAACCAAAAGACCGCCTTGGGATGCTCGTTGCACGTCGCCTCGATGGCCGACATGTCCTCCGCGGCCCAAGCCTCCCAGCATCGGTTGTTGACGTCGATCACCTCCTGTTCCTCTGCGGTCCACTGTTGGGCAAACGCGGGTGTGGCGACGAAGAGAGCCAGCGAAGCGAGGGCGAGAGCACGCATGGGGTACCTCCTGTGGCTGTCGATGAGGCTTCGACGATGGGCGAGAGAGAGAGAGGGACGCGCAAAGCTGGGAGGGGGCGTCGTGAGCCACGCGAACCCTGACCATCCTCGACGCGATGGCCGACCGTGTCACCGGCGGGAAGGGTTTACCGAGCACCCAGCCGTCTCGTGCGTCCCAGACGCAGCTGAGACCCCCCAATGGGACTCCTACCTGATTACTATTGTGAAGGCTTGTCAGTCATCGCGCCCCAACCCTCTGCCAAGCCTCTGCAGATGGTCGAGTGCGGTTCGATCAAACTTGTCAAATCCCCCTTCAGGAGTCCCATTCGTTCAAGCGTATGAAGCTCATTGACGGGAGCCGAGGGTCTCGAACCTATACAGAAGGGCCTTCCAGGTATCGTTCTCCCGTACCCACAACTCCGATAGCCGTACATCGTACGCGGTCGTATTGCCAGTGCTGTCAGTGACCGTGTTCACCTGGGCACGTTCCAGGACGACGATGTCGGGGCCAAGCACGAGAGTGCGCGTTTCACCCGCCTCGGACGTTTGGGTGATGTTCGGCCAGTAGTCTTGCATCGTACCAGAACGGGTCATCTCAATTGAACGCCTGCCCACCGCAGAGGAGGTAAACCAATCGGCAAAGTAGCTGAAGTACTCAGGATTCTCGTTATCGAAGGCGCTCTGCATCTCTGCGCTCAACTGCACAACGCTCTCTCCGATGGTCGCCCTTTGCTCCTCAGTCAATTCGCTCGCTGCGGGCTGACAGGCAGCCAGCACAGCCGAAGCCAAGGCTACGAGAATGTGGCGTCTCATGATGACCTCCTGAGAAGTTGGCGCTAACTACACTGCTGTGCGGACAGGACCTTCTGTTCCGCCGCCAGCACCACAGCCGTGACCTCGCAAGGGACACCCGTGCGCCGTCGCGGGGCACCTAGAACCGTGATCTGAATGATCCGCGCCGAGCGCGGGACTTGGAGGTAGTTATTCAGGCAGATGCTGCGGGTGAGAGTCTGGTCGAATAGACAGACCATGACACCGCGATCCTCGATCCCGACTCGTGGCGCTCGCAGGAACGTTCTCCGCAAGGGTTCGGCCCAGCCAACTCGCCGGTGATCGCCGATACGGACCATGAACCGTTCGCCCCTGCGGTTGTCGATCACCACCTCGAGCGGCAGGTCCGAGCCTGTGCCCGACCCCGCCGCTGAGGGCGCGCAGGCCGTGCATAGCAAAGCGACAACCCACAGCAGGCCTGCCGTGGTTCTCAGGTACCGCATGAAGTGACCTCTGAGCGGGCGGATCCAACGTGCCCAACCCCACCCTGCATCTAACAGACATCACGACCGCGATATCCGCAATGCTCTCAGATCAGGCTCCCCCAATCGTTACCCCAGGCTGCCAGCGGGAGGGTTGCCGCACCCGATCCATCGTCAGGTGCAGCAGGAAGTTAGAAAAATCGGAGCGGCGAGATTCGGGGAGCTTGCGACGAGCGAGGACCGCGTCAGCGGCTGCAGCTCTCACTCGCGACCTCCTGCCGTCGAGCCGAAGGCGAGACACTGAGCAGGCGTAGCCTACGAAGCCACCCCATTCAAGCGGCGCAGCACCCGTACACTTCGATACACTTCAGTACACACCGATTTGGCCGTCTTGACTTCCGTACACTTCAGTACACTCCTGCACACTCTGTGACAGTAGGCGTGACAGTGCGAAGCCATGCGGTCGGGCTTGGTCCCACCGACGATGGCGACCACTCTGGGCATTGTCCCCAGGTCCTTTCGATGCTATTGCCCGGCGCAATCCCCATCCTCATCGTCAGAATCCATGAGCCTCGTCAACGAACTGAAACGACGGAAGGTCTTCCGGGTGGCAGCGGTGTATGCGGCTTCGGGCTTCGCGATCCTCGAAGGCGCCGACCTTCTCACCTCGGGCCTCGGTCTTCCGGACGCAGCCCTAAGACTCCTCACGATCCTCGTGGTGGTGGGGCTCCCGATTGCACTCGCGCTCGCCTGGTTCCTCGAGTGGACGCCCGAGGGGATCCGGACCACGGCCGCGGCCCACACACCGAAGGGTCGCGCAGAGCTGGTGGAGGCCGCAGACAATTCGCTCCTGGACGCTCGGACCCTCGTCATCGCAGGGGTGCTCGTGGTCTTCGGCGTAGGCCTCGGGACCGGCCTCTTTCTTAACTCGGGCGGAGCTGACCTGAGCGACGACAGCCCTTCTCTCGCCGTTCTCCAGGCTGGCGACATGGCGGATCGGATGCGTGCGCGCGTCCTCGTCATCCCTCTGCAGAATCAGACTGGTGAGCCCCACCTCGCGCCGTTGGGCAAGCTCTGCGCGGAGTGGATCGAGCAGGGGCTAGTCCGCGCCGCGATCGCCCATGTGGTCCCCATGCGCCAGGTGCGGGGTGATGAGTCCGGCGGTGAGGGTCGCCCCGGCTGGCAGCCCCCGTTGGAGGAACTGATCGAGCGCGCCAGACCTACGGCTCTCGTCACGGGCGCCTACTATCTAGTCGGCGATGAGATCGAGGTCCATGTGGACATCCGGCTTGTATCCGACGATCGCCTGCTCTACAAGCTCGATCCCGCCACGGGCCCGTCAACCGACCCGATGGTGGCGTTCGAGGGGGTGAGCAGCCGCGTGGCGGGCGCGCTCGCCGCGTATCTCGGCGTGGATCTGGGAACCCCCGAGCTATTCACTCCTCCTCCCAGCCTGGAGGCGTTCCGCCAGATCAGTCTGGCGGACGACTACTTCGAGCGGCAGGAATATCGGCGCGCGATCGAGCACACCGACCGTGCGTACGCGCTGGACACGACCTTTATCGCTCCTCTGCTACAGGCCGTGGGCTCGTACGCGAATCTCGTTCGTCTGGCGGAGGCGGATTCGGTCCTCTCGTTTCTCCAGGCACGGCGCCAGCGGCTGACGCAGATCGAGCAGTTGAAGCTGGAGTGGTACGAAGCGAGCTTCCGCGGGGATCTTGAGGGCCGCTACCGCGTCGCCCGAGCACTGTTCGAGATGGCCCCGGCGGATTGGGCGTATGGGGCGGCGTTCGCGGCGGTCCGGGCCAACTACCCGTCCGCAGCGTTGGATTACCTGGCGCTCCGCGATCTCACCACGTCATGGGGCCGAAACTGGGCGCCCTGGGACTATCAGCACACGAACGCGCTGTTCATGCTGAAGCGGGACGAAGAGGGACTCGACGCCATCAGAGCGGCCAAGACTCGATATCCCGGTGATCGGGTTCTACTCTACAGGGAGGCCTGGGCGTTGGCCGCCCTCGGGCGACTGGCTGAGGTCGAGCCTGTCGTCGAAGAAGCACGGGGCTTGGGAGCCGAATTCGTAACCGAAGTCATTATCGACGTGGCGGAGATGCTCCGCTCGCTGGGCCGCACGGACGAATCCAAGGGGTGGGCTCATCGGGCCTTGGCCGAAGCCGAGCGCGCAACCGGAGATACCCGCGAGCTCAGGGCTCTCGGACACTACTTCGCCGAGGAGTGGGAGGCAGCCCTGCTGCTGTTCGAGTCTCTATCCGACGAGGAGCCCGAGAACGTCGACCGCCTTGGCTGGCTCGGCAGCACTCTGGCCCGCCTGGGGCGTCGCCAGGAGGCCGAGGCCGTCATCGGACAGCTCGAAATGCCTGGGGTCCCCTATCTCCGCGGCTTCAACACCCGCCGCCAGGCGTACATTCGAGCGGTACTCGGGGATGAGCAGGAAGCGTTACGGTTGCTCGAGGAGTCGTACGCACGCGGGGTGTACCACAACCCGTGGGTGCGCTCGAACGTTGATCTCGAGTCGCTCCGTGCGAACCCGCGTTTCGATCGCGTTGTCACACCTCGAGGCTAGCGGACCCCACAGGGCCCCCGTCGGACCGCCGAGCGGATTCGGTATGAAGCGCGTCGTCTGTAACAGTCTACTGCTATGCGGTTGTTTCGGTGCCGCGACCGGGAGCGTTGAAGCCCAGGGGTCGCCACCGTTCGAGGAATACCGCGCTTGGGCCGCCGAGCATGCGATCCGCGTAGACCACGCTGGCGTCGGTACCGACCTTTCCGACCTTGCGGCCCTGGCTCCGGTGATCGGTTCCGCGCGAGTCGTCAGCTTCAGCGAACCGTTTCACGGTGCCCACGAACCGTTAGCACTGCGCAATCGGCTTCTCGAGTACCTCGTGACCGAGCATGGCTTCACAGCGATCGCGTTGGAGACCGCTCTGTCGACCTCCAAGCTGCTCCACGATTACGTGCTTGGGGGTGAAGGGGAGGC
The DNA here is from genome assembly GCA_039588215.1 of Gemmatimonadota bacterium. Taxonomy (GTDB): domain Bacteria; phylum Gemmatimonadota; class Gemmatimonadetes; order Palauibacterales; family Palauibacteraceae; genus JBDHAC01. Next base: position 15,213 of record JBDHAD010000034.1, read on the forward strand.
CGGTGCGCTTGCCCGTGAGGCCTTCAGTGCCCGGTTCGGGCTCTTCCAGGAGAACGTGGATTTGTTGGAGTGGATCCGCGCGTACAATCAGAGCGTGCCATCCTCCCGCGCCGTCCGACTCTATGGGGTCGACCTCACCGGGCACGAGATTTCCTGCGCCTGCCGTTCGCTAGAGGCGGTGATCGAGTTCCTCCGCGAGACAGGCCTGCCCGGTGCCGCGCCCGTGCGTGAGGCGGTTGAAGAAGTGATTCCACTGTTCCGCTTTGATGCGTACCCTGAGCTGACTTCGGTGCAGAAGGACCAGATCACGGTAACCATCGATCGCGTGCTGGCCTTTCTCGATCACGACCGAGCTGATTTGGTCGAATTGGTGGGTGCCGACGACTACGCGTGGGTGCGTCGGCAAGCGGTGGCTGCCCATCAGGACAACGCTTTCTTGAGGTATTTGGAGGACCCATGGGCGCTCCGAGAAGCCGGGATGGCGGACAACCTCCGCTGGGTTCTGGATCGGGAGGGACCCACTGGCAGAGTCATGTTCTTCGCCAACAACACCCATACCGGCTCGCACCGATTCAGCCTCGGGCGAGACTTACCCTCCGACTGGCCCACCAAGGGTCTCGCATCCGCCGGATTCCTTCTCCGGAGGGAGCTCGGGTCCGACCTGGTCACGATTGGCACGTACTTTGGAGAAGGAGTCGGGGACTTTTGGTTCATGGGTGGCGGGCAGCCGTTTCCCCGTGATGATGATGGTATCGATGCTCTCCTGGGCTCGGTCTCGGTCCCCACTTACCTGATCGATCTCCGAGCACTTCCCACGAGTGGCCGTCTCGGAACTTGGATGCGCATGGAACACGAGACCCGCCTGTTCAACCGATACCACCTCCGTTTTGCGCCCGTCGATGCCTTTGACGCGATTCTTTACATCAACTTGCTTACCCCCGCTACTCGCGTCGCGGAGGATCCATAGCGCGGTGACCGTCCTCCGTGTGACAGTTGCGGTCAACTTGGGAGTGTTACAGGCAGGTCCCAGATGCACGAAAGCCCGCATGGTTGCGGGCTTTCTGCGTAATCGGGGCGGCGAGATTCGAACTCGCGACCTCCTGAACCCCATTCAAGCGGCGCAGCACCCGTACACTTCGATACACTTCTTTTGACTTCCGTACACTTCGATACAAACCTGCACACTCTGTGACAGTAGGCGTGACAGGTCATTTCGGCAGTCCGCCGGAGCGTCGCTTGCCAGCCCCCTTTCCCATGATCAGCTTCAGATTGTGGAGATTCAGAGCTGACGCATTCACCCAGGCGGTTCTGCATGGCTTCAAAGTTCGACAGGCTCGAAGCGGCGCTCGCTGACCGCTACCAGATCGAGCGTGAGCTGGGTCAGGGCGGCATGGCGACCGTCTACCTGGCCGAGGACCTGAAGCACGAACGCCAGGTGGCGATCAAGGTCCTCAAGCCCGAGCTCGCCGCCGTGATCGGGGCCGATCGGTTCCTGACCGAGATCAAGACCACCGCCAACCTCCAGCACCCCCACATCCTGCCGCTCTTCGACTCGGGAGAGGCAGGCGGCTTCCTCTTTTATGTGATGCCTTATGTGGACGGGGAGAGCCTCAAACAGCGGCTGACTCGAGAGAAGCAGCTCTCGATCGACGAAACCGTCCGCGTCGCCGCGGAGGTGGGCGACGCCCTCAACTACGCGCATCGCCGGGGCATCATCCACCGAGACGTCAAGCCGGAGAACGTGCTCCTCCAGGACGGACGGGTGCTCGTGGCCGACTTCGGCATCGCGCTCGCCGTGCATGCCGGGGGTGGAGCGCGGCTTACCGAGACGGGCTTGAGCCTCGGAACGCCCGCATACATGAGCCCGGAACAGGCGGCAGGGGACCGAGAGGTTGATGGCCGGACGGACGTCTACTCCCTGGGATGCCTCATCTACGAGATGCTCTCGGGAGAGCCACCGCACTCGGGTTCCACCGCGCAGGCCGTGCTGGCCAGCGTCCTTACCCAGCGTCCGCGGCCGGTGGTCGAGCTTCGGGAGACCGTGCCCGACTGGCTCGCGGCGCTGACCCACCGGGCGCTGGCCCGTCTCCCCGCCGACCGGTTCTCCACTGCCGGCGCACTGAGGGATCGGCTGCTCGATCCGGGCAAGGTCGCTCGAGACGTCGTACACGGTGCCGCGGGGCCCCGCGCGCCCCGAAGCTGGCACCTTCCGGCGGCATTGGGTGTTGCCGGTTTGGTGGCGGGCCTGATCTTGGGCGCGCTCTTCTCGGGCGGCCGCAGCATGGAGCCGCGACCGACGTACATTCCCGTGTCGCTGCCGGACGGGGTTGGTCTCAGAACCGAGTTCTTTACGGCCTTGAATCGGAGCGTGACGATCTCACCCGACGGACGGACGGTGGTGTTCGTCGGTGAGCGTGGGGGGCAACGTCTGTATCGCTTGTCCCTCGACGCCCCGGGCGGGATCGAGCCGATCCCCGGGACCGAGGGAGCGCGTTCCCCCTTCTACTCCTCGACCGGAGTGTGGATCGGCTTCGTCTCCGGTTCCAGCCTGATGAAAGTGCCCGCCGGCGGGGGCACAGCGACGGAGCTGGCCGCCGTCAGCGGGTTTCGGGGTGGTGCCTGGGGGCCGGACGACGAGTTCATCTACTACGTCCCCGTGTTGTTCGGGGGCGTGTGGAGGATGGCCGCCGACGGAGGCGAGCCCCAGGAGCTCACCAGACCCGCCCACGACGGCATCGATGCCGCCCACATGTGGCCGACGATCCTGCCGAATGGGGATCTCCTGTTCACGAGCTGCTGCGGTGACGTAAGGACCTTCGTTCTGGAGGGCGCGGATCCGGAGCGGACGCCGCGATCGCTCATCCCGGGTGGTGACGCCCAGTACGTGCCGAGTGGGCACCTCGTCTTCATGCAGCGCGCGAACACGATGATCGCCGCCTACGATCTCGAAGCGCGCGAAGTCGGGCCACCGGAGCCCGTGCTCGACGCCGTGATCACGGGCCATGAAATGTTCGCCGAGATGGCGGTGTCGGCTTCGGGGACGGTCGCCTACCTCGCGGGGAGATCGGAGTTCGAGCGACCGCTGGTGCGCATCTACCCCGACGGGTCGGTGAATTCCATCCCCATACCACCGGCGTCGCACGCATTCCCCATCCGCTTCTCGCTGGACGGGAGGAGCCTCCTGTACGCCTCGTACGAGGAGAGCCAGGACATCTTCTCGTACGATCTCGTGGGGGGCCGCCAGCCGCGCCGACTCACCACCCATCCGTCCAACGACTACTCACCCATCTGGGGGCCCGGGCCGTCGAGGATCACCTTCACGTCGATCCGGGACGGCGGCCGTGATCTCTACACGCTGGAGGTCGACTCCGGGACAGGACCCCAGCCGTTGTTCGGGAACGATCTGTCCAAATGGCCCCAGTCCTGGACGGCGGATGGAGCCTGGCTGCTCTTCCATGTGACGGATCCGGACACCGGAGAGGATCTCTGGCTCTACTCCGCGGAGGCCGACTCGGCCTGGGCCTTCCTCGATGAGCCCTACAACGAAAACCAGGGTGCCTTCGCGCCCTCGGGCGACTGGCTCGCATACGCCCGCGACGATTTCGGCCAGAGGCCCGAAATCTGGGCGATGGCTTTCCCGGATGCCGTGCCGTGCCCGGTCTCGAGCGGAGGGGGCAACTTCCCGGTGTGGTCCAGGGACGGCGCCCGGCTGTACTACCTGAAGGGGGACACGCTGATGTTGGCCGAAGCGGAAGGCGGAAGCGTCTGCGACGTGCGTCCCAGACCCTACGTCACCGGCATGAACACCGTCTGGGGACTCCCACCCGACGAGAGTTATGTGGTGACCGTATCACCTCCCCCGCCTCCCGAGCTCAGGTTGGTGATCGATTGGGCGACCGAGTTGGAGGGGCGGGCGAGGGACTAGACGAGGCTCGCCGGAGCAGGTGGTCGAGCGCTTCAGCGGGATACGACCGTAGATGCTGAAAGCCCGCATGGTTGCGGGCTTTTCGCATAATCGGGGCGGCGAGATTCGAACTCGCGACCTCCTGAACCCCATTCAACCGGCGCAGCACGCGTACACCCGCGTACACTTGATCTCACGCTGATTTCGGTGGAACGACGTGATCTCAGTCGATCTCAGACTTGCTCATTCTGTGACAGCTAGCGTGACAGTCCGTGATGATCTCCTCAGACCCACTGACCAGCTTTCGGTTCTCTGGGTCTAACTCACCCGTACCGGGGCCCTCGGTCGCCGGATCTCAAAGGAGCCTGCGTGGCAGCCGTCGGAGATCATCCCCCGAAAGGAAGTTATGGAGCCGCACCTGCAACCATTTCCAGTATTTCATCTGGAGAAAACCTGCTCAACTCAAGAATGTTCTTCCCGGAATCAGCCATCGCCCTGTTTACGAGATACATGCCAGTTCGATAACCGATGGCAAACCGGCCATCCGGGTGTTGACTCATCCAATGCCCGTAATTGGCGTCGATGGGCAGAGCCAGGATTTCCTTCAACCACAGGTCCCCATTCTCAGGATTGGCGAGCTTTTCAAACGAACCGTCCGCGTACTGCTCGGAGAAAACTACCGCCAAGCCTTCGTTGACTGCGGCGATGGGGATACCTCGCCCAAACTTGTTGCCCGTCATGGTCCAGCCACGATCCTGATGATGAAACTCGTGAAAAACCAAACGAGATAGATTCTTGTTGACCGCCGCAGAAATGCCACCGGGGAATCCAGCAGAAATATCGATGATGACTAGCCCCGGTGCATCGGAGCGACCATTAAGATCCATTGACGTCCCCCAGTAGTCGAACCTTTCGTCAACAAACGTCACTATTACACTGATGTCTTCCGGTAAGGAGGGCACTAGTGCTCGTACCCTTCTTTCCGCCTCTGCTATGATATTGGTGATGAGACGTTGTTCCTCAGGCTTGACTCCATATCTTTCGCTGTCTTTAAACTGTATGTCCAGTCCCGTTTGATCCATCGACGTTTCCGTGTCAATGGCTAACACGGTATGAGTGCTGGTTAGAACACAGGTCAAGATAATTGTTGATGCTCTGGACATGTTCCATGTACTCCGTGCCTGTCTTGCTTCAATTCGGGTGTACCAAGATAGCTCACATTTGAAGCATAAGCGTTCACGTCGCGGCTTTGTCTTGGCAATAGGGGTTCAACGGTGTGGTTCTTCTTATTGCGTATTCCCGTGGTGCGCACCGACCTTGCACGCAGAGATGTCCTTGGGCCCAGAATGCACGAAAGCCCGCATGTTCGCGGGCTTTCGACCAATCGGGGCGGCGAGATTCGAACTCGCGACCTCCTGAACCCCATTCAAGCGGCGCAGCACCCGCACACTTCGATACAATTCAGTATACACCGATTGGACCGTTTTGACTTCCGTACACTTCAGTACAAACCTGCACACCCTGTGACAGCTAGCGTGACAGTTCGGGATCCCAGCAGCCTCTCCCGCTCCGCCACGAGCTACTCAGTGCCGAAGGCGACGGTGGGCCTTGAAGAGGGGGCGCCCCGCGTGGGGCCGCCCCGGCCGCGTAGCCCGACGGATCGAGTTGAGAGCCTACGGCGTGATTGTGATGTTCAACTCGAGGGGACCGCTCCAGAGGATGGTCTGGAGATCGCCGAGCGTATACAGATGCGCTTGGTCGGCCGTCACCGTTCTCGAGCCATCCCCGTTGATCGTTACCAGCGCCTGCTGGAACACGAAGTTGTAGTAGTCACCACCATAGAAGAAAAAGTGGGCAGTAGGGCCGAAGGCTCCCGTCGGCTTGACCTTGTTCCCTCTGATCACGTACGAGGGAATGTTATCGAATGGGGTGCAGCTGCTCGCGCTGCCACAAATGTCGTCTTCCAACAAATCAGGAAGCTGGATGAACAACCAACCTGCGCCCGGTACGTCCTCTCCGTTGCAGGTAGGGATGGTTACGCCTGCCAGCGCGGGAATGACCGGGAGGTCTTGAAGAAACATGTGGCGAGCAGGACACTGCGGCTCCAGCCGGAAGCGGGCCGTCACGTGATCCCCATCGTAGAACCCCAAGCCATCGGAGGAGACGCGAGCCCCCGATACCGGATCGTTGAGCTCGGCCATCAAGGTGAGTGGAGGTGGGGGTGGGGGACCTCCCTTGCCGCCGCTTTTCCCAAACCGTGGCGTCAACTCGTCAGAGGCCGCTTGAGTCGGGGCATCGGCGCAAGCGAACCCCAGGAGTGCGACCGCAACGACCAACGCGGCCGACAAGAGAGAGCTTCGGGTCCTCGGCATACTCACCTCCGTGTTAGAACCACGCGCCTAATCTCGGGTCTCGCTCGTTTTGCCCGGGATTGTAGCGCTTCTGGATGGGCGCCATGCCATTGGTGTACATAGGCCCCCGCGCCTAGATTTATAGCCGCACCGGGTAAACGCTCGGTTCCGTTTCAATTAATCCAGGTGGCCGCTCACGGGCGTGATATCCCTCAAGCTGTTTGGCCGTCCGTTCTTAGAGGACGACGACGGTCTCCTCACCGGACGAGCCGTTCAGCGCCATCGCCTGGCCCTCCTGGCCCTCCTTGCCCTGGCCCCGGGCCGGTCCCTGAGTCGGGAGAAGCTCGTGGGCTATCTGTGGCCTGAGCGCAGAACTCACCGTGCACGCAACCTGCTCAACGTGTCCGTGCACATGCTCCGCAAGACACTCGGTGCTGACGCGTTGCTCTCCGAGGGCGATGATCTGCGGCTGAACATAGACTTGGTGCGGGTGGACGTGGCGGAGTTCGAGGACGCGCTGGCGTCTGGTGCGTCCGAGCGTGCGGTTTCGCGTTATATCGCCCCGTTCCTCGACGGCTTTTACCTGGACGGCTCGCCGGAGTTCGAGCGCTGGGTGGATGGCGAGCAGGCCCGCTTGGCCGGTCTGTACGAGCGGGCGTTGGAGTCGCTGGCGAAAGAGGTCGGGACTCGTGGAGATCACGAAGCAGCGGTGGGGTGGTGGCGCCGGCTTTCGGCACACAACCCGTACAACGGACGTGTGGCGTTGGGGCTCATGAGGTCGCTTGAGACGGCGGGCGACCGGGGAGGGGCCATCCGCCACGCCCAAGCCCACGAGGCCCTGCTTCGCGAGGAGCTGGGAGCCAAGCCCGATTCGCAGGTAGCGGCCCTAGCCGAGCGTCTGAAGAAGAAGCCTGCCGGTGTGCCTTCCGTTAGGGAGGCAGAACCAGGCGAGCATACCCCAGCGGAAGTCCCAATGAGTCAGCCCGGCTCTCTTGAGCTTTCACACGGCGGGCATCTGGAGCCCTCTTTCGAGGCTGAATCTCCACCCAAGGGGTTGTCCGAGGCGGGCCGGCGCTGGCTGTTCTGGACTGCTCTGGCTACGGCCGTCGTCGTGGTTGCGCTCGTGGGCATCGGCGAGCTCCGGAGCTCGGACGCTGAGCGATTAGAAAAGCCGGCGCGAGTAGATGCAGCGCTCAATCCTCGCCGCGTCCTGGTCCTACCCCTGGAGAACGAGACGGGCGACACAGAGCTCGACGCACTTGGCCGCGTAATCGCCGACTGGACGATTCAGGGGATCGCGCGGACGGGGCTTGTGGAAGTGGTGAGCTTTCCCGGAACCTTGGAATTGACCGAAGCCCTGATCGGCAGTTCCGCACTGACGCTCGACCCTGGGCAGCGAGTACAGTGGTTCGCTCGAAACGCGGCCGCGGGAACGGTCGTGTGGGGCTCGCTCTCCCAGGAGGCGGGACATCTCACGATCCAGGCCCAGGTGTCGGACGTGGCGAACAACAAGTTGCTCGCCGTGATCCCGCCCGTCACGGCTTCACGCGGGTCTCCGCTCGTGGGCGCGGAACTCATCCGGCAACGTGTGATGGGGTTCTTGGCGGTTCGATTTGGCTCTGCGCTGAGCGGATGGGCGGAGACCGCGCCCCTCGCTCCACCGCCCATGTACGACGCCTACCTGGAGTACGTGGCCGGATTGGAGACGTGGAATTGGGAGGAAATCTACGCTCATTATTCTCGCGCGGTGGCGATCGACAGCACCTTCGCGCACGCCCTGATCGGCTTGCTCAAGGCAGGCATGGTGTTGTATTCGAGGCTAGATCGCGACTCGGCCACAGTCGCTTTGGATTCTGTCATCGCCCTCATCGAACGGCGTCGGCACCTCCTGTCGCCAACCGACCGCTACCAGGTGCGCGCGCTCGAGGCCTCTTTCTTCCAGCACGATCAGTTGGCTGCGTACGATGCCGAGCGGAAGGCGGCAGCCTTGTCCCCCGATCGGTTGAATGCGCTGTTGGGCGTCGCGTTCTCGATCGGACACTATCGGGAGACGGTCGAGATCCTGCGCCGCCCCGATTTCCCGCTGATGGGACGCCCCTATCGGTGGAAGATTCTCACCGCCTCGCTCCACTTCCTCGGTGAACACGAAGAGGAGCTGAAGCAGGCCCGTCAGGGGAAGGAGGAACGTCCGGGACGCCTCTCCCTCTTCGAACAAGAAGCGACAGCACTGGCGGCGCTCGGGCGCCTTGACGAGCTGGACGACGCGATCGAGGAGGGACTCCGGCTCGGAACCGGTCAGTCCGACATGCCATCGGGTGTATTCCTCAAGGTTACTGGCAACGAGCTGCTGTGGCACGGACACGAGGAGGCAGGGCGTGAGGTCCTGCGTCGCGCCCTGCCGGCCCTTCGGGAGCTGGCGAGCCGTTCAAGCAATGGGGGCTCAGATCTTTTCACGTTAGCGGAAGCTCTGTTCTTCCTGAACGAATGGGACGAGGTCCGTGAACTGACCGAGCCGCGCGTTACCGCTGCGACTGCTCTTGAAAGGGCACAGTGGTGGTACCCTCTGCTCGGCATGGCTGCGGCAAAATCGGGAGCCCCGACGGCGGCACGAAAATATGAGGAACGTCTGAAGGAGCTCGATGAAAGCGCTGAGTTCTCGATCGGGTTTGGCGCATCCCGGCCGAGATTCGCACGTGCCCAAATAGCAGCGGCACTGGGCGAGTGTGAGCGTGCGACCCAGCTGCTTGGCGATGCGTTGAGGAAGGGACACGGCCACCAGTACATTCATCGGCGACCCGGGTTCATCGACTGTAAAGACCATCCAGCATTTCAGGAGATTGCGCAGCCGCATGGGTAGCGCCTCCCAGATGCACGAAAGCCCGCATGGTTGCAGGCTTTCTGCCAATCGGGGCGGCGAGATTAGCTACGATCGCTACGCGATCCGCTGATCTCCCGCCACATCCATCCCGGTAAGACAGTGCAGCATATCGGGGCGGCGAGATTCGGGGAGCTTGCGACGAGCGAGGACCGCGTCAGCGGCCGCAGCTCTCACTCGCGACCTCCTGCCGTCGAGCCGCAGGCGAGACACTGAGCAGGCGCAGCCTGCGAAGCCACCCCATTCAAGCGGCGCAGCACCCGCACACTTCGATACACTTCCGTACACACTGATTTCGCCGTTTTGACCTCAGTACACTTCCGTACAAACCTGCACACTCTGTGACAGTAGGCGTGACAAGTCATTTTGGCAGTCTGTCGGGCCTTTGCTTGCCGCCCCCCTTCCCCATGATCAGCTTCAAGAGCGTGGAGGCTCTGAGCTGACACCCTGACCCAGGCGGTCCGCGATGTCCCCCGGGTTCGACAAGCTCAAAATGGCGCTGGCCGACCGCTACCAGATCGAGCGCAAGCTCGGCGAGGGCGGCATGGCGACCGTCTACCTGGCCCGCGACCTCAAGCACAACCGGAGCGTCGCGGTCAAGGTTCTGAGACCGGATCTGGCGGCGGTCGTCGGGGCCGAGCGATTCCTCACCGAGATCGAAACCACGGCGAACCTGCAGCACCCACATATCCTGCCGCTGTTCGACTCCGGGGAGGCCAACGGCTTCCTCTTCTACGTCATGCCCTACGTCGAGGGCGAGACGCTGCGAGACCGGTTGGAGCGGGAAGGCCAGCTCTCAATCGATGAGACCCTCAGGATCGCGAGAGAGGTCGCGGACGGCTTGAGCTGTGCCCACGCCGCCGGGGTTGTACACCGTGACATTAAACCCGCGAACATCCTGCTGTCCCGGGGTCATGCGACGATCGCCGACTTCGGGATCGCCACCGCACTTAGCGAGGCCGGTGGCGACCGGCTGACGCAGACCGGGGTCAGCCTCGGCACGCCGATCTACATGAGCCCCGAGCAGGCCTCCGGAGAGGGACGAGCGGACGTCCGCAGCGACATCTACGCCCTCGGGTGTGTCGTGTACGAGATGCTGGCAGGGGATCCTCCATTCACCGGATCGAACCCGCAGGCGATCCTGGCGCGGAAAACTGTGGAAGCCCCCCCGGCGATCCGCACGGTGCGCGAGACCGTGCCCGGATCCGTCGAACAGGCGATCCTGCGGGCAGTCGCCAGGGTACCCGCCGACCGGTTTCGGAGCGCAGAGGAGTTCGCCGAGGCCCTGACGGCGACCGACCGTGAGCGGCCGCCCGTGACGCGGACCCGGTCCCGGGTTGGGGCTCGGGCGCGCCGGATCCTAGCGTACTCCGTTCCGTCCATCGGCGCCATCTTCTTGCTCCTATGGGCGGTTCGTTCGGCGAGCGAGCGTGGGACGGGTGTCGATCTGTCCGACATGACGCTGCGGCCACTGACCAACTTCGTCGGGTGGGAGCATTCTCCCAGCTGGTCGCCCGATGGGAGCATGATCACGTACAGCCACATCGTGGGAGGAGACGCAGACATCGCCACGCTTTCCGTCGGCGGTGGGGAGCCTCACATCCTGACGGGTCATAGTCCGGCCGATGAGTTCCTACCAAGGTGGTCTCCGGACGGGTCACGGATCGCTTACGTGTCGGATCGGGGGACCGGCACGGACGTCTACCTGATCTCTCCGACCGGAGGGACGGAGCAGAAGCTAGTGGAGACCCACATCCCCTTCTTCGAGCGACTCAGCGCGTGGGCGGCCGTGCTGGGCACCAACGCCTGGTCGCCAGAAGGAGAGGAGCTGGCCTTTTCGAGGCTGCACGAATCGGGAGAGGTCGCGCTCTGGAAGGTGAACCTGGCGACGCGGCAGGAGACACGCCTCACGACCCCGCCGCCGGCCGTGGAGGACGGGTGGGGGTCCTGGTCGTGGGACGGAAGCTCGATCGTATTCGTTCGAAACGAGACGGGATCTCGCACGCTCTGGCAGGTGCCGGCGGAGGGCGGCGAGGCCACACTGCTGTTCGGCGAGTTCGCGGTGCACCCGGCCTGGTTTCCCGATGGGCGGCGGATTGCTTTCGCGTCTGTGCGGAGTGGCGCGTCCAACCTGTGGGAGCTCGACGTCCGGGACGGCGCCCTGCGGCAGCTGACCCAAGGCGCCGGCATCGACTTGACTCCGGCGATCGCGAGTAATGGCGCGATCGCCTACCAGCAGTTCGGTCACGAGATCGAGCTCAGATGGGCGCGACTGGATGCCCCCGACGAGGAGCATGAGCGCCTGACGTCATTTACCGGGGAGAACTTCGGGGCTCGAGTCTCACCCGACGGGTCCCGGGTCTTGTACTATTCCAACCGGTCCGGAAACTACGACCTGTGGATCCTTGAGCGCGCCACGGGTCAGCACCGCCAGATCACGAACGATCCGGCGGCCGACCGACTCGCGGATTGGTCGCCGGATAGCGACGAAATCGTGTTCATGTCGAACCGGGGAGGGGTGGTCCGGCTCTGGGTGGCCGAGACCGAGACTGGCGCGACGCGTCCGCTCACGAACCACGCCCTTCCCTGGGAGACCCACGAGGCGGAAGCGCAGGGGGGTCCCCGGTGGTCCCCGGACGGTCAGCTCGTCGGATATCTTGCGCCAGCGGACGGAGATGCCGCGATTTGGGTGGTCGCCCCAGACGGCGGAGCGCCACGGCCGACGGGGGTCCGGGGGGCCCTCAGTTTCGGCTGGTATCTGGACAGCGAGCGCGTCGTGTACACGAGGCGCGCTCTGGACGGCTCCGGGCTCGTGGAGCTGCGCGCCGCCCATCTCGGGTCCGGCGAGGACGTGCTGCTTCGGGCAGGGCCGTTGGCCGAAATGGCGACCTCGCCGGATGGGAGTGCCGTCAGTTTCGTCCAGTCACCGAGCCACTTCACGATGGACCTCTTCGTTCTCCGGCTGACGCCGCCCGATCCCCGTGACGAACTTCCCCGGGGCGTGGGCGTCCCACAGCAGATCACCTTCGGAGGGGGCGCATGGCACGTCCACAACGGAGGCTGGGCCCCGGATGGCAGCGGAGTCGTCTACTCGCGGGACCGGGATTTCGGGGACGTGTTCGTCATCGAGCCGACCGCCGGAGACGGCTGAGATCGGCTCCGGGTCATCCCATTGACGCAAGAAAGCCCGCATGGTTGCGGGCTTTCGGCGCAATCGGGGCGGCGAGATTCGAACTCGCGACCTCCTGAACCCCATTCAGGCGCGCTACCGGGCTGCGCCACGCCCCGATGTGGATGGGAAGGGGAAGCTATGCCCTGGCGCACGCTGGTCAAGCAACCCGCGGGGGTTGATCTTGGCCCCGGTCTTGCGTATCTATATATTCGCATTTATGGATACAATAACTGAAGCGAGGGATCTCCTCGCACGACTCGAGGCCCTGGGCGACGAGAACCGCTTGCGGATACTCACGTTACTGGAGCGTAGCGAGCTCACGGTCTCCGAGCTCGTGTCCGTCGTCCAGCTCCCACAGTCCACCGTATCCCGCCACCTTAAGGTGCTGGCGGAGGACGGTTGGGTGAGCCGGCGGCAGGACGGGACGACGCGACACTACCGCATGGCACCCGATCTCGCGGACGACGCGGTCGAGTTGTGGCGCGTGGCGCGGGGCAGCTTGGCGAACGCCGCGTGGATCGCGAACGATGCGGAGAGGGCCGAGAGCGTGTTGACCGCTCGGCGTGAGCGGGCGCTGGCGTTCTTCTCCGAGTCGGCCGCGAACTGGGACTCGCTCCGGGACCAAATGTTCGGGCACGATGCCCGGCTCGCGGTACTGTTCGGTCTTCTCGATCCACGGTGGGTCGTCGGTGATCTGGGCGCGGGCACCGGCACGCTGACCGAGATGGTCGCGCCGTTCGTCCGCCGCGTCATCGCGGTCGATCGTTCGCCGGAGATGCTCTCGGCCGCAGGCGTTCGACTCGCCGAGCGCGACAACGTGGACATCCGCGAGGGCGAGCTCGAGGCGCTTCCGATCGAAGACGACGAGCTCGATCTGGCCGTCCTGATGCTCGTGCTCCATTTCGCCGTCGAGCCGAGCAGGGTGCTCGCCGAAGCGGCTCGCACGCTCAAGCCGGGGGGCCGGCTCGTCGTGCTGGACATGCGCGCGCACGGGCACCTGGAGTACCGCGAGACCATGGGTCATCTGTGGCCGGGTTTCACGGAAGAAGAGATGCGCGAGTGGGTGGAGGCTGCAGGACTCGAGACCTACCGCCACGTCCCTCTCGCTCCGGACCCTAGCGCTTCGGGTCCCATGTTGTTGGTCGGTACGGCGGTGAAGCCCGTCAGCCGGCGGTTGTCGAGAGCGGACGGCCCGCTGCTTGCTGGCGAGTCACGATAAAAGGAGACGGATGATGGAAAGCGCAGTGATGCCACGCGCGAACGAGGCGGTCACCGGTGCGGCCGAGCGGCCAGCGTTTAAGGTCGCCGACCTGAGCCTGGCCGAGTGGGGTCGGAACGAGATTCGGCTCGCCGAGCACGAGATGCCCGGTCTCATGTCGGTCCGCCGCGAGTACGCGGACGCGCAACCCCTGGCGGGCAAGAAGATCATGGGCTCACTCCACATGACGATTCAGACGGCGGTCCTGATCGAGACGCTGGCCGACCTCGGTGCCGACGTGCGCTGGGTCTCTTGCAACATCTTCTCGACCCAGGACCATGCGGCGGCCGCCGTCGTGGTAGGCCCGGACGGGACGCCGGACGACCCCAAGGGCATCCCGGTATTCGCCTGGAAGGGCGAGACGCTCGCCGAGTACTGGTGGTGCACCGACCAGGCACTGATGTGGCCGGACGGGAGCGGGCCTGACCTCATCGTCGATGACGGCGGTGACGCGACCCTGCTCGTCCACAGGGGCCTCGAGTTCGAGACGGCCGGCGAGATCCCGGTCTTCGACGAGGAGAGCGAGCCCGAGGAGTGGGGCGTGATCCTCGAGACTCTCGGAGGTATCGCGGCTTCAGATCCTGAGCGGTGGCAGCGCACGGCCACGAAGATTCAGGGCGTTTCGGAGGAGACGACGACGGGCGTCCACCGCCTGTACGAGATGGCCGAGGGCGGCACGCTCCTCTTCCCCGCCATCAACGTCAACGATTCGGTTACGAAGTCGAAGTTCGACAACATCTACGGCTGCCGTCACTCCGTGATCGACGGTCTGAACCGGGCCAGCGATGTCATGATCTCGGGCAAGACTGCGGTCGTGCTCGGGTACGGCGAAGTCGGGAAGGGGTGCGCACAGGCCCTCAAGGGTCAGGGCGCCCACGTGATCGTCACGGAGATCGATCCGATCTGCGCGCTCCAGGCAGCCATGGAGGGCTTCCCGGTGAGAACGCTCGAGGATGTCATCGAGACGGCCGACATCTTCATCACGGCAACCGGGAATCGCGATGTGATCACTTACGCGGACATGGCCCGGATGAAGGACAAGGCGATCGTCGGGAACATCGGTCACTTCGACAACGAGATCGACATGGCCGGGCTCAAGCGGCACGGGACCGAGCAAGTCACGATCAAACCGCAGTACGATGAGTTCGTGTTCCCCGACGGCCACTCGATCCTGGTTCTCTCAGAGGGCCGCCTCTTGAACCTGGGCAATGCGAACGGCCACCCGAGCTTCGTGATGAGCGCGAGCTTCACGAACCAGGTGATCGCGCAGATCGAGCTCGCTCAGAACCGCGACGCGTACGGGAATCAGGTCTACATGCTGCCCAAGCACCTGGACGAGAAGGTGGCGCGACTGCATCTGGACCACCTGGGCGCGCGGCTCACGGAGCTCACCGACGTGCAGGCCGACTACATCGGTGTGCCGAAGGATGGACCGTACAAGCCGGATCACTACCGGTACTAACCAGCCACCGGCCGGAGATAGCGAACGCGAAAAGCCCGCGGGAATACCTCGCGGGCTTTTCGCATCTTCTAGGCGCCGCTACCCGCGAGCCTGTTGTACAGCCAGGCCAGAACGACGCCGCATATCACGCCGTCGACGACTCCGTACAGCGTCCCCACGATCACTGAGCCAAAGCCACCGACTTCGTACCCCGGGTACATGGACGCGGACATTTGGAGAACGGCCACGCCGTAGCCCGGCCAGATCAGGTTCGCCAGTCCGACAAGCAACATACACGCGCCCCACAGCAACCCCACCGTCAATCCCATCGCCTTCACGTTCAGTTTCACGGCGTCCTCCTTAGGTGCAGATGAACCTGCGCGAGTGAGTTGGAGGAGAGTCGGGGCGCCCGGATTTGAACCGGGGACCTCTGCGTCCCGAACGCAGCGCTCTACCGGACTGAGCCACGCCCCGAATTGTGAAGCCCACCGCAAGCCGCCCAGGCCCACAGCGAGCTTTCGAGCCCGAGCGAGTCGGGCAAGCGGGTGACCGGATTCGAACCGGCGACCTCAACCTTGGCAAGGTTGCGCTCTGCCAGCTGAGCTACACCCGCGTATCTGACTGGGCGGCGACCCGCTATCCGCTGGCCGTCTACCCGCGAGAGCCACCGGTCGGATTTGAACCGACGACCGCTCGATTACGAATCGAGTGCTCTACCCCTGAGCTACGGTGGCGTTCTTCCCGTTCTTCTGTCCCCCCGTCAGGCTCGGCCCCAGGTCCCCGGGAAGGACGCGACTTATAGCTGACGGGGTGGAGTGGAGCCGGCGGGACTCGAACCCGCGACCTCTTGAGTGCGATTCAAGCGCTCTCCCAACCCCAACCTCGCGATCGGGGATCCTGCGTGGAACGGGGCTGACGGGACTCGAACCCGCGACCTCCGGTGTGACAGACCGGCACTCTAACCAAACTGAGCTACAGCCCCTTGCAAACAGCGTGCGACCGATCGGTCGCTTCGGGAGGGGGCGCCCAGGTCCCCTCCGAGTGGGGCCTACTGGACTCGAACCAGTGACCTCTACGATGTCAACGTAGCGCTCTAGCCATCTGAGCTAAGGCCCCCAGAGAATAAAACGCGAGCGAGCCCCCTTCGGCCCCGCTCGCGGCGCGCATAACCTAGCCGAAGCGTCCGAAGGGGTCAAGGTAATATAGCCCCGATCGGGCTCCCGGCGGTCCCCCTTGGGGCCACCTATCCCCGCGTACGCTCGAGCACCATCGAGTGGCCATCTCACTCCGGTCCACAAGCTCAGGAGAGCACCACCACGACCCGGTCGCGTTCCGCCTCGCGCAGGTGCGCGAACACGGGCAGGCTCAGGGCTTCGCGCGCGGCCCGCTCCGCTTCCGGAAACGCTCCCTCCCCGTATCCCAGGTGTGCCAGCGCGTCGAGCTGGTGAAGCGCGACCGGATAGTAGACGCCGAACGCGATCCGCGCGTCTCGCAGGCGCGTCTCGACCTCGTCCCGGTCCGCGCAACGCACCGTATACTGATGATAGATGTGTCGGTTCCCCTTCTTTTCCGGGGGCGGTGTGATCCCGTCCACCGGGGCGAGCGCTTCATCATATGCCCTCGCGTTCGCGCGACGACGGTCGTTCCACTCGTCCAGCTTCCTGAGCTTGACCCCGAGTACCGCCGCCTGCACGGCGTCGAGCCGGCTGGTGTAGCCAATCGCCGTCTGCTCGGGTGAGCCCGTCCAATGGCCGGGCTGGCGCAGGGTGCGAATGCGCGACGCGATCTGAGCGTCGTTTGTCGTTATGAGCCCGCCGTCTCCGATCCCCGCCAGGTTTTTTGTGGGGTAGAAGGAGAAGCAGCCTGCGGCGCCCAGCGCTCCGGCCTTCACGGCGGGTAGAGGCGCTCCCGACGCGTCGACGGCCGACTGCGAGGCCCCCAGGGATTGGGCCGCGTCCTCGACGATCGCCAGGCCGTGACGGGCGGCGATCGTCTCAAGCGGGCCCATCTCGGCCGTCTGACCGAACAGGTGCACCGGTATGATGGCGACGGTGGCTGGAGTGATCGCCGCTTCGGCGGCCGCGGGGTCCAGGTTGAACGTCGCCGGATCGATGTCTGCGAAGACGGGCCTCGCGCCCACCTGGAGGATGGCTCCCGCGGTGGCTACGAAGGTGAACGCGGGGGCGATGACCTCGTCCCCGGGGCCGATGCCGAGTGCGTCGAGCGACAACCGCAGCGCGTCGGTTCCGCTCGCGACTCCCACCGCCTCGCTTGCACCGACGTACTCGGCCACGCCGGTCTCGAATCGTTCCACCGCTTCCCCGAGCACGAATCGCCCCGATTCGAGGACGGCGGCGAGCGCGGCATCGATCGCGTCACGCAGCTCGTCGTACTCGCGGACAGGGGCGATGAGCGGGACGCTGGACGGGGCGTTCACACCGACTTCTTCACCGGGCTCGTCGCGGTTGCTGGCAAAGCTCGCACGTCCTCCTTTGATCGCTGCTCACCGACCCATCGTAGATCACCGCGGCAGAGGTGCGAAAGTGGGCTCTTCCCCACACGGCCGTTGGCTTGCGTCGCGGGGGTGGCATGATAGCTTGTGGCCGATCCGACGCCCTTGGTCGTGCAGCGTGGACGCGTCGGCGATCGATCGTCCGGTGTCGGCTCTACCCTCCGAAGCGAGGCGGATGAGACAACCCTACGGGTTCGCGGTAACGTCAATCGCCAGGCTCGGCGCGCTCGCTACGACGCTCGCCCTGAGCGGTTGCGGTGGCTCGAGCCCAGCGCTCCCCGAGCCTGCCGAGGCCATTGCCGCGGAAGCCCCGGCGGAAGATGGCGCCCAGGAATCTCAAGAAGTCGGCGCCGGCGAAGGCCAGACGGCCGAGGCCGCGGCACAGTTCCAGGCGGAGGAGCTGACGCAGCAGCAGGAGCCCCAGTGGCTCGCCATCGACGCCCACAACGACGCCACGCGCGGGCCCGTTCAGCCGATTCCGTTCAACCACCGGTTCCACTCCACCGACCTCGAGATCGACTGCAACTACTGTCACATCGGGACCGAGAGCTCGGTCGCCGGTGTCATCCCTGCCCTGGAATTGTGCATGGGTTGTCACCGGATCGCAGGATCCGGGCTCCCTCCGGTCGAGCAGCTTCGAGGCTTCTACAGCCTCGGGCAGCCGATCCCGTGGGAGTGGGTCAACAAGGTCCCGGAGTTCGTGCAGTTCAGCCACCAACCGCATATCCGGAGCGCGATCGACTGTACCGAATGTCATGGCCCGGTCGAGGAGATGGACCGGCTGTACCAGTGGGCGTCGTTTACCATGGGCTGGTGTCTCGAGTGTCACCGGCAGGAGCGAGCCGACACCGACGTGGCGACCGACAACCTCCTGGTCGAGCAGTATCCGCCACCGCAGCCCCCCGAGGAGCTGCAACCCCATAGCCTCTATCCGCGCGCGCTCGACTCGCAGTACGGCGCCACGCGAGGACCGACCGACTGTGCCGCGTGTCACTACTGAGCCCGGCACCGGGTCCGAGGGACGCGATGCGTCCGAAGTCGCGAGAAGCGTGAAGCGTCCTGACGAGGTCCGCCTCGAGGCGGCCGGCCCCGGGGCGCCCGGCGCTGAGGCAGCCAACGGGAACGGGTGCGGCTGCGGAAGCGGAGGCTGCGGGAACGGTGCGAACGCGGGCCAGGCTGACGCCGGAGCAACGGCCAGGACGGAGGCCACCAACGGGGGCACGAACCGCCGCGACTTCCTGAAGGTACTGGGCGTGGGCGGGGTCGGCGCCGCGGCGGCGGCCTGCGGGCCACCACATTTCGCCGACAAGCTCCTCCCGCGGCTGGTGCACGAGCAGGAGATCATCCCGGGTGTCAGCGACACATACGCTACGGTGCTCGCCGATGCCGGTCCGGAACCGCTGGCCATCCACGCGAGCGTGCGCGATGGGCGCGTCCTCAAGCTGGAGGGCAATCCGGACTTTCCGACAAACGGCGGACGGCTCTCCGCCATAGGACAATCCGCTCTCCAGGACCTGTATGACCCGGATCGCGTGCCCAACCCGCAACGGCGTACCGCGGGTGGCGCAACGGCCGAGGCTGCCGAGGGCGAGGCCGACGAGGGGGCCGCGGCCGCTTTCCAGAACGCGACCTGGGACGACGCCGTAGCGGCGCTGGGTGCCGCCGTCCAGCAGGGCGGAACGGTCCTGGTGACCGGGGCCGTCACGGGCACCGCGGCCGATTTCTACGCTCAATGGGCGGCCGCGACCGGCGCGGAGCACGTAGCGTTCGAGACCTTCGAGTACAGCGCGCTCCGGGGAGCGCACCAGGCGGTCTTCGGCCAGGACGCGATCCCGCACTACGATCTGGCCGCCGCCGACCGGATCGTGAGCTTCGGAGCCGACTTCCTCGGCACGTGGCTCGCCCCCGTCGAGCTCTCGGCCGGATACAGCGCCGCGCGCGACGTGGAGGCGGGACGGCACGCGGAATTCACCTTCGTGGGGCCGCGTCTCTCTCTCACGGGGACCAACGCGGACGACTGGATCCATGCGCGGGCCGGGACCGAGGCCGCCGTGGCACTCGCGGTGGCGGGGGTTGTGGCCGCCCAGCGCGGCGTCACGCCGCCCTCGGGTGTGGCGTCTTTCACCCCGGAGGCGGTCGCCGACGCGACGGGCGTGGACGCGGAGACGATCCGGACCCTGGGCGAAGAGCTGGCCGCGGCCTCCGCGCCGATCGCGTTGCCGCCCGGCTTCGAGGCACAGGGACCGGACGCGCTCGAGGCACATGCCGCGATCGCCACCCTCAACCAGGTGCTGGGCGCCGAGGGGCGCACGCTCCACCTCGACCGCGGCCCCAACCGCGGCGAGACGGCTTCGTTCGCCGACATGACGGCGCTCATAGGTCGGATGCGCAGCGGGCAGGTGCGCACGCTGATCGTGGCGGGCGCGAACCCCGTCTTCGGTCTCCCCGCCGCGGCCGGCTTCGGTGAGGCGCTCTCCAACGTGGCCAACGTGTTCGCCCTCTCGTCGCACATGGACGAGACGGTGGCGGCCGCTGGCTGGGTCCTTCCGACGCACCACGCGCTCGAGTCGTGGGGCGATGCGGAGCCGCGCCCGGGCGTGTACGCGCTCGGACAGCCGCTCATGAACCCGATCTTCGACACGCGCCAGCGGGAGGACATCCTGCTTCAGGTCGCCGCGATCGCCGGAGCGGGCGATGCGCTCGGCGCCGCCGATTACGCGATCTACCTCCGGAACGCCTGGAGTGCGCGTGTCGGCGACGGGGCCGGGTGGCTGGACGCGTTGCGCGCCGGTGGCGTGTACGAGACCGCGGCGGGCGACGTGGCGTCAGGTGGTGACGCCACGGGGAGCGCCGCGACCGGTGCGGCCGCGCCGACCGCTGCCGCCGGGGCCGCCGGAGGCGCCGCGAGCGCCACCCCGGCCGGGACTCCATCGTTCTCCCAGCCCTCGGCGCAGAGCGGGACGCAGCTGGTCGTGTATCCGACCGTCCAGTTCTACGACGGACGTGGCGCGAACCGCTCGTGGATGCAGGAGCTTCCCGACCCGATCACGAGGGCCGTATGGAACTCCTGGGTCGAGATGCACCCCGACATGGCCGAGAGCCTCGGCGTGGAGCACGGGGATGTCGTCGAGGTTCGCTCGGACGCCGGCGCCGTGCAGGCCCCGGTCTTCGTGTACCGCGGGATCCGTCCGGACACCATCGCCATCCCGATCGGACAGGGGCACACGGCCTACGGACGCAGCGCGGCCGGGGTCGGCGTGAACCCGCTCGACCTGCTCCCCGCGACGGCCGACCCGAGCTCCGGGGCCCTGGCCTTCGCCGGCACCACCGTCCAGGTCACCCCCACGGGAGAGCACACCCGCCTCATCCACACCCAGGGTAGCGACACCGACCTCGATCGCGAGATCGCTCAGGTGCTCAACGTCGATCAGGCGATGACCGAGATCCAGGAGCACCGGGTCGACCTCACCGAGCTGGTCGAGAACGCGTGGGACTCCGATCCCAACAGCCCGTACCGCTGGGGGATGACGATCGACCTCAACTCGTGCACCGGGTGCGGCGCGTGCGTGACCGCGTGCTACGCGGAGAACAACATCCCGACGGTGGGCGAGGAGATGGTGGCGCTGCGGCGCGAGATGTCGTGGATGCGCGTCTACCGCTTCTACGAGGAGAAGGCCGACGGCGGCTTCCACACGGTGCACCAGCCGCAGCTGTGCCAGCATTGCGGCGACGCCCCGTGCGAGCCCGTGTGCCCCGTGTACGCCACGTATCACAACCCCGAGGGGCTCAACGTCCAGGTCTACAACCGCTGTGTCGGCACTCGCTACTGCTCGAACAACTGCCCGTACAAGGTACGGCGGTTCAACTGGTTCGAGTACGAGTTCCCGTACCCGCTGAACCTGCAGCTCAACCCCGATGTCACCGTCCGCAGCAAGGGCGTGATGGAGAAGTGCACCTTCTGCGTGCAGCGGATCAACCGCGCCAAGCTGGACGCCAAGGAGGAAGGCCGCCCGGTCACCGATGGCGAGGTCACGACCGCATGCCAGCAGGGGTGCCCGACCAACGCGATCGTGTTCGGGAATCTCAAGGACCCGAACAGCGAGGTGTCCCGGATCGCCAGAAGCGCCCGCGGCTACCACCAGCTGGATGAGCTCGGGACGAGGCCGGCGATCACCTACCTGCACGACGTGACGCACGCCGAGCTGGCCGAGACGGGACACGGCGAAGAGCACGCCGACGAGGAGCACAACGGCGGCGAAGACGACGCGGCCGAGGGCTCCGCCGGAGAGGGCGAGGAGCACTGATGGCGACTGCCGAGCTCGAGGCGCGCACGGTGCACCTCACGATGGCGGATGCCAACGAGGACATCTCGCGTCCGATCTCCAAGCCGGCGCTCCGCTGGTGGCTGCTCCTCGGTGTGACCGTCCTGTTGATCGGGGTCGGCGCGGCCGCCTGGTTCTACCAGATCGGCGTGGGCCTCGGAGTGGCGGGCATCACCCACCCGGTGATGTGGGGCGTCTACATCACGAACTTCGTCTTCTGGGTCGGGATCGCGCACAGCGGCACGCTCATCTCGGCGATCCTGTACCTGTTCCGCTCGGGGTGGCGCACGACCATCAACCGCGCGGCCGAGGCGATGACGATCTTCGCCGTGATGACGGCGGGCTTGTTCCCGCTCATCCACCTAGGGCGTGTGTGGTACTTCTATTGGCTCATGCCGTACCCGTCGCAGCGTCAGATCTGGCCCGACTTCCGGTCGCCGCTGGTGCTCGACGTGTTCGCGGTGGGCACCTACTTCACGATCAGCCTGATCTTCTGGTACACAGGCCTCATCCCTGACCTGGCGGCGCTCAGGGACAAGTTCAGCGGGATGAAGAGCAAGGTGTACGGCGCCCTATCGCTCGGGTGGACCGGCACGGTCAACGAGTGGCGGCACTACCGGCGCGCGTATCTCTACATGGCGGGGATCGCGACACCGCTCGTGCTCTCCGTGCACAGCGTCGTGTCGTGGGACTTCGCGATGAGCATCGTCCCCGGATGGCACTCTACCATCTTCGCCCCCTACTTCGTGGCGGGTGCCATCTTCTCGGGGATTGCGATGGTGATCACCTTGATGGTCCCCCTCCGATGGGCGTTCGGGTTGGAGGACTACATCACGGAGTACCACTTCGAGAACATGGCGAAGCTGTTGCTCCTGACCTCCCTCATCGTGGGCTACGCCTACGGGGCGGAGTATTTCCTCGCCTGGTACTCGGCCGACCCGATCGAGCAGGAGAGCTTCCTGTGGCGGGCGCGCGGCCACTACGCGCTCCCGTTCTGGATCATGGTGTTCTGTAACGTTGTGGTCCCGATGTCCTGCTGGTTCAGACGGATCCGCCGCAGCATCAAGGCGCTGTTCGTGATCTCGATCTTCGTGAACATCGGGATGTGGTACGAGCGCTTCGTGATCATCGCCTCGTCGCTGGCGCACGAGTTCGATCCGGGCGGCTGGGGGATCTACACGCCGAGCTGGGTGGAGATCGCGATCCTGGTCGGGAGCTTCGCCTGGTTCTTCTTCTGGTTCCTGATCTTCACGAGGACGCTCCCGACGATCAGCATCGCCGAGGTGATGGCGCAGTACACGAGCCTCGGCGACACGGAGGGGGCGATCCGGAGACTCCGCGACGCGGGGCATGTGGACCTTCAGGTGTGGTCGCCCGTCCCGTCCGAGGCGCTCGAGGAGGCGATGGACATCCACGGCTCACCCGTGGGACGGTGGGCGCTCATCGGCGGCGTGACCGGGTGTGTCACCGGGCTGCTGCTCACGGCCGGGACGTCGCTCGGCTACCCGCTCGTGACGCAGGGTAAGCCGATCGTCTCGATCCCGCCGTTCATCGTGGTGATGTTCGAGCTGACGATCCTGCTCACCGGGATCTTCGCGCTCATGGCCATGCTCGTGCACGCACGCCGCCCGAAGCGGGATCTGTCGCCTCATTACCGTCCCGAGTTCTCGGTCGACCGCTTTGGCGTGTACGTCCCCGCCGGCCAGTGGGATCTCTCCGAGATCGAGGAGCTGGTCCGGGACACGGGCGCGGTAGACGTGGAGACCGACTCGTGAGCCGCGGTCGCTGGTCGGCGACGACCCCGGGGCGCGGCCGGCTTTCGCCGAAAGCCATGAGCCGCGGCCGGCCATCGCGGACGGGCAGGCACCGCAGCCGCCCGCTGGCGACGTTCGCGGCGGTCGCCCTGGGCGGGCTCATCTCGATGGGCTGTGACGACCAGATCAAGTACATCAGCCTCTTCTCGACGATGTCGGAGCAGGTCTCGCTGGAGCCGGGTGAAGAGGTGCCTCGCACCTCGGTGCCGGGCACGATGCCCATCGACGGAGAACGCGTTTACGGGCTGCTGGAGGCCGACACGGCGTTGGTCAGCCCGATCGTCGTGGATTCGGCCGCGCTCGCGCTGGGGCAAGAACGGTTCGAGCAGTTTTGCATGCCGTGTCACGGATACGAGGGGCGGGGCGATGGCCCGGTCGTGGGGCCGAACCGGATCCCGCCCATCCCCACGCTCGATCTCACCACGGATCGGGCCAACGGGCGCGGGTTGATGCCGTCATATCACCGCATCCCGCTGGACGAACGGTGGCCGATCGTCGCGTATGTCCGGCAGCTCCAGCAACAGGCCGCGGAGGGCAGTGCTTCCGCGGGTGGAGCCGCCGCCGCTCCGACGGTTGCGGGTGATGCCGCCGGCGACACCGAGGACACGATGGCGGGAGGTCAGCCGTGAGCCACGCTCGGAAGACCGTGTCTCAGGAGCAGGCACTCGGCACCGTGACGGGGCGCATCCCGGGTAGCTGGTTGCTGATCTGGCTGGCGGCGATCGCGCTGGGTGCCGTCGGCTTTTTCCTCGCGGTGGGGTCCACGCCCCAGCGGGCCTGGATGACCGTGTGGTTCAATTTCCTGTTCTGGACCTCACTCGCGATGGGTGGAGTGGTGTTCAGTGCGATCCTGCAGGCGGCGAAGGGACACTGGGGCAAGCCGTTCCGGAGACTGGCGGAAGGAGCCGCCGCCTTTCTTCCGTTCTCGCTCGTCCTGTTCGTGCTTTTGTATTTCGGCTCCGAGTACGTGCTCGTGTGGCTCGGGCCGGTCGAGACCCTGCACCTGAACCGCACCTGGCTCACGCAGGATGGCGTGTTCATCCGCAACGGCATCCTGCTCGCGATCCTCTACCTCGCCTCGTTCGTCTTCCTGTGGTACTCGCTACGGGCGGATGCCCCGCTGGTGGCCCCGCGACTGAGAGGGTGGCGTAAGGCGCTCGTCGGCCGCCTGTCGAACAAGTGGCGCGGTGACGAGGTCGAGGTCGAGCGCTGCACCCGGCGAATCGCGCGGCTCGGGCCGTTCATCATTCTGGCGTGGGTGGGCGTGCTCTCGATGCTCTCCTACGACCTTATCATGTCGCTAGTCCCCGGCTTCGTCAGCATCGTGTGGGGGCCGTACTACTTCGTGGGCGGGTGGCTGTGCCTGCTCGCGCTCGTCGCGCTGATGGCGAATCACTACAACCACCGCTTCGGGGGCGAGCCGTTGTGGGGCCAGTGGGATTTCCACGACCTCGGCAAACTGATGTTCGCGTTCGTGGTCTTCTGGACCTACCTGTGGTTCGCGCAGTTCCTTGTCGTCTGGTACGGCAACCTCCCGCGCGAGGCCAACTTCTTCCTTGAACGCGCCGTGGGCCCCTTCTCGGGAATCTACTGGCTCCAGATGGTCCTCATCTTCGCGTTGCCGTTCGTGTTCCTGCTGGGGCGTAAGCCGAAGATGCGATCCCGCTGGCTGGCTTTCGTCGCACTCATCATCCTGACGGGATTCTGGGTCGAGCGTTTCAACCTGGTCGTGCCATCGGTGTGGGAGGGGAGCGGCGTGCCGCTGGGGTGGCAGGAGATCCTGATCTCGGTCGGCTTCATCGGGCTCTTCGGTCTGTGCTACGCCATGTTCGCGAGCACCTTCCCGAAGGTGCCGATCCGCGACACGATCGCGGCAGGCAGCGCCGGCCAGGGTCCGTAAGCTATGGCGACATAACCAGTTAACTGCACCTTCAGACTCACCCTCCTACCGCGCTGCCGAGCCACCGCACGCGTTCGTGCGGTTTTGCGTCTCGGTCCACGATGCGCTTGGGATGAAATGTCCCACGCGCCTGTAGCCCACCCCGTTCGCGCCGCCACGAATCAAGCCACCTGGCCTGTATTTCTGCGTTTCCGATGGCATCGAAGCGGGTGGCCCGCATCTGGCTCACGGATGTCCCAAATCACTCCCCACTGACGCGGAGGGCGAGGCCCGGTGATGACCCGTACGCAGGGGCAGGCGAACGTGTGGACGATCCCGATGGCACCGCTGGGGCCTGCTGACCGCCGAATTCCTCCTCGCTCGCCTTCCCGGCCGAAGGGCTAGGTAGGAAGATGGCCCTGCCTCGCATTCGTCGTGCGCTCGTGCGCGTGGTCCTGCCGATCCTGCTGGTCGTGCTCGCCATCCGACTCGCGGTCGGGCATGAGCCCGCGGTGCCCCAGCCCGTGCAATTCAACCACCTGAAGCACACGCAGGAGCTGCAGCTGACGTGCGACTTCTGCCACAAGTACGTGCGTCAGGGCGCGCACGCCGGTCTGCCCGGCGCCGAGACTTGCTCGATGTGCCATTCCGCCCCGCAGGGGACATCCGAGGAAGCCGCGAGGGTGACCGAGCTCCTCTCTGAGGGCGACCCGTTGCGGTTTGCCAAGCTGTTCCGGCTGCCGGACCACGTGTTCTACACGCACCGACGACATGTCGGGATCGGCGAGCTGGAATGCGCCAACTGTCACGGCGCGATCGCCGAGACCGAGCGCCCGCCGGAGCGGCCTTTGATCCGCATGACCATGGAGTTCTGCATGGACTGCCACCGCGAGCGGGAGCAGACCCTCGACTGCAACGCCTGCCACCGCTGATGCGAGGCCGGTGAGATGAGCGTAGACCGACGAGAGTTTTTGTGGGCGATGGGCGCCGCCGGCGCCGGACTGGCCATGCAGGGATTGCCGAGCGTCTTTTGGACGACCGATCAGACGCCCGATCCCGGCTGGGCGCCCGGCCTCGAGGACCACCTCAACTCCTCGTGTCTGGTCTGCCCCGCGCGCTGCGGGATCCGGGGCCGCGTGGTGGACGGGCGGCTCGTCAGGATTTCCGGTAACCCTCTGCACCCGATGAGCCGCGGAGGTGTGTGTCCACGTGGGATCGCTGGCGTGCAAATGCTTTATCACCCGGAGCGACTCGCCTCGCCGATCGCGCGCGTGGGCGCGCGCGGGGGCGACGAGTGGCGGGCGATCACCCAAGAAGAAGCGATCGCGCTCATCGTCGAGCGCTTGGGAGCTCTCCGGACGGAAGGTCGGCCGGAAGGGCTGGCGCTCCTCGCCGGCTACTGCGCGGGCAGCGTGCAGGATTCGTGGAGCCATTTCCTGCAAGCGTTCGGGTCGCCGAACTACGTGCCGGATGATTATCCCGACGCGACGGACTCGCTCATGGGGCTCGTGCACGGGATCGCACAGCGACCCAGCTACGACCTCGCGAGGGCGTCGCTGGTGCTCTCGTTCGGAACTCCGTTGTTCGAATCGTGGTGGTCGCCGCTGCAGGCGTTCACGGCGTTCTCCGACCCACAAGAACCGGAGGGGCCGCGACCGCGATTCGTCCAGGTCGATACGCGCTTCTCGCGCACTGCCGCCCGATCCCAAGAATGGGTCGGGATCCGTCCCGGCACACATGCGGTCCTAGCGCTCGGCATCGCGTACGTGCTGATCCGAGATCAGCTGTTCGACGTCGACTTCGTCTCGGAGCGGGTGACGGGATTCGAGGACTACACGGGTCGAGACGGGCAGGTTCGAGAGGGATACCGCTCGATCGTCTCGCGCAATTACCGAACCGAAGAAGTCTCGGCGATCACCGGCGTGCCCGTGGAGCGGATCGCCGCTCTGGCTCGGGCGATCGCGGAGAACACGCCGGCGATCGCGGTGTGTGGCGCGGACGTGACCCTGGCGCCCAACGGATTGTTGGCCGGCCTGGCGGTTCACAGCTTGAACGTCCTCGTCGGGAGTCTCAACCGCCCCGGCGGGGTTCTCTTCCGCGAGGACACGCCGCTGGCGCCGCTGGCGCCGCTCGTGCGGGACGAAACGTCCCGCGTAGGTCTGGAATCCGAGCCCGTCGGACAGGCGAGGCCGGCATTCGGACGGGGCGATCCGGCTCGGGACTTCGCCACGGCCGTCGCGGAGAGCGAGAGCACGGCGATAGAGGCCCTGCTCCTCTACTACGCCAACCCGTTGGCTTCGTCGACGCATCCCGAAGTCTGGTCGGCGGCCCTCGAGAAGATCCCCTTCGTGGTCAGCTTCTCGCCGTTCCTGGACGAAACGGCGCGGCATGCCGACCTCGTGCTTCCCGATCTGCTTCCGTACGAGCGCTGGCAGGATGCTCCGACGCCCTCGTCGTATCCATACCCCGTTTGGGGCGTCTCACGGCCCCTGGTCGAGCCACACGGGGGAGGGCTCCATACCGGTGAAGCGGTCCTGGCGGTTTCCAGGGGCCTGGGCGGCGGCGTCGCCGAGAGCCTCCCGTACGAGAACTTCGAGACACTTCTCAAGGCGCGGGCGCGCGGGCTGTTCGAGGCCCAGCACGGCATGCTTCTCGGAAGCGACTTCGAGCAGCGTCATCACCGCCAGATGGAGGAGCGTGGCTGGTGGCTGGCCGAGCACGCGGAGTTCGACCCGTTTTGGAGCGATCTCGTCGAGCGGGGCGGGTGGATGGATCCGCACTACGACCACACCGACCCGGCCCGGTTCTCCGAAACGACCAGTGGCCGCATCGAGCTCTTGCCCCCCGCGTTGCTCGAAGCGCTCGACTCGGAGGGCCGCGGCCGGAGACCCTACCTCGAGACCACGATCGGCTACGAGGGCGATGAGGAGGAGTTCCCGCTTCGTCTCGTCCCGTATCGTGTGTCGACGCTCGCTTCGGGCACGCTCGGCCTCGAGCGCTGGATGGCGGAGGTACCGGGACTGTTCCCGGAAATCCACTGGGATCCATGGATCGAGATCAACCCGGAGACCGCACACTCGTTGGGGCTCGGCGACCGCACGATGGTGTGGGTGGTGTCCTCGCGCGCCAGGTATCGTGCCCGCCTGAGGGTGTTCCCCGGCACCGCGCCCGACAACGTGGGCGCGCCGTACGGGTTGCGACACCCCGACGGGGAACTCGCGAGCCCCCTCCAGATACTCGTAGGCTCGGCTGACCCGCTGACGGGGTTGCCGAGCTGGCATTCCACCCGAGTCCGCCTCGAACGGGCGTAGGGGGCGCGCACGATGCCACGCTGGGGGATGGTGATCGACCTCGATCGTTGCACGGGGTGCGCCGCGTGCGAGCTGGCGTGCAAGAGCGAGAACAACATCCCCACCGTCAGCCCCGAAGAGGCCGAGGCGGGGCGCGCCATGGCCTGGATGAAGGTCCAGGTGGAGATCGAGGGGGAGTTCCCCGACACCTCCATGAACTTCTTCCCCCGCCCCTGCATGCATTGCGACAACCCGCCGTGCATCCGGGTGTGCCCGGTCGTGGCGACCTACATCGATGACGAGGGAATCGTGGGACAGATCTACCCGCGCTGCATCGGTTGTCGCTACTGCGCCAACGCCTGCCCCTACACGGTGAAGTACTTCAACTGGTACGGACCGGAATGGAGCGAGTCGGAGCGGCGGCACCTGAATCCTGACGTCTCCGAGCGACCCAAAGGGGTCATCGAAAAGTGCACCTTCTGCCACCACCGACTGCAGAAGGCGAGGGAGGATGCGCAGGCGGAGGGACGGGATCTCAGGGAGGAGGACTATCAACCGGCGTGCGCCGAGGTGTGCCCCACCGGCGCCATCCTGTTCGGCGACCTCGAGAACCCGAACCACCGAGTGGCGGAGCTCAAGGAAGATCCACGAGCGACCCGATTGCTGGAGGACCTGGGGACGGAGCCGAAGGTCTACTACCTGAGGACGAGAGAGTAGCATGTCGCCCGAAGCGCGGGCCAAGCTGGCGACGATGAGCGAAGACGAGCGCGCGCTCCTCAAACCGCTCCTCGAGACGTCGCGGACCTTTTACGTGGTGGCGTCGTTCCTGGGCTTTATCGTGCTTTGGGGGCTCTTCGCCTACTATCTGCAGGTCCGGCACGGGCTCGGCCGCACGGGGCTGAATCGGCCCGAGTATTGGGGCATCTACATCATCTGCTTCGTCTTCTTCATCGGGATCAGCCACGCGGGGACCCTCATCTCGGCGATCCTTCGAGTCAGCAAGGCGGAGTGGCGGCGGTCGATCACGCGCTCGGCCGAGCTGATCACGGTTCTGGTCATCGGATTCGGCGCCATCCAGCCGATCGTCGACCTCGGGCGACCCGACCGGGCGTTGAACATCATTTTCAACGCGCAGCTGCGCTCGCCACTCCTGTGGGACGTCATCAGCATCGGGCTGTACTTCACCGCCTGCACGATCTATCTGTATGTCCCGATGCTGCCGGATCTGGCGCGCATCCGTGACCTCAAGATCAAGGCGCCGCGCTTCTACGGATTCCTCGCCGGCGGGTACCAGCACACACCCTCACAGCGAGCCACCCTGGAGCGGGTCATCGGTATCCTGTCGATCGTAGTGATCCCGATAGCCATCTCCGTGCATACCGTCATCGGGTGGATCTTCGCCATGACGCTGCGGCCGATGTGGCACAGCACGATCTTCGGCCCGTACTTCGTCATGGGAGCGATCTACTCCGGGATCGCCGCGATCCTGGTCGCGATGGTGATACTGAGGCGGGTGTACCATCTGCAGGACTACTTCAAGCCCGTACACTTCGACTATCTGGGGCGTCTGCTCCTCGTGTTCAGCCTGTTGTGGTTCTACTTCACGTTCGCCGAGTATCTCACCGTCTTCTACGGCGCGGAGCCGGCGGAGATGCGGACTTTCTGGGCCAAGGTCACCGGGCCCTTCGCGTTGCCGTTCTGGACCATGGTGATGGGGTGTTTCTTCGTCCCGCTGTTCCTCATGTCACGGCGATCGACACGCACGCCGAAAGGTACGATGATCGCGGGTATCGCCGTACTGATCGGCATGTGGCTCGAGCGGTTCAACATCGTCGTACCGACATCCGTGAATCCGATCTGGGAGTTCGAGTCACTGGGACGCTACCTCCCGTCCTGGATCGAGATCTCGATCATGTCCGCGACCTTCGCCGGGTTCGTGCTGCTGTACATGATCGCGACTAAGTTCGTCCCGATCGTCTCCATATGGGAGATGGAGGAGGGGCGGAAGGAGTCGGTGACCTCGACCTCCGAGCGCGTCTGGACCTACTTGCCTCAGCCAAAGGGCGCCGAGCAGATCCTCCGCATTCTCGGTCATCTCGCGACCGTCGATTTGGCGGTCCAGGAGCAGGAGATCGAGCTGATCCACGGGTTCGCCCGTAGGTGGAATATCCCAGCTCCGGAGCTGAGCCCGGGAGCCGTCACCGGAGAGAACAGCCTGCCGAAGCTGCGCGAGGCGGTGCAGGATTACTTGGAGTACGAGCCGTCACCCAACCAGGCGAC
Source organism: Gemmatimonadota bacterium (assembly GCA_039588215.1). GTDB lineage: Bacteria > Gemmatimonadota > Gemmatimonadetes > Palauibacterales > Palauibacteraceae > JBDHAC01. The sequence continues at coordinate 46,311 of JBDHAD010000034.1, forward strand.
TCAGCTTCTCGAGGTCCTCAAGATGCTCGTCCGGGCGGACGAGCAGGTGACCCGCGAGGAGGAGAAGGTACTGCTAGAGATCACGCACCTCATCGGCGAGTACCTGAAGACCGCTCCGTCTGGTGCAGCCGCTTAGAATCCTCCGTAATGACCGCGGGACGGGAGCCATGATGTCACACCGACGGTACACGTACCTGAAGCTGATTTGGGTGACGGCGGCGGTCACGACCTCGGCGCTTATCGTCGCGCCCGACACCCAGGCCCAAACGGATAACGCCATCCCCGGTGACCCCGTCGCCGGCCGACGATTCTTCGTGGAGCACGACTGCGTGCGGTGCCACTCGATCTGGGGAAACGGCGGCACTTTGGGTCCCGATTTCGCCACCCTCGGTACGGGACGGAGCCTCCAGCAGCTCGCCGGGCTGTTCTGGAACCACACGCCGCGAATGATCGAGACCGTCCGGGGGCGCGGCTTCGAGTGGCCCCAGTTCAGCGAAGAGGAGTTGGCCGATATCATCAGCTATGTCTACTACGTGAAGCTGTTCGACGAACCGGGCGACTTCGATCTCGGCGAGCGGTGGTTCCAGGAGAAACGTTGTTCAGCGTGTCACTCGGTCGGGGGCGTAGGTGGTCGCTCGGGCGGTGCGCTCGATCAGTACGCGCGTTACATCGCACCGGTCGCGCTGGCGCAAGGGATGTGGAACCACGGTCCCGCCATGCAATCGCTGCAGATGACGAGCGGGATTGCGATGCCGACGTTTCTTGGGCGAGAGATCGCGGACCTGCAGGCGTATATCCGCGGAGCTTCGACGCTGCGGGATCGAGAAGTAGCTCTCCTCCCGCCCCCCAATCCGAATCAGGGACGGCAGCTGTTCTCGACCAAGGGCTGCAGCGCCTGTCACGGGCGCCGCGGCAACGGCACCTCGTTTGGCCCCGATCTGCGCGAGGCCACCCAGCACATGCGGGTATCGGAAATCGCAGGCCGTCTGTGGAACCACTCGGCACGGATGGTGTCTGCCGTGCGCAGCCGGGGCATCGAATTCCCCCGTTTCGAAGGAACGGAAATGGCGGACATCATCGCCTTCCTGTACTACCTCCGGTTCTACGATACGGAGGGGGACTCGCGAAGGGGTGCTGAGGTGTTCGTGCAGAAGGGCTGCGCGGTATGCCACGCCCGTGACGGAGAAGCGACGGTCGGACCCGACCTGGCTGGCACACAGTCGGTCCTCACGCCGCTCGGTCTCGCCACGGCCATGTGGAATCACGCACCAGCCATGTACGACCTCGCGCAGGTTCAGCATACGGAGTGGCCCGTATTCGAGGGGAATGAGATGCGGGACCTTTCCGCCTACCTGCACGATGTGGCAACCGCACGGGTAGCAGGCACGGGGAGCGAGCCCGAGCCGGACGACGGGAGCGACCGCTAGCGTCCGCTGGCCGTCGCCCCGGCAGCCCGCGCTTGCAGATACTCGATGATCGCGTCCGCCTCCTCGGTCGTGAGGGGCGTCACATCCATCAGGGGCATGTTCGCCTGCATCCGTCGGACGAGGTCGGCCCAGCCCGCGGCCGTATGCGCGGTCGCGGAAGGGAGCTCGTGGCAGGTCGAGCACTTCTGGACCACGAGCTCGGAACCCGGGCCCGTGTACTGACCCGGTTCCGCGGCCGGCATTGCGTTGCGTTCCAGATAGGCGATCAACGAGTCGACGTCCGAGGGCTGCGGGAGCGCGGCCGTGCCCAGCCCGGCGATCAGGATCTCACCCAGGAGACCCTCGGTCACGGGCCCGCCCAGCCGGTCAGCGAGCGTCTCCGCCCGCATCAACATCCGACGCGTCAGGAGGGGCCACTCGGCCGCGGTGTGCATCTGGGGATCCGGAAGCCAGTGACATTGAGTGCAATACGCCTGCAGGAGCGCCGGGCCGCGCGTGTTCGGCTCGGGGAGATTCTCCCGCTGGAAGCTCGTCAGAGGCAGCCCGGCACCCACCGAGCTGATCATCCGCCACCTCTGCGAACGCGTCATGGCCGCGGTCGGGATACCCCCGAGCTCGGAGAAGACGCTGTCCAGCATGGCGACCGTGTGCTCGGCATCGGTGACTGGCTGGCCATCCACACAACCCACGGCGAAAACGCCGAGGGTGGCGCAAACCAGGGCTGACCGACCGCCGCTCAACCAGCGGCCGCCGCTCGTGGGTGTTCTAGTCGCAGACGAGTTCATCGCTCTCCCTTCCGTAGCCTCACCCGGCCGGGACCCCAATTTACAGGCACGCGGCGCGGTAAAATCCGTCTCGCAGAACGGACGATGAGGAATCTCTCAGGATCCCGCAAATGCCCCGGCGCGGAATCGGCACGTGCGGATCGGCGGACGGGGGCTTGCACCGGTGCTCAACTTCGGTCTAGTGTACAATCGATGTACTCATTCGTGCAGTTCTCCATCCATCGTTTCATCCACGCCGCCCGCGTCCGCGAGTGGCTTCCGGCATCACCCGCCGGCATGAGGGCCTCATGACCACTGATATTACCGAAGACTACCAGCATCTCATCGAGCGCACCGAAGCTACGGTCGAGAAGTTTCGCGAACACGCGGGAGAGCTGAAGGAAATGCTCGGACAGGCGCGCGCCGGGCGGAAGGTTCAGATCCTCGCGATGATCGACCGGCTGGAGAAGAAGTATGACGGCGCCAAGGAGCGCCTCGCCGCCTTGACGCCGGACAGTCCGCTGGAAGAAATCGGGCAGATGCACCAGCAGATCGTCTCGGAGCTGTCAGACATGAAACGGACGATCGAACACCGGATTCGCTAGCCGGAAGAGCCCCTCAATCCGTTCGATCTCGTCCCCGGTGTCGCGGGTACCGGGGACCCGCCGGTCCGCTCGGTCGCCGGCCGCCTAACATCTCAATCCTCGAATAGCGCCTTACCGACGATCTGATTCTGACGCTGGGCGTGCTTCCCGGCATACCCTTCCGCCGGGCTCGCTTTCTCGGGCCGGCCCACGTAGACGGGCGAGCGGGCAAGCAGGGTCTCCAGACGCAACCGAATGAAGCTCCACGCTCCCATGTTGGCCGGCTCCTCCTGCACCCATTTGAGCTCGGCGCTGCCCGGGAAGGCGCCCACAGCCGCCCGCAGACGTTCCGCCGGGAACGGATACAGACGCTCGACGCGGATGATCGCCGTTCGCTCGCGCTCAGGCCGGCCCGCGGCCGCAGCCAGCAGGTCATAATAGACCTTGCCAGAGCAAAGCAGTATGCGATCGACCCCAGCGGCCCGCGCGAGCGCTTCTTCGTCCTGGAGCACGGGCTCGAACGAGCCCTCCGACAAAGTCACGATCGAAGAGCGGGCGCTCGGGTGCCGCAGGAGGCTCTTCGGGGTCATGATCACGAGCGGCCGCCTGGTCGGATGCTTCGCCTGAAGCCGCAGGAGATGGAAGTACTGCGCCGGCGTCGTGCAGTTCGCGACCCGGATGTTGCCCTCGGCCGCGAGTTGAAGGAATCGCTCCAGCCGGGCGCTGGAGTGCTCCGGTCCTTGCCCCTCGTACCCGTGCGGGAGCAAGAGCACGAGTCGCGACTCCTGACCCCACTTCGAGCGGCCCGCGACGATGAACTGGTCGACGATCGGCTGTCCCACGTTCACGAAATCGCCGAACTGGGCTTCCCACAGGACCAGTGCATCGCGTGCGATGGTGCTGAATCCGTACTCGAATCCCAACGTGGCGATCTCGGAGAGCGGGCTGTTGGCGATCATGAACGGCGCTTGGTCGGCGTCCAGCTCCGCCAGCGGTACGTGCGACCGACCGCTCGCGGCCCCGTGCAGGACGAGGTGTCTGTGGCTGAAGGTGCCGCGCTCCGTGTCCTCACCCGTAAACCGGATCGGGACGCTCTCCATCAGCAGGCTTCCGAACGCCAGCGACTCCGCGTGGGCCCAGTCGATGGCCGTATCGAGCAGACCGCGCCGCCTTTCCAGCTGGCGGCCGAGCTTGTGGAACAGCTGGAAGTCCTCGGGCCAGCTGTGTAGCGCACCATTCAACCAGCGCAGGTGATCCGCATCGACCCGGGTCTCGATGACGGCATCCTCTCGGGGCTCGGCCAGCCATGCGGTCGCTTCGGGTGGATCCGCGACGGGCGCAGCTTCTTCCGCTTGAGCGGCCTGGATGGACTCGCGCGCCAGCGTCAGCCGCGTGTCCACCTCGGTCACGAACGCCCGTGCATCCTCCTCGCTGACCACACCAGCCCCGACCAGCCGCTCGGCGAACAGCTGGCGCACCGTCGGGTGACCACGGATCTTCTCGTACATTATGGGCTGTGTGTAGCCCGGCTCGTCTCCCTCGTTGTGACCGTACCGGCGGTATCCCACCAGATCGATCACGATGTCCTCGCCGAATTCGAACCGATACTCGACCGCGAGCCGCGCCGCGGCCAGACAAGCTTCCGGATCGTCCGCGTTCACGTGCACGACGGGCAGGCGGAAGCCGAGAGCCAGGTCGCTGGCGTAGCGGGTCGAGCGACTTTCCTCGGGAAGCGTTGTGAACCCGAGCTGATTGTTCGCGATGATGTGGATCGTGCCACTCGTTTCGTACGCCTCGAGCCGGCACAGGTTGAGCGTCTCGGCGACGATGCCCTGCCCGGCGAAAGACGCATCGCCGTGGATCAGAATCGAGAGCATACAGAGCGGGTTGCCGGTCTCGTCGTTGAACCGCGCCCCGCGCGCCATGCCGAGGACGACCGGATTGACGTGCTCCAGGTGGCTGGGGTTGGGGGCTAGGTGCACTTCGAGGTCGATTTCGTCCTCACTGACCCGCCCCCGGCCCCCGACGTGGTACTTGACGTCACCGGTACCGAGCTCGGGGAGCACCGGTTGTATGCCGCGCGAGATCTGCTCCTCGAACTCCGCTACGATCGATTCGTACGAGAGTCCGAGGATGTGGGCGAGGACGTTGAGCCGTCCGCGGTGAGCCATCCCCAGGAATACCTGACGGGTGCAGTTCTGGCCCGCGATTCTGAGGATCTCGGTCAGCATCGGGAGCATCATGTCGAGCCCCTCGATGGAGAACCGCTTTTTCCCCAGATAGGAGCGGTGTAGGAAGTTCTCGAGCCCCTCGACGCGGGTCAGCCGCCGCAGAAGTCGGCGGGCCCGCTCCGCAGGCAGTGGTTGCCGGTGCCGGCCCGCCTCGATGTAATCGACCAGCCAATCCCGCTGCGCGGGATTCTCCATCTGATCCAGCTCGTAGCCGATGCTCCCGCAATAGATCTCCTCGAGCCGATCGAGGACGTCCGCGGCGCTCTCTCCGAGGTGTTCGAGCTGGAGGGCGGTGGCCGGGATGTGGGCGAGCTCCTCGCGCCTCACGCCATGGAACTCCGACGAGAGCAGTGGGTGACGCGGTGGCGGAGACCCGAGTGGGTCGAGCTCGGCTGCCAGGTGGCCGTATGCCCGGTAGTCTTCGACAAGCGCACCGGCGATCGCCGCGAGTCGAAGGTCTTCCGCGACCACCACCTCCGCCACGGTGCCAGTGATTTGGGGCGGTGGCCCGTCCTGGGTAGGCGCTCCCGCCGGGTCCGGTGGTCCCCAGTCCGCCAGGGAGGGAGGAATCAGCCCGCGATCTCGCAGGACTCGTTCGTAGAGCCTCTCGGCGTACCCGGCATTATACCCGTCGGCCGCCTCCTCGTGATCCCGTCCGTCGTCTCGGGCTCTGTCGCTCACGTCGTTTGGCTTTCCGCTTCGTGTTTCAGTGCATGGCGCTCGCCCCGATGCCGTTCGCGCGAGCGGTCCGATTCAATGGTCGTGATCGTGGTCCGAACCGCCCCGGTGACCGTAGTTGCCCCCGTGTGAGGCGTCCATCGCGTGACGCGCCTGATCCACCGCGTCGGAGGCGTTCGCCTGCCCGCCACCGGCTCCGCCTGTCAGACTCTGGTACACGGTTCCCAGCCACCGTTCCGTGTTTATGAAGCCCGTGCCCCACGCAGCCCATTCCTCCGGGAGACCCGCCGTCGTCACCTCTTCGAGGCTGTGACCGGCCGCGATCCGCTGCTCCACGATGGCTACGGTTTCCTCCAGCATGCGTTCGTAGTCACGCAGGTCATCGACCGTCGAGAGAGGGCCGTGGCCTGGAATCAACAGCGCGTCCGAGGGGACCTCGCTCAAGATCCTGCCGATCGCGCTGGTAAGCCCCTGGACACTCCCGCCGGCGGCCAGGTCCACGAACGGGAAGCGACCCGCGAAGAAGTTATCCCCGAGATGGACCACATTCGAACCGGTGAAGAAGATCACCGCGTCCCCATCGGTGTGGCCGTGGGGGAAGTGGATCGCGCGGATCTCCTCCCCGTTGAAGTGGATCGACACGGAATCACCGAAGGTCACGACCGGCAGCGCCTCGGGCGGCTGCGGCTCCTGCATGCGCCCGCCACCCAGATCCTCGCGGGTGGAGAGACGTCTGCGAACGTTGGCGTGCGCGACGATCGTCGCTTCGGGGCCGAACTCCACGTTGCCACCCGTGTGATCGCCATGCCAATGGGTGTTCAGGACGAACTTGAGATCCGCTTCCGGACCGCCCTGGCCGAGCCCGCGTAACGCTTCGCGGATCTTGTCGGCGAGGGGAGAAAACTGGTCATCGACCATCACCGCGCCGTCCGGGCCCGTCGATACGCCGATGTTGCCTCCGCTACCGGTCAACATGTACACGGTCCCCGCGACATGTCGGGCTTCGATCTGCACAGCGTCGAAGTCCTGTTGCGCATCGGCCGGCGGAACGCCCACGAGGGCAGCGGTCACGGCCAACAGACATCCGAGGGTTCTCTCACTCATGCTGTCTTACCTCCATCCAACGGCGGTTTCTCTTGGCGCTGCGTCATCCTCGCGGCGCGGACCACGGCGCGGCATGGCATCGTTCGGGTGCTCGTCGGCCTGATGGTGTTGATATCGGTGGTGCCGGCACTCCTGCGAGCCGGCCGTGAGAGGCCCCGCGGTGAGAATGCGACGTAGGCCGCCGGACCGAGACCGCTGCCCACGGCTCCGGGTGGGGTCTGCTCTCTGCTACTGCTCGCTCTCCCCCGATTTCAACTGCCGGTCGAAGGCGGCTACATCTTCGATCTTGCGGATATCTGTCTCGAGGTTCGAGAGCTGCTGCTCCAGCAGCGCCACCCGCTGCTCCATTACCGCCAACTCTTGGCTCGCCCCCTGACCCGAGCGCATCCGGGCGACCGCTTCCGCGATCGGCTTGAGCGCGAAGCGAGCCGTGAGGCCGGCGATCGGTATCAGGACCACCATCAGGCCCATCACGACGGCGACGACCGCCGTCACATCGATCGGCATCACGGGCGGCGCCTGCAGCCCAGCCGTCGTCACCAACCAGAACGATACCATTTGCGGGACTTCCCTCCAGGAGTGAATACGCTACCGGACGCCGGCACAACCGTGTCTCTCGTTCCGGGCTGGCCGGGCCGCTCTGGAATGCGAGAAGATGCGGCGAGCGCGACAAGCGCGCCACCGAGGGGTGCCGTCCCTCGCGTACCGCCGCAAGGTGCCCGCACACACGAAGGGTGCCGGGCGTGGGCTACCGTCTTGACCGCGATCGCCTCCAATCGTCAGACTGATGGGAGATGCGTAGCTACGCCGTCTTTCTGCTACTCCTTCTCGTCAAGTACGCGAGCCGCGTTCTGTATCGCGCGCGACTCGAGTGGGTAGGTACGCCTCACGCAGATCCCTGGGCGGATCTGCAGATTCTGGCGATGCTGCACCATACCAGTCTGTTCGAGCCCATCTACGCGGCGCTCGCCCCGAATCGACTGCTCTGGCAGATCGCGGCTCACGGCGTGGTGCCCGTGGCGCAGAAGACCACCGACCGGCGTCTCGTGGGACGATTCTTCGGCTTCGTCGCTCACCAGGTCGTGCCGATCACGCGAGAGCGCGATCACACGTGGTCAGACCTGATGGCACGCGTTCAGGACCCGAAGGCCTTGATCGTGATCCTGCCCGAGGGAAGGATGATGCGCCGCACGGGTCTGGACTCGAATGGGCAGCCCATGACTGTACGCGGCGGGATCGCCGATATCATTCGAGCGGTACCAGGCGGGCGAATGCTGCTCGCCTACAGCGGAGGCTTGCACCACGTCCACGCGCCTGGGGACAGGTTCCCGCGATTCTTCAGGCGAGTCCGCCTGTGTGTCGAGGTCGTCGATATCGAGGAGTATCGCCGCACGCTGCTCGCGACCGCCGGAGAAGAGGGCTTCAAGGGGGTGGTGATCGAGGATCTGACCCGGCGGCGGGATGAGTCCTGTCCCGTCGCGGTGGGCGTGGCGGTCTAACACGCGCCAGGGGCGCTCAACGGAAGCGGATTCTGCCCAGCTCGTCTTCCTCGGTGCGTCCCCAGACCCTTCCGTCGAATACCATGAACTCGACCGCACGCGCGTTGCGGATGTCGGCCAGGGGGTCGGACCGCAGAACGGCGAAGTCCGCGCGCTTGCCGGCTTCGATGGTGCCCCGCTCGTGGAGCACGCCGAGCGCCACGGCGGCGTTCCGTGTCGCCATGCTGATCACCTCCAGCGGGGGGATGCCCACTTGAGCCAGTAGCTCCAGCTCGCGGTGGAAGCCGATACCGGGTCGCGTGACGGGAGACCCGGATCCGACGACCAAACGGACCCCCTCATCATGTAGCAGCCGGACCAGCTCGAGAGCCTTCGGCCACGCCTCGCTGGCGAGCATGCGGACCGAATCCGGCCAGCTCGCGCATTCTTCGGGGGTCGCGGGCTCTTCGGCCAGGCACTGCCGTGACTCCCCGGCGGCGAGAAGCGGCGCCACGACGACATCGGCTGCCAGCAGCGCCCCGATCATTCGGTCTACCTCGGCACCCTCAGGGTCGAGGGCGTCGAGCCAAGTCGCGATCGCGGCCGAGGGCGATTCATCGCGCGCCCGCTCATAGCGCTCGCGCTGTTCCGCATCGAGCAGGTCGGGATCGCCCGAGAGGACCCTACTGAGCCCGTCTACCCCGGCTCGCGCCGAGGTGACCCAACCGGCGTCTCCCGGATCGGCCCACACGGACCGCCGCTCCCGGCGCGCCGCGGCGACCGCCGCGACGGTCAGCGGGACGGGGAATCGCGGCGAGAGCGCGATCAGCTCGGCACCCTCCTCGGCCAGTCGGTGGACCGCTTCCGCCGTCTCCGCCTCGTTCGATACCAAGAGGCCGGCCGTCGAGCCGGTACCACCCGCATCGAGCCTCGGTCCACCGGTGAATAGGTTGGGGAAGGGGTCGCCGTCGTAAGGCTGTAGTCCCTCGGCCTCGTAGGCCACGCGGCTCACCCCGGGGCTGCGAATCGCGCTGATTCCCACGAGCATCATCTCGATGACCGCAGCGGAGTCCGACGGTAGGGCATGTGCGTCGATGAAGCCCGGCACGATGAAGTAGCCCTCGACGCTGATCACCTGTACGCCCTCGACGATCGGGATGTCGCTCGCGGGGCCGACAGCCTGGATTTTCCCGTCCCAGATCAGCACGGAGGTGTTCGGGCGGGCGGGTCCGCCGCGCCCATCGATCAGCGTTCCGCCCGTGAAAAGCAACGCCGTCTGGCCCAGGAACCGATCGCGTTGCTGGGACTCTAGTGTCGCGGGCCAAAGCGCCACGGTCCACAGGGCGACCAGCCAAAGGCCCGCGAGCCCCAGGCTGCGCGCCCTCGAGCGCGACGGGGCGGACGATAGCATCCGCATCGGCTCAGTCGGCCCCTTCCGTCCGGGCGTAGGATTCGGCCCCCAACAGGTGGAGCGAGGTGTAGGGCTCATCCCCGATCACCCAACTATCGTGCCCGGGTGGAATCGCAAACGCGTCACCGGCGCGGAGCTCGATCTCGGTTCCATCGTCCATCGCCACCATCGCGCGTCCGGCCACGACGATGCCAATGTGCTCGACCTGGCAGCTGCTCTCACCCGTCTCGCGACCGACATGCTCGGACCACTTCCACCCGGGTTGGTACATCGCCCGTCCAAGTGTCATACCGCCCACGGTGATCAGATCGAAACGCCCCGCCTCGAAGGTCCGTGCCTCGTCGGCAGACCCGAAACGCTTGATTTCCAGTTCCACTCGATCCCTCTCCTGCCCGAAGGCCGGCGCGAGCGGGTGCCCGTTCGGGTGCTCGGTCCGACCATTGCTCGTCAGACATCTACGTCGGCAGAGCCTCTATGTCGATTCGGAAACCCGTACCCCACATGCACACTTCGGTACCCGATACCACGGCCACGTCGTATCTTGATCCACTGTGGAGTGGGTGTGTGGGCTATAGTCGGCCATTCCCTATCCAGGAGAAAGCATGCGAGGAAACGTGTCAAACCGACGATCCGTCCCGATGACTCTGTTGCTCGGCGGGGTTTTGGCCGCGTGTGGCGGTGCGGACGGATCCCAGGCGGCGGCAAACGGGGCCGCGCCCGAGCCCATGCTGCAGGAGGGTAATGCACAGCTCGCGAACGCCACGATCCACGTGTACAAGGCCCCCGACTGAGGGTGCTGCGAAAAGTGGGTGGTGCACCTACGAGCGATGGGGTTCAACGTAGAGGTGGAAGAGACGGATCAGTTGCTGGACGTCAAGGCGGAGCACGGGGTTCCCAAACATCTGGAAGCCTGTCATACGGCGACCGTCGACGGCTACGTGATCGAGGGACACGTTCCCGGAGACGTCGTGGCGCGGCTTCTCGAGGAGCGACCTGCGGTCGCGGGGCTGGCGGTACCTGGCATGCCGATCGGGTCGCCCGGGATGGAGATGGGTGATCGAGTCGATCCGTACGACATCTTCACGTTCGACGAAGCAGGCGCGACGACGGTGTTCGAGAGCCGCTAGAGACACGGCCGAAAGCAGAATGTGTGCCCGGGGCGGGGACGGGTAGCGCTCGCTACCCTCTCTCGGCCCCGGCGCTCGCCTCCACGGAGTCCGGCTCGACCGGGCTCTCAGCGTCATCACCCCCGGCTTCGTCGCCTCCCGCGCCCTCGCCGGTCGAGTCCGCTTTCCTGACGCCCTCGAAGGTCGGGTTCTCCACGAAGGGCTGGTAGCGTGATACGCCGAGTGTCACCGTGTCGCCGACACCCACCAGAAGGTCGATTTCGGCCACGCGCTCGGTGAACGTCGCCAGCATCGCGCCTTGCTCCGCCTGGACCGTAAGCAACAGCCGGTCAGCCTCCCGCTGCTCGGCGAGCACCGGACCGATGGCCAACTCCTGCGACCCCCGTAACGAGTCGGGGAGGTACGGTCGCAGGAGCGGAGGCAGAAACAGGGTTCCGGCTATCCCGATGAGAAGACCCGCCAAGAGCCAGGGAGCGCGCCGCCCTCCCCTGGCCTTCTTCAGATCCTTCTCGAGCTCACCCATTTCATAGACATCATCTGTCGGTGACGTCGTATCGTTCATGGCTCCGTCCGCATATAGGCGCCTTGCGCCGTCACAACATGAGGGCCACCAACTGGGCCCACGGTTGCCGTGGGAAGCTGGACATCAGCCCGAGGGGCCGCAAGGATGCGGGCGCGACCGGCCTTTAGATCTGGAGGTGATCATTGATGCGCGTAATCTCGACCGTCCCGCGGCCCCTGGCCCTCATCATCCTCCTACTGCTGATACCCCGCACGGGTTTCGGACAGTCCCAGACCGACGCCGACGCCGCAAGCGAGGTTAGGGAAACGCTGATCGCCATGTGGGACGCGATCGAGAAAGGCGATCTCGACCGTTACGCAAGCTATATCCACCCTGACTTCACGGCCTTCGGCGAGAGCGACGTATACCTCGCCCGCGGGAAAGAGCTGGAGATCCGGGGCATCGCGGCTTATTTGCAGCGCGCCCGCGACGTACACACCGAGATGCACCAGCCCCAGGTTACGATACGTGGGGACGTGGCGTGGATCGTCTATTACTGGACGGACTCGGGGTGGGTGGATGGGGAGCGAATGACGAGCCGAGGGAAGTCCACCCGCATCTTCGTGCGGGAAGGTGGGCGTTGGCTCTGCACCCACGGGCACTACACCGCCGTCCCGTAGGACCCCGATGAGAGAAAGGGTGCGGCCGTGAGGCCGCACCCTTTAGCGAGGAGTTGCTCCGCTACGCGCTAAGCGATGGCACCCGACTTTGGTCAGGAACCAGCCGGGAGGCCGTTCAGCGTGCTGCTAGCGTTGCCGAACGCGCCATTGATCCCCGTGGCCAGCGCGGTCATGCCGGCCGTGATCGCCAGGGCGATCAACACGACGAGCAGGACGTACTCTGTGGCGTCCTGACCAGACTCGTCGCTCCAAAGGTTACGTAGGAACTGTTGCATTTTCACCCTCCGTCGATCGACTTGTGAATCCACTTAGCTGCTCGAGCGTTTGCAGGCAGGGGGTCCTATTGAAGGAACCGTACCTCCGTCGGGCCTCGTAAGGCCCACCGCGTGCCAGAACATGTAATCCATTGTAGGAAAGCGCCTTGCGGGTCATTCCGTCCCGTTTGGGACGGAAGCCCGAGCGTCGATTGTGTGGGGCGAATCCAACGGTTCCATACTACACCTGTTGACTAGATCCTCCGGATGCGCCGTTCTGGACCGGGAGCCGGCTTGCGAGGCTCATCCTGCGGGACCCGTGCACCACTCGCCGGCTGGACCGGCCCGGCGGCCTGTTCGAACCTCCGTCTGGAGATCGATTGGCCGCTGATGGTCCCGGTTGGGCCGTTCAAGCCTCGTTGATGCCACTCGAAACTAGCACCACGCCGCCCGAGATAGCCAGGGCGATCAGTACCAGGAGCAACACGTATTCGGTCGCGTCCTGCCCCGCGGTGTACCGCCAGGCCGTTCTCATGAGATCCCGCATCTCTGCTCCTGCTCCCAGTCCCGGACGGCGCCCGTCGAAACGGCGCGCCCGCCTCGTCTCGATCCTCGAGGCGCGTTTTCCGGGGGCGTGTGGATGCTGGAGGAGTGCCATTGCGGACCAGGACGCCGCAGCTCACGGCCAGCACTGATAATGAATTGCCATTGCCTCAGTTACGCGGCCCGGCCACCAGCTCCATCGTACGCGTCGGAATCCATGTCTAGAACGCGCTGTGGCTATTCCCCAACAGAGGGCTGCTGTTTGTTGCTCGCGGCCAACGCCGGGACGAGCCCACGTTCGAGGGCACGAGCCTCCGATCAAGTCCGCCGCTACTTTGCCCGCGAGTAGGTCCCATCAAACACCGTGTTCCAGCTTTCCCCACCGTCGCCGGAGACCTGCCACGTCTGCCGGACCGTTCCGTCCTCGTTGGGCGCCCATGTGATTCGGTCGAGGACCGGCTTCCCTTCCTGGCCGATCCTCTCTCCGCTGAGCACCATGCGACCGTCCTCGAGCCCGCCGCGAAGCTGAAGTAGCAGTCCCTGATTGTCGACCCAGCTCTGGTGCCACTCACCGGCGGAACGGTCGTAGGTGTTGAAGCTCTTGCCTTCATAACCGCCGTTGGTCGCCGTGTACTCTTCGAGCAGCACGCACCCGCTCAGGATGGAGGTGATGCGGTTACGACCCGCGGAACGGTCGTCCGCCGTCACGTCCCACTCGCCGATCCAGAAGTCGAACTGACGGAACTCGTCGCCCGAGCACGGCGTCTCCTGGGCGGTCGCGTTCGAGGCAGGCGAGGCAGAGCTCGGACCTGCGGGCCACCAGATCAGGGCGAGCGCCAGGACCACCGAGGTCACGGCCAGGGATCGTCCGATGAGAGGCAATCTCATGTCGGGCTCCTTCATTCATCGAGGTTAGCCGAGCACCCGGTTCGATCCGGTTGCTCTCACCGCGCGAGCGCTTCCGCCGCGCCCAAGAATACCTCACCTGGGGCCGCGAAAGAAAACCGAGACGATGAAGGGAACTTCTGTGAGGCCGAACGAGATGACCGAAGCGGTGAACGGTTGTTGTTGCTCGGGTGACCGGGAGTGGATGGCCCGGCGATATGCCTCAGCGCGGGTTGTCGCCATGCAGGATCTTCACGCCCTCCCGCTCCAGCTCTCTCAGCCGTGACCGAAGCCAACGCGCCGCCTCCCGACCCAGGCGATCCGACTCCACCCGAATCCGGCGGTCCCACCAGCGGCGCGTGTTCCACCGGTCGCCACAGCCTTCCTCGGGAACGGTACCGGCGAGGAAGATCTCGGGCTCTCCGTAACACCCCCACCCTGCGCGAAGCCCGGTAGCCGGATCCACGTGGACAACCTCTACCCCGCTCGGAACCTGAAAATCGGCGCCGCCCTCCGGACCCAGCGCAGTGCGCAAGAACCGAGCGAACACCGGGAGCGCCGCGCGCGAGCCCGGCAGCCCGATCCGGCCGCCGTCATCGAACCCGACCCACACCCCGACCGTCAACTCGGGCGTGTACCCGACGAACCAGGCATCCCGATACCCGTTGGTCGTGCCTGACTTGGCGGCAACGGGTCCGTCGTATCCATAGGCCCGAACGCCGCGCCCGGTCCCTCGCTCGACGGCACCCAGGAGCGCCGAGGTGACGAGATACGTCTCGGCCGGTGTGAAGGCGCGCTCCGGGGTGCCCGTCTCGAGATCCTCCAGACGACGACCCTCGGAGTCGAGCACGGCTCGCACCGCGCGGGGCGGGACCCTGAGTCCCTCGGCCGCAAGCACGCCGTATGCCCCTGTCATCTCGAGCAAAGAGACCTCCGAGGCCCCGAGCGCCAAGCTCGGCACGGCCGTGAGGTGGCTCGTGATCCCCAGCGCACGCGCCGTCTCGATGATGCGTTCGGGGCCGACCTCCAGACCGAGGCGCGCAAAGGGGACGTTTCGCGATCCCTCGAGCGCCTCGCGAAGGCTCAGGTCGCCATAGAACTCGCCGTCGTAGTTGGAGGGGGTCCAAAGCCCCTGGCGCGTCTCCACCGACAGCGGCACATCTTCGAGCGTAGATGCGAGCGTGAACGGGTCTCGTCGCTCCACCGCGCGCGCGAGCGCCGTCAATGCGACGACCGGTTTGAAGACGCTCCCTGGCTGCCGGCGCGCGCGCGAGGCGCGGTTGAATTGGGACGAACCGTACGATCGCCCGCCTACCATGGCGAGGATCTCGCCGCTCGACGGGTCCAGGGCGACGAGGGCCGCCTGGAGTGGCCGCCCATCTCGCTTCAAGTGCGCGAATTGGCTCTCGAGCGCCTCCAGACCCCGTCGCACGGCGTCCTCGGCCGCGCGCTGGAGCGAGGGCTCGAGCGAGGCGATGACCGCGAAGCCACCCGTTTGCAGCTCGCTCTCAGTGAAAGACTCGCGCAGCTCTGCAGCGAGGTGGTCCAGGTAATACCGCGGGGAGAGCCGGGCCGAGCGCCGATCGCGGAGCTCCAGCGGATGGTCAGTCGCCTGCTCGAGCGTCCGCGCGCCGAGCTCGCCTCGCTCGTGCATCATCGCCAGGACGAGATCCCGCCTGGCCCTTGCGGCGGCCGGGTTCCTGAACGGGGCGTACAGGCTGGGGCCCCGGATCACACCGGCGAGAAGAGCAGATTCCTCCACCGACAGGTCGCTGACATCGTGACCGAAGTAGAATTGCGCCGCGCGACCCACGCCATGGATCGCCGCCGCTCCGTTCTGACCCAGGTAGATGTGGTTCAGATACGCCTCCAGAAGCCGCTCCTTGGAGACCCGGCGCTCCAGAGCGAAGGCGATGGCCGTTTCGCGCAGCTTCCGGAAGAGGGTCCGGTCGGGGGAGAGGAAGAGTGTTCGCGCGAGCTGCTGCGTCAGCGTGCTCCCGCCCTGTGTGATTCGTCGAGCCCGGAGGTTGGCGACCATCGCTCCAGCGATCCGCCGAAGGTCGACGCCGCCGTGGTCGAAGAAACGCCGGTCCTCGACAGTGAGGATCGCCTGGACGAGGTGGTCCGGGACCTCGTCCAGGCGTACGGGCACGCGATCGCGGCGAGTCTCGCCCCACAGCGTGCCGATCAGCTCCGGCTCGAGAACGACACCCGGGAGCTCGCCGCCCTCGGCGCTGCGAATCGCTCGGATCCGACCACGCCGTTCGAGCCGCACCCGTACCACGCCCCCCGGGTCCCACACCCCGGCGATCCGCATGGGGTGTCTTCCGATGCGCCATTCGCTCGAATCCAGCCGATACTCCCCGGATCCGACCTGCCCCCGCACGCGGCGATAGCCGGTCCGGCGCAGGTGGGCATCCACCCGCTCGCGATCCGGACGCTCTCCGGTCTGCAGGATGAGCGGTCTCGCGTAGATCCTCGTGGGGAGTGCCGCCGTCGCCGCCTCGAAGCTCGACGCCACGCGCCGCTCGAACAGGGCGTAGGAGGCCAGCAGCGTGGCCGTTACGGCGAGATGGAGGATGAGCCTCCGGCCGGTGAGCTGCCTGCGGATAAAGCGGAGCGTACGTCTCACGGAAGTCGTCGTCTCACGGGCCCGCGGAGTTCTCAGTGAGTCGTTTCGACCACACGTCACCTTGTCTTGGACGCGTCGGGTGCAAAAAAGGTTTCCCGTCGGGCCGGAGACGAGATTGCATTCGACCGAGACGACTTGCCGCGGACTACGCTGGCGGACTTATGTGAGGAGGTTTGGGGTAAGAGTTCGGAAACGGTGATGAGCCTCGGGGGCCATTCATGATCTGCCACAGTCACACGATCGAACGCGAGACGGCGGGCAACGATCACATCCTGGATCTGACCGACGATATCCGGGATCTGGTGCGTACAAGCGGCGTCGGAACCGGACAGCTCACGGCCATGGTCACCGGCTCGACCGGTGCGCTCTCGACGCTCGAGTTCGAGCCGGGCCTCGTGCACCACGACATCGCTGCGGCACTCGAGAAGATCGCACCGCGCGACGGCCGTTACGAGCACGAGGAAACGTGGCACGACGACAACGGGCACAGCCACGTGCGCGCCACGCTGGTGGGACCCGCGCTCACGCTGCCGATCGTGGATGGCGCGATCCCGCTGGGGACCTGGCAGCAGGTGGTCCTGCTCGACTTCGATACGCGAGCGCGTCACCGCCGCGTCGCGGTAACGATCATCGGCGAGTAGTCGGCGGGCACCCTCCGCGTGCGATGCGCTCCGCCCGGAGGATAAGGCCGTTTGCGTCAGGCCTCGTCCGCTTCGCTCTCGGGCGCGTGCAGCCGCCACCACGCCTCCGCCTGGGACGGCCCCCACTCACCCACCGCGGCGCAGGCGGCGAGCGCCTCGTCGAGGACCCACGCATCTCCGGGACGCTCGGCGGGCTCCTTTTCCAGACACTGAAGGACGAGATCCTCAAGATCGACTGGAATCTCGAGCTCGGTACGTTCCGAGGGACGGACCGGGGGAGTCTTGAGGTGCTCCACGACCAGGCCCATCGCGGTCGTGGCGTCGAACACGCGCGTACCGGTCAATAGCCAATACGCGACGCAGCCGAGCGCGTACAGATCCGCACGTCCGTCCACCACTCCGTCTCCCAGCGCGATCTCGGGCGCGATAAACGCCGGTGTGCCCGCGAACCCACCCTCGGCCGTGAGCTCCAACTCCTCGGGGGCAGCGGAGGAGGTGGCGCGCGGGTGTATCTTCACGAGCCCGAAATCGAGCACCTTGACGAAGTCGTGGTCGGGCCCCAGACGACAGGTGAAGATGTTCGCGGGCTTGATGTCTCTATGGACCATCCCTCGCTCGTGCGCCTCGCCGAGCGAACGACATACCTGGCGCATCAGGTGAATCGTGCGCCCTGGAGGGACGGCTCCATAGCGTTTCACCAACCGCTCGAGGTTCAGGCCGTTCAGGAGCTCCATCACGTAGTAGAACACCCCCTCGTCGGTCAGCCCGAAATCGTACAGCTCCACGGTGTGGACAGAGCGAAGGCTCGAGGTCGCCTGGGCTTCCCGTTCGAAGCGCTTTACCGCGCTCTCGCGAGTTCCGGGGTCCGTCCCCAGCACCTCTCCACGAATGAGCTTCACGGCCGCCGGCCGCACCAGCATCCGGTGCTCGGCCCGCCACACCTCCCCCATCCCACCGGCACCGAGAGGCTCGACGAGCCGGTAGCTGCCCACCTCGCGCGCCTCGCGGAGCCGAACGCCGAACCGGTGCACGATCCGAGCGACGACGTATGCGATCCCGGCGCACAGATAGGTGGTGAACAGGAAGTAGGTGGCGAAGAAGTAGAGCGGCGTCTCCGAGCTCGTCGCGCCGGCAGCCATCGACAGGAGGACGACGAGCGGTGGCATCGACGCGGCGGCGAGTGAGGCGGTGAGGATCTTCCAGGGAGTGTTGGGCGCGAGGATCGGGAATATCAGGATCCAGATCCCGACCCAGGAAACTCCGACGTACGAGCCAATCACTTCATCCGGCCGCCACTCCGGGAAGACTCCCCATAACTCGGCGAACGCGATCCCGAACGCCCCGACAACCGCGAAGGCCAAACCGACGTCCAGCAGCCGCTGCGGCTTCATCCAACCGCGACGGGATGTCCAGAACATGCCCAACCCGAGCAGGATCGAGATGACTGCCACCCCGAGGTGCAGGGGTCGATCGAACAGCGGAGGAACCATCCCGCTGCCAAGGGCGACGAGGTGCGCGCCGAAGAATGCGAGGAAGTAGGTGACGGAATAGACCAGTGCCGCCCATCCCAACCGCCGCGATGATTCCCGCAGCACGTCGGTGGGCACGGACCCGGACGAGGAGCGGCCAAGCGCCGCCTTGGCGCCGCCCACACCGATCTGTGTCTGAAGCCGCAGGTCGTCGCTCATCGACACTCTCACGGTTCGGGACTCCCCCACGGTACAGGGAAGCGTCGGGGGTTCCAAGGGCCGGCGATGGATGCCATGAGGGGACCGACCCTTGAGGATCCGGGCGTCACGGCGCACTCTAGGGGCTCCGCAGCATGGGCCTGCGTCGGGGAATGACCCCTGACAGCTCGCTGCAGGACTGCTCTGACCCGCTGCGCAGGAGTGTCGTCAATGAACCGACTCACACTCGGAACCCGGCTCGGCCTGGTTCTCGGGCTCATCCTCCCGGCATCGGCCGCGGCCCAATTCACTGAAGTCCCGCCTCCCGCCGCGTACGCGCTGCAGGGAGCGACGGTCGTTCGGCCCGATGGTTCGCGCCAGGAAGGGGTTACCGTCGTGATCCGCGAGCAGCTCATCGAGGCCATCGGCGCCGAGATCGAGATTCCCGGAGACGCGGTGGTCCTGCCCGGGGACAGCCTGTTCGTGTATCCCGGACTGGTGGACGCGGAAGGAGCCCTCGCATACGACTTCCCCGAACGGGACTTCGACCGAGACCAGGTCGAGTCCTGGAATCCCCCACGGGAGCTCCAGGGCTTCATGCCGCAGCGGCGTGTCCTCGACCACCTGGACCTGGACGGCGGCGATCTCGACGGCCAGCGGCGAAACGGAGTGGTGGCCGCGGCGGTTCACCCCGCGAACGCCCTGATGCCCGGCCGTGGGACCCTGGTCCTGTTCCGGCTCGGCGCCGATGAGGCGTGGCAAATGGTGGTCACGCCCACCCTGGGACCGGTCATGGCGTTTCGGGCGGGGCGCGGGGTGTACCCAAGCCAACTCTTCGGCCTCATGGCGTTCTTCCGCCAGCAGTTCGCGGACGCCGAGCGGCAGGCCCGGCTGAGTGCGGCGTACCGCCAGAACCCGCGCGGATTCTCGCCACCCACGTGGGACCCCGCGTTCGAGGTGATCCGGGAGGTGCAGAGTGGGGCCGCGACCGTCTTCTTCCGTGCCGACCGGGACGAGGACATCCGTCGCGCCCTCCAGCTCGGTGATGAGCTCGGGTTCCGCCCGGTCATCGTGGGCGGGGACGAGGCCTGGAAGCTGGCCTCCGAGCTGGCGCGCCGGGATGTCCCGGTGCTCGTGTCGCTCGACTTCCCGCTACCGGAGCGCTGGGACCCGGAGGACGACGAGAGCGAGGACGTGGAGGCGGAGGAACCACCCGGGGGCAACGGGACGGCGGCTCAGGCCCAGGAAGCGGCGGCCCAGGCTCAGGAAGAAGAGCCGGAGGACCCGGCTGTGTGGCGCGAGCGAAAGCGGCTGGAGGACATTTACGCCAACCCGGCGAAGCTTGCCGAGGCCGGTGTCCGGTTCGCTCTGACCAGCGGGGGTGGAGGAGCCGACCTCGTCGAGGGCGCCCGGAAGGCGATCGAGTACGGGCTGTCCGAGGACGTAGCGCTGCGGGCGCTCACGACGGCACCGGCCGAGATCTACGGGGTCACGTCGCTGTCCAGCGTGGATCCGGGATATCCGGCCACGCTGGTCGTCGTCGACAAGCCGTTGTTCGAGGCTGACTCAAAGATCCTCTACACGTTCGTCGAGGGCGAGCTGCAGCGTGTGGACGAGGCCGGCGCAGGAGGCGGTGGACCCGCGACCGTGGACCTGACGGGGACCTGGAGGATCGAGATCACGGCCGGTGAGGGATTCGAGATCGGTGGCACCATGACCCTCGTGCAGGAAGGGGACTCGTTCCAGGGCGAGATGGATCTCGACATGGGGACCGGGACCGTGCGCAGTGGGACGGTCTCCGGAAGCGATATCCGTTTCATCGTCAGCATCGGAGGCGGCGAGGGAACGGTGACGTTCACCGGAAGCGTGGAAGGAGACCAGGCATCGGGGGATGGCTCGTCCGACGACTTCGCTTTGACATGGAAGGCGACCCGGCAGCCCGGAGGTGGGCGATGAGGACCTCGGCGACGATGAACATGATCAGGAGAGCGCGTGCCATGAGCTTCGACCGATCTCTCCACCGACCCATCACCCGAGCCGCGTGGACACTGAGCCTCGCTCTGATCGCCGCGCTCCTGGGCGCATCCCAAGCGCTGGCGCAGCAGTTTCGGCCCCAGATCGAACTCGGCGCGGTGCCGGTACCGACCGGTGACCTGTTCATCCAGAACCTGGATGCGATCTGGACGGCGGGCGGCGATGTGATCGAGAACGGCTCCATCCTCATCCGGGGCGGGAAGATCCAGGCGATCGGACCCGATCTCTCGCCCCCTTCGGACGTAGAGGTGATCGACGGGTCAGGGTACACGGCCATGCCGGGGATCGTCGACCAGCACTCGCACATCGCGATGGCCTCGACCAACGAATCAACCGCACCGGTCGTTCCCGAGGTCCGCGTCATCGACGCTCTGAACCCACGCGACTTCGGGATCTTCCGCGCGCTTTCGGGCGGGGTGACGACCGCCCAGATCCTGCACGGGAGCTCCAACCCGATTGGTGGTCAGAGCGCGATCATCAAGACGCGCTGGGGGATGGACGACTCGAAGACGCTCCTCGTCCAGGGCGCCCCCCAGACGGTCAAGTTCGCGCTCGGGGAGAACGTGACGCGGAAGAACTCCAGCGGATCGGGACCGACACGGTTTCCCGCCTCGCGCGAGGGGGTCGAGGCGACGTACGTAGCCGCTTTCGAGGCGGCGCGTGCCTACCGGCAGGCGTGGGCCGACTACCGGGCGAACCCGGCCGCCAGCCTCGTACCACCGCGGCGCGATCTGCGGCTGGAGGCGCTGGTGGACATCATGGAGGGCCAGATCCGCGTCCACGCGCATTCGTACCGATCCGACGAGATCGTGATGCTCATTCGGGTCGCCGAGCGGTTCGGCTTCAAGATCGACGTGTTCACGCACGTGCTCGAGGGCTTCAAGATCGCCGACGAGATGGCGGCCCACGGCGCCGGCGGCTCCACGTTCTCCGACTGGTGGCAATACAAGCTCGAGGCGTACGACGCGATTCCGTACAACGCGACCGTGATGCAGGAGCACGGGGTCGTCACCAGCCTCAATTCCGACATCCCTTGGCTGCAGACGTTCCTGCGCGAGGAGATGGCGAAGCCGGTCAAGTACGGCGCGATATCGCCGGAGGAGGCGATGCGGATGCTGACTCTGTATCCGGCGATGCAGCTTCTCATCGATGATCGGGTGGGCTCACTGGAAGTCGGCAAGGACGCGGACGTGCTCCTCCTCAGCGGGCACCCGTTCAACACGTACTCGCGGGTCGAGAGGACGATCGTGGACGGGATCGTGTACTACGATCGGACCCGCGAAGCCGAGCTCCGAGGCGAGCCTGTGCGGGCGATGCCCGAGTTCGCACCGGCGGTCGCGGGAGACTTCGGGCTCGGTGCACCCGAGGCGCTCGATCAGGAGCCGCTCCCCGAGTCGGCCCGCGATGACGCGCCTCCGCTGGTGACCGACCGCGTGTATGCGCTGATCGGCGCGACCGTACACCCGGTGTCCGGACCAGCGATCGAGGATGGCGTCGTGGTGGTGCAGGAGGGACGGATCGCTGCCGTCGGCTCGGCGGCGGAGGTCTCGATCCCGGACGGTGCCCGCCGGGTCGACGTGAGCGGCAAGCACATCTACCCCGGGATGATCGATGCGATCACGCAGATGGGGATGGCGGAGATCGGACAGGTTGCCGCGTCGCGCGACGACCGGGAGACCGGAAAGTACAACCCGCACATCCGGGGGCTGAGCGGGGTGCACCCGCACAGCGAGGCCATCCCGGTGGCGCGGGCGAACGGGATCCTGGCCAGTCTCGCCGTGCCGGGATCGGGGGTGATCCAGGGCGCCGGCTCTTTGATTCAGTACGACGGAGACACCCCTGAGCGCATGGAGATCGAGAGCCGCGTCGCGATCGTGGTCAACCTCCCCTCACCGAGCGGAAAGTCGTGGGACGACCCCAGCCTGAAGGGGGACGAGCTCGGGTCGCTGCTGGACTTGTTCGCACGGGCCCGGTTGTACGCGAACCGGCCAAGCGTGCGCGAGCGCGCCGACGACCCGTTCGATCCCAACGTTCGCTTCGGCCAGGCTCACCTTCTCGACGCGCTCGTGCCGGCGGTGACCGGGACGATGCCCGTGTACTTCCGCGCGCGCTCGGAGCGTGACGTCCGGACGGTCCTGCTGGTGCAGGACAGCTTTCCGGACCTGAAGCCGGTGATCGTGGGTGGAGACCAAGCCTTCCGAGTCGCGGAGGAGCTCGCGGCGCGCGATGTCCCGGTGATCGTCGGGTCGGGGCTGTCGCCGACCATGGATCGAGACGATCCGCTCTCCGCCGGATGGCGGAACGCGGGAATACTGGCCGCCGCGGGCGTCAAGATCGCCTTTGGGACGAACGACGTCGCGGATGTCCGCAACCTCCCCTATCACGCGGCGCGCTCGGTCGCCTACGGGCTCTCGGTGGACGACGCGATGCGAGCGCTCACGCTCAACGCGGCGGAGATTCTCGGCGTCGCTGACCGGATGGGGAGCATCCAAGTCGGTAAGCGCGCGGACCTGATCGTGACCGATGGGGATCCGATGCAGATCATCACGCACGTGGACCGCGCGTTCATCAACGGCGTCGAGGTGCCGCTCATCAGCAAGCATACCGAGCTGTTCAAGAAGTTCCGGAATCGCCGCGGGAAAGGCGCGATCACGACGCAGCTCGATGGCATACCGCTGCAGGGCATGGCGCCCACAGAGCCGCCGGCGGCCGGATCGAGAGGAGGAAGCCGATGAACTCCGGCCGGCAGCAGCGCACGTGGCTCGGCAGGGCGCGGCACATGCACCTAGAGCGTCCACAGCGCATGGAGCTCGATCGTGAGCGGTGCACGGGACTCGGTCGGGCAGGCGTCGCATCTCTCCTCGCGCTCGGCGCGCTCTGCTTCGCGGCTGACGGAGAGGCCGTGGCGCAGGAACGCGGCCTCAAGGTCTACATCTCGGCCGACATGGAAGGCGTGGTCGGCGCGGTGACCGGTGAGCAACTGGGACCTGGCGGCTTCGAGTATCAGCGCTTCCGCGAGTTCATGACGGAAGAGGTCCTGGCCGCGATCGGGGCGGCTCGTGAGGCGGGAGCGACCGAGTTCCTGGTCAGCGATTCGCACGGAAATGGTCAGAATCTGCTCATCGACCGACTCCCGGCCGACGTGCAGGTGGTGCGCTCGTGGCCGAGACCGTTGATGATGATGCAAGGGATCGATTCCACGTTCGACGCGGCCATCCTTCTGGGCTATCACGCCGGGACGACCAACCCGGAAGGCGTGCGGGCGCACACGATGTCGAGCGCGCGGCTGACGGACATCCGGCTGAACGGTCAGTCCATCCCCGAGGCAGGCATGAGCGCCGCGCTCGCGGGTCATTTCGGCGTGCCCGTGGTGATGATCTCCGGGGACGACGCGGCGGTCGAGGAGGCGCAGCATGTCATCGGGGACATCGAGGGCGCGGTCGTGAAGTGGAACTATGGGTTCCACTCGGCGCGAACGCTGACGCCCGCCGCCGGGTACGCGCTGATTCGTGAGAAGGTCAAGGCAGGCCTCGCTCGCGTGGACGAGTTCACCCCGGTACGGCTGTCTTCTCCGCTCACCCTCGAGGTGTCGTTCAAGAGCTACCGCCCAGTTCAGGTGCTGGCCT
Source organism: Gemmatimonadota bacterium (assembly GCA_039588215.1). Taxonomy (GTDB): domain Bacteria; phylum Gemmatimonadota; class Gemmatimonadetes; order Palauibacterales; family Palauibacteraceae; genus JBDHAC01. The sequence goes on from JBDHAD010000034.1 coordinate 70,579, forward strand.
ACTTGCCCATTGTCGAGCTCGTGGACGCACACACTGTCCGCTACGTGGCGGAGGATGCGCCCGCAGCCTCGGCGTTCCTGGAGTTCCTGCTCAGCTACAACTCGGAGCTCCAGCCCTAAAGGGACGCAACTTGTCACGGACGCCCCGACCCCTCAGCTTGCTGATGTGGGCCGAGGCATGGCATGAGCGAGCCTCCGACCCGAAACGCGGGGGCGGATCGATGACGGCGCCAGCCGGTCGTATCCGCGCGGAGAGTGGACAGGGTGGAGCGCCGGAGACCCCGAAATCCGTTCGAGATCGAGATCCTCTCCTACGAGGAGCTCGAATACTACGCCGTGCGGGAGCACGACGGACTCATCCTCATCCTCGATCCTCTTCGCTGGCC
>JBDHAD010000035.1:0-33707 GCA_039588215.1 Gemmatimonadota bacterium
CGCGTCTCGTTCAAGACCATCGGGAGCGGCCCCGGGGGCGTGTGGTCAAAGCTCGAATCGAGCACCCTCCCATCCGGGAGCCACACCGTGTAGTCGACGCCCATGGCATCTCCGGGCGCCGCCGCGGGCCCCTCGCCCTCGGCCACTACCTGGATGTACAGCCCGCTCTCCTGCTGCTCCATCGCGTCCAGGTCGACCTGCAATTCGGCTGCGAAGGCGACATCCCGCGGATCCGTGACCGGCTCGGACGGGACCTCGCTAGGTGTGGCAGGGGCAGCCGCCTGTGGCTGAGTGCCGGACTCGGTGTCGGCGCTCCGGGTCTCTCCGGAGCAGGCTGCGAACACGACGGTCACGACGGTGAGGAATGCGATTCGGCGCATGGTTCGGCGCATGGAAAGGACCTTTCGATGAACGGGAGTCGCGAGGCGAGACTCGCGCCCCGATGATACACGGGACGGAAGCGTGCGCGCTACGGTCAGCGACCTCGTACCCGAGACTGCCCGGTTTTCTTGGCTTGACCGCCCCTCTCCGAAGTTGACACCCCCGGGGAGCGCCCGCATCCTTCGTCCAAATCGTCTCCGTACCGTGAGTGTGCATGGGTCTCTCTGAAAATCTGCGACGGCGTCGCGTCTTCCCGTGGTTGGGAGCGTACATCGCCGGTGGCTTCCTGGCGCTCGAGGGCGTCGACCAGCTCGTCGGGAACTCCATCCTCCCAGGGGTGGCGTATCGGATCGCCCTCGTCTTCTACCTGTTCGGGATCCCGGGCACGCTCATCCTCGCTTGGTTCCACGGTGAGAAAGGGGCGCAGAAGCCCCCGAAGCTGGAGATCTGGCTACAGGGCAGCATGCTGGTCGCGGCCCTCGCGATATCCGGCGTCCTGATCGGGAACTACCGCGAGGCGGCAGTCTCCGTGGAGGAGGCGGCCGCCGCGGGCCTCGATCCGCGCTCCGTGGCGGTGCTCTACTTCGAGGATCTCAGCCCGGATGGCGAGCTCAGGTTCGCCGCCGACGGTCTCACGGAGGCGCTGATCGAACGACTCTCCCAGGTCCGCGCCCTGGATGTCGTCTCGACCAATGGCGTCGCGACCTACCGTGACACCGATCTTCCCGCCGACAGCATCGCCCGCGCCCTCGACGTTGGGAGTCTGATCCAGGGGAGCGTCGAACCGCGCCGGGATCGCCTTCGCGTGACGGCCCGGCTCGTGGATGGGCTGAGCGGTGCGGATATCGAGCGCGAGAGCTTCGAGCTGCCCGCCGAGGACCTTCTCGCCGCGCGCGATTCGGTCGCTCAGAGCATCTCCCGCTTCCTGCGCGAGCGGTTGGGCGAGGAAGTCCGCCTCAGGGAGCGCAAGGCGGGAACCGCCAGCGTCGAAGCGTGGTCCTTCGTTCAGCGGGCCGAGCGGCTGCGCAAGCAATCGACCGAGCTGCGAGACCAGGACGAGTTGGACGGCGCGCTCGCTGCGTTGAGCGACGCGGATTCGCTGCTCACGCTTGCGGGCACGATCGATCCCACGTGGACCCAGCCCTTCGTTCTGAGAGCCGACGTCGCATTCCGGCGCGGGTGGATTTGGGCTGCCCTCAAGGGCGACTTCGAGACCGGTGCAACCGAGCTGCGAGCCGGGCTTCCGCGCGCCGAGCAGGCTCTGGCTCTGGCTTCCAGGGATCCGGATGCGCTCGAGGCGCGAGGTACGCTCCGGTACATCCTGTGGCTGCTGGACGCGGTCGAGGACGCGGATGAGGCGGACCGGCTGCTGGACGACGCCCAGGCCGATCTGGAGTCGCGCTCGCCGCTCGACGGGCGTATGAAGAGGACGCCTTCCTCCAGAATGCCGATCAGGTGCTGAGTCGCCTCTTCTGGGCGAATTACGACGTCGAGCAGTTCAACGATGCCCGACAGTGGTGCGAGGCCGGCAACCGACGTTTCCCGGACGACCACAATTTCATCCAGTGTCAGCTGTGGCTCATGCTCGCTCCGTCCGAGGATGCGAACCCGGACGCTGCGTGGGGTCTCCACGCCGCGCTCGGCGACGTCCTCGAGGCGGGGCTACGGCCTCTCGAGGAGCGAAAGGGCTACCTCCTCGTGGCTGGCGTCCTCAGGAACTGGTGGTGCTGGAGGCGCGCGTCCGGGCCATCACTGGAGATCCCGACGGCGCGATGGACCTCTTGAGGCGCTATGTGGCTGCGAACCCGGCACATAGCTTCGAGGTCGGCGGACAACTGCATTGGAATTGGCGTCCGTTACGGGACCGCCCGGACTTCCGCGTGCTCACGACGAGAGAGTGAGTTGGCCCGGGTCGAGACCAATGACCTCCTCGGAGTGGCCAATCTCTCCTGACCCGGAAGCCCCGACCCCCTAGTATTAGCGACAAACAGACCCGCAAGTCTTTTGTAGCCACGTACTTGCAATCTTCCCCGCAGCACTTAAAGATGTCCGCTGTCGCTCTGTCTCCATGAAGTCGCTCTCCCTTAGTTGGTTGCCATCTGAACCCCATCTCAAGGAGCTCTGTATGAAGCGTCTCCTCCTCGCAGGTCTGTGCGCTACGTTCGTCGTGGCGTGCAGCGATGCCGAGCGATCTCCGGTAGGTCCGGAGTCGTTCCCCGTAGCGGCCACTCACGTTCCCGGCGGGTCCACGGCCACCAGCTGCATGCCGTCACCGGCCGTCGCCCCGGGCCTGAGCAGCCAAGAATCGCCGTGCGATGCGTACGCCGACACGCGGAACCCGGACCACCACCCCGGATCGGAAGGCTTCTTCTTCCGCGCGTCCACCGCCTCCACGCCGCCGACGGGCACATTCGTGCCTGGGTTCGAGAACAGCCTGAAGGTCGTGGCGTACCGGTTCACGATCGACCCGGCCTCGGGCGATTACGTCGATGACAGTGCCGGGAGCGGCACGATCGACATCAGCGCCCAGACACCCGTGACCGTGGTGACCGATGCGGCCGGCGACTACTACAAGACCCAGTGGAAGACCCCGAGGTTGAGGGGTCAGACCACGCAGGAGCTGTGGCGCGTGTGGGTCAGCCTCGAGATCGGAAGCGGGGCCGAGGCGGTGAACGTGAGCCTGGGCTTCCGGGACTTCGGCGTGTCGGATGACCCATCCCAGGGTCAGCCACTGGACGACCCGATCCTGTTCGTCAAGAGCAACAGCAACCGAAACATCCACTTCATCCTGGACAACTCCGGTGGCTCCTGCTTCGGCAACGCGGTCGGACAGGACTTCGTCCAGTGTGTCGCCGACATGAGCCGGGGGGCGGAGCTGACCTTGGACGAGACGACGCTCATCGTGGCGCCGGGCAGCGTAGGCGGCGTGGTCACGATCACCGGCATCTCGGACTGTGAGGGTGTCACGGCGCCCGATGGCCGCACGCTCCTTCCCTCGGAGCTGCTTGACATCCCGACGTGGACCTGCAAGAACTTCACGTTCAGTGACCCGGTTACGTTGGAGGACGGCTCCTGCATCCTGTTCGAAGGCGGCGACAACCCGTTCCCGCCCATCGATCCGGACCTCGAGGACGTCGCCACGATCCACATGGTGGACGATCAGGGGATCCTCGCGCTGCCGCCGGTCGACGCAGCGAGCTGTGCGACGGTCGCTACGGAGCCCACGATCCTGAAAGAGGTGTTCGACAAGCTCGCGGGCCTGTTCGGGGTGCGTGAGCTGGTTGCGACTAGCGCCGTCGGGCACGGCAGTGCAGGGGGAGGTCTGGGCGGTGTGTCTCCAGGCAGCGATTTCGTGCTCGCGAGGCCGTCGGCGATGCAGAACGCGACCCCGCTGATGCCCAACGTGGCGGCCTTCGGCACCACGGACGTCCAGATCTCGGTGTTCGACGAAGTCGGAAACCCGGTGGGCCCGCAGGGGCTAGCCGACGAAGGTGCGACGGTCCACGTATTCGCCGAGCCCGATGCGGATGATCCCGGTGCGGCGAGCGTGGCCTGTCCGGCCGACCTCACGGGCGACGCGGCATCGGATGCGAAGTATGGCTCCGAGGCGAGTTGCGTAGATGGCCAGGTGCATGGGACCAACAGCGCGTCGCACGTCGACTTCACCACCGGCTCCACGGGCCTCGTGGAAGTTGCGTGGACGATCGGCGATGACAAGACGAAGCTGTGGGCGCTCGGGTGCGCGATTGCGGTGGACGGGACCTTCGAGACCACGGGCACCGGCTTCCCGGGGGATGCGGGTCCTTGCGATCTGGAGCCCGGCGATACCGAGAGCGATACCCCGCCGGGGACCGTGGGCCCCGGCCCGAGCGGGTTCCCCAACGGTCCGGTGCCCGGACTCGATCCCTTCCTGCCGCCGTTCTCCAGCTCAACCCCTGTGTGGGCGAACGACCTCAACATCGAGTTCGAGGCGCAGGTGTGCGCCACGCCGGACGTGATCGACGGGAGCCGCGACGGGGTGTGGACGGATCCGAACTGTGCCGACTCGGCAACGATCGGACCGCTGAACCTGTCCGGTGGTGGGCCGGGGGACCAGCCGGACGGAACGCTCTACTGGCTGCATGACGGCACGGACCTGTACCTCGGGTTCAAACTCCCGCGACCCTCATCCGAGGACAACACGACCGTCGCGTACGAGTTCGACGTGGGCGCCGTCTCCGATGGTTCGGCGAATCTCGACGACGACCTGTTCGAGATCAGTCAGGAGAAGAACAAGGGCCAGGTGACCCAGGCGTTCGTCGACCGTTACCTTGAGTCAAACTGTCTCACCGGGAACTCGATTTGCGGAGCTACGGACGGCAGCCCGGATGGGGCAGGGAGCATCGGATTCGATGATTCCGATCCGTCCGACGAGTTCATCTGGTACGAGTTGAGCCATCCGCTGTGCTCGGGGGAGACTCGGGACTTCTGCGTGAATCCCGGCGACACGATCGGGATGTTCATGCGGATCGCGATCGGAAACGCCCCGACTGGTGGGACCGCGGTGCCGGGTGTGCGTGAGTACATGGACCTGGTTCTGCGGCCGTAGCTCGGACGGCAGGTCTGGGCGGTCGGGCCCGCACGGCCCGGCTGGACAGAACTGGCCGGACGGAACCGGCTGGATAGAACCGGCTGCACAAAACGGGCTCCCGGGATCGCTCCCGGGGGCCCGTTTCTTTTGTGTGCCCGTCTCTCGTGACCCTGGCGGCTGAAGTCCGCTAGAGGCCGCCGCCGGGCGCGGAGCCGATCGGCCAACTCACTCCGCCGTACACCTCGAATCCGGGAGCCGGCTCGTAATAGCGCGCGCCAAACGCGTTCGGGACGACCGACCCGTTGTACCGCTCATCGAACAGGTTGTCGATCCCGAGGAACATGCGCAGCGGCCACCCCCGCTCCGTGCGGTCGAGCGACAGGCGGACGTCCACCACCCGATACGAGTCGTTGAACGCCGTGTTCGCATCGTCCACCGCGTAGGCGTCCACCCACCTGAAGTTGACCTCGGTCCGCAGCCCGACACCCGGCGTGTGCGTGAGACCGAGCGTCAGCCACTGGCTCGGGACCCCCGGCTCGTCGTTCCCGGCGAAGTCTTCGCCGTCGATCTCGAATTCCTCGAGCCGCAGCCGCTGGATCGTGTGCGCGAGCTCCAGACGCCAGGCGGGATCCGGCTCCCACCCGAGGGCGAGCTCGATACCCGACCGCTCGACCTCGCCTGCGTTCCGGAAGAACGCCTCCTCGGTCGGGCCCTCGAACGGGATCAGCGCGTTCTTGACGTTGGCCAGAAAAGCCGAGACCCCGTACCCGAGGCGAGCGTCCTGGAAGGAGCCCCGCACTCCGATCTCGCCACCCACGATCCGCTCCGGCTCGAGATCGAGGTTGAACCCTCCGGAGCCGTCCGGCTGATTCGAGAGCTCGCTGGTGGTGGGGGTCTGGAAGGCGGTCGAGAAGTTGCCGTACACCTGGAGCCAGTCGCTGGCTTCGAAGGTGAGGCCCGCGGCCGGGCTGAACTCGGTGAATGTGCGATCCCCGGAGTCATCCCCGTCCGCGGTCAGGTGATCGGCGGCGTCGAAGCGATACACATCGAGTCGCCCACCCAGCGTGAGCGTCCAGCGCTCCCCCAGCTCGACCCCGACGCGGAGGAACGGTCCCAGACCCAAGACGCGCTCTCGCTGATCGAGGAGGATCTCACCCTCCTGCGCCCGACTCTCCGGCACGTCTTCGTCGACGCCCAGGTTCTCCGACTCCATGCGCTGATCGCGCTGGAGCTCGAGATCCACCCCGCCCACCCAACTGATTTCTGGTCCTAGGCTGCCGGCGACCTCCGACCGGAAGCCGCCCCCGAGCCGGTCGATCTGGATGACGCGTCCGGGGATCGGGTTCCACAGATCGCGCCACAGCCCCCACGCCGTGGCCCGAAGACGTGTGGTCTCTCCGACCGGTAGATCGAGCGCCACGCCACCCTGTCCCTGCGTGGCTTCCTCGCCCGAGCCCTGGGAGATGATGAACGAGCGCGCCATGCGCGGGTTGTCACGCGCGTCTTCCAGCGAGAGGGAGCTGGGGTTCTGGGCGAAAGGGGTGCTGTACAGGTTGAGAAGGCCGCGAATCTCGCCTGTCTCGCCGACGCGCCCCGCGACGCGCACATTCGCGCGGAACACCTCGGCCTCCGAGAAGTCTCGGAAGCCGTCGGTTTGCAGGTAGCTCAGGCTGCCGAGGTAGGAGACATCTCCCGTCGAGCCGGAGGCCTTGAGCCGGGTCTGGAACAGCCCGTGACTGCCTCCCATGACCAGCGGCTCCAGAAGCAGACTCTGGTCGACGGGGAGCTCGGTTCGGTAGCTGAGGACGCCCCCGGCGGCGTTCCCGTACAGCGACGAAGCGGACCCTCGAATGACCTCCACACGCCCGACCGAGGCGAGGTCCAGGTTCGTGAGCGTGCTCTGACCGTCCGCGAGCGTGAGCGGGATTCCGTCCGCCAGGACCCGGACCCCGCGCACCCCGAACTGGGCTCGCGCACCCTGACCCCGCACCGTGACCCGGTCACCCTGCGAGAAGTTGCGACGGTTGTGGACGAACAACCCGGGGATGAAACGGAGCGCTTCGTCCAGCGACACGGTGCGCTCCGCTACCTGGACCGCGGAGCGGTCGGCCACGCTGATCGCGTACGGCAGACCCGCCAGGGCGGCGACCGACCGCGCGACCTGCACGGCGATCTCGCTCGTCCGAAATACCGGCAGCTTGTCCCGTTCGGCCCCGGCGCGGGCGCTATCGGGAACCTGCCCAACCAACGGGCGTGGAACCAGCGCGCACATTGCCAGGGCCAGAAGCACTTGGGCGTGGGGAACGCGAAACTGGAACTCCAGGTGGCCTCGATTCATGGGGCCGGAAGATAGCGCGGCCCGCACGGATTGGCAGGCTACGGCTCGCCGCCCTTCGGCTGTGTCCTCACATCCAGGGGGGCTCGGAGACGGCCGGGCCGGTCGGTCGGCTCAACAAATCGCCGTACTCGGGGTGTCTGTCGACAAACCCGAGCGCGAACGGACACACGACCGTGACCTGGAGACCTTCGGCCCGAGCGAGGTCCAACGCGTGCCGGTTGAGTCGGCTCCCCAGCCCGCGGCCCGAGAGAGAAGGCGGGACCTCGGTATGGATCAGGGCAAGCTCGTGCGGCCCGCGTGTGTACTCGAGGTAGGCCGTCTCGCCGTCGATCGTGACCTCGAACCGGCTACTCTCCCGATTATCGTGGACTTGGACCTCGGCGGAATCGTTCATCTGAGCTCCTGCTCTCGTGTCTGCGTGCGGCACGCGCCACGTAACGATGGCCCGACACGTGGCGTTTGACGAGCCGAGTCGCGCGACCGCATCCTCTTCGAAGCATGCCAAACACGCACGGGACGACGATTCACTCGCGGGTGACTGTGGACTTCTCGCCGCGAACACGCTGGGCTCTCATAGCTCTGAGCGGGTTCTCGGCTCTCCTTTCTGCGTCGCGCTTGAGAGCCCAGGATGTCGAGACTCCTTCCATTCGGGTCGGTGCTGCGGACGCCTCGGTGAGGCTGGATGGCATCCTCGACGACACCGCGTGGGTCACAGCCGAGCTGATCGACGGTCTGACCATGACCGAGCCCGTCGAAGGTGGTGAGGTCATCGGGCGCACGCATGTGCGGCTGCTCGCTGACCGGACGGCCCTGATCATCGGCGTGGAGGCCTTCGACCCGGATCCGAGCGGGATCGTCAGCTACTCCATCGTCCGCGACCCCGAGCTCCGAAGCGAAGATCATGTAAAGATCGTGCTGGATCCCTTCCTCGACGGGCGATCCGGGTACGTGTTCGCCGTGAACCCTCTGGGCGCACGCTACGATGCCCTGGTCGCGAACCGCGGGGAGGGCGAGGACGAGCTCTGGGACGCGGTATGGGAGGCCAAGACGGCGAAAACCGATGAGGGGTGGTCCGCCGAGATTCGCATCCCGATGCAAAGCCTGACCTACCGGCGCGGGCTGAGAGAGTGGGGCTTCAACATCGAGCGCCGCACGGATCGGTTGCAGGAGGTGAGCCGCTGGGCGAGCCCGATCCGCGATGCGAAGGTCACCCAGACCAGCCGCGCGGGGCGGATCACCGAGCTGCCCGCTTTCAGCACCGGAATCGGTCTGACCGTGCGGCCCTCCTTCGTAGGGGGCTTCGAGAAGCTGGATGCCGACTCCGATACCGAGGACACCTGGGACCCGAGTCTGGATCTAGCGCAGCGGATTGGCCCGAACGTGACAGCGATAGGCACCGTGAACACGGACTTCGCCGAAACCGAGGTGGACACACGCCAGACCAACCTCACCCGCTTCGGCCAATTCTTCCCTGAGAAGCGGACGTTCTTCCTCGAGGGCGCCGACATTTTCGACTTCGGGATCGGTCTCACGGCCGGGTTCCGTCCCAACATCGTTCCGTTCTTCACGCGAAAAATCGGGCTGCTCGAGGCCGAGGAGGTGCCGCTCCGGGTAGGCGGCAAGCTGAGCGGGCGCATCGGCAATACGAACTTCGGCGCGCTCGTCACGAACACGGGGTCGGTGGACAGCCTGGTCGACGCGACCACGATGGGAGCGGTAAGAATCCAGCAGAATGTGCTGGAGGAATCGACGGCGGGTATGATCGCGACGTTCGGCGATCCCACCGGGACGCCGGGCAGCTACCTGGTCGGCACCGACTTCACGTTTCAGACGTCTCGCTTCGCGGGCGACAAGAACTTCCTGGTCGGAATGTGGGGACTGGTCACCGATCGGGAGGGGCTCGAGGGGGACCGGACCGCGCTTGGGGCCAAGATCGACTTCCCGAACGACACCTGGGACGTGGCGCTCACCTATCAGCGCATCGGAGACGGCTTCGACCCCTCGCTCGGCTTCGTGCCCCGTCGCGGGATCCAGAACATCAACCCGCGGGCCACCTGGAACGTGCGGCCCGGTTGGTCGTGGCTGCGGCTCATCCGGAACGAGTTCTTCCCCAGCCTCACCCTGGATCTGGATGGGAAGTGGGAGAGCTACCGGATCTTCACGGCCCCTATCAACTGGACGTTCGAGAGCGGCGAGCGGTTCGAGTTCAATTTCAATCCCGAGGGCGAACGGCTGGTCGAGCCGTTCGAGATCGCCGACGGAGTCGTCATTCCGCCCGGCTCATACCACTTCATCCGCTATCGGATGGAGGCGGATATCGCATCCAAGCGGAAAGTCAGCGGTCGGGTCACCTGGTGGTTCGGACCGTTCTACGACGGCAGTCTCGATCAGCTGGAGCTGCGGATGAACATCAACCCGACTCCGCTCGCGACGATCGAGCTGAACATGACGCGGAACACGGGCTCGCTGCCGGCCGGAGATTTCACCCAGGAGCTGTTCGGCGGTCGCCTGCGGCTCAACCTGTCGCCCGATCTGGAGTTTAGCGGATTCGTCCAGTACGATGACGACACCCGCGAGCTGGGGGCCAACACCCGGCTCAGGTGGACGTTCAGCCCCCTCGGTGACCTGTTCGTGGTCTACAATCACAACGTCGAGAACCTCACGGATCGGTGGGAGCTCGCATCCAATCAACTGCTGATCAAGCTCGCCTACGCGTTCCGTTACTAGGAGCGAAAGGAGTCCCGACATGAACCGTCGTCCGCCGTTCCTCGCCTTCGCTCTCCCGCTCGTCGCGGCCATGGGACTCGGGACCGGATGCGCGCCCGGGGACACCCCGCAACCGGACACGACGTCCTCGGCGATGGCCGGGGCGGACAGGGAAGAGGCGAACAAGGAGGTCGTGCGCCGCTTCGTAGCAGCCATGAACGAACGCCGGTTCGAGGACCTGGACGAGCTCGTCTCGCCCGACGTGGTCCGGAATAGCCCCTCCACTCCTGGACTCGAGATTCGAAGCCTGGAGCAATTCAAGGAATTCCTGCGGGAGGATCTCACGGGCGTGCCCGATGCGATGCAGGAACTCCGTATGATGGCCGCTGAGGGAGATCTCGTGGCGTTCTGGGCCAACTACTCGGGCACGCAGGATGGCCCGCTCGGTCCCTTCCCGGCGACCGGACGGCGCGTGGACGCGGATTTCGCCGGCATCCTCCGGCTGGAGGGTGGCATGATCACGGAGATCAACGTGGTGTGGGACAACCTGAGCATGCTCGTCCAGCTCGGGCACCTCGATCCCCCCGCACCGGAAGGAGGCTGAGACGCGCGTGCTCCCACAGCCGCCCCCGGTGCTCCGCTCGAGGTTGCTCCTCGCCCTGACGTGTGTGGTGGCAGGGTGTGGGCAGGAACCCTCGCTCGGTGGCCGCGTCGACCAGTTTTTCGAGGCCTACAACTCCTATCGTATCGCCGAGGCGCTCGAGCTGGTGACCGACGATGTCGTGCTGGAGGAGCCGGGCGCGACGCCACTGCGGGGCAAGCCGGCCCTGGTCCGCCGCATGCGCTGGGATTCGGTGCTCGCGACGCAGTTTCAAGCCGCCCCAGCACGCACGCGCGGCGACACGGTGGAATTGCTCGGGCTGCGTCAGGCGAGCGCTTGGCTCCAACTGCTGGGTGTCGACTTTCTGGAACGCGGATCGCCACGCTTTGTCCTCAGGAGCGGCTCGATCGAGCACATCTCCCTCGGGACTCTGACCGAGTCCAGTCGGGAAGCGCTCGATAGAGGGCTCGAAGAGTTCCTGCCCTGGGCGCAACACGAGTTCCCCGAGAGGCTGGGCCGAATCAGGCCGGATGGGGAGTTCGACTATCAGGCGCGACGCGCGGCGGACCTCCTCAGTCTGCTACGGGAGTGGCGTCGCCCCGAGCGCTGATGACCGTCAGGGCCTTCCGGTCGCTACGGGATTGACGCATTTGCCGATCGAGAGTATCTTGGCGTTTAGCGTCCAGGAGCGTACGAAAGACGGGATCTGGGGAGCAAACCAGGCCCGTTTTTTTTGGCTTCCAGGCGACGGCCCCACCGTCCACATGGATGGAGGTGGCCGACAAGCCCAACGCGGGGGCAATGGTCCGCGAGTATTTGGAGTCGGTAGTGGCGGCAGGTCCGTACCTCCCGGCGACACCACCAAGAACGTAGGAGTACGGCAATGCCGAGCAACGGAACCGTTAAGTGGTTTAGCGACGCCAAGGGTTATGGCTTCATCGCTCTCGATGACGGCCAAGGCGAGGTCTTCGTCCACCATTCGGCGATCCAGGCTGAGGGCTTCAAGACCCTTAACGAGGGTGACCGTGTGGAGCTCGACGTCGTTCAGGGCCAGAAGGGTCCTGCGGCCGAGAACGTCCGAAAGGTCTGAGGCGTCCAAGACCCTAGCGGTCTGACATAGACGCTCAAGCGGGACCGTCCTCTACCGAGGGCGGTCCCGCTTTCTTTTCGGGTGAGCTCGCGATCGTCCCGGCCACTTCAGCCGTCGAGTAGCGCGACCAGCTCACTCAGCTCGGCGTCCCACCCCCCGTCGTTCACGTCTCGATCCTTCTCGAGGGCGAACCCGCTCTCGCGCAGCCTGAGCACCGTGCCGCCGTCCGGCGTGGGCTCGAGGAGCCATTCGACGGTCGTCGTTACACCGTCCTCGAGGGCGGTATCGGCGTCCCGCGCCCAGCGCCACACGAGTCGCTTGGGGGGGTCCATGACCTCGACCTGGAACGCGTACCGACCGTGGTCTTCCCAGAGCCAACCCCCTTCCACACCTGGCTGAAGCTCCCCGCCGTCCACCCGGTCGGGAAACCAACGGGACAGCTCATCCGGGTCAGTGATCGCTCGCCACACACGCTCGGGGGACGCGGCAAACTTCAGTGTCTTCTCAACGGTACCGATCATCGATCTCCCTCCAGGTGCTTGTGCAGCCGGTCCAGACGCCGATCCCATTCGGCAGCGTACGGAGCGAGCCACTCCTGTAGCTCGACAAGGGGCTGCGAATCCAGCTCGTGGATGCGCTCTCGGCCGACGTGGGTCGTTCGCACCAACCCAGACGCCGCCAGGGCGTCGAGGTGCTTTGTGATGGCCTGGCGCGTGATGGGGAAGCCCTCCGCGATCTCGCTCAAGGAAAGGGGACCGCAGGTCCGCAATCGCTCGAGGATTTGCCGTCTGGTCGGGTCCGCCACCGCATCGAAGAGCGTCGTCATGACGACATAATATGCAACCAATGGGTTGCATGTCAAGCCACAGGGGCTCTGGAGTTTGGCAGGACCTCTTTCGAGTCAGGGGCCGGTGTCGTGCTGCGCGGGCGTTTGTCGAGCAGGTGAGTGGGGGATGCTATCTCTTCCGAATGCCGCGGCTGAGCCCCGTCCGGGGCCTATCGGAGCGCATCGAGTCAGCACCCTCGGCGTCTCCACGCGAATCGGGTGGGGGAACGCTGGGTTCGAACCCCTCGACCTCGACCCGCTCGATCTGCTCGCCGGTGAGCGCTTCGATCTGTCGCACCAGGAGCCAGTCGCCGGGCGAAACGAGAGTGATGGCGTCCCCGGTCTCGTCACCGCGTGCCGTGCGGCCTACCCGGTGCACGTAATCGCGAGGATCCTCCGGCACGTCGAAGTTGATCACGTGTCTGATGCCGCGGATGTCCAGCCCGCGGGCCGCGACGTTGGTCGCGACCAGAATCCGGGTCCGGCCCTCCCTGAAACGCGTCAGGCTCTTGTCTCGTTGGTCCTGCGATTTGCCGCCGTGCATGTCGTCCACCGAAACGTCACGGGCGCCCAGGAACTCGCTCAGATAATTGGCCGTGTCGCGCGTACGCGTGAACACGAGCACTTGGCCTGAAGTCATCTCCTCGAGGACGTGGAACAGCAGTTGGTGCTTGCGCGCCCAGTCCACCGGGTGCACGACCTGTTGGATGCCCTCGGCCGCGGCCTCCAGACCTACGTTGACCCGCATCGGATCGCGCATCATCTCCTGCGCCAGCCACATGACTCCGTTCGGCATGGTGGCGGAGAACAGGAACGTCTGCCGGGACTTGGGCGTCGCGGCGACGATCTCCTTGACGTCGTCGATGAACCCCATGTCGAGCATCCGGTCTGCCTCGTCCAGCACGAGGACTTCGATGCCGGAGAGGTCTGCGGCACCCCGCTTCAGGTGATCCAACAACCGGCCGGGGGTTGCCACGAGGATATCGCAACCGAATCGAAGCTCGTTCGCTTCACCGCGGACGGATGTGCCTCCGTGGACGATGACGGCTTCGATGGAGGAGGCGGCCCCGTAGCGAGCGACCGCTGCTCCCACCTGCTGCGCCAGCTCCCGCGTCGGTGTAACGACAAGACCGCGGGGGTGATCGAGGTGATCGCCGCCTGCGAGCGACTGAATCATGGGAAGCGTGAAGGCCGCCGTCTTGCCCGTTCCGGTGTGAGCGGTCCCGAGAATGTCACGTCCCTCCAAGGCGGCTGGGATCGCCAGCCGCTGAATCTCCGTCGGCTCCGTATACCCCACCCGGACAACGGCCTCGACGAGATCCGGTGCGAGCCCTAGAGCGGCGAATACCGCACCGGGCTTCTCACTCTCGGGTGGGGGACTCCCGCTGTCGGTCATCGGGGTTCACCGCGGACAACCGGGTTTCGGAGGACGCCTACCCCCTCGAGCTCGACTTCCACGACGTCGCCGGGCCGCATGGGACCCGTCGTCCCCGGTGTGCCCGTAAAGATCACGTCTCCGGGGAGCAGCGTGACATACCGGCTCACGTAGCTCACGATCTCGTCCACGTCGTACAACAGATCCTTCGACCGCTCGGACTGCCGAGGCTCACCGTTCAAACGTGTCTCCAGGAGCAAGTCGTTGTAGTCGAGGCCGGACACGATCATCGGGCCACACGGACCAAAGGTGTCAGAGCCCTTAGCTCGAAACCACTGCAGATCGTCGCGCTGCCAACCGCGCTCGCTGACGTCGTTGCCCGCCGTCACGCCGAAGATGTACTCGGGCGCCTCACTCGGAGAGACGTCTTTCGCACGTCGTCCGATCACGACGACCAGCTCGCCTTCGTAATGCAGGTTCTCCGCGTCGGGAGGCATCACGATGTCACCGCCGGGACCGATGATCGAGGTGGGCATCTTAGCGAACAGCCCCGGATACGCCGGAGTCGCCCGATCTCCCAGGTGACTTCGGTAGTTGAGTCCGACCGCGATCACCTTGGTCGGCTCGCACGGGGATAGCAGACGGACCGACGCGAGCGGGACGGTCACCCCCGTCTCTCGCGGAGCGGTGAACGGGTCACCGGCCAGCTGGCGGATGGTCTCACCATCCACCACGCCGTAGTGCGAGGCCCCTTCGTGCGCATACCGCACGTATCTGTTCAGCTGCTGTGCGTGCATGACAGTGGGCCACGAGAGGGCGACGGCAAGGGCCAGGGTACATCCATGTCGACTCCGCATAACCCCTTAAGGATGCGGGCCAATCGCCGGGTGGCAACCCCCGGGGCCAAGGGGGGCAATCTGAGGCTGAAGACCGGGCTCAGGCTCCAATCGCCGAACGCGCGCGCATTCGCTTACGGCGTCGCTTCCTCCGCCAGCGGGGGAACCACACGATCGCGCCCGTGACGGGAAGCGTGCCGGCGATCAGGCTGACCACGAACGCGATCGCCTTCGTCGGCCACCCATACACGGTCCCGAGGTGAATCTCGCCAATCGAGCGGTTCGCTTTTTCGGCCGCAGTCGCATCGGAGTGGCGAGCGACCCTGAGGAGCTCGCCGGTGTCGGCGTCGAACGTAAGCCTGTGGGCTTTCCTTGGTTCGGACGGAGCCGACATCACCTTGACAACCGTCAGCGGGCCGCCGCGAGGGGGCGGAAAACGGATGTTGGTCCTGAAAGCTCCGGGGAACTCGCGCTCAGCGTGGGCGACGGCCAGATCCACGACCGATCGGGCGCCCGTCGTGGACGAACCGGCTGTTTGACGGCTCACCGGAGCGGCCGGCGTGATCGTCGCGGCTGATGTGGTCTGAGCTGCCACTACGCTCGCATCCGGCAACAACAGCCGTCCGAGGCTCACGGTAAGCCCCGGATAGGCGATCATGACACCGGTCGCGGCCAGGAAGATCAGCACCACCGCGGCGTAGAAACCGAGCACGTGGTGCAGATCGTAGTTGGCTCGCTTCCATCCGCGACCGAAATGCAGCCGGAGACTCGGCTTGAGCTTCGCTCGTGTCTGCGGCCACCACAGCCACACGCCCAGAACGATCACGATCAGAAGCACGACGGTCGACAGGGCGACGACGGTGTTGCCCATCTTTCCCATGAGCAGGTTGCTGTGGAGACCGTAGACCCGGCCAAACAAGGTCTTCGACGGGATTCGGGCTCCGAGTATCTCTCCGTTGAGTGGATCCAAGAAGACCTGCAGGTCACGACCCGGATAGGCGACCACGGCGACGCGAGGGTCGTCCTCCAGGGCGAGACTGTTCACCCGGCGCAGCGGGTCTCGATCGCTGACGATGTCGATGAGCGCAGAAACCGGAAGTCGCGCCCCCACCCGATCGGGCACCCGCCATAGATGCGGGTTGATGGCCCGGTCGAGTTCCGGCTCGTAGACGAGTATGGCTCCAGTGATGGAAGCCACAACGATTATGGCACCGGTCACCAGGCCGGCCCAACGGTGCAAGCGCCTCACGACGGCTAACGCTCTCATATGATCCCGTCGCGGTGATCCCTCGCGGTCATTTTCGTACTAGTCCTGGCTGTTGCCCATGGTCTACGAGCACCTTTGAGGGCTAGCGCAGCGCGAGCTCCGTCGGGAACGGGCCTGGTCAGCTACGCGCGCATGAAAAGAGCGGAGAAGCGCGGGGCGGGGTCCACACATGTGCCGCTCGAGAGCGTGGTGCTGTCGGCCCAGAACCGGCCGGCGGACCTGATCGCGGCAGCCCCACCTGGTGTACGGACTACGTGGTTAGGACTGCCGGCTCTCAGTCACTCAGATCCACGGTCATACGGGTGTATAGCGGCCGGTAGCCTTGCCGTTCCCAGAATCTGCGCGCGCCCTCGTTCTTCACGGTCACATCCAGTTCCGCCCGCCGCACGCCGAGATGGGTAAACCACTCGAGCACTCTGGCATGCAGCCGTTGCCCCACACCCAAGCCGCGTGCGCGGCGCGTGACGCCGAGATCGCGCACGAAGCCATACGGCCCGACGAGAAACAGTTCGGAGGCACCGCGGATCTCGGCGATCGCGAACCCGACGGGCTCTTCCTCGTGCTCGGCGAGCAGGATCAGGCGGTCGGCCCGGTCCAGCTCCTCGGAGAGACGAGTCCCATGGATCTCAACGGCCTCTGGTGATCGCCGGAAGTACACATCACCCTCAGCGTGATGATCGATGAACTCGGCCCAAAGCCCCTCGAGAGCCGGCACGTCAGCCGCAATTGCGCGGCGGACCACGACGTCGTCCATACGCCTCCGCTCGTGCTCTACTCTTCAAAGGCTCCCCATCCAGCCCTCACGTTCGCCGGCGGCCATGACCCCGGCAACCCGCGTGCACGTCTTGTCTCCGGGGCACGCGCGTCCCAGGATTCTTCAACGACGACGCAGACGCCCTTGTCGAGGTCGATCATGACTGACACCGAGATCATCGTCGAGTCCGAGCCGCGTCCCTTCTCCCGACGGAGCTTCATCAAGGGGGTAATCGCCGCCGGCGCCGCGGTTTCCTCCACCGGCTATCTGTTCCGCGCATCGAGCGCGCTCGCGGGCAGCCCCTCCGTCCGCGGCAGCATCCCCCGCCTGATGACCCTGAACGTGAACGGTCAATCCCGCCGGGTGGACGTCCTGCAACAAGAGACGCTGGCCATGACGCTGCGCTACAAGCTCGGGCTCACCGGGACGAAGCTGGGGTGTGACCGCGCCGAGTGCGGTGCCTGCACGGTGTTGATCGACGGGGTGCCACACTATTCGTGCTCCGTACTCACGGGCGCGGTGCGGGAGCGCCAGGTCACCACCATCGAAGGGTTGGTTGCCGAGAACGGTGAGCTCCACCCCGTGCAGCAGGCGGTGCTCGAGGAAGGTGGCTTCCAATGCGCGTTTTGCGCTCCGGGATTCATCATGAACATGGTCGCGATGGTGAACGAGAACCCGAACCCCACCCGCGAGGAAGCCGCGCATTACCTCTCGGGCAATCTTTGCCGCTGTGGTGACTATAGCAAAATCCTGAACTCGGCCGTGCGGGCCGCCGAATACGCACGCCGCGCATAGGCCAACGGCGGCGCGCGGCGCGATCCCGCCAGGGCTCGTCCGCGACCGCCCGGCAGTCTGCAATAAGCGGAGACGACAGATCATGGCGGAAAAGCTGATCGGTCAGGACATCGTCCCACCCGACCTCGTGGCCAAGATCACGGGGACGGCCAAGTTCGCGGAGGACTTTCGGGCGGAGGGGATGCTGTTCGCGAAGCTCCTCCTCAGCCCTATGCCGCACGCCCGCGTCCGAAGCATCGACGCCAGCCGTGCGCTCGCCATGCCGGGCGTCATCGACATTCTGACCGCCGACGATGTACCCGCCGCCGAGCCTCCGAGCGAGCGAGCGCTCACGAACGAGCCGCACTACTTCGGAGAGCCGATCCTCGCGGTGGCTGCGGTGGACGAGACCACGGCGGCGGACGCGATCGAGCTGATCGAGGTCGATCTGGAGCCGCTCCCCTTCGTGCTGGATCCACTCGAGAGCCTGCGGCCGAATGGACCGAACGCACGCCTGGGAGGGAACACCATCGACGGGCGCGAGCTGAAGACGGTCAAGTGGACCGAGGCCGACTTCGCAGCGGCCGCGGAAGGGAAGCTCCCGATGGGTGAGCCCGTGCAGGAGTGGAGCGTGGGCGACCTCGACGCCGGCTTCGCCGAGGCGGACCTGGTCCTCGAGGACACCATCGTCCACCAGTCCCTCACACACCACCCGATGGAGCCGCGAAGCTGCATGGCGTATTGGCAGAACGGCAAGCTCCATCTGTACGGCTCCACTCAGAGCACGGCGCGGGCGCGCGTGTCTCTCGCCAACTCGCTCGACATGGAGCCGGAGGACGTGGTGTTCATCGGGCAGTACTGCGGCGGCGGCTTCGGCTCGAAGATCACCATGAGCCCGATCATGCACGTACCGGCGTTGTTGTCTCGCAAGGTCGGCCGCCCCGTGATGCTGCGGATCACGCGCTACGAGGAGCACTACATCGGACGCGCGCGCCCCGGGTTCCAGGCCTGGACCAGGATCGGGTGGCGGAACGACGGGGTCGTCACCGCGATCGATCTGTACATCGTGCAGGATCACGGCTCGTACGGGAGCTCGGGGGACCACATGTCCGCCTCGGCGGTCGCGTCGCTCATGTACCAGCCGGCGGCCATGCGATTCCGCGGGCTCACCGTGTATACGAACACGCCCCCGCGCTCGGCGCAGCGGGCGCCGGGTGGGGCGCAGATCGTCGCCATGCTCGAGCCGCTCATGGACAAGGCGGCGCGCGAGCTGGGGATCGATCGCGTACAGATGCGCCGGGTCAACGCACCAGATCACGAGTCGCGGTTTGGTCCGAATCAGGGTGGCGTAACCAGCGCATACGTCCGCGAGGCCCTCGACGTGGGCGCCGAGGTGTTCGGGTGGCCGGAGAAGAGCCGCCTGAGCGGTAACCGGGCCGGCACCAAGGTCACCGGGATCGGGGTAGGGCTCAGCCCGTATGTGGGCGGATCGTCGGGCTTCGATGGCCTGATGGTGATCCGGCCCGATGGCGACCTCTACATCCACCAGGGGATCGGAAACCTCGGTACGCATTCCTTCGCGGATACGGCTCGGGCGGCGGCCGACGTGCTTGGGATGCCGTGGGATCGCTGTTCGATCATCTGGGGTGACACCTCGGACCACCTCCCCTGGAGCTCGGTGCAGGCGGGCAGCCAGACCGCGCACGCGCACACGCGCGCGAACCACGCGGCGGCGATGGACGCGAAGCGGAAGCTGCAGGAGATCGCGGCCCGAGACCTCGGCGGATCGCCTGCCGACTACGAGACGTCGGATGGTCGCGTGTTCATGAGGTCGTCGCCGTCCAGGGGGATGAGCTTCGCACGGGCGGCCGAGCGCGCGATCGAGCTCGGGGGCGAGTACAGCGGACAGGATCTCCCTGACGACATCCACGCCGTGACCGTGAGCGCGGCGGGTGCGCTGGCCGGGCGCGGGCTCATGGGTGTCGCCAAGGACAACTACTCGCACGACGGCGGGACCTGGTCCTGGGTGGTCGGCTTCGCCCGCGTCGAGGTCGACGTCGAGACCGGCGAGGTGGAGATCAAGGAGTACACCGGTGTCGCGGACTGCGGCACGGTCCTGCACCCGCGAAACCTCGCCTCCCAGATCCATGGCGGTGGCGTTCAGGGGTTTGGGCAGGCGAGGAGTCAGAAGTGGGTGTTCGACCCGAAGTGGGGCGTCCCGTTCGCCCACCGCCTGTACACCGCTCGCCCACCGGGAATCCTGGATGCGCCCCTCGAGATGGATTGGGGAGCGGTGGACGAGCCCGACCCGGAGAACCCGGTGGGCGCCAAGGGGATCGGCGAGCCCCCGATCGGCGCGGGTTCGGCCGCCATCACGTCCGCGATCGCGGATGCGCTCGGCGGGGTGTGCCTGTGCCGAACGCCGTTGACGACGGACGTCATCCTGGCGGAGCTAGAGGGCCGGGAACAGCCCTACGGCCCCCTGGAGACACATGTATAGCGCGCGGGTAGCGGGCGTGCGGACGCCCGGGGTTCCTCAACACGCTTCCAGAGGAGCGTAACGATGGCCGTGATTCGCGACATGATGCCGGCGTTCGAACTTCTGCAGCCGACGAGCGTCGAGGACACCGTCGCCCTCCTACAGCGCCACGGAGAGCGCGCGTGGGTACTCGCGGGCGGGCTCGACAGCCTGGACTGGCTCAAGGACCGGGTCAAGCGACCCGAGACCGTGGTCGAGCTGGGCGGCGTCGGGGAACTACGCGGGGTGCGCCCCACCGCCGATGGGTTGGAGATCGGGGCCCTGACCACGCTGTCCGAAGTCGCATCGCACCGTGAGATCGTCGAACGGTTCGGCGTGCTCTCGACGGCCGCGCGGCACGTGGCCACGCCACAGATCCGCAATCAGGGCACGATCGGCGGCAACTTCTCGCAGGATACCCGCTGCTGGTACTACCGGGGTGGGTGGCCATGCTACCGCGCCGGTGGCAACACGTGCTACGCCGCGACCCCGCAGTCCATGAACCGCGAGCATTGCGTGTTCGGGGCGAGCCGGTGCGTGGCCGTGAACGCATCGGACACCGCCCCGGCCCTGATCGCGCTGGACGCCCAGATGGTGATCCGCAACGCGGGCGGCGAGCGCGTCGTGGCGGCAGAAGATTACTTCCTCGGTCCCGACATCGACATCACGCGCATGACGGTGCTCGAGCCCGGCGACCTGCTCACTCACATCCGAATCCCATCGACATGGGCCGAAGCGCGCTTCTATTTCGAGAAAGCTCGTGACCGCCAGTCATGGGACTTCGCACTCGTCAGCGTCGCCTCGGCGATAGTGGTCGCCGGCGGGCAGATCGAGCGCGCGCGGATTGCGGTCAATGGAGTGGCCCCCACACCGGTACGGTTGCGGGACGTGGAGAACCTGGTTCAGGGGATGCAGCCGAACGAGGACACGGCCGCGGCCGCGGGCGAGCTGGCCATTCGCGGCGCGCGACCCCTCCGCCACAACGACTACAAGCTCCCGCTCACCCGGAACCTCGTGCGAAGGGCGCTGCGCGCGCTGGATGCGTAACGGACCGCGGCCATGGAGATCCTTCGCAGGGCCGCCAACCCGTGGGGGCAGGAGGTCCTGGTCGGAATCGCCTGGGACCTCATGTGGGCCGCGCTCATCGTCGGCGCGGTCTTTGTGGTCGCGCATGGCATCTACGTCCGTTGGATCGCGCGGCCCACGACCCCGGAGGAGGCGTTCGTGTCCGGCGCGGGCGTCCCCGAACGAGTTACTCGCCACACGTTCTCGTCGAGGGTGTTCCACTGGCTCATGGCGTTGGCGATGTTCGCCCTCCTCCTCACCGCGTTTCTTCCGATCGTCGGGATCCGCTTCCCATGGGTGACGATCCACTGGATCGCCGGTCTCGTCCTCACCCTCACGATCGTGTATCACATATTCCACGCGATGTTGAGGCAGAACTTCCGGTCGATGTGGGTCGGGGTGGACGACGTTTCGGAAGGATCGCGAGCGCTTGCTCGCTTCTTCCGCCGATCGCGCGGGTTGCCGCCGAAGCCCGGGAAGTACCCTCTCGATCACAAGCTCTACCACCACGCCGCGGCGGTCGTCTCGGTGGTGGCGATCGTGACGGGCGTGTTGATGATGTTCCGTATCGATACCCCGTTTTGGAATCAGAACCCCTACTTCCTCTCGGACTCGGCGTGGGGGATCATGTACGTCCTCCACGGTCTCTCCGGAGTGGCGCTCATCACGCTCATCATCGCGCACATCTATTTCGCGGTCAGGCCCGAGAAGCGCTGGCTGACGCGCTCCATGGTGTGGGGGTGGATCCAGCGCGAGGAGTACCTGCTGCACCACGATCCCGAGCGCTGGGTCCTGAACGGAGGTCGGGCCGGGGTCGCGGGGGTCGAGGCCGACCGGGTGGAGGTCGCCGGGGCGACTTCGGACACCGAACCGTCGGGCGGCGCTTGAACCGCGACGATGTCAAGCAGCGGATCGAGACGATCGAGGAGAGCTACGAGTTCTTCCTCGCGTTCGCCGCGCAGGGAGCCACCGGCGACGCGGCTCGCCGCATGGACGCGCAGGTGCGCGAGTTTCTCCAGCGAACCGACGAGGCGCTGAGCGCGCTCACGAACGGGCTACCGGAGCTGGTCGATCGGGAAGGGCTTACCCCGGCGCAAGCCTATCGCACGATGATCGACGTCGTGCGAGAGGATGCGCGCCGTGCCGGGGCGGCGGTCGCGCTCGTGCTCGCGCAACCGGCAATCAGCTCGCAGCTGATCGACAACTTGAACGCGTCGATTCACCTGCGCGCGCTGCTGACCGACCTCTTCCTGCTCGACGAGGTGCTGTAAGGGAAGTGTTGTCGCGCGTGGACCCGGCGGTGGCTCGAGTCCTTCGGCCGCCTGCTAGGAACCCGACGTGCCCGTGCCCCCCACAGGACCCTCGCGCGCGACCGGCGTGGGCGCGTAGAGTCGACCCCTCACCCAAAGTGCCACGTGCACCAGACCGATCAGGACCGGAACCTCGACGAGCGGTCCGATCACGGTCGCGAACGCCTGTGGGGACTGGATCCCGAACACCGCGATCCCCACCGCGATCGCCAGCTCGAAGTCGTTGCTGGCAGCCGTCAGCGCGACCGTGGCGGTCTCCGGGTACTCGCCCTTCAGCAGGCGCGCCCCCACGAACGTGATGGCGAACATCGCCACGAAGTAGAGCGTGAGCGGGATCGCGATCCGGAGCACGTCCACCGGTAGCTGGACGATCAGCTCCCCCTGCAGCGAGAACATGATCACGATCGTGAACAACAGCGCCGCGAGCGTCAGCGGGCTGATGCGGGGGATGAAGACGTCCTCGTACCAGCGCAGACCTTTCGTCCTCAGCAACGCGAACCGGGTGATCAGCCCACCGAAGAAAGGGATCCCGAGATAGATGAGAACGGTGCGCGCGATCTCGCCCATCCCCACATCCATCGCGAATCCCTCGAGACCGAACAGCGGGGGGAGAAAGGTGATGAAGACCCACGCGTACACGCCGTAGAACAGCACCTGGAAAACGGCGTTCGCGGCCACGAGGCCGGCCGCGAGATCGTGATCGCCATCGGCCAGATCGTTCCACACCAGCACCATGGCGATGCAGCGGGCCAACCCGACCAGGATTAGGCCGACCGCGTACCCCGGCAGATCCCTGAGGAAGAAGATCGCCAGGACGAACATGACGATCGGGCCCACGATCCAGTTCTGGAGCAGCGACAGCCCGAGGATCTTCTTGTGCCGAAAGACGGTCCCGAACTTCTCGTAACGGACTTTGGCGAGCGGCGGGTACATCATCAAGATGAGGCCGATCGCGATCGGGACGGAGGTCGTCCCGATCTGGGTCATACTGTTGAACGACTCGATCGCGCGGGGCCACAGATACCCGATCCCGATCCCCGCGGCCATGGCCGCGAAGATCCACAGGGTCAGGAATCGGTCGAGGAACGAGAGACGTCCGGCGACCGTGACCCTCGCGGGACTCATGGGCCGGCCGGAGCCTCCTGGCCTGCCGTCCGGGAGTTGGGAGGTGGTCCCAGCCCGGCCTTGAGCTTGATCTGCCACTCCGCGATGTGCCCGCTCTCGATCCGGACCCTTAGTTCACTCAACTCGGCCCAGCTCAGGTTGGGGAGGGCGTGGCAGGACTCATCCACGACCGCCTGGATCGCGTCCTGGAGACCGACGGTCGAGCCACCCTTCAGCTCGACGACCCCCTCACGAGAGGCGAGCATGCCGCCGTGAGGGGTCGTCGACAGAAGGCGTTGCTGTGCGCGGCGAGCCTCTTCCTCGTACATGCGGGTCGCATCCACCTCCGACATGCCGAGCTCATCGCGCAAATGCTTGAGGAAGCGTTCTTCGTCCTCGTCGAGCCTGTGGTCGTCGAGCACATCCCCGAGTGCCGCTCCATACACGGCACGGGATACCGCATCGTGAACGTGCGCTACGTCGCTGTCCCCCAGGTGCAGCAGCTTCCGAAGGTGGGTGAGCTCCTCAGCCTCCTCCTCGGTCAGCGAGCAGTCCAGAAGGCAGTGCTCGAGAAAGCGCCGGTACAGGTTCCGGCGCGGGGTTCGGAGCTGCTCGTGAAGGTCGATTCCGTGCGACTCGCTCAGCTTGTGTACCCTTTCGACCGATACGTCTCGCACTCGCTTGGCCCGGGCCAAGATCGCCTCGAGCTCGCGAACGGCTGTGCGACCCGCACGCCGGCCGATGATCCGTGCGGACAGGCTGACCCCTGATGTAGGACGGCGCGCGAACGGCTCTGCCACGTTACGACTCCTCGATTCGGGTTGAATTCATGTCCTGCGCGTAGCCTCGGGCGATCGACTCGCCGTCAGTCACCCCCCTCTCCCACGGCCGCGGTCACGGTCTCCGGCCGCAGGTGCTTCTTGAACCACTTCAGGATACGCTCCGAGACGTCCATGACGAACTTCGGCTCTCGCGGTCCGTGAGGCGTGCGGGGGTAGACCACGAACTCGGTCGGGACCCCGCGGCGTAGCAGCGCCCGGTAGAACTCCTGTCCCTGCGTGAACGGCACGCGCAGGTCGTTCTGCCCGTGAATCACCTGCGTCGGTGTCTTCACGTTCGCGATGTGGTAGATCGCGGAGTGCTTCTCGTACTCCTCGTAGTCCTCCCAAAACTCGGCCCCCATGTGCCCGACAAGGTAGTCCTGGATGTCGGTCGTCGTCGTCATGCTCACGAGGTTCGGTAGTCCGGCGCCCATGCTGGCCGCCTTGAATCGGTCGGTCTGGGTAACCGCGAACGAGGTCATGTAACCCCCGTAGCTCCACCCCATTAGAAGCAGGCTGTCGGCGTGCGCCACGCCCATCTCGACCACATGGTCCACACCGGCCAGGAGGTCGCTCAGGTCGCCATAGCCCCAGTCCCGAAAGTTGGCGTAGCGGAATTCCTTACCGTATCCGGTGGAGCCCCTCGGGTTGGGGCGCAGGATCGCGAAACCCTCCTGCGCGAAGTACTGGAGCATGTAGATGCCGGGCGAGCCCGTGAAACCCTGCGAATAAACCCCGGCCGGCCCCCCGTGCACGTTGAGGATGAGCGGATACCGCCGTCCGGACTCGTACTCGACCGGATAGGTGAGCAGCCCTTCCACCGGCATGCCATCGGGCGAGGTCCAAGCCAGGAGCTCTGTCCGCCCCATCGCGGGGCGTGGCACGTCCGCGTGCGCATCGGTCACGCGGGTCGGGGCGTAGGAGGCGGTGGGGGAAACGTAGACATCCCACGGCTCATCGGGGGTCTGCCACGTAAAGGTCATGAGCTCCCCGTCCGGGGTCATGGAAACCCCGCCCACGACGCCGGCGCCGGAGCTCACGTGGTGGATCTCGTCACCGTCGATCGGGACGGCGATCACGTGCCGCGTCGTCCCGATCGACTCGTTCAGGAAGAGGTGCCGGCTGTCGCCCGACCAGCCGATGACGCTCGCGCTCCGGTTTTGAGTCTCGGCCAGCATGCGTGGCTCGCCCCCGTCGGGAGAGACAATGTAGAGGTCGCCGAGTCCGATGGGTTCGATCTGCGAGCCCGTAGAAACGAACGCGATCCAGCGGCCGTCCGGTGACCAGCGCGGGCTTCTCTCTACGCCCGCACCCGTGACCAGGTGGGTGACCTCACCCACGGCCTTCATCTCGGTGCCGCTCTCCTCTTCGCCTTCCTCGTCCGTCTGCTCGCCGGCCTCCTCGGCTTCCCGCATCGCCTCGATCTCCGCCGCTGCGGGGACGGATACGATCGAAATGTCGCCCGAGAGTCGTCCGGTGTTGATCCGCGGATCGGCCTGGTGCCCGAAGACGATGCGGGTTCCGTCAGGGGACCAGTCGAACCCGGTCACGTGGTGCTCGCCCTCGGTCAGGCGCGTCGCCTCGGCGACGTCGGGAGCATCTGGATCCACCTCGACCACATAGAGATGCCCGTACTTGAAGTTCTGGTCGACCAGGATGACATCCGTCTTCTCGTCCTTGGCCTTCTTCTCCTCTTTCGTTTCGGGATCTCGCATGACGTAGGCGATGCGGGTGCCGTCGGGCGACCATCGATACGCGCCAACGCCCGATCGGGCATCGGTCGCGGGTCGCGCCTCGCCCCCGGTGAGCGGGAGAATCCAGACCTGGTTCCTGTCGCCGTTCTCTTCCTCCGAACTCCGACCCGTGGTAAAGGCGAGCCATTCTCCGTCCGGAGAGAAGGAGGGACTGCCGGCGGACTTCTCGCCACGGGTGTATTGGCGTGCCCAGGACCCGTCTGTGGCGGCAAGCCAGACGTGGCTCAGATACTCCGACTGCCCGCCCTCCATGAGCGGCGTCCTGACGACGTACGCCACGCGGCCGCCATCAGGCGAAACCGCCGTCCCCTGGATGGCGCGGTACTTCATGCTGAGTGCGGGCGTCCAGCGGTCTCGATCCTCACTCTCCGAATCCTGCGCGGCCAGCGGGATCGGGGCCGCGAACGGGGACACCATCAGCATGATCGCCAGGGCGGTAATCGCACGCGCACAGTGAGGGCGTGAGGGGTGGCGTCCGATGTGCGAAGCCGTATGGGGCATCATGGTCGAAGGCCTCCGATGCGTGGTCGAGGACATGAACAGGTCGTGGAGGGGAGTCTAGCCAGCGGGTGGGAGTAGGGCGAGGGAGCGGCACCTTCGAGTGATCGCCGGTGACTGGCCGCACCATCGGGGACGACTCATCTTCCGCACCTTCGTGGTTTCCGCGCCCCTCGATGCCGGCGCCTCGCACTCTTGGATTGGAACATCCCAATGAACAGCGAGCTGGTCCCCTGAGTCGGTTGGATTCGCTTCGGGCGCTGCCATGACCGACGCCCCTCCGGAACTCACGGAGACCCAACGCCGTCGTCTGGAGGTTCGGTTCGGGCGGCTGGCCGTCGAAGCCGGACGCCTGCTCGAGCGGGTCGACCGAGAGGCTGGGCGCGGAGACGAGGATCGGGGTCGGCGAGCGGCCGAGATCGAAGCCGAGCTGCGGATATTACTGGCGGAGCTGGACGAGGCGGCCAGGCGTCTCGGACTATCGCTGCAGCGACCCGGCCCCGATCTGTTGCGGGACGTCGGGACCTGGGCCGCCCTGTCGTGGGCGCGAGTGTGGGATTGTCGCCCGGCGCGACTGACGGGAGGAGGCCCACTGGATCCTCGGGCGCGGGCCCCACTCGAGCGCTCGGTAGATCAGGTCGCGGACTGCCTGGAGAGGATTCGCCGGGTCGCCTCCGACGAGAGCGAAGGCGAGAGAATTCGGACGGAGCGAAGACCGCCCGGGCAGGCCGAGTGATGTGGCGCCGCACCGGGCGCCGCCTTGCCGCCACGCACACCAGCCGCGTAACGTAATCGCCTCTGCCACCCCCTATCCTAGAAGAAGAAGGCTGCAAGCGTATGGCCACGGTGCCCGACGGCTTCTCCCACACGGACAGCCCCGAGCCGCATAAGGCACGTACCCGGGCGATCTTACGTGAGCACCCGGACGTTCGAGAGCACATCGGCAGGAACCCGTACAGCTTCCTCGGGATCGTGGCCCTCGTCGGTCTGCAGATGTTCCTGGCGTCCTGGATCGTAGGGCGGCCCTGGTGGCTGCTCTTGCTCTTGGCCTACACGGCCGGTGCCGTCTCGAATCATGCTCTCTTCGTGATGATCCACGAGTGCGCCCACAACCTCCTGTTCAAGTCGAAGGTGCTGAACACGCTGGCGGGTATCCTGGCGAACTTTCCCAGCGTCCTCCCCAGCTCGGTGTCGTTCAAGCACTACCATCTCGCACACCACTCCCATCAGGGGGTCTACGAGCTGGATGCGGACGTACCGAACGAATGGGAAGCGAAGCTGGTGGGGAACTCCGGCATCCGGAAGGCCCTATGGTTGTTCCTGTTCCCGATCATCGCGGTGACGCACACGTTCCGCGTCAAAGAAGTTCGCATGGTGGACCGCTGGGTGGTCCTGAATTGGATCATCATCATCGCCGTCGATGTCTTCCTCTGGCAGGTGTGGGGTCCGGCAGCGTTCTGGTATCTGCTCGCCTCCATGTTCTTCTCGGCCGGGTTTCACCCGCTGGGCGCGCGGTGGATCCAGCGGCACTACCTGATGGGGACATCACAGGAAACCTACAGCTACTACGGGACGGCGAACCGGCTTGCGTTCAACGTCGGATACCACAACGAGCATCACGACTTCCCGTCCATCCCGTGGAGCCGTCTCCCGAGCCTCAAGGCGGCGGCGCCCGAGTACTACGAGAACCTGGTGGCCCACACCTCGTGGACGCGCCTCCTCTTCAAGTGGGTGGCGGATTCCGATCTCAGCCTGTACTCGCGCATGCTGCGGACCGAGGATGCGAAAGTGACTCCAGACTCCAGCCCGAACGAGCCGGTGACGACCGGGATGGGAGGGGGTGATTCCGAGGCCGCGCTGGCTGCGGCCGGAGTGTCTCGGGAGGAATAGGATCGCCCCAGCCACCGCTCGAATGCTTGCGCTTCGGTCACTTCCGCGGGACATTACAAGATTGGGGGACGGACGAGAATAGGGTAACTATACCCTGTCGTTGAGGTTAGACGTTTGCAGTTTCGCTGTACACCACCTGGTCCCGGGCGCCCGCCTCCGGTTGGCTTATCGCCCGAGGCGACTTCCAGAAGACAGCCGACACCCCACGCACCCGGCGGGCGAGCGCTTCGCGCAAACCGGTGGCGTCGACTCATCCAAGGAGAACCCAACATGAAGAGAGGCACCGCTCACACCCTGGCATCGTTCACGCTCCTGTTCGGGCTCGTGGCCTGCGGCGGCGACCAGGCCGCGGACACGACCGAGATGGGCGAGGTCGCCAGCCCGCTGGAGGGGGTGGAGACGCCCGAAGTCGTAATGGTTCTGCCCGTCACGACCACGTCCGAAGCGGCAAAAACCGCTTTCATGGACGGCCAGTACGCGTCGGATGTCGGCCGCTTCTACGACGCGAGAGACCTGTTCCAGCGGGCGATCGAGCTCGACCCCGAGTTCACCCACGCCTACGTCAACGCGGCCAACAGCGCGACGTCGCTCGATGAGTTCAACGAGTACACGAACATGGCCGCTGAACATTCGGGAACGGCGACCGAGGCCGAAACAATCCTCATCGACATCAACAAGGCGTTTCTTGCGAGCGACATCGAAGGGGCGCTGGAGCTGAGTCAAAGGCTGGTCGAGCTGGTCCCGGAGAGCCCCCGCGCACGGTTGGCCCTGGCGGGCGTCCAGGCGACGCTTAACCGAAATGAGGATGCGCGCGCAACGATGATGGAGGCGATCGACCTCGCTCCCGACATGGTCGCGGCGCACCTGCAGCTCGGCTCGAACTACCTGTTCAACGATCCCAAGGACTACACGTTGGCAGAGGAGCACATGCAGCGTGCGGTCGAGCTCGCACCGGCCGAGGGGCAGCCCGTCGAGATGCTTGGCGATGTCCTCCGGGCTCAGCAGCGGCTCGAAGACTCGCGGGAGGCCTATGGACGCAGTGCGGAGCTGGACCCCAGCGACGGGATCCCGACGCTGAAGCGTGGCCACATCAACTCGTTCCTCGGGAACTACGATGAAGCGCGGGCCGACTACGATGCGGCCATCGCGATGGGCATCGGAGGGCAGAAGGCCGGCTTCGCGAACTTCCGCGCCTTCACCCACGTGCATGCCGGCGATCCGCAAGCCGCGATCGACGAGTTGGAGAGCATTCTGGCGGCCATCGATAGCGGAGAGATCGAGATTCCGGAGCACGAGCGGAACGGCCAGAGGATCAACACGCTCAGCAACCTGGTCTACATCGCGTTGCACCATGACAACTTCCCGGCGGCCGAGGAGGCGCTCGCACGGCGGAGCGAGTTCATGATGGTGGACGCCGAGACGGTGGGCACCGCGGAATTCCGGCGAGGCCAGGAAGCGAACATCGCGTACTGGGACGGCATGCTTGCGGCGCGCAGAGGTGACTTCGAGACCGCCGCCGCCAAGGCGGATGAGTGCGCCCGGCTCGTGGAGCCCGACGCGAACCCGCGGAAGATGGAGCCGGTCCACGAGATGCAGGGGGTGATCGCGCTCGAGCAGGAGAATTGGGCCGAAGCCATCCTGCACCTCGAGCAAGGCAACCTCACCAACATGTATACCAAGTATCTGCTCGCGCTGGCCCACGAGGGCGCCGGGGACGCCGAACAAGCCCAGGCGCTGTTCAAGGAAGTCGCGGAGTCGAACTTCAACTTCGTGGGATTCGCGCTCGTCCGGCAGGAAGCGATGGAGAAGCTCGCGATGTAACCGGCTGCGGTCGCCGTCCGGTCACCGCGGACGGTCGCACCCGGCAGGAAAGCGGGGCCGCTCACGGCGGTCCCGCTTTTTCACGGGCGGCCGGAGTGAGACGAGGAGCGAACGCATTAGCGCATTGAAAAGAGCTGTCCTCGACGCGCTGGCCATTCTCGCGTTGGCCACCTTCGTGCCGGCGTGCGGTCTGAGCGCTCAAGCCCGGGCCGAGCTGACCGCGGAGCTGTGGCCCGCAGAGCGGATCGAAAGCGCTCTCGCCGCGCTCGACGAGCAGCGAGCGGCGGACCTG
The DNA here is from genome assembly GCA_039588215.1 of Gemmatimonadota bacterium. Classification (GTDB taxonomy): domain Bacteria; phylum Gemmatimonadota; class Gemmatimonadetes; order Palauibacterales; family Palauibacteraceae; genus JBDHAC01. The sequence goes on from JBDHAD010000035.1 coordinate 30,592, forward strand.
CTCAGCGAGGTGGCCTACGAGCGCCGACGGAGTATGCTGCTCGCACGGCTCAAGGGGACCTTTACCCCCAGGATGCTCGCCGTCGAGAATCCCCTCGATCTCATCCAGAACGGCGGCTTCGAAGCGATCGACCGAAACACGGGCCCCAACCGCTCCCGCTGGCATTGGTGGCAGGGGTGGCGTTGGGAGGGGGAATACGAGATGCGTTGGGAGGACCGCGGGCGGCATGTGCGCTCCGGGCGTCACTCGGCCCGCATCCGATCCACGGGGGCCCCCGGAAGAATCGCCGTCTTCACCCCCATCCTGCCATCCATCGGGGAGACGCGCCGCTATCGGTTCTCGGTTTGGGCCAAGGGATCGGGTGAGAACGAGTTGTTCGTGAGCTTCGAGGCCGGTGCGAACGGGTCGGTGCGAAAGCGCGTCGGCCGCGAGTGGGAGCGGATCGATGTGCGGGGCCGCCTGAGACCCGGCACGGCGGGCTTCCGAATCTACCTCAACAGTACGGGCACCGGGACGATATGGCTGGACGACGCCACCCTCGCGCCCGAGCCGGGCCCATGAACGTCCTGCTGATCGGGGTGATGCTTTTGGGGGTGCTCCAGCAGCCGACGCGCGAGATCGATCTGTACGTGACGGATTACATGGCGCCCGCGGACGTGGAGCCGGAGCCGCTCGGCGGACGGCGGAGCCAGCGGGCGACCTTGTTCGCCACACCGGGAGAGTACGAGCCGGTCGCCTTCGCCCTGGCCAACAGCGCCCCGCTTCGTGATGTGAGGATCACCCGCAGCGCGCTGATCGGACCGATGGGTGTGATTCCGTCCGCTGACGTACGCGTGCGTTCAGTGGAGCGCGTCCCGGGCCTGGGCCGGAGCGTGCTGGCCGATCTCGACCCCCGTCTCGAGCTGCCTGCCGGGTCCACGCGCCTGTTCTGGGTCACGGTCCGAGTACCGCCCGACTCCGAGCCCGGGCTGTACGCGGGCACGGTTAGCGTCGCGAGCGCGGGGGAGACGATCGCGCGCCTGGATCTCGTACTGGACGTGCTTCCTCTTCGGCTAGAGGAGCCGCCCTTCGCGCTCGGGTTCAACTACTCGAATCCGCACGACCCGGAAGCGCTCGCCGATCACCTGGCCGATATGCGCGAGCACGGTATGACGGTGGTCGCCCCGTTGTACGACTTTCACCTGCCTGTCGATGACGATGACACGACGGAGCTGGGCGCCTTCATCGAGGCCTACCAGGCCTCGGGGTTCACGCAGCCGATGTACTTCGCGACCCCCATGCTGCTGAGCTTGAATCGGTTGCCCGGATACGGCCCGATCGACTCGAAGCGCTTCCAGCAGAAGTACATCGAGGTAATGCAGAGGTGGTACCGTGAGACGAGCGCGCACGGGCAGCTCACGCTGTTCAGCATCGGTGACGAGTACACCAACCGCGGCCTCGAGGGGGTCCGCGAAGGGGGGCAGCTCGCTCGATTCGTCTTCGAGGAGTTGCCGGAGCTCGCGACGACGAGCGACATGAACGGGTACCGGGAAGTCATGGAGATGGCGCCATACCTGAACGTCGCCGCCTTCAACAACGGGTGGGACGGCATCGACCACCACAACGGGGGCCGCAAGCTGGTGAACGAACGGTTCATCTCCGAGCTCCGCCGCGAGACCGGTGCGATCCCGTGGTTCGTGAACACGGGCAGCGGTCGCCTCCCGTTCGGGTTCTTCTTCTGGCGCATGTCCAAGCTCGGGGTCCGCGGAAAAGTGGAGTGGTACTACAATCTCGGAACGAACCGGCAAGGCTCGGTCATACATATCGAGGAAGGCTCGCTACGACCCACCCTGGACTACGAGCGCAGCCGCGAAGGCGTCGACGACCTGAAATACCTGGTCGCGTTGGAGGAGCGAATCGCCGAGGCAAGGACCACGGGCATCGGGATCGGGGAGGCGGACGCGGCGGCAGAGCTATTGGAGCAACTGGAGCAGTCCGTGATCCCGGACTGGACCGCTTACGCCGAGCGGGATGTGTCGTTTCCAGCGGATGGCTTTCAGCTGCTCGACCCCGACCGGGCGGTCTCCCTCGGGTCTTTCAACGCACTGCGACGCGCCGTGGCCGAACACATCATGGCGTTGGACAGGGCGCTACGCTGATTCCAGATCGGAAATTCGCGGAAGGCGTCCGGAGGGGCGGAAGGTCGACTGGGAGAGCGGGAGGGGCTTCAGAAGTCTACGTAGAAGCTCGCCTTCGCGATGAACGTGTCTTCGCCGGGCGCCGAGAAGATGCCGCCCAGATCGCGTCCCAGTCTGAAATCGCCGTTGTCCAGCTCGTCCCGACGAGCTTGCTGCCACACGAGGAAGAGCACCGACCCGGGCCGGTACTCCCACCGCAACACGGCCGAGCTACGCAGCGAGCGGATGTTGAAGTCCCGGTCGCCGAACGAGTCGTCCGCCAGCCCGTCGCCGGTGAAATCCACGTAGCGTTCCCCGTCGAGCACACAGGTGCTGCCGGACCCGCAGAGCACGCCCTCCTCCGTCTCCGTCGCAACACCCTCTTCGAACTCGACGAAATCGAACGTCTCAGAGGTCGCGAGCTGGCGATACGAGAGGTACTCGCCGGAGGAGACGAGTGGCTGCGCGAAAAGTTGCAGGCTGAGGCTGGGGGAGAACGCGACGTTGATGCGCGTCTCCATGGAGAACGAGTGACGCAGGAGGTCGCCGAACAGGTACCGGTCGCCGTAGGTCGGCTCGTAGAAAGCGGCGTCGCTATCCGTGACATATTGGGAACCGGTTCGCTCGCGGCTGAAGCGCGGCTGGAACTCGATCTCCCAACTTGAAGCCGGTCGGAGCGAGATGCCGAGCCCGGTGCTCACCTCATACCCGTTGTCACGGAACCGGGGGCGATACTCGACCGAGGGCCTGAGGCTGACCGCCTTCCGCCGATCCGTGTTCATCGAGAGGTTGAGGCTCACGGAGCTGGGCTCGGTCATCAGCGGGCCGCCACGCGTCTTGCGATCGCTGAGGGCCTGAGGGTTCCACGAGGTCCTGAGATTCAATCCCCAGTTGTTCAGGAAATCGAAGTTGCTGGACAGGCTGAAGGTGCCCGCCTTGTACGACCGACCCCAGTTCCCG
>JBDHAD010000036.1:0-29955 GCA_039588215.1 Gemmatimonadota bacterium
CTCGTCGAGTACGCGAACCAGCTACGCGCGAGGGGCATGCAGTTCCTCGAGGCGATGATCGAGGCGGGGCGGATCCGGCTGCGCCCGATCCTGATGACGGCCGTAGCGACGATCGCAGGTGCAACGCCGATCGCGCTCGGTCTCGGGGCCGGCGCGGCGAGCCGGCGGCCGCTGGGTTACGCGGTGGTTGGCGGCTTGATCTTCTCGACAGTGCTGACCCTGTTCCTGGTCCCTGTCGTGTGGACCTCGTTCGAGGCCGCACGCGAGCGCGTGCACGCGCGCCGTCGCGCCCGCGAGGGACAACCCGCGGTGGCGCAGCCCGTGGCGGCCACCTTCAGCAGGGCCGAAGCGCCGTGATCCGCCACCCGGTGGTACTCGCCTGCCTCTTCGCGGCGACGGCGGCGCCTCTGTCGGGGCAGCAGGCGCTATTGGAACCCGGAAGCGCCGGGCCCGCGCAGGCCACACCGCTGATCTCCTCGGTTCAGGAAGCCGAGGACATCGAGTCGATCACGCTGGAGGAGGCGATCCGGCGTGCGACTTCGTTCGATCCGGACTATGTGGCGGCATTGGGCCGGATCGACAACGCGGCCTGGTCTCGCCGCGCTGCGGTGACGGCCTTCGTCCTCCCCTCGGTGCAGGCGTCCGCCAGCCTCACCCGCGCCTCGAGCGAGTTCTTCAACATCGGCACAGCGGATCTCACCACGCAGCTCGTCCAGGGCACGTTGCAGGGCAGCCTGAACCTGTTCCAAGGCGGGGCCAAGTTCTTCGAGCTGACCCGCTCTCGCGCGGAGATCGATGCCTCGATCTCGAACGAAGTGCAGGCGCTTTACCAGACGGCGCTCGATACCGAAGCGGACTATTACGATGTGCTCGCGGGCAAGGAGCTCCGCGTGGTGGCGCAGGAGCGAGTGCGTCGGGCGGAGGAGCAACTCGCGGTCGCGCGCGCGCGGGTGATCTCCGGCGCAGCGGTGCAGACCGATTCGTTGCAGCTGCTTCTCGAACTGACTCGGGCACAGGTGGACTTGTTGCAGGAGGACGCGGCCCTACGCGTGGCCCGCTATGCGCTCGGGCGCCGAGTGGGTGCGGCCGGACCGGTGGACGCCGCGGCAGTCGGTACGACCCCGGCGCCCCTCCTCCCGATCACCGAGCTCGAAGCGATCGCGGAAGCGCTCGAGAGCGGCCCCGACTACCGGACGGCGGTAGCGGAGGAGCGAGGCGCGCAAGCGTTTCTCAGCCAGCAACGGGCCGGGTACCTGCCCTCGGTCGATCTCTTCGGGCAGGTTCAGAGCTTCGATGACAAGTTCTTCCCGACAGGTACCGTTCGCTCGCAGGCCGGGTTTGTCTTGACGGTCCCGCTCTGGAACGGGGCCCAGAGAGAGATCCAGGTCTCTCAGGCGCGCGTCCAACGCGACGTGGCCCGAACCCGTCGAGAGCAGGTGGAGCGGAGCGTGCGGCGCGATGTGGTACAGGCCTACGCGACCTACAACACGGCCCGGGCGAGCGCCGAGCTGGCGGCGCGCGCCGTCGTCGTGGCCACCGAGAACCTCCGGGTTCAGGAGAGCCGCTACCGGTCGGGCGCCACGACGATTCTGGACTTGATCACCGCACAGGTGGATCTTGCCGACGCTGAAGCGGGCCTGGTGCAAGCCCGCTACTCGACGCGGTTGGCACTCGCAGGCCTCGAGGCACTCCTCGGGCGGCGCCTGTTTCCCGATCGAAGAGAGCCATGAAGAAGATAGATCCCAGACGGACCGTGGTTGGAGGGCGAGCGCCGACATTCGCAGCGATCGGCCTGTGCGCCGCGCTGTGGACGGCGTGCGGCGATGCGGAGGCCGAGGGCGGTGCGGGGGGGTTCGGTGGCGGGATGCCGCCGATGCCGGTGGATGTGGCCACGGCCGTGCAGGACACGGCGATCGATGAGATCACGGCGACGGGCGCGATCGAGGCGATCCAATCCATCGAGCTTCGACCCGAGGTGGACGGTCGCATCGTCGAGATCTACGTTCGCGAGGGGGTGGAGGTCTCGCGCGGGAGGCCGCTGTTCAAGGTCGATGATGCCGAGCTGACGGCGCAGGTGGCGCGGCTCGAAGCGGAGCGGGACCTGGCGGCTCAGGCGTTGGCCCGCGCGCGCTCTCTCCTGGCCGAGGACGCCACATCACAGGCGGAGCTGGAGGGGGCGGAAGCGCGCGCCCGAAGCTCGCAGGCGGATCTGGATCTGACGCAGCTCCGGCTCGACCGGACGGTCGTTCGGGCGCCGTTCGCGGGCGTCGTCGGTGAGCGGCTCGTCAGTCTCGGGGACTACGTCACCTCGGCGACTCGCCTCGTCACGTTACAGACGGTGAATCCGCAGCGTGCGGCGTTCGAAGTGCCGGAGCGGTACGCGGAGCGTCTCGCCGTAGGCCAGCAGGTCAACTTCGGTGTGGCGGCGGTCCCGGGGCGCACGTTCACGGGCGACGTCGACTTCGTCGACCCCAGCGTTCGGCTCCCGGCGCGCACCATCTTGGTGAAGGCCGTAGTGCCGAATCGCGAGCGGGTGCTGCAGGCCGGAATGTTCATCGAGGCAAGACTGGCGACCGAGGTGCGAGCCAACGCCGTCATAATTCCCGAGGATGCGATCCTGCCGCTCGAGGTGGGCTTCTTCGTCTGGGTCGTCACGCCGGAAGGGCAAGCCACGCGGCGACAGGTGGAGCTCGGGATCCGAACTCCGGGCCGCGTGGAGATCTTGAGCGGAGTCGAGATCGGCGAGCAGGTCGTGACCGGGGGTCTGGAGCGACTGTTCGAAGGCGCGCCGGTGATGCCGCGGCAGCCGATTCAAGGAGAGCTCATCGGCGAGGAAGGACTGCCGGCGGGCGCACAGCCCCCCCCCGAGGGGTCCCCCGAAGGAGAGCCGCCCCCGGACGAAGAGACCGGCGGTCCGCCTTCGTCGGAGGGCGGGTTCAGCGACTAGCGACCGGTCAGGTTTCACGCCTCCCGCGGTGAGATGTACGCGCCGGGGGCCTCGGATTACCGATCCGGGGGCATCTCGCAGTTCTCCCTCTGAGACGTGTCCGCGAGCGCGACGATCTTCCACCCATCGTCCGTTCGAGCGAGCATGAACGCGTCCACGCCGCAGTGTGAGAACTCCCCGTCCAGGTAGAAGGCGTACTTGACCCACACCGTCGCCAGGTTGTCACGGATCTGGACCACGGGATCCCACACGGGCTCGTCCCACACCTCGGTCCCGCTATCTACGGCACTGACGAAGCCGTCGATCCCGTTCACGCGGACGGCTCCGTCCCCGCCCGGCTGCGGCGCCCGGAACATCTGGGCGGACTCGTGAAACACGCCGCCGACTACGGCGGCATCTCGCGCCCGCATCCCGTCGAACAACGTATTGACCACCTGAAGCACCGCTTCTCGGTCGGCTTCGGGTTCCTGCCCGAGAGCCGGCGTGATGGCCGTGAACACGGCAGCCAGGGTCGCCCACGCCATCGTACGAAACGAACGGATCATCATCTTCCTTTCCCATTGGACCCGGCGGGCCTCCGTGTTATAATCGCGCGCGGCATGCTACCCCTCCGAGGCTCTCACGGCCGAAACCCGAGGTTGAAGGACCGCGCGCTAGATACGCTCCGGTACTTCGACTGTGCGCGCCCCCCGAACGTTGCCCGTATTGAGCGTCGACTTCGGCTCGAACAACATGATGTGGGTTTCCTCATCGGCACGAGGCTTATGCTCGACGCCACGCGGTACGATGAAGAACTCCCCCGGCTCGAGCACGACCTCCCCATCTCTGAGCTCGATCACAAGGCGCCCGTCCAGAACCAGGAACAGCTCATCTTCGTGTTCATGGTGGTGCCACACAAACTCGCCCCGCAGCTTGGCGAGCTTGACGTGCTGCCCGTTGAGATCACCGACGATTCTCGGGCTCCAATGCTCGTCGAAAGTGGCCAGCTTCTGAGCGAGATTGACCTTTTCCATGCGCGTTCTCCTGACGATCCGCCGCCACGGGCCGGTGCGCGGCCCCGGCGAGATCCGCTCGTAATACCACGTCCCGAGGTCGTCTCGTGACCCCGCGTGGCGGCGCCACCCGACCTTCCAGCGGCACCCAGGTCCTGACGCCGAAGGAGGGCGGCCTGGGGACCTTCGAAGGCGTCTTCACCCCCTCGATTCTCACGATCCTGGGCGTGATCATGTATCTGCGCCTCGGCTGGGTCGTAGGCAACGTCGGGCTCTCTCGGACAATGCTCATCGTGACGATTGCGACGGGCATCACCTTCCTGACGGCGCTCTCGATCTCTGCAATCGCGACCGACCAACGAGTCCGGACCGGCGGCGCCTATTACATGATCAGCCGCTCACTTGGGATCGAAGCCGGTGGCGCCGTCGGGATCCCGCTCTTCCTCGCCCAGGCCCTCTCCGTTGCGCTTTACACCGTGGGCTTCGCGGAGAGCGTAGTCGCCGTCTTCCCGCTGCTGGATCAGCGTGCGGTGGGACTCTTCGTGACCGCGCTGGTGGCGCTCCTCGCGTTCACATCGACCCGCGCGGCCCTGCGCGCCCAGTACTTCATCATGGGCGCGATCACGCTCTCGCTGATCTCGCTGGTGATCGGGCGTCCTCTGGATCCGGTCGCGGCCGGCGCCGCGGTCGCACCACTGCCCGCCGAGCCGAACTTCTGGCGAGTATTCGCGGTCTTCTTCCCGGCCGTGACCGGCATTATGGCGGGGGTCAGCCTGTCGGGCGATCTGCGGAATCCGGGGCGTGCGATACCGCGCGGGACGTTCGCGGCGATCGGGGTGGGCTTTCTGATCTACATGGGGCTCCCCGTCATCCTGGCGGCGCGCGTCGACTCGGCGACGCTGATCTCGGATCCGCTCGTGATGCGGCGTATGGCCTTTTGGGGTGACGCCATCCTGCTGGGCATCTGGGGGGCGACGCTCTCTAGCGCGCTGGGAAGCATCCTGGGCGCCCCGCGCGTGCTCCAGGCGCTCGCGAGGGACAGCGTGCTACCGAAAGGTCTGCGCTGGTTGGGGAAGGGCAGCGGACCGGAAGACACTCCACGAATCGGGACGGCGTTTACCATGGGCCTGGCGCTCGCAGCCGTGTGGCTCGGCAACCTGAACGTGATCGCTCCGATCCTGACGATGTTCTTCCTCACCACCTACGGGGTGCTCAACGTCGCGGCCGGAATCGAGCGCTTCGTGCAGAGCCCGTCGTTCCGTCCCACGTTCCGCGTGCACTGGTCGCTGTCACTCCTGGGGGCGGTGGCCTGCATCGCCGTGATGCTGGTCATCAACGCGGCCGCGACCGCGGTGGCCGTGGTCTTCACGCTCGGTGTCTTCCTGTGGCTGGAGCGTCGCGAGCTCACGGTCGCATGGGGCGACGCTCGACACGGCCTGTGGCTGGCGGTCACGCGCTCGGGTTTGATGCGAGTGCGGCCGCTGGCCGACCCCAAGAACTGGCGACCGCACCTCCTCGTGCTCTCGGGGTCCCCCACCCGGCGCTGGCACCTGATCGACCTGGCCACGGCGCTGACCCACAACCGGGCCCTGATGACGGTGTCCACGGTCGTTCCCAGCCGATCCATCACGATGGAGCGTCGGCAGAAGCTGGAAGCGAGCATGAGGGAGTACCTGGCGCGGCGCAGCGTCCAGGCGCTGGTGCGGGTCATTCCGGCGAGCAACCCGTTCCTCGGCGCCGAGCAGATGGTGGCCATGTACGGACTGGGGGCGCTCGTCCCGAACACGGTGCTTCTGGGCGATACGCAGGAGCCGGCTCACCAGGAGCGCTACAGCCGCATGATTCGGTTCTTCAACGGCGCCCGCCGGAACGTGATCATCGTGCGCGACGAAGCTCGAAGCGGATTCGGCGCCCGGAAGCGTATCGATGTGTGGTGGAGGGGACTGAAGGGGAACGGGGGGTTGATGATGATCCTTGCCTACCTGCTCCAATCGAGTCTCCGGTGGCGTGGCGTCGAGGTGCGGATCAAGATGGTGGTCCCCAACGAGGCAGCCGCGCGGGGCGCCGAAAAGAACCTCGCCTCGCTCCTGGAGCGGATCCGAACCGGGGCCCGACACGAAGTGCTCATAGCCGACGGGAGGCCGTTCGAATCGATTCTACACGAGTCGTCCAAAGACGCAGACCTCGTGATGTTGGGGATGGCGGAGCCGGACGAGGATTTCGCCACCTACTTCGAGGCGCTACGACTCCGGACGCGGGGGCTACCAACCACGATGTATGTGCTCGCTGCGGAAGAGATCGGATACGGCGAGGTCCTGCAATGAGAACGAGCGGGGATCCATACACGAGAAAGGCCGGGATCCAAGGGGACCCCGGCCGTCTCGCGTGACACACCCTGCCGGACGCCGTTGGAGACCTGCTACAGCGAAGGAAGTTCGTAGCGCTCCAGCCAGTTGAAGTCGAACTCATCCAGTCGGATCAGATAAACGGTGCCATCGCCGAACGCCATCAGCTCCCGGTTCGCGGGGAGTCGCACGCGAGCCTTCAGGTTGCCATCGGAGCCGAAGACGTCAAAGGTTCGCGCCTCGCCCGCGGGGACGTGCCGCTCGACCCACGCGTCCCCCGCCTGACTCACGCGCACGCCGGTGCTTCGGAACGCCGGCTTGGTCTCAGGCCAATCATAGCTGTCTGTCGCTGACCCGCCGCCTCGACCGCCGCGTGAGAACGCCGTTTGCCGCCGCCCGTTGTCGATCGACACCGCGACGCTGAGTCCGTTCGTAGCCAGATCCTCGACCCATTCTTCCTTGTCGGCGGTGCGGATGGGCAGAGGACGGAAGGCCACCGGCTCACCACGTACGATCTGTCCGTCGGGGAGCACCCACTCGAGGTGATAGTCGGCGACGCGGACCATCGCCACTCTACCATCCCACGCCACTCCCCACGCGTCCTGAGGGGCCAGGGGCACCTGCTGGATCTGGACGTTCTGGTTGCCCGGCCCGCCCGACTCCGATCGCTTGAGTTCCGGGCCCTTGATCTTGCCCACGGCCTCCGCCCTGCCTGTCTCGGGATCGAAGCGTTTCACCGGCACGGAATCGGTCATTCCCATGCCCATGTCCTGGAAGTAGATGCGGCCCTCACCGTCGACGCCTCGCGGGAGAACGAACGACGTTTGCCGCATTCTCTGCTGCATCGCCTGCGGACTTCGCGGCTCGGCGTCTCCGGGGGGACCCTGCGCGATCGGCGTGGTCTCACCGAACGACAGGTCCGCTCCCAGCTCCGTGAGCCGGCCGTTCCCGAGATCCACCAGCAGCGTCTTGCCATCCGGGAGCGCCCACAGACCGTCGGGCAGCTGGTATTCGGCGGGGCCGCCGCCGATCCCCCCGATCGTGTCCGCGCCCCCGGTCAGATCCCATACGATCACCGCCTTCCCGAGGCCATCCGATACGAGCACTCGGCCGTCCGGGAGCTCCCGGACGCCGCGTACCGCGCCCAGCCCCTCCGGAAAAGTGGCGGTGGCGTCACCCAGCGTGTGCTCGGACACGTCCTGAGATTCGGCTGGGGTCGTTAGCGCGATTAGCGTGACAGCGACAGCGAGCGCGCTCAGCACGCACCTGCGGAAATGCATGACATCAGCCTCCATTGCTTGGGGTCCGGCCAAACGTCCGAGAGCGGACGCAACCGTAAGACCGCCGAACGCGCCGGCGGGTTGCCCGGGGTTATATTTCTTCCGGTTCGTCCCAGGTCTGCTCCCAGAACACATCTTCCTCGGCCTGGATCTCGCTCAAATCCAGCCGCTCGGCCTCACTCGTCTCGATTCGACCCGAGTCCTCGATCTGGCGGACCAGATCGTCCGTGACGAGCGCCGGCCCCCTGTCGCGGCGGAGCCGACGACGGGCGAAGAGGCCTGCAACGACCGCCAGGAGCGCGAACAACGGGGCGAGCAGACTGCCGAAGCGCATGTCAGTCGCGTCGCGCGGACTGGATCCTGGCGACCATCCGTCTCGTCAGAGCGCGCGGGATGAATCGAGGAGCCAGGGTGAGCGCTCGGTTGATGAACCCCGGAACCCTCACGGCGCGCCCCGCGCGCAGCGCCTTGTAGCCCATCTCCGCGACCCGGTCGGCCTCCATCCACCAAAGGTTCTCCATGAGCCTGGAGTCTTTCATCTCCGCGACGTCGTGGAATTCCGTGCGCGTGGGTCCCGGGCACAGGGCGGTCACGCGTATCCCGCTTCCCCGCAGCTCCTCCGAGAGCGCTTCGGAGAACGAGAGGACGTAGGCCTTGCTCGCGTAATACACCGCCATGTCGGGTCCGGGTTGAAAGGCGGCCGTGGAGGCCACGTTGAGGATGTAACCGCGGCCGCGCGCCAGCATCCCCGGCAGGAAAAGACGGGTGATGCGCGTCAGCGAGGTGATGTTGACACGGAGCATCGTCGTCGTGCGCTCCAGGGGTGTCTCGACGAACGGTCCCCAGGTGCCGAAGCCGGCGTTGTTGATCAACATCTCGACTGGAGCGTCGGGTCCAAGCGCCTCGATCAGGCGCTCGGGCGCCTCCACGATCGACAGGTCGAGGGGCACGACGAGCGGATTACGCGCACCCGCGGCGCTCAGCTCGCCGGCCAGCTCCTCCAGCTTTGCCCGCCGACGTGCCACGAGCACCGGCCGATACCCATCGGCCGCGGCGAGCCGCGCGAGCGGAACACCGATCCCCGCCGAAGCGCCCGTGATGATTGCGAGCGAGCCCGCCCGGTGTTCGCTCGTGGCGGCTGCGGATTCCATCGCTCAGCCGCCGAGCCGGCTCAGCTCGGCCTCCGCGGCGAGGTACCCGAACGAAGCCCAGCTTCCCGTCTCGAGGACCCGCCGGAAGACCTGCTCTGCCTCCTCGGGCCGTCCGCTGTAAAGATGCCAGTTGCCGATTCCGTAACCGACCGTGGCGTCCCCGAGCGCGTCCGCTTCGCTTCCCCACAAACCCTCCGGTTCCAACTCGCCCTTGTACATGAGGAGTAGCCGGTGATAGCTGTGGTTCTCGATCACGTCGAGGTCGGCCCGGATCGGCTCGAGGACGTCGGCAGCCCCCGCATCGGCCTCGAGACGCCGGAGCGTCATGTACAACCAGTGCGAGGTGGCGACGAGCATGTCCGGGTTTCGCGACACCTCCATGCACATCCGGTACGCCCCCAGCGCCCCCTCGAAATCTCCTTGCAGGTAGCGGGCCAGGCCCAGGTGGTACCAGATATTCGATTGGAGCGTGCTGGTGGGGATGTTTCGGGCGTTGGGCTGACCATCGGGCTCGATCTCGTCGTCGTCGCCCGCGATCAGCTCGGCCGCACGCTGAAAATCGTCGATCGCTCGATCGAGTTGGCGCGTACTGATGAATCGGTGTCCGCGGTGCCGATACATGCGTGGATCATCAGGGTGCTTCGCGATGCCTTCCGTGTAGATCTCGATCGCCTCCCGATAGTGGCTCAGGTAGGCGGTCCGTCGTCCCAGCCAGATGATCGCGTCCGCGTCGTCGGGGTCCGCCTCGTACGCGGCGCGCGCGGCCGCGAGTTGCTGCGTGCGCTCGTCGAGGACATCGGCAGGCAGCTCACCGGCGTACAACGTGTCGCCCAGGAGCGAGACCGCCTCGGCGCCCTCAGGCAGCCGGGGCAGGTCCTGGCCGTCCGAGACACAGCCGGCGAACAGGCCCATGCACAGGCCGACCAGCAGGCCGACGCTTCCCCAGCCACTACGAGAAAACCTCAGGGCCGTCGCGGCCGTATGGCTGGTGGTGGAGTGCATTGCCGGTCCTCCTTCCGCCCGCATCGGCGGGCGCGACACGAGGCGTGTGTGGTTGCTGGGCACGGAGGCCCGACTCACGTTCTCCGTTTGGACACGAAACCTCAGCCGGAACATACGAACCCGAGGGCAAGATGACCGACGAAGTCAGCACGGAGACACGCACGGAGGAGCACAAGGTCCGGGGCGACAACCTCGTGAGCAAGATCAAGGAGATCATTCATGAGGGGAACGTCCGCCGCATCAGCATCAAGAACGAAGATGGCAAGGAGTTGATCGAGATCCCGCTCACGCTAGGCGTGGTGGGGACCCTACTTCTGCCCGCCTGGGCCGCCGTAGGCGCGATCGCTGCACTGGTCACGAACTGCTCCATCGTAGTGGAGCGTGAAGGCGACGACTCGGAGGTGGTCGAGGAGACGGCGGAAGTAGAGGTGGAGTAGTCCCGTCCTTCTGTGAAGAGCGGGCCCCGGAGCGCCGGCCTTCCGGAGGTGGTGCCGAGCTTCGAACAGGTCGCTGAAGAACTGCAGGTCGAGGGGCGTGAGACGCATCACGCCCCTTGACATCCTCCTAATCATAAGTATACACTTACATAAGTGAACACTTATTCCAAGGTCCTGGTTGCCCTCTCCGATCCGACGCGACGCGCCCTGTTCGAGATGCTGCGCGTGCGCCCGCGCTCGGTCGGTGAGCTGGCCGCCAAGCTTCCGGTGAGCCAGCCCGCGGTGTCACAGCATCTACGAGTGCTTCGAGAGGCCGGATTGGTGGAGTGGCAGGCGCTGGGAACGCGGCGGGTGTACCGGCCGAGGACCGAAGGAGTCCGGGCCCTGCGCGCGTACGTGGAGTCGCTCTGGGATGACGCGCTGGAAGCCTTCAAGCTCGCGCAGGACGAAGACCAGACCGGGGAGCTCCCGGGAGGGTGACACGACCCGAATCAGGAGGTCACATGGCGGAGAGCACCGCTGAATCCAAGCTCGGAGAACCGCAGGACGGGGGTCTATTCATCGAAAAGGAGGTGACGGTGCTTGGCACGGTGGACTCGGCCTTCAAGCGATTCACGGAGGGGATCGACTCGTGGTGGCCGCTGGCAACGCACGCAGTGGGTCCGGGCAGTGCCGACACCGTGACTTTCGAGTCGTGGGTCGGCGGCCGCGTCTACGAGCGGCAAAGGGATGGGACTGAAGCCACCTGGGGCACCGTTACCGCCTGGGATCCGCCTGCGCGGTTTGCCATGACCTGGCACCCGGGTGGCCGCGCCGAATCGGCCACGCGCCTCGAAGTGCAATTCGACGAGGTGGAAGAGGGGACGCGTCTCCGGTTACGGCACACCGGGTGGGAAGTGCTCCGAGAGGAAGCGGCCGAGACCTGCCGCGAGTACCACAAGGGGTGGGACCCCGTGCTCGCGCGCTTCGCGCTGGGCTCGGGCGGCCCGCATTAACGCTCGAGGCTCGAGTGACGAACGCCTGTGCTCGAGTTCTCGCACCCTTACACTAGAGTCAGCGCAGTCCGACACTGACCCGCTCCCGAGGTTTCACCGTGAAACAGAACGGCAAGTCGATCGCGACCCGTGTCGTGCACGCCGGCGCCGAGCCCACGCGAATCCGCGGGGCGGTCGTGACCCCGGTGTTTCAATCCAGCACGTACGAGTACCACGGCGAGGACTACCACGACGTGGGCTATCTGCGGCTGAGCAACAGCCCCAACCATCTCGTGTTGGGCCGCCGAATCGCGTCGCTGGAGGGCACGGAGGCGGCGCTGTGCGCGGGGAGCGGCATGGCCGCGATCTCCGCGACGCTTATGACCGCCACCAGTGCGGGTGACCACCTCCTGGTCCAGGACTGTTTGTACGGCGGCACGACTGGGCTGTTGCAGCACGAGCTGACCCGGTTCGGCGTGACACACACGGCGATCGACCCACAGGATCCCGGCTCGTGGGGGGCGCTACTCACGCCCACGACGAAGGCGATCTACGTCGAGACGCTCACGAACCCGCTCGTGCAGATGGCCGACCTCGAGGCGGTCGCGGCGTTCGCGAAGGAACACGAACTCGTTTCGATCATCGACAACACGTTCGCGACACCAGTGAACTGCCGCCCGGCGGAGCTGGGCTTCGAGCTGATCCTCGAGAGCTGCACCAAGTACATGAACGGGCACAGCGACATCGTGGCCGGCTCGGTGGCCGGGTCGGCCGACTGGATCCGGCGCATCAAGTTCACCCTGGACCACCTGGGCGGAAGCCTCGACCCGCACAGCTGCTTCCTGCTGGAGCGTGGGCTCAAGACTCTCGGGGTGCGTGTGACGCAACAGAACCAGACCGCCGGCCGGATCGCGGCGTTCCTCGAGTCACACCCGTCCATCGCTCGGGTGCACTACCCCGGCCTCGCTTCGCACCCGCAGCACGAGCGGGCGGGCCGCCTGCTGGATGGCTTCGGCGGGATGCTCGCCTTCGAGATGGCGGGAGACATCGAGCCGGCCGAGCAGTTCCTGTCGCGCCTCACGATCCCGATCGTGGCCGTGAGCCTCGGTGGCGGCGAGTCGCTCATCGTGCGCCCCGCCGCGGCCATCCACGGCGACCTGTCACCCGAAGAGCGCGCCCGTAGCGGGATCAGCGATGGCCTCATGCGCTTCTCGATCGGGCTCGAGGGCGTCGACGACCTGATCGCCGATCTGGAGCAAGCGCTGAAGGCCGCGGCCGTCCCGGCCTAGCACCAGCGGACGCGGACGCGGTAGTTGATGGTGGTCTCGCCGCGCGCGGGGACGTCGACGCGGAAGCGGAAGGTGTGGGCGTCGAGCTTGGTGGCGCGGTGGCTGGAGGAGAGGATGTCCCAGTCTCCGCCGATGGGCTCGATGACGTCGACCTCGACGTCGTCGTCCTTGTGGTTTCTGAGCTGGACCTCCCAGGTGGACTCGGACACACAGCTACCGAGCGCGGTCCAGTCCATCTGACGGCGGTCGCCGACGACGTCGAAGGCATCGCCCATGCGAATGCGGACGCGCTCGTCGCGCGGGGTGTGGTCGATGCGGTCCTC
Organism: Gemmatimonadota bacterium; assembly: GCA_039588215.1. Classification (GTDB taxonomy): domain Bacteria; phylum Gemmatimonadota; class Gemmatimonadetes; order Palauibacterales; family Palauibacteraceae; genus JBDHAC01. Next base: position 12,741 of record JBDHAD010000036.1, read on the forward strand.
GCCGATGAACTGCTGGGCGCCGGACTCGTCTTCCTTGTAGACGCGGACGATGCCGGCGGGTAGGGGCATGCCGAGGCGGTTGTCCTCGGAGTTTTCGAACTCGAGGCGGACGTCGACCTTCTGGTTGGAGACGACTTCGCCGTACTGGCCGCGGTAGTAGTAGTCTGCGCCGTAGAAGATGAGGCGTTTCTGGACGTCGAAGCCGGCGGCCTCGAGCAGGGTGACCTGCTTCTGCTCGTTGTTCTTGACCGTCGTGGGTCGGCCCAGCGTGTACAGGTGGTACTCGAAGAACCCCTCCTCGCTGAAGCTGGACCCGACGGCATCCGCCGCTTCCATGCGGGCGGCGTACTCCATCATCTGCCCGCGCCCGCCGCTCAGCCGCTGGACGTCGCCGGCGACGAGCTTAAGGCGGGCGTTCTCGTACGTGGCGCCCGAGTTATTGGTGAGCGTGACCCACCCGGTGAGCCCGGCTTCGTCATCGTCCTCGTTGACGACCATCACGTAATCCGCCTTCCAGTTCAGATTGTTCGTGAGGTAGGAAGCCTCGAGCCGTTGTCGCTCGGCCTCGCTCTGCGCGAGCCATACGAGGGTGGGTTCGGCGATGAGGTTGTCGGGCACCTCGGGGAAGGCGATGCGACCCGGATAGTTGAAGGTGATCTCGTCGCCGATGCGGAGGATGGTGCCGTTGTTGACCGACAGCACCTCGGCCTCGACGACCTCCTCACGCTCGGTCTCGGGGTTGAAGCGGTACACCTTCACCGTGCGGCCCACGTACTTCTCGAGCAGCTTCTGCGGGCTCAAAAGGTCGTACTGGTAGTTCTGCTCCAACACCTGAAACGAGGCGTTCAATGACTGGATATGCACCGTCTCGGTCTGGATCGCCGACGCCACGTCACCGAACTCGAGTTCGATCCGCCCGATCCCGACGGGGATGTTCCGGATCTCGCGCACGAGCCCGAAGTTCTGGTTGTAGACCGTGATCGCGACCGACTCCCGGTCCGCCGCCGTCGAACGGCCTCGTGGAGCGGTGCGCGTCCCGGTCGTGTCGATCGCGCTCGCATCGGCTCTGACCGGCTCGATCGCGCGCGTAACGGCGCTCGCTTCGGTGACCCGGGCATCAGCTCCGGCGGATGCGTTTCCGGTAGACACCATCGGGCCGAGCGGGATCAACATCACACCCGCCGCCAACGTGGGTCCCAATCGTGTGAACCTCATCCTGTCCCCCTTTAATCCCGGATCTCGTATTCCGGATCTTGCGTTCATGTCGTCGTTGCGCGCCCAACGGCGCCTGCGATCGGGGGGACGAACGAAACGCGAGGACTTGCACACCGGCGGCGTGTACGGGCGCTTGAAGGGGCTACAAGACGTTGTGATGTAACCGGTTGGAAGCTTGGGCAGGCGCCGGGTATGTTACCAGCGGATGAGGGCGCTCCCCCACGTGAACCCCGAGCCGAAGGCGGTCAAACACAAGAGATCGCCGCTCTTCAGCTTCCCTTCCTCTACACATTCATGCAGGGCGATGGGGATGCTGGCCGCGGTCGTGTTCCCGTACCGCTGGATGTTGTTGTAGACCTGGTCGTCGGCGAGTCCGAGCGATTTCTGCACGGCTTGCGAGATCCGCAGGTTGGCCTGGTGCGGGATCACCATGTCCACGTCATCGATGGTGAGTCCGTTCGCACCGAGCGCCTCGCGAACCGCACCGGGCATCTTGACCACGGCGTGCTTGAAGACATCGCGGCCGTCCATCGTAGGCCGCGTCAGCCCCCGATCGATGTCCTCGTGGCTGATGAGCGGATCGCCCTTCGAGGCCGGAGCCTCCACCCAAAGCTTCTCGGCATGACGGCCGTCCGCGTGGATGTGAACCGAGAGCAAGGTGTGCCGGACCTCACCCTCGGTGGACGTGAGAATCACCGCGCCGGCGCCGTCTCCGAACAGGACCGCCGTATCTCGTCCCTCGGTGTTCCGGTGCAGGCCCGTGGAGTGAATCTCGGTCCCGACGAGGAGAATACGCTCGTACTGGCCCACCCGAATCCAGGCGTCGGCGACGGACAGGCCGTACAGGAAGCCGCTGCACTGGTTGCGAACGTCGAGGCACGGGATGTCCGTGATCCCGAGCTTGCGCTGCACGAACACCCCGGTGCCGGGGAAGAAGTAGTCCGGGCTCAAGGTGGCGACGATGATGCAGTCGAGATCGTTGGCCTCCAACCCGGCCCGCTCGAGGGCCATGTCGGCGGCTCGCTTGCCCAGGTCGGAGCCCGACTCGTCTCCCTCGACCCAGCGGCGCTCGGCGATCCCCGAGCGCTGCTGGATCCACTCATCCGACGTATCCATGAGACCCGCGAGCTCTTCATTCGTCACGACGCGGTCGGGGACGCAATAGCCGGTTGAGAAGATCTGTGTCTTGTACATGCCTTGTCCTGCACGTGTGGACAGGTTCGTCAGGTCGGTATGAGCGCGCCCGCGCCCGAGATTCGGAATCTCCTTTAATCAGTGGGCTGGATGCCAGCCCTCCGTCAGGGCCCGCCGCTGATAGGCGCGGACGAGGACCTCGCCGTGGTGTCGACCGTTCTCGATGAACACCTTGTTGGCGTCGTATCCAGCCACGACGACCCCCGCGATGTAGAGACCCGCCACGTTCGTCTCCATCGTGTCGGGGTCGTAGCTGGGGATCCCGGTCTCCGAGTCGAGCGTGATCCCGAGAGCCCGGAAGAAGGCGTGGTCCGGCTGCCAGCCCGTCAACGCGAACACCCAGTCGGACCGAAGCTCGATATCAGCCTCGGAACCGACCTCGCGTAGGTGGACTCGTCCGGGTTCGATCCGTTGGACCCGCGTACGCCACCGAACCGTGATCTCGCCCGCTTCGATCCGGTTCAGGATGTCGGAGCGGATCCAGGGTTTGACACCGCGGTCGAACTCGTCCTCGAAGTGCACGACCGTGACGCGGGCTCCCGCCCGAAACAGTTCGAGCGCTGATTCGGCGGCTGAGTTGCCACCGCCGACGACCGACACATCCTGATCGTAGTAGGGCAAGGCCTCGCGGAAGGCATGGAACACGTTCGGTAGATCCTCGCCCGGGACCGAGAGAAGATTGGGCCGCGCCAATGCTCCGGTCGCGAGCACCACGGCCCGCGCACGAGTCTGACGCTCGGCTCCGTGCAGTGGCCGCGTGCGCAGCACGAAATCCCCCTCCGAGCCGGAAATGTCGACGACCTCCTCGTATTGCCGGACCTCCAGCTCGAAGTGGCGAGCCACGCGGCGGTAGTAGATGAGCGCTTCGCGACGCGTAGGCTTCGCGTCCCCGACGACGAAGGGCACGTTCGCGATCTCCAGCCGCTCCGGGGTGCTGAAGAACGTCATGTAGATCGGGTACTCGACGATCGAGCTCGTGATGCACCCGCGGTCGAACAGCACCGCACGGAGGCCCTCTGTGCGGGCGGCCGCCCCGACGGCAAGTCCACACGGACCCGCACCCACTACCGCGATGTCGACGATCTCGATCATACTCACCCAATCCTGAGCCCGACGTGGGCGCGGAATGTACGGGGATCGTCGGTCGGTTCGCACGAGAGCCGCCGCCTCCCATTGATCCAGTTCCGCAAGGATGGCAGGAGACGCGCGCATCCGTAGGCGGTTCGCTATTTTGCAGGACTGCCGATGGACCGTTGACATCGGGGCGACGAGCGAGTGGGATGCGGGAACGTCGCGTCGTAGCAGGCGGTTTTGGAAGTACGGATCCGCGGGTGTCGATCTGACAGCGTCGAGGCGCCGGATGGAACAGGGACAGATTCAGATCCCCAGCTCCGGGGGCCAAACGACTACGGGCCGCTCCTTCGACCGCGAGATGGAGGGCATCCTGTGGCAGCGGACCCGCCTCGTGTTCCTGATCGGGATCGGCGCCAGCGTCTTCGTGTTCATCCTGAACTTGTTGTACGGCCTCGAGCCGGTCGCGTTCGCCGGGTGGAACCGCTGGCTCCACCTCGCGCACCCGTTGTCGTTCATCCTGGGTCTCGCGGCCGTCCATGTCGGCGAGCGCAGCCTCGCCAAGATTCAGGGTGTCGCGTTCTGGGTGGTCGCGTTCAACCTACTCCTGGTCATTTCCGTGGTCGCGATCTTCTACCCGTTCCGTGAATCCTTCCTTCCGGTCGCGGTGATGCTGTTCGTGATGGCGGCGTTCCTGCCCTGCCGAAACGCCCAGATCTGGTTAGCGGGCTTCGCGGTGGTCGTGGCGATCGTTTCCTACACGCTGCTGTCGGCGATCGTCCCGGAAGTCGCTGCATACTGGGAGGAATTGGGCTCGCGGGCCGCGTTCTGGGAGAAGACCTGGCGGGTGAGCGGAATCACGATGATCGGAGTGATCTCGGCGCTCGTGAGTCGCAACCTGCACAGCCTCCACCGTTCCGCGCACCGGGCTAAGCGGCTCGGAAACTATCTGATCGAGAAGGAGCTCGGTGAGGGGGGGATGGGTCAGGTGTTCGTGGCCCGCCACGCGATGATCTGCCGCCCGACGGCGGTGAAGGTCATGTCCGGAGACCAGACCGATGGCCCCGCGGCGGTGGCCCGCTTCGAGCGCGAGGTCAGGTTGTCCGCATCCCTGACGCACCCCAACACGATCACGATCTTCGATTTTGGCCGGACGTCCGACAACACCTTCTACTATGCGATGGAGTATCTGGAGGGACTCGACCTTCATCGCCTGGTGGATCGCTTCGGGCCGTTGCCGGCCGATCGGGTCGTCTACCTGCTGTCACAGATCTGTGGCTCGCTCGCCGAGGCGCACGCACGCGGGATCGTGCACCGCGACATCAAGCCCTCCAACATCTTCATCACGCACCGCGGCGGGTTGTACGATTTCGTAAAAGTGCTCGACTTCGGGCTCGCGCGGGAAGTGAAGCAGGCGTCCGACTCTGGGCTCACGAAGTCGGGCATGGTGTTCGGGACGCCCCGGTACATCGCGCCCGAATCCGTGTACGGCGCGAATAGGGCGGACTCTCGCTCCGATCTGTACAACCTGGGTGGCGTGGCGTACTGGATGCTCACCGGGACGCACCTGTTCGGCGGCTCCTCCAGCCTGGATCTCATCATCGATCACGTGAAGACGATCCCACAGCACCCGAACGAAGTCTCGGAGCTGCCGATCCCCGACGAGCTGGATGCGCTCGTGATGAAATGTCTGGAGAAGGAGCCGGTCGACCGCTTCCAGACCGCCGAGGCTGTGAAGGAGGCGTTACTGGCAGTCCCGCTGTCCGGGCACTGGTCACAGGTGAGGGCGCGGGATTGGTGGGCCCTCCACGCGCCGGAGATGTTCGACGCCGTCGCCGTCGACTATGATCCGACCGAGGGAGGCCGGCGGCCGTCTCCCGCGGAGGCGGTAGCCGTCGCCGATTGAGCGACCCCCGTCAACCGCGCCCGGGCCGGAGATCGGCCACAGGCGGCCCGCTAACCCGTGCCGCCGACCCCTGCCGCCAACAGCCCGTTAGAGGAGCCTGAGACTTGCGCGCGTGGCTAGCCCGTTGGCTGGATCTTCGGCCTGAAGAGGTCCGGACCGTCGCGCTCTCTTTCAGCGGCGCCTTCCTGGTGATCGCATTCCTCATCCTCGGCCGCTCGCTTCGGGAGGCCTTCTACCTGACTAGTTTCCCGGTCGAGACGTTGCCGTACATCACCGCAGCGGTGGCGCTGCTGAGCGTACCGGCGGTGGCGCTGTTCGCCAGACAACTGGCGCGGGGCGACCCTCGGCGGGTCATGGTCCGCCTCCTGCTCTTGCTGGCGCTCGGACTCGCCGCCCTGTGGCCGGCCGTCACCCGCCCAGGCCCGGCGGTGGTCGCGTTCTACCTGTGGACCGCGCTGGGGACGCTTTTGCTCACGTCGGGTTTCTGGCTCGTGACCGCCGAACTGTTCCCCGTGCGGGGTGCCAAGCGGTTGTTCGGGTTGATCGGCGCCGGAGGAACGGCCGGGGCGATGGTCATGGGGAACTCGCTCGCGTGGTTGACGGGACGATTGGAGCTGACGGTGTTCGTGCCGGCGCTCATCGGGCTCCTGCTCGTCTTTCTGTTGATCCTCCTGGGCTTGCCACAGGTGGGGCATCCGGCACCGACTGCGGTCGACGAGTCCAAGCGCTCCTCGATCAGGGAAAGCTTCGGTCTCGCGTGGCGAACACCGCACCTCAGGACGATCGCCCTGATCGTCGGCACCGCGACGATCGCGAGCACGCTCATCGACTACCAGTTCAAGGAGCTGGCACGAGCCGCGTTCACCACCCGCGAGCCCCTGGCCGGGTTCTTGGGGGCCTTCTACGGCTGGACGGGCGCCGCGTCGCTCGCGATCCAGGTTCTTCTCTCCGCCAGGCTGATGGCGTCCACCGGCCTCGCCGCGACCCTGTCCTTCCTGCCCCTGATCTTGCTCCTGGGCTCGACGGCTTTGCTCGTGGCTCCGGGGCTCGTGATCGCGACCCTGGTCCGCGGGGGTGACAATTCGCTGCGGAAATCGCTCCACCGATCCGTCCTGGAGGTACTGTACGTCCCCGTTCCGGCCGCGCTGCGTCGCAAGACGAAGACCTTCATCGACTCGGTCGCGGACAGTGCGGCGGAGGGAGTGGGCGCGGCGATCGTGTTCCTCGTCGTGACGCTCGGCGGGTTTCCGTCACGACTGCTGTCGGTCTTCGCGCTGGTGTTCGCGCTCTACTTCCTGTGGCTCGCTCGCCGCGCGGGCCGAAGCTACATGACGACGGTGACCTCCCAACTACGCGCCGGCGCCGACGAGGTCGCAGTAGGGGCGGACCAGCGCGACCTGCTGAGTGGAAGCTTCACCCGCGTGGACCTTCGATCCGCCCTTGAGGAAACCGGTGTATTCATGGCGACGGCCGATCTGACTGCCGACGCCGGTCGGGCATCGGCGATCGTAGACGACCTGCGCAAGACGATGGTGGTCGAAGGGGCGCGGGCACACACTCCCGACCCGACGCCAGATAGTCCGCCCGCGAGGGACGGGCCGGGCGAGCGAGCCGCTGGGGAGCCGGCGATTCGCCTGCGCGGGACAAGGGCGGAGATCCTGGAGGCGTTGGACCGAGGCGGCGGGTGGGCGGAGGAACACGTACCCGAGCTCGTTCGACTGTTGGCCCGCGACGGTCTCTATCGGCGTGTGACCGAAGTGTTGGCCGGGATGGAGCCCGAGGCCCTCCCGCAGCTGGCGGCTCTGCTGGGGGACGACTCCACGGACTTCGTTCTGCGTCGTCGCATCCCCGGCGTCCTCGCGAGGTATGCCTCACGCAAGGCCGAGCTCACCCTCCTCGGTGCGCTCACGGCGCCCCGCTTCGAGGTGAGATACAGATCCGCGATCGCGCTCGTCCAGCGGCGTCGACGCGGGCGGGACACCCGGACACCTGAGGCCGATGAGCGCGTCTGGGGGGCGATACGCCGGGAGGCGAGCCGCGAACGCCCGGTGTGGGAGCTGCAGCGGTTGCTGGATGACGATCCGACCGGGGATGACCTCGTGGCGGAGCGGGTCGAGGCGCGGGGCGAGCTGAGCCTCGAGCACACCTTCCGCTTGCTGTCGCTCGTACTGGAAGCGGAGGCCGTGAGATCGGCCTACCAGGGTGTCCTGCTCGGCGACGACCGCTTGCGTAGCCTGGCCCTCGAATACCTGGATCAGGTGCTCCCCGACGATGTGCGGGAACGGTTGTGGCCGTTTATCGGTGACCTGAGCGAATACCAACGCGCGCGGCGGGAGCGCCCTCTTCGCGATGTGGTTTCGGATCTGGTAACGACCGGCGACACGCTGTTCATGAGCGAGCGCGACCGGGGGGCGCTTCGCAGGCTGTTGGGAGACGAGAAGGAGTGACGAGCTTCCGCAATGAGGCAACGCCCGCTTGACGGATTTTTAGGGTCGGTTAATTTAGGTGAGGCTAAATACTGTCAGCCACGGACCGTTGCCTCGCACAACGGGGGGTCGGCCCTCACCGAGGAGTCGAGCACATGCGGAGCTTGCCGCGGCCCGGGACGCGATGCGACCCGAGCGATCCCCGCCCCCGGGACGAGGATCACGAAATGTGGCACCGGGTCGCTGTAACGATCATAGGAGCCTGTCTGACGCTGATGGCGAGTCCGGCGTCGGCTCAGGAGCCCGGTGCGATCGTCACCGACCGTCCCGACCAGACTGAATCGGCGCAGTCCGTGTCCGGCGGCCTCTTTCAGCTCGAGCTGGGGTGGACGTACGCACGGGAGAGCGAGGGTGGAATCGAGCTCCGGAGTCATGCCGTCCCCGGCGCGCTGCTCCGAATCGGTCTCGGCTCAGGTCTCGAGGCCCGGGTCGGATTCGCCGGGTGGGTCACCCAGTCCGTGGATCTAACGGATCCGCTCTCGGATCCGCTGCCGAGCTCGAGCCCCGATGAGAGTCCCGACGGAGCCGGCGATTTGGGCCTCGGTATCAAATGGGAGCTTCTGGCGCCCGAGGGCGCCGGCACGCGAGTCGCTCTGCTCGGCGAAATCACGCTTCCGACCGGCCGTGATGGAATCGGAAGCCAGCGGGCCGACCCCACGGTGCGATTGGCCGTGTCGAACGATCTCAGCGAACGGGTCTCGCTCGGCTACAACATCGGTGCCCAGTGGGAGACCGTAGAGGCCGGCGCGGCTGCGCTCGACACGCAGCCCGACCTGTTGTACACGGTGGCGCTGGGGTTCAGGCTCGCTGAACGCGTCGGAGCCTTCCTCGAGAGCTTCGGCTTCCTCGGGTTGGCCGACGGGCGACCGGATCGTCACAGCATCGACGGTGGCTTCACGGTGCTCTTGAACGATGCCCTGCAACTGGACACGAGCGCCGGGCTGGGCCTCAGCACGGCCGCCGAGGACTGGTTCGTCGCGGCGGGCGCGTCGGTGCGATTCCCTCGCTGAAACGCCCCTCGTAAGCAACGGCAGCGCCCGTTCCGTCCCGGCTCATCCGACCCGGAGGGGCGCCCGGCGCCGCAGCGCCTCACCGGTCAGTCCAGGAGCGCGTGGATCTGGTCGCGCAGTGCCGCCAATAGGGCCCCTTCGGCGGCCGTGACTTTCCGCGCGGCCGCCGCATACGCGCGATCCACCGTCACGTGTGCCTCCGCGACCGCCTCTGCACCCTGCGGTTGAGAGCCCGACGCAAGCCTCCCGAGGAGCTCCGCGAACCCGAATCGCGTGGCGTTGAATGTCCAGGGCGTCGGCGAGAACCGGGCGGCGTTGTGCGTGTCATGGTACGCGGCCAGGCTACGCGAGCCGCGGCTCACCTGCGCGCGGAGGGCGTGGAAGGTCGCTTGCCGGGGCATGCCCAGCAGACTGAACGCGCTTCCCAGGTAGACGCTCGCGTGCCGCGACGGATCGAACGCCCACCCGAGATACATCCAGACCGCCCAGTTCTGCACCGCGTTCTCGAGCGGTTGCCCGGCCTGGCGCGAGCGGCGGCTCACGTTACCGACATCCCACCACTCGTCGTGGAGCGCGGAGTGGATCGGCTCGGTCTCTCCGTTTCGGATCATGTGCTGCGCGACGAGCGTCGAGATCCAGCGGCGCGCCTCGAAGCACTCGGCGGGGCGCAACAGATCGATCGGATCCATCACGCAGGGGGCGTTCGGGTTCGCTGGGTCGCGTTCGGCGATTCGAAGCGCGAGCACCGCCCTGAACAGATCTTCCTCGCTTCGGGTCGCGTGGTATCTGGACAGGTGCGCCCGGGCCACGCCGGCTTCGGTCGGGTAGTCGAGCAGAGCGTCATCGATCGGGGCCCCCGGCATCCAATCCAGGTTGCTGCCCTCGAACGACCACAAAGGCATGGGGAGCGCGATGGCGACATCTCGGGGACTGATCGCCGCTAACGCCTCGGTGCTCAGGTCGGCGGGCCACGCGTCCGACCCGAAAAGACGGGCGGCGAAATCGACGTCGCCGGTAACCTGTCCGCCGCCCGGCTGAAAGAGGCGGAACTCCCGTGAAGCCGGGGCCACCCGGATCGTCGCGATGTGGGCAACGATGTCCTGAGCCGTGGACGTGTCCACATGCGCGACCGCCCGCCGGATGATTGTCGTGTCCGGAAAGGCGAAGAACGCCAGGTCGAGCCCATCCTGAGCCGCGTGGCACGACGCGCACTTGGTCACGAAGGCCGTCTTCCCCTGGACCGCGTCACCGCGCACCGGAGGGCTCATGTTGGGTGGCGACGTCAAGTTGTCTGGTGAGCAGGCAAAGGCGAACGGAAGAGTCGCGACGAGAGTCACGAGGAGGGTGTGGGTGCGCCCGTGGCGGGCATTGGGGTACGTCGACATCCGAAACCTCACACGACAGCGGTGCCCTTCATTCGATCAGGCCCACCGGTGATTCACCGGTGAGGCCGACCCTCGATAAAACGGAGACGGCGCGGGCGGAGCTTTCGTTAAACGGGCTCCCGCGCCGCGCCGATCTCCTCCCAACTGCCGTAGCCCCGGGCTGGCGTAGCGCCGTCAGAGCCGACAGGGTAAGTAGTGAGGACTTCGGATCACGATTTCAAATGTGGGAAGGATGGTATAGGAAGTGAATAGGCATACGCTCCGAGCGGTCCCGCGCGCTCGACGCGCGCCGGGTGCTCACCGAGGCCCCGCGCTAGCCCCGCTCGCCCTCGTATTGTCCGTCGGTTGCGACATGGGGTCCGACGACCGGGCCGTCGACGCGGCGATCGACTACATGGACACGGCCCGGCTCGCCGCACGCATACAAACGCTCTCCTCCGACGAGTTCGAGGGACGCGGTCCGGCGTCGGAGGGGGAGCGCGTGACCATCGCTTACCTGCAGGAGTCCTTCGAGGAGCTCGGGCTCGAGCCGGGAAACGGCGACTCCTACTTCCAGGAGGTCCCGCTGGTGGCGATCACCGCCGATCCCGATATGACGCTGTCCCTGACGGGAGAGGCCGGGAGCACCGAGCTGGCGTTCCAGACCGATTTCATGGCCTGGACCAAGCGAGTCATCGACCGCGTCGATATCGAGGACTCGGAGATGGTGTTCGTCGGCTACGGGGTGGTTGCGCCCGAGTACAGTTGGAACGACTACGCCGGCGTGGACGTGCAGGGCAAGACCGTGGTGATCCTGGTCAATGACCCCGGGTTCGCGACCGAGGACCCCGACCTGTTTAACGGTCGCTCGATGACCTACTACGGCCGATGGACCTACAAGTACGAGGAGGCAGCGCGACAGGGGGCGGCCGGCGTCCTGATCGTCCATGAGACGGAGCCCGCCGGGTATCCGTGGGATGTCGTGACCGGAAGTTGGTCAGGAGCCCAGTTTGCCTTAGTGGCCGAGGATGCGAATCTTTCCCGCGCGGCCGTCGAGGGCTGGATTACCCTGGACGCCGCGCGGCAGTTGTTCACGGGTGCCGGACTGGACTACGACGAGCTGAAAGCGCGAGCGGCCAGCCCGGATTTCAAGGCGGTCGAGATGCCGCTCAGGGCCTCCGTGACGATCGAGAATCAGATCGAGCGCAGCACGTCGAACAACGTCCTGGCCACGTTGCCCGGTTCGGAGCGCCCCGACGAGTTCGTGGTCTACATGGCGCATTGGGACCACCTCGGCCGGGACGAGACACTGGAAGGGGACCAGATCTACAACGGCGCGCTCGACAACGCCACGGGCACGGCGGGTCTGCTGGAGCTGGCGGAAGCACTCGCGTCCATGAGCCAGAGCCCGGCCCGATCGCTCCTCTTCCTCGCGGTGGCGGCCGAGGAACAGGGACTGCTCGGCTCCGCGTACTATGCGACCAACCCCGTGAAACCGCTCGACAAGACGGTCGCCGTCATCAATATGGATGGGCTCAACATTTGGGGCCCCATGCGCGATATTACGGTTGTCGGCTGGGGGAATTCGGAGCTGGACGACTACGTGGAGGAGGAGGCGGGGCGGCAGGATCGCGTGGTTCGACCGGATCCCGAGCCCCAGAAGGGCTTCTTCTACCGTTCCGATCACTTCAGTTTCGCGAAGCAGGGTGTGCCGGCTCTATATACGGATGCGGGCATCGACCACATAGAGCATGGCGAGGCCTGGGGGCGCGAGCAGCGCGAGAGATACACGGCCGAACGCTACCACAAGCCCTCGGACGAATTCGATCCGAGTTGGGACCTGACCGGCGCGATCGACGATCTGAAGTTACTGTTCCGAATCGGGTTCCGTCTGTCGGCGGAGCCCGTATGGCCCAACTGGCGCGAGGGGAACGAGTTCCGGTCGCGCCGCGACGAGACGATGGGTGGTGGCTGAGATCTTCGGTCCTGGACCGATCGTTACACAGAAAACCAGATGATGGAGGAGAGCATGCAGATGCGGATACGATCGATCCTGGTGCCGCTCGTGGCGGTCACGTTCTTCGCGGGCTGCAGCGACGACGAAGGCCCGACTACTGTCGTTCCCCCACCGGACCTCTCGGGCACGTACAATCTGGCATCGATAGTCGGAGCGGTCGTCACAGGCGGGCTGACCCTCACTCCAACCAGCATCCCCCCGGGGACTGGCACGATGACCGTCGCCGAAACCTCGAGCACCGGATCCGTTGCGAGGGGTACCTACCAGATCAGCTTGAATCTGGCCGGTAACGTGGTAGTGGATAACGGCGAGTACACGATCGACGCGAGCAACGGACGCTGGACGCAGGACTCTTCGACACAAGGGTTCCAATCCATCGGGACGTATACTCTCGTGGGCTCGACACTCACTGTGGAAGTGACCCAGCCGGCCGCAGCCGCCAGCACGTCGGTGTGGGACGAGCAGTAACGACCGGGTGGCGCCTGAGTCGGGCCCCTAACATGGCAAAGGAGTTGCCGGTGAGCGCGCTTCTGGCCGTAATCGGGATGCGACGAGCCGACTTCGCGCAGACAGTCGATCGCCCACGCGGGCGGGCCGGGGTGTGGGCCTGCGCCTTTTGGGTGCTCCTCGTCTTCTCCCCGGCGGCCGCGCAGCAGGGTGCGCTCCGCGGAACCGTGCGCTCGGCCGACGAGGCCGCGCCCGTGGTGGGCGCCACCATCCTCATCAGTGGTACGACGCTCCAGACCACGACCGATCCCGAGGGACGCTTCCGCCTCGAAGGCATGATCCCGGGCACGTATACCGTAGGAGCGGTGTCTCCCGGCTTCGCGGAGACATCCATCATCGGGGTCGAGATCGTCTCCGGTCAGGCCACGCAGCTCGAGATCGTCCTGGAGCGTGCGGTGTTCGACATGCCCTCGATCGTCGTCACTGCGAATCGGGGTGCGACCCGACCCGGTGAATCACCGGTCAGCGTGGCGGTGATGAGTGGCGAGGAGATCGAGCGCCGGACCGTCGTCAGCCTCGAGGAGGCGCTGCCGTTCGCCCAGGGCGTCGTATTCAACTCCGGGCAGATGGACATCCGGGGCTCCACCGGTCTGGCCCGCGGCGTGGGGAGTCGGGTTCTCATGCTCGTCGACGGCCAGCGCGTCCTGTCGGGCGTCGGAGGAGCGATCGAGTTCGATGCGCTTCCTGTGCTCGATGTCGACAGGGTGGAAATCGTGAAGGGCCCGAACTCCACGCTATACGGGACGAACGCACTCGGGGGCGTGGTGAACGTGATCACGAAGCGCCCCCCGGAAAAACCCGAGACGCTCGTCAGCGCTCACTACGGTTTCTTCGACACGCCGTCCGGTATGGACTTCACCGACGAGCAGTTGACCATGGAGGGTTTGAACGTCCAGCATTCGCGCCGCATCGGCGACCTCGGAACGACGCTGTACGTGGGACGCGAGGCGTCGGACGGGTTCCGTCAGAACGGGGAGTTCGAACGCTGGAAGCTGCGCGTAAAAGGGATGTTCCCCGTCGAGTCAGCCAATCCCTGGGACTTCTGGGTCACCTGGACTCGCGAGGATGAGCAAGAGTTCTTCACGTGGCTGTCGGCGGACAGGCCGCTGGAGGTGGACCCCGTCGAGCTGGGCGATTGGGTCCGCGAGGATGACGTGGCGTTCGGCGTCACGGCGAATCCGATCGTAACGCCGGATCTCCGCCTCCAGATCCGGCCGCAGATCTACCATTCCGCCGTCCAGAACCACTTCCACGACAACGAGACCTTTCACCGTTCGACGCGGTACGGGACGGATCTACAGGTCTCCTTCTATCCGTCGCTCGACCACGCCCTCACGATGGGGGCCGAGGCGGCCGTGACCCCCGTGACCTCGGACTTCGTCGGCGATCCCACGGTCACGGACCTGGCGGTGTTCGCGCAGGACGAGATCGTTATCTCCTCAAAGGTGAAGGGCACGATCGGACTCCGCCTCGACTATCACAAAGCGTCGACCGCCGAGAGAGATCTGCAGTTCAACCCGAAGGTCGGCATCGCGGTCCAGCCTTCGGATCGCGTCAGCTTGCGAGCCTCCGTAAGCCGCGGATACCGGTCCCCAAGCGTGTCCGAGCAGTTCACGAACACGACCCAGTTCGGATTTCGCGTGATCCCAAACCTGGGGCTCAGTGGCGAATCGGCCTGGGCAGGCGAGGTGGGCGCGACGGCTTCCGTGGGGAGCCGAGTATGGTTCGACGCCGGGGCCTTCTGGAGCGAGTACTCCGGCCTGATCGAGCCGGGTCCCGTCACGGGCGAGTTCCTGACGTTCCAGTTCCAGAACGTGTCAGAGGCCCGTGTGCGGGGTCTGGATCTGGGCGTCCGCGTGGGCATCGTACCGGAACAGTTGAACCTCGGCGTCAACTACATGTTCCTCGACTCGAAGGACAAGCGGGTCGACCTCCCGCTGCCGTATCGCTCGGACCACAATGTTACCGCCACGCTTTCGGCGTTGGGCGATCGGCTCGGGCTGGACGTGCGCTTCCGGAGCGAGGTGGAGCAGGTATTGGCGTTTCCGCTCGACGATCGCGGCCCGATCACCGTCGTGGATCTCCGCTTCAATCAGGAAATCCTCGGGATGGACGTGCGTGCGAAGGTCTCGAACCTCCTTCAGAATGACTATGTCGATGTACAGGAGAGGACCCCAGGAGAGACGCGCAGTTTTCTGTTGATGGTGGTACCCCGCTTCTGAGCATGCCCTGCGCTGTCGGGGTGAGCACGACCGACCCCTGCGCCTGCACCAAGATGTAGCGATGGACCCCACGTACACGGACCGGCTCGAGACGATCGTCGCGCAACTCCCGGAGGAGTCGTGTGCGGTGGGTCTGATTGCTGCGCCGGACGCGGATTGGACCCTCGCAGCGGCTGGCGACTTCGCAGCCATCGCGAGCCGCGCGCGCCCGGGTCACACCATCCTCGTCAGCCTGGCTTCGCGTCGTCCTGACCTGGATCACGAGTTGGGTGTCGAGTCGGAACTCGGACTCTCGGATGTGCTGACTGGCGCTGCCTCGCTGAAGAGCGTGGCAGCTCGCAGCCGGGGCCGCGGGTACATCTACGTGCCCCAGGGGGCTTCGCCCTTGTCGGCACGACGCGTCCTGGAGTCCCGTGCGTGGAAGAGGATCCGGGACTCTGCCGTGGCCCGCGGGGCGACCCTGCTAGTCCTCCTCGACCCGGACTCTCTCCGTTTCGATCTCGAGCTGGGGCTGGTCGGGCTCGTTCTACTCGGCACGCCGGATGAGACAGCGCCCTTGGAGGGGGGGTCGCATCTTCCTCCCGTGTTCGGTGCGCTCCACCCGCCTGCAGCCCCGGTCCCGGTCGATTCCGTTGCGGGTGGCGAGGACTCGGTGGCGGGCGTCGCGGCCTCCGCGACGGGCGCTCCCGCCTCCACCCGTTGGAGGCGACGTCCGCGCTCGGCGCGATCATCGACTATGCCGTCGCTGCGCCGCCTGGGGTCGAGCAAGCCGAGAAAGGACCAGGAGGTTTCCCGGCAGAATAGCAGGCGCAGGCTGCAGGCCCCGCTGATCGCCGTATTCATCATCGCCGCCCTGCTGGCCGTGATCGCGATGGTCGTGGCCGCGGCGAGCGGGGCCAGCGATCGCATGCCGTTCTTGGAGCAGAACGACTCCTTGTGGCAGAGACCCGTGCCCTCCCTCCCTGCCGGGGACTCCTCGCGCGCACGTCCCGACTCCATCACCTCGTAGCCAAAGAGCCCGTGCGTCACACCCGAAACTCACGGGGAGATGTAAGATTCCGCCCTCTCGCGGCATCTAGAGAACAGGAGAGGGACACCGACAGTCCGAATCGCATTCGGGTGTGGCTGTCGCGCGTTGACGGTTGGGAGAGGGCAAGGGGACCGGGAGCATGCTCCGCATGAACGAGCCGATCTTGAAGACGGAGGCGAGTGCGCGACAGCGCGCCAACTACCTCGAGGCCGGGCTGGAGACCGAGGCCGGGCTGGAGGAAGCGATTCGTTTGCTGCAGCTCCGGAGAGGACAGGAGCGGAATGCGGAGGATCGTCGCCGTCTGCGGTCACAACTCCTGGAGATCGAGGCCGAGCGGGAGAAGGTGCACGCCGACCTGATCAGCTTTCTCTCGGAGACCTTCCGCTTCATGCCGCCCAGCGTATCCGAGGTCCACGAGATCAAGGATGCCTCTCGCGTACTGTACAGCATGGTCGCGGACGACGTCTCGATCGAACAGGTCATGGACGCGACCGACAGGGTCCTGAACAGATGGAGCCGCCATCGAGCGCTGCCCTTGAGCGCTTGACCTGATAGGTGCCGGCCGGTCGCATTCCCACCGGATCGCTCCGCTGACCCATGCGTACCAAGCGAGCGACGCGTCGGCCGGCACCCCTTCCTTAAGGTGCCTCGTCGCGCTCTAACACCTCGACGATCGAGAGCAACGAGGCCCCCCCGACTTCGACCGTGTGCAAAAGGGCTCCCGAGAACGTGGTGTCGCAGTCCCACCGCGGGTGGGAGAGAAACAGGTCCGGGCGCGAGCCGTCTTCGATGCTCTGCCCGGTGTGGACCGTGCCCACGAACTCGAAGCGATCGGCCGGCAGGTAATACGTCGTGGAGAGCGAGTGCAGACACGTCGCCACCCTGGGCCGATGACCGTCCGGGTCGCCCTCGTAGTTGTCGACCAGCCACTCTACGCCGTTCTTCAGGCTGGTGCCCCAGTAGTCGGTCTCGTACGACTCCGCCGCCGCTCCGACCCCGCCCGCCGCGAGGCGGTTGAAGTACACGTACTGGAACGGGTGCAGGGCCACCAGGTCGGCCGCGGTGACGATCATCGTGAGTGCGACCAGCGCGGATAGCGCGACCTTCAAAGCACGATGCCGGGCGAGCTCGATCGACTTCGCGATCGCGAGGGCGCACAGCACGGCGGAGGGTGGCAGCACGAACAGAAAATG
>JBDHAD010000037.1:0-29783 GCA_039588215.1 Gemmatimonadota bacterium
ATCGGCCACCACAGGCAGCTCGTCTCCGAAGGAACGCACGAAGTCGGCGAGGTGCTCATGCCTGCCAAACAGGCTCGGATAGGTATCGCGGAGCGTCGCGACCGATTGCCGCGCGAGCCAGCAGACCAGTGCGTCTGAGGGTAGATCTGCGGCCAGCCCGTTCTCCTCTCCCTCGATTCGGTCTCGAAGGCCCATCTCCTCCGCCGCGACGAGCGCGTCCCATAGCGGTTGACCGTACTGCTTGACCAGCGTCTCTCTCACCAACCCCAGTAGCATCCCCCGCATCCTGTGTCCCCTTTCGTGGCTGCCACCCGCGGGTCTGCAGCCTTGCAGTGGGTCCTCGCAAACTGCGACGGTAGAAGCGCTCAGAGGCGGGCATCGGCAACCCTGACCACGTTGTCTGCGTAGCCACAACCTCCCGTCGGACAGTGGATTACGGTACAGCGCCGCCAGTCCGACGCCCTCATGAAGGTCGCAATGAAGGGGCCAGCTGTTGCAGTCTCGCCATATGCATGGTGAGTCGGCCGCTCCCTGCTTACTTGCGCCGGTTCCGCGCCGGGGCTGGTCGGCCGGCATGACTCCCGACCCGGCCATTCCAACCAAGTGGCCGTTCGAAGCATCGTGTAAGCGAGCACGGACTTGCGGTCGCCTCTATTCTGGGGAGGGATCACAACCGATTCTCAACGAGAAGATCCGGGGCCCCGCCTGCGGGCGAGAGCCTCGAATACGGAGATTCCAACATGACCAAGACAGACCATGGGCGTCTGGCGCGGAGCTCGGCGGCCCTCGCCACCGCAGCCGTGCTGGTGGCGGCGGCACCCGCACTCGGTCAAACGGAGCGGGTGACACTGAGCGGGGCCCGAGTCTCGATCCACAACCTCGCGGGAGAGGTGCGCGTGGAGAGCGGATCGGGCTCCGATGTCGTCGTCACGGCGACGCGGGGAGGGAGCGATGCGGCCCAGTTGACCTTCGAGACACGCACGCTCGACGGGATCGAGAATCTGATCATTCGATATCCCTGGGACGAGATCGTGTACCCGCGGTTGGATCGGGGAAGTCGATCCGACGTCGCGGTGGCGGAAGACGGGCGACTCTATAGAGGAGATCGGCGCGTTCGCGTGAGGGGTTCGGGGGAAGGGGCCGAGGCGTACGCTGATCTCAGAATCCAGGTTCCCGCCGGGAAGGACGTCGCGCTCCACCACGGCGTGGGCGAAGTCGAAGTGACGGGTGTCGAGGCAGACCTGTTGATCGACGTGTCCAGTGGCCCGGTGCGCGCGACCGGAACCCGAGGCTTCCTCAACGTCGACACCGGCTCGGGATCGGTCGACGTCTCGGATGTAATCGGCGACCTGAGAGCCGATACGGGCTCGGGGTCGGTCAGCGTCATGGACGTGACGGGGGAGGTGGTCTTGATCGACACCGGATCGGGATCGGTGGAGGCGGCGGACATCCAGGCCACGCGGCTGACCGTCGACACCGGCTCCGGTAGCATCGAGCTCGGGTCGATTCGAGCGGAGGAGATTCTCCTGGATACCGGGAGCGGAAGCGTCGAGATCGAGCTTCTTGCTGGCGTGCGCTCGCTCGAGATCGACACGGGATCGGGGGGTGTCGTGGTGTACGTGCCCGCGGACCTGAGCGCCGCGATCGAAGTCGATACCGGAAGCGGTGGAATCGACGTGGACTTCCCGCTCACGGTGAGCCAGGTCGAGAGGACACACCTCGTCGGCCAGATCGGAGACGGGCGCGGTCAGATCCACATCGACACGGGGTCCGGCTCGGTTCGTCTACTGAGGCGCTGAGGCACCGACCCCTGCGCCGCCGTCCTGTCACGGCGGCACCTCTGAGCAAGGCTCGACCGACTGACTCCGACTCCGGGGCGCTGTTCCGCGGCGCCTCGGAGCCACAGGCACGCGCGGCTGCGCGCGTCGCCGATCTCCCCTACAATTCCTCTCGATCGCTTGTCCCTAAGCAGATCGCTGAAACACCCGCGACCCGCTGGGGTGTTTCAGCGACCTGCTAACACCCGGACCCGGTGGGCGCGCTCGACCCGATGCCACTCCAGCTGATCCGCTCCGCTGCCAGCGATCCGCTTTGGGAGGACTGCGTCGCGCACTTCCTCGACGAGTCCGCAACCCACATCGGGCCGACCGGGTACGCCTCGCACCTGTGGGTCGTACACCGGGCACAACGGGATCGTCTGTATGCGCGCGCCGCACAGCGGGGCTTGCCCGGATGGTTCAGCCCGCCCGTGTCGTTCTTCTCCCAGCTGCGGGACCTGTTTGGCGTCTCGGAGAGACCGATTGGGATCCTCACGGGCCGATTGCTGGTGGCCCGGCTCGCGACCGCGTCGGCCCGTCGATACGGGGTCGCGGCGACGACGCGCGAGGCCGGGCCGGCGCGTGGTCACATGCTCGACCGCCTGTTCAGCGAGTTGCTCCCCGAAGGAACTCTGCCGGATGAGTTGGCGGGGGCGCTGGCCGGTCTGGAGACGGATGCGTTCGGTGAGAGCCGGAACGCCTGGGTCGTCGACACCTACCGCGAGTTTCTGCAAGCACTCGACGAGCGCGAGCGCTACGACCCCCGCTCGATCCATGCGATGGTGGCCGCGAGGATCGAGGCCGGTGGGCTTCGATCCGCGATCGGCGGTGCTCGACGCCTGCACGTGTACGGACTCACGTCTCTCAGGGGACGCCGGAGGTTCGTGCGTGCGCTCGCGGCGCAGGACGAGGTCGAGGTGCTCGTGTACCTGCCGACCGAGGTCGGCGAATCGGAGTGGGACCTGCTGGCCAACCGACCTCCGCGTCTCGTGTGCGGGTCCGAGCCCCATCGGAGGGTTCGCGTTCAACCCGCCCCCGACGCGGTACGAGAGACCCGTTGGATCGCACGCCAGATCAAGACCCTGCTGGCCGCCGGGGACGTGGCCCTGCACGAGGTCGCGGTGGTGGCCCGGACCGGACGGCAGGACACCCGGCGTGTCCACCGTGCGCTGCGGGAGGCGGGCGTACCGAGCACCGCCCGCATTCGGACGCGTCTGGCCGAGATCCCTGCACTCAGAGCCATCCTGGAGCTGTTTCGAGCCGTGTCCGAAGGCTGGACGTACCGAGGCCTTCGACAGGTGCTCGCCAGTCCGTATTTCGACGTGGACGTCGACCTGAGGGGCATCGATCATCTGTCCACGATCCGGCGCATACACGGACTCGATGAGTGGCACCGCTGGCTCGAGCGCCTGCGCGAGCGTGCGGAGGCCAACGAAGGGCGAGCCCTGGCTCGGGTCGGCGTGACGGGTGCGCGTCTCGAGCGGGATTTGTCTCGGTTCGAACGCTTGCGGGACGTCCTCGGTGCTCTGGAGGGTGAGCACACGGAGCTGGAGTGGATCGATCGAACGCTGGCGGTCCTGCGCGGCGATGTCCTCGACCTTCGGCGACGTCTGTGTCAGGCGGTCGGCGACCGCTGGGATGTCGTGCGCCTGGATCAGCGCGGCGCCCTGGCCCTCGAGGGTCTGTTGGTCGAGTGGGGGGAATGGCCGGGCGCTCGGGAGTCGCGCAGCGCCTTCCCGGCGGGGGAATGGTACGCACGCCTGCGGCGATTGCTCGAGGCCAACGAGCTGGCGCTGTCGACACCGCTCCAGCAAGGCGTCCAGGTACTGGAAGCTCACGAGGCCGCGTCGACCCCCTTCCAGCACACGTTTCTGGTTCACGCTAACGACGGCGTGTTTCCTCAGCCTCCTGCCACGGCCGGCGTCTTCACCGAGCAGGAGCGCGTGGCGCTGAAGGGCCTCGGGCTTCCGCTCACGACGCGCGTGGAGGCCCTGGAGCGTGAGCGTCGCCTGTGGCGGGCGATCGTGAGCGGGCAGGACATAACGATCACCTATCGGACAACCGATGCGAACGGAGTCCCCCGACTTCCCTCCCCGCTCGTACCGGATCACGATCCCGGGAGCGAGATCCCCCGCACACGCATGGAGGTCACGCCGCCAGGCGCCGGAGACCCGGAGGGTCAGGGTTCCGAGGATCTGGCGGCGAGCCGCCTGGAGCTGATTAAGGGCGATGTGGCCCGCTTCGCGAAGATCCGTAGGGGTGGCGATCGCTCCGCGTTCCACACCGCCGATCCGCATCGTGTGGGACACGCCGTGCTGACCGCGTTCGCCGACGAGCTACGCGCCGGCCATCTCGATCCCTTCATCGACACCGAGCGGGAGTTGTTCGGCGAGGCCTCCGCCGCGGCCGCGCGCGGAGGGGCCGAAGAGGAGGCACCCACCGTCGACTCCTCCGAAGCCGCAGCGCTCTTCGGGGTGCAGCGGCCGCTCTCCGAACAGCCGACCGCGTGGAACGGCAAGCTCCGTGATCCGTGGGTCCTGGCACACATCCGTAAGCACTTCGGTGAGGATCGCCAGTGGTCCGCGACCCAGCTCGAAGCCTACGGCCGGCGTCCGTTCGACTTCTTCCTTGACCGCGTGCTCGGTCTGGGTGACATGGAGGAGGCGGATGAGGAGACCAGCCCCCTCACATACGGCAGTATCGCGCACGCGATACTGCAGCGCTTCTTCGAATCGCTCGAGACGCCTCACCCGACGTCGTTCGATGCTCGGGCGCGGCGGCACCTGGATCAAGCGTTCGAGGCGGTATGCGATGCGTACGAACACGCGGAGAGCGACTGGCTCGGCGTCCCACACGTGTGGCGCGCCAAGCGGGCCGAGCTGCGTGACCGGCTCGAGCGATTCCTCACCTGGGAGCTCGAGAAAGCCCGTGGTGCTCCGATCGCGCTCGAGCTGGCGTTCGGCCGGGGGAAGGATCAGCCCGCCGTGGATCTCTCGGGGGCGGACAAGCGCGGGGGGCGCCGACAGCTGATCCTCGGAGGGCGGATCGACCGGGTGGATCGGACCGCAGAGGCAGAGGACGCCCCACTTCGCATCATCGACTACAAGAGCGGGTCGTACGTCCCCGCGGCCGGCGCGTACAAGGATGGAGCCGGCCTGCAAACCGCGCTGTACATGGCTGCCGTCCAGGAGCTGGGGATCGGATCGGCCGCCGAAGGCGTGTACCGGTCGCTCAAGAACCGGAGGAACCAGTCCAAGCTCAAGGCGAGCGGTGTCGAAGCCGTACTCCGATTCGCACGCAGTATCCCTGCACGGATCCGGGAAGGCCTGTTCGAGGCCGTGCAGGCCCGCTCGACGCCCATCGCCCCCTGGCAACCGGGGCCGGACCTCACGCGCTCGACGGCTCATGTCTCGGGGGGCACGCGGTTCGACGCCGTCCCCGGATCGGTCGAGGCGTCGGTGAGCGACGAGCCCGTGCGGGGAGAGCAGAACTAGTCGTGGAGATTCGATGGACGGCCGAGCAGATCGCGGCGATCACGGCGCGCGAGAACGTGCTCCTCGCCGCGAGCGCCGGCACGGGGAAAACAACGACGATCGTCGGCAAGATTCTCTGGTACCTCGGGCTCCCGGTCGGTGTGGATCGAAGTGACGGTCAGCCGCTCCCGCCTTGTCCGGTGCCCGGCTCACTCGAGCAGATCGGCGCGATCACGTTCACCGAGAAGGCCGCGCATGATCTGAAGGCGAAGCTGCGGCGCGCGATCGAGGCGACCGAGGCCGAGGGAGAGCTTCGTTGGGAGTTGGACCGGGCGACGGTCGGTACCATCCACAGCTTCTGCGCCGAGCTCCTCCGCGATCACGCGCTGCGACTCGACGTGGACCCGACGTTCGCGATCCTGGACGAGCGGGAGACGCGCCTCGAGCAGGACCGGATCATCCGCGAGGTGATCCACATCGCGCTCGAGAACGAGGAGCCGGGGGCAGTCGAGCTCGTGAAACGGTTCGGCATCACCGGCTGGCGTATGCAACCGGGCGCCGTGGGCCGCGTGCGCGAGGTCCTGCGGGATCTCCGCTGGAGACCCAGGCAGTACGACCAGTGGCTGCGCGATGCACCCCCACTTACTCCCGGAGCGCCGGTCCAGCGCGAGCTGGATCCCACGATCCTGCGTGAGCGGGCGCGCTTTGCGGGCGCCTGGGATCCGGAGAACTCCGCATTCGACGACGCGTCCTTGTCGCTCGTAGGTGCCTTGTACCGGCTTGCCCGGCGGGCGGCGCGAGCGTGGCTGGAGTGGCTCGAGCGCGAGAACCTTCGTGACTTCGACAGTCTGATTCTCGACACCCGGCGCTTGCTCACGCGTCCGGCGACGCGCCCGGCGCTGGAGGCGATTCAGTCCCGGTATCGACTGTTGATCATCGACGAGTTCCAGGACACGGATCGAGCGCAATGGGAGATCGCGCGGGCCGTGGCAGGCGTGGGGTCGGACGCGACGGTCCCGCAGCCGCGACCACAGCTGCTTGTGGTGGGTGACCCGAAGCAGAGCATCTATCGGTTCCGGGGCGCCGACGTGGGGGTCTGGAACGAAGCGCTGGGGGCGCTCTGCGGTGAGCAGGCGCCGCTACAGCTCAGCCACAACTTCCGCAGCGAGCCCAGGCTCGTCGCGTTCGTGAACCGGATCGGCGGTGTCGCGTTCGGCGAGACGGCGGACGCGATCGGGCGCGGGTCTCCTGCTCACCGGGTCGACTACCAGGCTTTGAGACCATCCCGCGAACCGTCGGCGGCGGCGGGTCTCGAGTGGCTCCCGACGGACGCCGCCGCCAATCAGAGCGATCGCGCCGAGCTGGAGGGGCGCCTGGTGGCCACCCGGATTCGGCAGCTCGTTGCCGACGCCGCGGTGGTGGATCCTGACACCGGGGTCACACGTCCGTGTGCGCGCCGCGACATCGCGATTCTGGGTCGCCGAAACCTGGATCTCGCGGCCCTGGAAAGCTCGCTCCGATCATACGGAATCCCGTTCTACAACTCGGCGACCGGGGGTCTGGCGGACCAGCAAGCGGTGCTCGACCTGGCCTCGGCCCTCCGCCTCATCGACAACCCGTTCGACGACCTGCGCGCGTTCGCCTTCCTGAGATCCCCGTTCGTGGGGCTGCGCGATGAAGTGTTGGCGCGGATCGGTCTCGACTCGTTCGACGATGCCGATCGTACCCCCCACCCCGAGTCGTTCCTGACGCGGGCGGAGGCGTACCTGTGGCTGGTCAATCAGGGGGCCGTGGATTGGTACGAAGCCCCTGAAAGTCCGAACATCGGTCGGCTCGAGCGACGCGCCTTGGCGGACGGACTGGGCGCGGTTCGCGAGGCGCAGCGCCTCGTCGACCGATCGGACGTGGTCGAGCTGCTTGAAGGGCTGCTCGAGCGCACCGGATACCGGCTCCATCTGGAGCTGCGTGAGGGCGCGTCCGAGGCGCTCGCCAACATCGAGCGTTTTCTCGCTCTTCTCGAGGAGTACCGCCACCTGCCGGTGGGACGCTTCATGGAGCTATGGGATCGCTGGGGCGACGAGGACCTCGGACTCCCACAAGCGCGGCTCCATTCCAGTGGGGATGATGTGGTCACGCTCAGCACCATCCACTCTGCGAAAGGACTGGAGTGGCCGGTCGTATTCCTCGTCAACACCGGGCTCGAGCTGACTCACAAGGGCCGGCTGACCCACGCCTTCTGGACGGATCCCGACCTCGGCCCGGTCTTTATCCCCCGCGTCGGCGAGCGGGGGGCGCGTGCAGAGCAGGCACTGGCGCGCTGGGTACACCAGGAGGAGGCGGAGGCCGCCAGACTCCTCTACGTGGGGATGACCCGCGCTCGTGACCGCCTGATCGTATCAGGCGGGACGCAAGGACTCGAGCGGAAGAACAGCTTCGCGCGCTGGCTCTCGGAGGAGCTGCCCGACGCGAAGGAGGCGCACGAGGCCCGCCATCTGTCGGGGTCGCGGGATGCGTCGGGCGAGAACGGTCGGCAGGATCGACCCGACCGAGCCCAGCCCGCGTCGGCGCACAATATCGATCCGGTGACCGGGACTGGCCGGCAAATCGATGCGTTCGGATTCGACGCCGAGTTGCTCGACGAGGCCGGACAATTCGATCTGTTCACTTCCCCCGCACGCCGCTCGGAAGACGTCGATGCGACCGATGCGGACCCGGGCATGCCCACCGAGGAGGCGGCGGCGGTGAGTCCACCGATGATCATCGGTCGTGGCGCCGCCGCGATCCAGACTTCGCTCTCGGCCCTGCCTGCCTCGTTGGCCTGGTTGGATGGATTGGAGTCGAGCGAGTGGCCTGCCAGTGTGGGCGCGATCGAGGTGCCGGCCCACCGCTTCTCTACCTCGGCGACCGAGATCATGATGCGCGAGCGCGACCCGGACAGGTGGTCGCTTCGCTACCGTCATGGCGTGGTGCTCGAGAGAGAGTTTCTACGACTTGGGGCCGCGGACGGCACCCTTCCGGCCCCGGTACGGGGCACGCTGATCCACGGCGTCCTCGAGCGGATCCGCGAAACCGAAGAGCTCGCGAGCATACTCAACGAGACGATCGCGACGACGGGGTTCGTGGATCTCGAGAACCTGCTCGAGACCGGGGCTCCGTACCGCGTCGCGCTGGAGCGTGAGATCGAGGCCGTCGTTCGGAGTCCGGAGTGGGAGTGGTACGTGGAAGGGCACCCGCACCGCGAGCTGGCGTTCGTTCACCTCCGCGCGGAGCAGGATTGGCTTGCCGGAGCGCTGGATCTGTATCGGCCGGCGATGCCCGATGGCGACGCCGGGGCGGAGGGTACGACTCTTCTCGCGGAGCCTTCGCTGTTCGGGCCGTCCGCTGCCGACCGCGACCGCCTGGAACGGGAGGCGTGGATCATCGATTTCAAGACGCACCAGATCGGTGCTGACGAGGTAGAGCGAGCGGCGGAGGAGTACGCGACCCAGGTGCGGACGTACCGCGAAGCGGCCGAGGCCCTCGTGGCCTCGACCACTTTGTCGCCACCCCGGGTTCGTATCGCCCTCCACTTCACCCACCCGAACGTGGCCCGTGAGATGTAGGTGCGGGCGTGGGGCCCCGGCTGCGCCTGAGCCCCACCGGCACCGTGCCCGCCGGGTCCGGCGTCTTGTGGAGAGCCTTAGCGCCCGGGGCGCTGAACCCGGACACCGCCGTTCGTGGTCACGACCCGAAGGGGCGCTCCCCCACCCCCGAGGTCTGCGGAAAGCCGCCGCCCGATCTGCCCGCTGACCGTGATCGGGAAATCGACCGAGAAGCCGCCGTTGGTCGTCGCCGCCTCCAGGTGAGCCGAGTAGCCCTCGGGGATCACCAGGTTGACGCCACCGTTCGTCGTCTGCGCGTCCAGCCCCTCACCCTGCCAACCGCTACCCGACAGCTGGATGTGGAGACCGCCGTTCGTGGTCCGGCCCCGCACGTCTCCGCCGACATCGCCCAGGTGGAGCCCCCCGTTCATCGTCTCCAGCTCGAGGTGCCCGCGGACCCCTTCGACGCCGATTCCCCCGTTCATCGAGGTGAGCTCGAGATCATATTCGCGTGGAACGAAGATCCGATAGCTCACCGACCATCCCTCGCGTCTCTCGGTATCGGGGCCGTTCGCGCGCACGGTCGCGTCTCTCTCGATCTCCACCCGACTCGCGATCGCCCGAGCTCGCTCCTCGCTCTCCGCGCGTCCTACGACCTTGGCCTGAACGAGCACCTCGTTCCGATCCCAGGCTTCGACGTTGATGCCACCGTTCGGGCGGGCGTTGACCTGCAACGAGCCGGACGCGGACAGGGTGAACTCACGCACTTCACAGTGCCGCGCCCGATCTCGGTCGCCTTCGTCCTCGCACCAGTCCTGGGTCGCCTGTGCAGAAAGGGTCATTGGGAGGGCCAGCGCGAGCAGACCCACGTACTTCGCGGTCCGATGGTCCCCGGACCAAGCCGATGTGAGCATGTTGAACTTCCTCCTGAGTCCTTACGTGCCTCGATCCCAATCAGTTAGAGTGTCCGTACGGGCAAAGGGTTGCGATGCGCAACCAGTGGCGCGGACTCCAACCTTTTCGCGCCTGTAGCCATCCCAACCCGTGAATCGACCATGACGACGACGAGCCAGGTGGCGGAAACGACCGATCGGCACGAGACACACGCCGAGGAAGCAGCGGATGTCGCTTCCTCGGTGAGCGGTGACATGGCGGCGTTCGAGCGCCTGTACCAACGTCATGTGGGACGGGTGTTCAGCCTGGCGTGTCGGATGGTCGGGTCGGAGGAGGCGCATGAGCTGACGCAGGACGTCTTCGTACGCACCTGGCAGAAGCTCGGGACGTTCCGCGGTGATGCGGCGTTCGGGTCGTGGCTCTACCGGCTCGCTATCAACGTCATGTACGCGCACCAGAGGAAGCGCCTGAACGAGCGCAAGCGAATCGTCGCCAGCGAGATACCGTTGGCGATCGCGAGCGCCCGGCGGGACGCGGCGGAGATCCGGTTGGATTTCGACGTCGCGATCGAGCGGCTGCCCGACGGCGCGCGGGAGGTATTCGTACTCCACGACGTGGAGGGCTACAAGCACCGGGAGATCGCCGAGTTGATCGGCATCACACCGGGCACCTCGAAATCACAGCTGCACCGCGCTCGCATGCTGTTGCGCGAGCACCTGGACAGATGAGCGGGTCGAGCCGGACGCGAGCGCGGAACGAAGCGAGGGGAGGATGATGGACCGCTTCACAGACCGACTATCGGAGTACATGGACGGTGACCTCTCGCCGGAGGATGCTCGCAGGGTGGAGGCGCACCTGCATGAGTGCGAGACCTGCGCACGCTCGCTCGAAGAGCTGCGCGGCGTGGTCGCGCGCGCGAGCGCGGTGATGGATCGGGCCGTGCCGGAAGACCTGTGGCCCGCGATCGCGGCACGCCTCCAAAGCGACGCGGCGACCGCTCCTGCAGGGCGGTCGGTCGCTTCCACCGTAGCAGGGAACGTCGTCCCATGGAGGCGGCGGAGGATCGCGCTTTCGATCCCTCAGCTGGCCGCCGCGGCGATCCTGCTCGTGGCGCTGGCGGGAGGAACAGCATGGCTCGCCAGGCCCGGGGCGCTGCACAACGGCCCGATCACAGAGGCGGCCGGTGGTCCAGGTGCCGGTGTGGGTACGCCTGGAGTGATCCCCGCAGCCGATACCGGCGTCGAGTCGGCCAGTGCCGCGGTCCGCTACGCGATTGCCATCGACGAGTTGGAGCAGGCCCTGTTCAAGCCGGACGCGCCACTCCCACCGTCGACCGAAGCCAAGATTCGAAACAGCCTGCGGACGATCGACCGGGCCATCGAGGATGCTCGGCGCGCGCTCGAGGATGTTCCGACGGACGGATACCTGAGACAACACCTGACCGCCACCATGCGCCGAAAGGTGGATTTCCTGCGGCGTACGACGCGGCTGGTCGCACAAAGCTGAGGGCGGAAGACGATGCTTACACATCTGATAGCCGGGACGGTCGCGGCACTCTCGCTGGCCCAGGCCGGGGACACGACGTTCGCGGTAAACCGCGACGCCCGCGTCTCGATCGACATGAACGCGGGCTCGATCGAGATCCGTGCCTGGGACCGCGGCGAGATCCGCGTTCAGAGCGCGGACTCCGACGAGGGAGCCGTGGAGGTCTCGCAGTCGGGGTCGGTGATCCGGATTCGGCCACGCGGCTACTGGGAGGATGACGAAGCAGACCTCATCTTCACGATCCCCACCTCCATGGCCGTCGAGGTCTCGAGCGGAGAGGGCGATATCCGCGTGAGCGGGACGCGCGCTTCGGTCGCGGCCGAGACGCTGGAAGGAGATGTCGAGATCCGCGATGCGGCGGGCGCGGTGGCAGTCCAGACCGTGGAGGGCGACATCGAGATCGCCGCCGTGCGTGGCGCCGTGGCCGTAGAGAGCGGCGATGGCGAGATCCGCCTCTCTCAGGTCAGCGGGCCTATCGCCGCTGAGGGTATCGATGGCGACATCACGCTGCGCGGAATCGACTCGGAATCCGTGGAGGTGTCGACGGTCGACGGCGATGTGTGGTACGACGGCACGGTGCGCGATGGCGGAGAGTACAGCCTCGTCACGCATGATGGCGACGTGACCTTCTCGGTGCCCGAGGGGGCCGGTCTGACGGTGTCCGTCGCGACATTCGACGGTTCGCTTCACCCGAGCTTCCCGGTCACGCTCCGCGGCAGCGTCGGTCAGTTGACCGAGTTCACGATCGGTGACGGCTCGGCGCGTGTCGAGCTCGAGACATTCGACGGCGACATCTACCTGATCCGACCGGGCGAACGCTCGCCCGAACCTCGATAGACGCGTCGCTGAGCCGCCGTTGTAGCGGCCCTCTGAGCGTCAGCCGACCACGGCCACCGCCTCGATCTCGACGAGGGCCTCCGGGTCCACCAGACCGGCCACCGCGACCAGCGTAGTGGCCGGTTTCGTTTCGCCGAATACCTCGCCGTGTGCCCGGCCCACCTCCACCCATTGCTCGGGGTCCAGCACGAACATCCGCGTTCGAACCACATCGGAGATCGAGGCTCCAGCCTCGGCCAGCGCATCGGCGATGATCTGCAGACAGCGGCGAGCCTGCCCGTAGGGATCGTCCGGTGGACCGATGCGCCCCTCGTCATCCACCGCGACCGTGCCGGACACGTACACCGTCTCACCCACGCGAACGGCCCGCGAGTACCCGACGCGGCCGGCCCACGGCGCGGCGGTCGGGACCCTCACCCGGTCGCTCATGGGTCGGGTGCGAGCCCAATGGCCCGCAGCGGACGGTTCGAAGCTCGAGATCCTGACACGGTTACTCCTTTCTTGCCGCGACCGCTCAGGTCGCGGCACGATCTTCCCGTTCGGGTCACATGGACTCCGGCGGAGGGGTGACCGCCACTATACATTCGCTGGCCATGCGTGCGGAAGCGAAGGGAACGCTCGCCATCCTCGGCTCCTCGCTCGGGTATGCCACTCTGCCCGTGCTGGCGAAGATGGCCCTGGATGCCGGTGTCGAGGTGCTGCC
Organism: Gemmatimonadota bacterium; assembly: GCA_039588215.1. Classification (GTDB taxonomy): domain Bacteria; phylum Gemmatimonadota; class Gemmatimonadetes; order Palauibacterales; family Palauibacteraceae; genus JBDHAC01. The sequence continues at coordinate 12,851 of JBDHAD010000037.1, forward strand.
GCTTCTCGCGTGGCGCTTCCTCATCGGAGCCGCACTGGTTTGGGTGGTCCTCGTGGCGACCCGTCGCCCGATGCCGACCCGCGGCATCCTGCTTCCCCTTCTGGGCCTGGGGGCGTTGTACGCGACGAACTCGTTCGCGTTCATGGCCGGACTGGTGTGGATCCCGGCATCGCTGGCGTCGCTGGTCTTCTTCACGTACCCGGCCGTGGTCGTCCTGTTGGCGCGGGTCTTCGTGGGGGAGCCGCTCACGATGCGTCGCTTGACGGCTCTCGTCCTGGCATTGATGGGGTGTGCGCTTACGGCGGGGTTCGGCTTGAGCGGCGGTGACCCGAGAGGCGTTCTCCTGATACTGGTCTCGGTCGCCCTAATCGCCGTGTTCATCGTGGCCAGCCACCCGGTGCTCGAGGCCTCGCCGGAGCTGGGTGGGTCCGCGGTCATCCTCACGGGAACGGCGATCCTGACCGCGGTCGTGACCGGCGCCGTCGCGGATTTCGCTCTGCCGGGCGGCTCGCGGGTCGTCCTTCTGGTGGTCCTCCTCGGGGTCCTGTCCACCGCGCTCCCGGTCACCCTGTTTCTCGTCGGGATCAAGTGGATCGGCCCCGCGCGCGCAGCGGTTTTCTCGACCCTGGAACCGGCCTTCACCGTGTCGCTGGCCGCGATCGTCCTCGGCGAGCGTCTGACGGGTGTGCAGCTCGCGGGCGGCGCGTTGATCCTTACGGCCGTCGTATGGCTGAGGCTCGAGCGTCCCCTGACCGACGAGCCGAAGTCTCTCGACGCGCTCTGAGGGGGCTGGCCAACGCTCAGAAACGGTCGGCCGTCACGCGACGGGTGTTATACGTCTGCCGCCAGCTCCGATGCCGCTCGTCATCCGGAAACACCTCCTCCGGGCCGTACGGGTATCTGGTCTGCGCGCGGAACGGGAGGGGCTCTACGGTTTGCCCCGTTCCCGTGTTCAAATCCCCGTCCTTCACCCAACCATCCGTGTAAAGCAGGAAGGTGCGCATCCACCCCTCCGGCAACGCAGGCGCGTCCTCGGAGCGGAACGAGATGGTGACCTCATCCCCCGCATTCGTGATCACGTACATGTCGTCGGGCTCTTGAAGCAGGCTTGTGACATCCCCGTATCGGGTGTAGGAGCCCACCAGGTCGCTCCACTTGGGCTCGGCCGTGACATCGTCGTACTCGAACCAATGCGGCCCGTACCGCCCTCCCAACCGGTACTCGCGCGAAAACCCGCGATAGTGAAGATCGGCAGTGGCCGGGTCGAGCTCCGTGAGGCGTACCTCATCCTCCGTGGGAGCGGCGCGACCGGTCGTGAAGAAGGCGTGGTCCCAATAGAGCTGCACGTTCGTGCGGATCCGAACGCTCCGATCCTCGCTCAGAAACCGCCCTCTCAAATCGGCCACGACCGTCTTGTTCTTCCCGGCCGGAATCCCGAGATCTTCGATCACCGTCCGCCACGCCCCGGTTTCATCGCGCACCTGGAGGTAGGGAAACACCGACCGCTCCCCCGAGGATTGCGACATCGCCGCGTTGATGCTGGCGTCGGTCGGGAAGATCCACCCCGTGAGGTAGAGTACGGCACTGTCCGACCGGGCGGCCTCACCCAGGTCCAGGATCAGGTCGTGCATCTCCGTCAGCCCTTGGAAGCGTCCCGGGCGCAGGTAGGAAACATAGCGGTGGTCCTCCGCAGACAGATCGGCCAGCAGGTCGTTGCCGCGCTCATCGGTCGCCGCGCGTAGCGGGTATCGGCGCGCGATCCGAAACAGCTCCAACGAAGTGGGCTCCGGGGGGACGAACCGCTCATCGACCCTGATCTCGATCGAATCGGGGTGATCGACCGCAAAGAGCTTCACCTCGTCGATGTACACCGTTTCCCAGAGCTCCTCCGTGAGCTGAATCGAGTACGAGCCGTCCTCTCGCGGAACCAGCGCACCGGGCGGTATCCGGTTGTACTGCTGCGATGGGAAACCCGGGGCGAACGCTCGCTCGCCGGTGCCACCCAGGATGCCGAGCGGCATCCCCAAGGCGCTGCGCCACAGCACATCGGTGACGAACTCGTACGACTCGCCGTTCCAGGCATACAAGAACGGGCAGGATCCCTTGAGCGTCTGCTGCTCGACCAGATCCTGATCGGTGCCGGGGAAGAAGAGGTCCTGCCCGACTCCGTTGGGCCACTCGACCCGGATCACATCGGCCTTTAGCCGACCATCCAGACCGAAATGCAAATACGGCCGGCTGGCGACCTGCGCCTGCAGGACGTCTCCGATGCGCACCTCGACGCGAGAGCCGATCCCGAATCGGTTGTTCTTGCGGCTCCCCTCCCCCAGACCCACCAGATCCAGGCGCAGATAGTGGTTCGCGTTGCCCCCATCGTTTCGCAGCAGGCGTGCCCTCCCATCTCGCATGGCCAGGAAGAGATCGAGGTCCCCGTCCTCGTTGTAATCTGCCGGGAGTGCGCGCATGACCTCGCCCGACACCTCGGGGAGGAAACGATTGGCGTCGGTGAAGCGGCCATCACCCTCGTTGCGCAACAGGAGCAGACCGCTATCCCCCGGATCCGCCGGGCGGCCCGCCACAACCAGGTCCAGGCGGGTATCGTTGTCGAAATCCAGGAAGGCCGCGTCGTTCACTTCGAAGCCGGCGAGCGCGCCGAGGGCGGCCTCCGCTCGACGATCCAACTCGAAGCGACCGCCCATTACGTTTCGGTACATGGCGCCCGGGGCGCCGGTCGTCGCACCGAAGAAGAGATCCAGCCAACCATCGTTGTCGTAGTCGCCTACCGCCACGGAGCCATAGCCACCCCGCGTCGGAAGGCCGCTATCGGCGGTCTCGTCCCGGAATTGTCCACCGCGCTGGTTGGCGAGCAACGTCACCCCGAGGTCGGCGTGCGCGACGACGAGGTCCACGTCCCGGTCGTCATCGAAGTCCGCAAACGCGACCGCCCGACTGTCGGCTTCGGGAGATCCGGCGACGCCCGCCTGAGCGGCCCGCTCCTCGAACGTGCCATCTCCGTTGTTCCGGTAGAACCGGTTCGCACCCCCGCGGACTTCGTACAGATCCAGATCGCCGTCCAGATCCAGATCGACGAATACGGCGCGGTGTCCGACGTCTCCGCCGGCGGGTCCCAGAATGATCGCGTCGCCGAAGCGGCCGTCCCCTTCGTTGTGCAGGAGCGCAGAGGCGCTCTCGCCCATCAGATACAGATCCAGGCGACGATCGTCGTCGTAGTCGGCGAACCTGGCATCGCGAATCGGTCCGAGGTCCGGGAAGGCGGGGCCACCCGAGGGCTCGACGAACCGGCCGAGGTCGCCTCTCAGCAGGCGGCCGAGGGTCGAACCGGACCAGGCGTACATGTCCTCGTCCCGGTCTCCATCGTAGTCACCGAGCGCGAGCGCGCCCGCCGTCACCGTCGTCGATGCCTGTCCGGCGGCGGCGGTTCCCGAGTCCTCACCCAGCCCCGCGGTGGAGGACGCGTCGGTGTACCGAAGAGCGGCTAGAACGGCCTCCTCCTCCTGGATACGCAGCGAGAACGTGTGGCTGAACCCCAGCTGCGGAATCCCGACCAGCGTGCCCGCGGGACCGCGAAGACTCTCCATGCCGGATTGAAACGACGGGGTGACCTCGAAGTAGCGGCGAAAATCCGCCATACGCGCGAGCGCCTCGGGGAGCAGCCCGGAGCGGATCGCATCGACCGTGGCCCGGAAGGGCTCGAGCCCGATGGCGGGGAAGTCCGGTGCCTGCTGCTGTAACGTCTCGAGCTGAGCCAGCGCGCTGTCGGTCGCTCCAGCCTCCAGGAGTCGCTGCGCGAGCTGGATTCGAGCCGCCAGGTTGCCGGGGTCGAGCTCGACGATCCGAGCTACGCGAGCCCGGCTCGCCTCCGCGCTGAGGCCCGCCTCGTCGCTGGTCCACTCGGCCAGTGCCCACAGGGTTCGGAGGTGCTCCGGGTTCAGCGAGATCGACTCTTCCAGCTCGCGCCGCGCATCCGCCGTGCGCCCCGCCTCCTGGAGGATGCGGGCCAGCGTGAGACGATGATCCGGCTCGTCCGGCTGGATCTCGAGCGCACGGCGGATGCGGGATTCAGCCTCCGAAAGCTCACCGGCCCGCAAATGCACCAGGGCCAGGCTGGCGTAGCCCGCCGCCTCCTCGGGCACGAGCTGCGTGAGCCGCGTGAACTCCGCGGCTGCCTCCTCGAGGCGATCCTGCTGCAGAAACGTGAGGCCGGCTGTGCGCGCAGCGAGCACATCGGCGGGGGACACGGACGCGTCCCCTCCCGAGTCTCCGCACGCGTACCCGCCGAGGAGCACGGCAGCGGTCAGTGCGATCCTGACCGGAGCGATCGGTCCCGGACCTTCCCGGGATGCGTAGCGATTCATGGAGACGTACCTGCCGTTACTGCGGCGACCGGGGGTTCACGGAGCACCAGCTCGGACCCGGCTTCGGCGCGCCCATGCCGCGTGATGCCGCCCCGGGGCCAGCGTACGACCACGCTGTCGGCGGCCGGGTTCCCACCCAGCCCCAGGATCACCGGGTTGAGCTCGGACTGGGAAAGATACGAAGCGCCGGTCCGCAGCATCAGACGTTGCGTCGTCTGGCCGGCATACAGCGTTACGGTCGCGCCAATTGCGTCACGATTCGGCGCCTCCCCGACAAGGCGTACGCGGAGCCAGCGGGCCCGAGCCGTCGGGAGATCGTTTCGTAGCAGCTTCACCGGGCCTCCGTTTACGCCGAACACGACATCGAGATCGCCATCCCGGTCAATGTCTGCGGTGGCGATTCCGCGCGCCACGATCGGCTGTTCGAAGCCGCCGCCTACCTGCCCGGTGACATCGACGAACTGGCCACGACGATCGTTTTGCAGAAGTTGCGGGGGCTGCGCGAACGTGACGTCCTGCTGGACCGCGTTGATATCGGGCTCGATATGACCATTGCCGAGGAGGAGATCGGGATACCCGTCCAGATCCATATCGGCGAACAGGACGCCGAATGTCAGTGGAAGGAGGGTCGACCGGGTGAGTCGGGCCGAGCCCGCCAGATCCTGGAACACGCCGTCGCCGATCTGCGTGTAGAGCGAGACCGGCTCGTTGCTGAAGTTCCCGATCGCGATGGAGAGCCGGCCTGAGCTCGTCACATCCGCGACGTCGATCCCCATCCCGGCCCTCGCTCGCCCGAACTCGTCGAACGCCACGCCGGCGGGGAGAGCCGTGTCGGTGAATGTCCCGTCGCCGTCGTTCAGGTAGAGGAAATTCTGGTATGTGTCGTTCGAGACGGCGATATCCGGCCACCCATCCCCGTTGAAGTCCTCCACCGCGACACCGAGTGACTTTCCGTCCGGGTTCGTCAGTCCGACCTGGTCGGTCACATCGGTAAAGCCTCCGCGGGCCGGGCGTTCGCCACTCTCGTTCCGGTACAGGCGGCAAGATTCGCCCTCGTACTGGTGTGGCGTGGCATAGGACTTGTTCGTCCCGTCCAAGGTGGTGAACAGGTCCGTGTCCGGCGTCCACTGTACGTAGTTGCACACGAACAGATCGAGCCACCCATCCCGATCCACGTCCAGCCAGGCGGCACCCGTCGACCAGGCAGGAGGCGTATCCCCTCCAGGACGGTTACCGCTCGTACCGGTCAAGGACGTTACGTCCGTGAACCGTCCCCCGTCATTTCGCAGCAACTTGTTGTCCCCGACGGCGGTCAGGTAGAGGTCGGGATCCCCGTCGGCGTCGTAGTCCGCGGCGACCGCTCCCATCCCGTAGAGCGGGAGATCCAATCCCGCCGCGCTCGTCACATCCTCGAACCGACCATCACCCAGGTTTCGATACAGACGCGAGGTGGGCCGGCGACCTCGCTCGTGCCCGGGCCATGTCGTGCCGTTGACGAGCAGCAGGTCGGGCCAACCATCCACGTCGTAGTCCAGGAACGCGACCCCGCTCCCCATCGTCTCGGGCATCCACTTTTCCCCGAACGCCCCCGTCTCGTGTATGAAGTCGAGCCCCGACTCCCTCGTGATGTCCGTGAAGCGGATCGACGTGGAGAGGGTTCGCGTCTCGGTCGTAGCATACGCAGGTCGAGTGTATGCCGGTGGGGTCTCGAGCGTCGTGTCGGGCTCGCCGCAGGCACCCAGAAGCCCGGCTCCGACGGCCGCGAATAGTAGGCGCGTGGCGGAAGTGCGGCTCATCTGGGCCTCGCGGGGTCCATCTCCCGCACCGTCAGCTCGTGGGTGTGAATGGGCTGCGCCATCAGGTTTGTGCCCGGGTTCGCCGCACGGTACGCCCGCGTCACCGCCTGCGCCGCCTCGTCGATCCGGTAGCGCTCGTACGCGGCCTCGGCCAGCCTCGCCTCGGAATCCCGTCCCAGCGCGCGCAGGCTCAGCATACGGTGGTAGTGCGCGACGCGATCCTCGGGATCGATCTCCAGCACGCGCCCCAGCGCCCGCAACGCCTCCTCATAGCGTCGATCCAGGTACCGGGTGCGACCCAGCTGCCGCCACGCACCCCGGTCTTGCGGGAAATCCTCGAGAACGCGCTCGTACGCTTGCGCGGACTCCGAATAGCGGCCGTCCTCCTGGAGGACCGCACCCCACACCCACGCGGAGCGGGCGTCCCCGGGACGGATTCCCTCGGCGCGCCGGAGGGCGTCGTATGCGGCTTCGAGGTTGCCGTCGGCGAGCGCCACGCGTGCCAGGTTGAGCGGCCCATCCACCTGCTCGGGCCGCAGCGCCGCCACTCGCCGAAAGGGCGCCGCCGCCCCTCGCGTGTTTCCCTCCAGGAGGAGGGCGATGCCGTAGTCGTTGTACCGCTCCCAGTCCGCGGGCTCGGTCCGTGGCGGGATCGGATCCGGACGTGCCCCGGCCGAGCCGAGGACTTCCAGCTCCACTTCAGCCGCGGCAATCTCCGTGATCGGCAACTCGGGCGTGGTCTCGAAGCGCTTGAAGCCTTCGGGGTTCGACTCGAACGCGAACTCGACGTACTCCCGATCGAACTTCCTCCACAGCAGCCTCGCGCGAAGCGTGAGCCGGCGGCCGGCGAGCTCTCGAGGCACGGTGAACGCATAATGAGCCGCATCCGCGCTGCCCGGACCGACAAGATTGGCGGCGGCGGTCACATGGATGTCCTGTGCGTTCCGCCGCCCTATTCGAGCACCCGTGGAGTCCAGCACCACGGCTTTGTACGCGTGCGCGAGCGGATCCAGGCGATGGCTCTCATCCAGCGCGCCGCTGATCGCGACGAGGCCCCCGTCCTCGTCGAGCAGGCTGAACTCGAGCCAGCCCTCGTTCGAATCGTTCGTGCCACCCGGAAAAGTGTGCCCGACTCCGCGGTTCCGTACGACCACGTCCACGAGGACCCGCGCACCGGGACGCAGGCGCGGTTGGACACGCTCCGGGGCGAACACGGTCTCCGTGGACTCCCCGGCGCGGACCGCGAAGATGTCCACCGACAGCCTGTCCTCACGCAGGAAGGCCTCGACGCGGCGAATCGTGGCCGTGTCGCCGCGCACGAACGGGAGGGCGGTGTTTACCGCTAGAAACCGGTGTGAGCGAACTCGACCGTCCTCGGAGGCCAGATCGCCGAGTGGGGCGGGGACGGCAGGCATGTGACAATCCTGGCAGACGCGAGCCTCCTCGGGCAGGTAGAACGTCCTGGACGCGTTCCGAGACACTCCGCTGTCATGCCAATTGTCGTACTCGTTCTGCCCTCGCAGCCAGCGATAGTCGTTGACGGGCTCCGTCAAGCTGACCTTGTGGCAGGTGGCGCAGAACTCGGACGTCCCGAAGAAGTCCTTCCGCATCTGTCTCTTGTGGACGGTGGGCTTGGCCCTGATCGCCGCATCGTGCAGGAAGGCCCGCCAGGATCCGACGGCGGCAGAGGAGAACAGGTACGGGTCCTCCTGCTCATCGGCGATATTGTAGTTGCCGTTCCCCGTCCGGTCATGGATCTGGTCGATGGCGTGGCAAGCCAAGCAGGTGATCCCCGCTTGCGCCTCGACACTCCCTCGATCGATCGGCGCGTCCATCGTCCCCGCCAGCATCAACGCCTGGTCGTGGCACCCACTACACCACTTGCTCTTGACCCTCCCGACCCCGTCCTCCGGTACTCCGAACTCGCGCATATGGCGAGCCACCGGCGCGCTCGCACCGGTCCGAGCCGCCCGCAGATCGTTCACCGTCGCCTCGTAGAACGGGTTGTTGAACGACGAGAAGCGGTGCGCCGACGAAGCCCATTGAGCCGTGACGTCGGGGTGACACCGGTCACAGGTCTCCGCCCCGATCGCCGCTTCGGTCACGAAGCCGTTGCGGTCCACCTCGCGGCGCACATCGCTCCGTAGCGATTCGCCGCCCCCCCGCGTGATGATGCGAGCCGGGAGGTAGGTTCCGGATGTAGTGGTGGCGGGGGATGGGAAGAACGGGCTTTCCGGTGGTACGAACCCGCGTGCGACAAACCTGTCTCCCCCCTCACCGACGTATCGGGAGACATCCCGCCCCTTCCCCCCCGGGCCCTCCCCGAGCCCAAGCTCCATGGCGACACGCGCTTCGGTAGTGAGCCGCACGTCTCGTCGCGTCAGTCCGTGGACAGCCATCAGGACCACGGCACCTGCCGCGACGGCGACGACGAACCGGCGAGCCCTTCTTACGGGCGGGCGTGTGTAGCTTACCCGTCGATGGACCGCGTACCCGAGAGGGATCAACGCCGCGCACAGCACGTGGGTCCACCATGCCCAGCGGTGATCTCGGGTGGCGGCCGCGGTGAGGATGAAGAGCCCCGTCACGACGAGCACGACCCCCACCGTTACGAACCCGACACCCGACAGGATGGACGCCCGGTGACGCCGACTCCAGACCACGCTCAGGTGTGTCGAGAAGAACACGAGGGCGAGCGAGGCGACGAGAAGGCCGAGCCCCGTGTGGGTCAACACCATCGCCTGGAACAGTCGCGGCAGAGAGGTCTCGCCGACGGCGAAGAAGTCCCATCCGAGGCCGTCCGCAGCGCGATTCGCCAACAAGTACAGCGTGTTGGCGAGCATGATGGCCGCGATACCGAGCAGCGCCCGGAGCAGGATCCGAAGCCCTCGCGGAAGGATCGATGGGAGCGCTCGCCGATCCGGTCCGGAGTCCATCTCGACATCCATACCGCTGGGACCTCTGGGCAAGCCTAGCCTGTTTCCTGCACGTCGGCCGTCCACCGAACTTCGATCGCGCCGGCCAGGGATTGCGCCGTGGGACATTTCGACTGGTGGCGTTCCAGTGCGCGCTCGACCGTCTCGCGCGCCTCGGGCGGAATGCGGAGCGTGTAGTGGACGACGACGTCGGTCAAGACGGGGAGCCCGTCACGAACGCGATTGATCCCCTCTACCTCTGCCCGAATGTCTTCTGGGTCCAAATGGATCCCACGCACTTCCAGTGCGCCGTTGAGCGTACCCAGCATTCAGCCGCCCGTGGCCGCGACCTGGTAATCGACCGGTAGCGGCAGGTCCTTGGCATCGAGTCGGTAGTGCGCCTTGACCTCACCGTGCACACCCATATCGAACTCGGTGCCGTCGGTGAGCCTGGCACGACGGTGGACGCCTTCCACCTTCGCGACTCTGGCGCGTGCGACGTAGAACGGATCCGACATGAATCCTCCGGTTTTCACGATCCCCTTTGCGGCGGCCCCACAGAGAGCCCCATTTTCAGCGGCCGACCAAATCTAGACGGACGTTGATGGCGATCCAAACGAAGGTCGCATCCTATAACCCCTGGCGAGGTCCGATGCGATACAGAAGGTGGCGCAAACATCACGTGCCACAGGGCATCTGGCTGCTGGTGTGCATGTTCGGGTGCGTCGGAGAGGCAACCGACGGTGCGTCGAGCTCCGGCCCGCCCCGGGGACCGTTGGCCGATCTCGCCGATCGCTACTGGGAGTTCCGTCTCGAATCCGATCCGTTCACCGGCACCTACATCGGCGATACGAGATTCGACGATCGAGTTGCCGATATCACCCCGACCGGCCTGGCCTCGCAGAGGACCGGGGTCTCCGGGTTTCTCACCGAGCTTCTCGCGGTCGACGCGGCGGCGCTGACGCCGCAGGACCGGGTCACCCATCTCGCGCTCGAAGAGGAGCTTCGGAGCGAGATCGCCCGCCAAACGTGTGGAGAAGCCGAGTGGACGGTGAATTACCGCAACGGACCACACGTGGCGTTTCTGAACATCGCGGCCGTTCAACCGACACGGGTACCAGAGGATGGGGACCGGTTATTGCAGCGCTGGAGGATGATGGGTGAGTACCTCGATGACTGGATGGCCAACTTGCGGGCGGGGCGCGAGCGCGGCCGGACGCCTCCGCTCGTCGGCGTGCAACATACGCTATCGCAGCTCGAGGCATTGCTCGCTCAGCCCGTCGGAAGCTGGCCCCTTCTCTCTCCCGCCAGACGACCGCTGGAGGGTTGGAGCGAGGCCGAGCGCGAAACGTTCCGGCGCGAGCTCCGCAGAACCGTGGACGAGGATGTTCGACCGGCGTACGTGCGCCTGCGAAACTTCCTTCGCGACGAGATGTCCTCTGTCGCCCGGACCGGCGACGAGATCGGCGTATCGGCGCTCCCGGGTGGAGAGGCCTGTTACCAGGCGCTGATTCGAGCCTTCACCACGCTCGATCTGACTCCGGGCGAAATCCACCAGATCGGGCTCGCAGAGGTGGCCAAGGTCCGCGCGGAGTTGGAGGTGGTGGGAGAGACCATCTTCGGCACACGTGACGTGGGAGAGATTCAGCGACTTGTCCGGACGGATCCGACGATGCACTTCGGAACCGCGGGAGAGATCGTCCGCGTGGCGGAGGAGGCAACCAGGCGAGGTCGGGCCGTGATGGCGGAGTGGTTCGGCCGGCTGCCGAAGGCCGAGATGGAAGTGCGGGAGATCCCCGACTACGAGGCGCCCTACCAGACCGTGGCCTACTATCGGCAGCCAGCCGCCGATGGCTCGAGGCCCGGCACCTACTTCGTCAACACGTATCGTCCGGAGACGCGGCCTCGGTACGAGGCAGAGGCTCTGGCATTCCATGAGGGGATCCCCGGCCATCACTTCCAAATCGCCATCGCGCAGGAGCTGACCGAGCTACCCGACTTCCGACGGCACGTCGGGCCACCGGCTTTCCTGGAGGGCTGGCCGCTTTACGCCGAGAGCCTCGCGAACGAGATGGGACTGTACACCGGGGAGTTGGACCAACTCGGCCGACTCTCCTTCGAGGCGTGGCGAGCCAGCCGCCTGGTGGTCGACACCGGGATCCACGCCTTCGGGTGGACCCGCGACCGAGCCGTGGAATACTTGCGCGAGAACACGCTCCTGGCGGAAGCCAACGTCCAAATTGAAGTGGATCGGTATACGGTTTGGCCCGCGCAGGCCTTGTCGTACAAGCTGGGTCAGTTGGAGATTCTGCGGCTGCGCGAAGAAGCCCGAGAACGGTTGGGAGACGGGTTCCGGATCGAGGACTTCCACGACCGGGTCCTCGAGAACGGGGCGGTCAGCCTCTCGACGTTGGGAGACATCATCCAGCGCTGGATCCTGAGCGAGGAGAGTTCCTGAGTCTCCGTGGTCGACCCCCACCCGCTCGAGTAAAGAGTCGTATAACAGACAGGAATGAAGAGGGGCGACCGAGGAGGTCGCCCCTTTTTGCCCTGGCGATGATCGACGGGCCCCCAAGCGGGGCCGGAGGCTTACAGGGAGCAGCCGCTAGGCGTCTTCCTCCCGCTCTTCTCCCATCTTCCGCTGGCGCAGCCGAGCACCGGCATAGCCGAGGAGGCCGATCCCAAACAGCGTCGTGCTGATCGGCTCGGGTACCTCGCCCATACCGGGACCGGGACCGCCACCACCACCCGGGCCTGGCAATCCACCACCCGTGTCGCCACCGCCGGTGTTCCCGCCCGTGTCGCCGCCGCCGGTGTCGCCGCCGCCGGAACCGCCGCTACCGCCACTCGAGCTACCGTCGTCCGAACCGCCGCTGCCCGTGCCGCCGGAGCCACCGTCGCCCGAGCCGCTGTCATCCGAGCCACTGCTCCCATCATCCGCTCCGCCGCCGCCCGGCAACTCGGGATCGCTTCCGATCGGGAGCACGACATCCGGCTCATCACCATCCGCGGCGAACAGAAATGCGGCCGCGGGAAGCGCGAGCATGAAGTACGCCGCGACGGGCCGGCCACAGCGTCGGCCGTCCTCTTCGTTTAGACCGCGCGCCGGATCCATCCACCCGGCCTCGTCTTCACAGGACCGATTCCCCGGATCCGCGACGGTTGCCGGAGTCCCTCCGGTGGTCGGACTACCGCGAACCGCCTCGGCAGCATCGAGCCAGGACTCCGTGATGTCGACACATCCCCTGCCGGTGGCCGGATCGCACGTCATCCCGTCGATGTTCACATACACGCGGAGCCGCTCGGCTGCCGTCGCCGCCGCTTCGGGTGGCAGCTCCGCTGGCAGTGTCGCGTTCGGAACGTAGAAGAAAAGCCGATCCCCGTCAGCGTGAACCTGCACGCTGGCGCACGAAACCATCCAGCCGCCGCACTCTTCGGCCTGGGCAATGGCCGGTGTGGGGCGCACCACGAGCAGGAGAGCGAGGACGCCCGTTAGGCCAAGTATCGAGAAGCCGCGACCGCGGCGGGTGTTGCCCGACATTAGCATGCTAAGAAGTAGCTCCTTGCTGCGGAGAGCCGACAACCTACGGCCCGAAATCCGCGATCGGCAAACGACTGCACCTCAGAGCACAGTGACCCAGGGCATGGTTCTGCAAATAAGAGGCTCGATCGAGAACCCGGCGTAACCGGTTCTACTATCTACAGTTACATAGCGCCAGGAGGACAGGGTCAGAGTGATCTGTGGGGCTTGTACCACAGTTTCGTGCGTCAACGGATAGTGATGACGGATTGTGCCAGGTTGTCGGTGATCGTCCACACCACGGTGTCACCGGGCTCGATGAGCATTTCGTCCGAAACGTACGTCCGCCCCGACCCGATCGGCGCCGCGCGAAACGCGACGTTACGGCTGGAAAACGCCAGAGCCGGAAGCCGGAATGACTCCGTACTGTTAGTTGTGACGACGCCGAGAGATACACGCTGTCCGCTCACGATCACGTAGACGTGCACGTCAAGCGGATTGTAGTTGCTGACCTCGACGATCGACGGCGGCCCGACCGCACCGGAGGGCGGCGCGGAGGCACACGCCGCGAGTACGGCTGCGAAGAGGAGCATACTCCCGATTCGTCTCATGACATGTCGTCCTTCTCGATGCGGGTCCTCTGACCGACACCCATCTCGGGCACCGGGTGCTCGCCATCGTACTTGATACTCCTTTGACGTCCCGCTGGATCATCGAACATGATCCGACTCGACTGCAACGCGAGAGCTCGACGAGCCGCCGGTGGCGCTCGGCGCCGCGAGGGCGGTTTCGCCCTCCCCTTTGCGCTATTCACGCTCGCTCTGCTGTCTCTGGCGGCGACAGGGGGATTCATCCTGGCGTGGGCGGAGCTCCGATCCAGCCAGGCGTTTGGAGCGGGGGTCACGGCCTTTTACGTAAGCGATGGAGGATTGCAGCAGGCGATGGCCGGCATGACGGGCCCCCCTCCCCCCACACAGTCGCTCCTGATCGGTGTGGGACGGGCTCAGGTGACCGCTACGCTCCTTCTGAGGCTGGGGTACGGCGAGTCCCTCTATCGGCTATCGTCGCGGGGCACCGTGGTCGGGCCACGCGCGGGGATCTTCCATCGCACGCTCGATGTCATCGCGTGGGCCGCCGAACCGCCTCTCTTCCCAGCCGCGATCACGAGCGCGACGGGCATCGACGCGGGCGCGGCGAACGGAATCATATCGGGGTTACATCCGCTTTCGGGTTGCTCAGGACGTTATGGTGGACCCATCGCCGCGGTGGCCGGGCCGGCTTCAGGTCCGATATCGGCCGGACCCGGGCTGGCCCTCGCGGGCGTTCCCACCGTCCACCCGTTGAGTCCCGGCGTCTCCCTGCGGCACGCGACGGGTCTGAGTTGGACCGACCTGATAGCGGCGCACGGCCCGACGCGAGACGCATCGATCCCTCCGGATCCGTGGCCACCGCCTCCCTCTACGAGCTCTTCACGCTGGCCGGTCATCGACCTCCATGCGTCCCCGGCCCGGTTGAGTGCGGGGAACAGCGGGCGTGGTGCTCTGATTGCCCGGGGAGATCTACAGTTGGACGGTGGTTTTCGGTGGCGAGGTCTGATTCTGGTCGGAGGTGCCCTCCGGGTCCGTGGGGACGTACGGGTGGACGGCGCAGTCGTGGCGGGCCTGGACTCGACAGCTGTTTCCACCCCCGGGGTCGATTTGGGGACGGGGCAGATCGACATCCGATTCGATGCCTGCGCGGCGGAGGCGGCAGCGCGCGTCATCGCTCCCCGGCCAGCCGCACAGCCAGGCACGTGGCACGAGGAGATGTGATCCAGGAGGCTGCTGAGGCTAGTCCAACTCGCGGACCAGTATCGCCAACAGATCGTCGGGGTTGTCCACATGGACCCAATGGCCCGCGTGGACGCGGTGGACGACCGTCTGTCCCAGGTGCCCGGCTGCTTCCACCCGCGCGCACTCGGCCTCCGGCATGACGTCGGACTCGGTCGCCTTCACGAAGTGAATGCGCGTGCCCGCAGGAGGATCATCCACCACATCCCACACATCCGTTCTGAAGAAATCGTACAGCAGCGTCTCCACACCATTCAGATCGAAGCGCCACCGGAAGCGTTTCCCTCGCAGCTCCAGGTTGGTCGCCATCCACCGCGCGACGTACGGTGCTACCTGAAGATCTATGAGCCGTTCGACGGCCTCGGCTCGGTTGTCGTAGTCGGTGGGGAGGCGACGCAGGATCTGAAGCATTCGGAAAGCGGCCCCACCGGGAGAGCGGCGGGATGGGGTCGAATCGATCACCCACACCTGGGCCGGCGATAGCAACCCCGCACTCATGAGAGCGACCTTCCCCCCAAACGAGTGCCCCAGTATCCCGGTGGCACGCCTGCCCACGTGCTTGGCGAGCTCGTACACATCGTGAGCGCAAGCGTGCAGCGTGTGCGGAGGCTCGAAGCCGTGGGAATGACCGTGCAGCCGCAGATCGACTAGTATTACTCCCCACTCGGGTCGACTCGCGATCAGCGAACGGCCGATCGATGCCCAGTTGCGGCCCGCGCCATAGATCCCGTGCAGCACGTAGAGCCACCGGGACGAGCGCCCGGAACCGATCTCTAGACTGTGTAGGCGCGCGGAACTCATACGGACTCGCGTGGTGATAATCTGGGACGGCCCTATCTTGATTCGCTCTCCCGATCAACGGCGGGAAAAGGTACGGTGAATGCCATCAGGGGTCGATTCCAGCGTGGTAGGTAAGTTGTTGTCTCGTGTCAGGTTTCCCTTCCCCGCATAGGACCTCTCACCCGCTCAACTGTGCCGTTTTTGTGCCGTTCCCGGCCCGTAACGGCACGACCTGACGCCCTGCGCTGGGCTTCCGGGTGCCGTGGTAGCGGGCGAGCTTTTCGACTGCTTCCTCGAGTCTCACGCTGTCCGAGATCGAGTATCGGTTGTAGATGCTCTCGGTCTTGTGCCCCGTGAGTTTCATCGCGTCGGAACGGGGCACGCCTGCACGCTCGAGGCTCCGCACGGCGCAGCGGCGGAGGTCGTGGAACCAGGCTTCGGGGACACCCGCCCGTTTGCACGCACCAAGCCATGCCGTGTACATGGACCGGATCGGTTCCCCGTCCCGGTGGAACACCCACGGCACGACCATACCGCGCTCGCGTTCTATTCTGTCCGTGCGTGCACGTTGCTCGTGGATCACTTCGGCTAACTCGGGGAACAGATGGAACGGGAACTCGCGCCCCTGCCCGTTCTTGGACCGGCTTCCCTCCAGCCGAAGCCAACCCGCCTCCAGGTCCACGTATGCCCAGCGGAGCCCGAGCGTTTCTTGTTTCCTCCAGCCGGTGCATGCAGCGAACAAGACGGCGGGTGCGAGGTCCGGCCCGATCTCCGTGCAGATCGCGTCCACGTCCGACATCGAGAGGAAGTTCTCCCGCGTGTTGTCCACGTGGACGGTGGGCACACGCGGCCGGTGGGACAGCGACGGCCGATCCCCATCGGTCGCCAGATTGTACGCCCGGTTGAGCACGGCGAGGTGCCGCCGAATCGTCCCGGCCGCGTAGCCGTCCCTGCGTGCCCGGACGTATCCCTTGATCCGTGTGGACGTGATGTCAATCGCAGGTGTGTCTGCCCCGAAGTGCGCCTCCAGGTGCTTGATCGCGGTCCTCAGATTCGGGAGCGTTTTCCGTGCGGAGTCCTCGTAATCCTCCACCACCAGTTGCAGCAGCTCGCGGAGGGTCAGCCGCTCCTCGAGCGGTCCGACGAATTGGCCCTTGCCCATCTCGCCCATGCGTTCCTTGAGCAGCGCCCGCGCGTCTTTCTTCCGGTGCGAGCCGCTGGACTCCCGATACCGCTTGCCCCGGTGTCCGTAGTCGAGCCACCACGTGTTGCCGCGTTTGTACAACCTGCCGGTTCCGTTACTCATCGTTACCCCCTTCGAGCGCATCGCGGAGGACACGTTCGGCCTCGGCGCACCGCTCGTCCCAGCGGGCGAGTGCGTCCGCCAGCGCACGTGCGACGGCGGGGGTCGCCCCACGCTCCCCGGACCGAATCCGGGAGACGGTAGAGGGCGGGACGCCCGCATCGATTGCGAGCTGCCGGTCGGAGCACGGAATCCGCCCCAGCGCCGCGCGCACCGCCTCCGCCAGTTTCTCACTCATGGCAACATAATATTGCCACAACACAAGGACGGCAACTCTCATGCTCATCAGCGGGTCTTCAGCCATCGGTGCAACCCGGGCTCCGAGAACCGAAGCGTGCGGCGGCCGAGTCGGCGCGTGAACGGGAGTTTGTCGGCCCGGTCGTACAACCACCTCGGCGCAACGTCCAGGATGTC
>JBDHAD010000038.1:0-30043 GCA_039588215.1 Gemmatimonadota bacterium
ATGCGGGCTTCTTGCCCCAGGTTGACCTCCGCGAGGCTGAAGTCGAGCTGGGCCGGACCATCCGTGGCCGGCCCGGGGATATCTTCAGCCAGCTTCTCTTCAGCGCGTTCGCGAGGTATGCTGCGGACCACGACGGCCAGGTTACGAATAGGGCGGTGGCGCTCGGGGCCACCTACGAGGGTCCCCTGCAGTCCGCGGTAGAGGTTGGCGTCGCCCTCGGGGACGAATTCTTCGCAGGGCAACTCTTTAGTCTGTACGCGTATTGGCTCAACTCCCGCCTCAGACCCTCCGGAGCCCTCGCCATGGACCTCAGCGGGTCTGGGGGAACGACCATCGACTTGGCCAACGTTCGGAAGGCGGATGTCCTCAACGTTGCGCCCTCGATCACCTGGCTAGCAGGGAGGCGGGTGAACCTGCGGTTCAGCCACGACTTCGAGCGGCTGTCTTTCGAGGGGGAGAGGATCTCCGTCGCGAACCTGTCCCAGGTCCGCCTGCAGTACCACTTCAAGAGGAGCACGAAGACGCTCTTCGCCCAGCTTCTGTTCTCCTTGAAGCTCAACCCGCGGACGGTGGTCTTCGTGGGGTATTCAGACAACCGACGGGGCCTCACGGACACGAGCCTCATCCAGACGGACCGGACCTTCTTCGTCAAACTCGGATACGCCTGGCGGCCTTAGGCGTGCCGACCCGCGAGCCAAGACCACCTGGGAATGATCGGGCTGGCAGGGACGCCATAGGGATGGCGTGTTCGCAACGCCTGGCCCTGGAGAGACCGGATTCAGCCGAAGCGGAGGCCGCTTTCGGCCGCGCGATCGAAGTGGCGCGTGACAGGACGCGAAGTCGTTCGAGCTCCGGGCCGCGACCAGCCTCGCCCGACTGCTGGGGGACCAGGGTCGGATTGAATAGGCTCGCCGGGAATTGGCGGGAGTCTACGAGTGGTTCACTGAGGGCTTCGATACGGCCGATCTTCGAGACGCCAAGGCGCTGCTCGACGAACTGTCACGCTAGCTGTCACAGCGTGTGCAGGTGTGTACGGAAGTGTACTGAGGTCAAAACGGCGACATCGAAGTGTACTGAAGTGTATCGAAGTGTATGGGTGCTGCCCCGCTTGAATGGGGTTCAGGAGGTCGCGAGTTTGAATCTCGCCGCCCCGATTAGACGAAAGCCCGCAAACATGCGGGCTTTCGTGCATCTAGGCCGAATCGCGGTGTGGTCCGTGGGCTATGCGGCGCGGTCCCGCCCTCGCGCGGACCGCAAACACTCAAATCAGCCTCCTCCTCCTCGACGCTTGGCCGTGCGACCGGTCGACGTGCCGCGGGACGGCCTGCGGGAGGCACTGCTGCCGGTCCAGCCTCGGGAGGAGCCGCCCACATAGCCCCGCGGCGACGCCCCTCGGCTCCGCATGGTGCCCGAGCGTTGGCCGCGCCGGTAGCCCTGCCCCATGATCACGCGACCTCCGCTGTCGGAGCGGTCGACCTCGACGACCACCGGTACGTAGTAGCCTCCATATCCATAGCCACTATACGCATAGCCTCCGTACCCGAAGCCTGGGTAGCCGAAGCCTCGGTAGCCGAAGCCATACCCGTAGCGCGAGTAGAAGCCGAAGGGCGAGAAGAAGAGCGAGCCATAGAACGGTTGGTAGTAGCCCCAACGCCCGGACGAGCCGTAGGCCGGACCGTAATCGGGACCGCCCCGCTCGCTCTCGCGATCGACGGCGAAGCGGGAGGGATAGCTCACCGCAATCACCATATCGATCACGTCCTCCGAGACGCCCGCGTCGGCCATCCGAACGAGCTCGTCGGCATCGATCTCCAGGGGGGCGTCGCGCTCGGCGATCCAAGCTGTGACGCCCTGCTCGTCGACGTACTCGGATGCCTCGATCACGTCGTCGACCGAAGGACGCGCCGCGGCAGCGACGCGGGCCGAGCGCACCGACATGCTGCGATCGGCCGCGATCTCGCCGAAGCCGGCCGCCTCGGCGTCAATCTGCGTGGCCAACCGATACCGTGTGACCCAGGTCATCGGATCGCCGCCGCCGACCGTCACGACCTTCACCTCGACCCACTCTTCGGAAGACACCATAGCCAGCAAGCCCGTCGAAGTGCGGACTACGTCGCCGTCACAGACGTACTCGGAGGCGAGGAAGACCCGGGCCGGTCGGGCCGAGAAGTCGCCGCGGTCCCAACCCGTGCACTCCTCCAGACTCGACTCGTGGCGCTGGCCATCTGCCCGAACCGTTTGCCGGGTTGATATCTCGCCGTCCTCGACGGAGACCATCTCCACGCCGACGTCACTGGAGAGCGGTTGGAAGCAGAGCAGTGCGTCGGGGGCGTCACGGGTTGCTGCCTCCGCCACCGGCTGCCAGCACCCCATCCAGGCGAGCCAGCGCCCATCCGTCGCCTGGGCGAACGCCGTACCGCGCCCCGCCACTGCGGAGAGAAGGATAAGCGTTGTCAGCGCCCCGGCTATCCGACCCATTCGCGTCATTCCGTGCTCTCCCATGGTGTACATCCTTACTCTATCAGAACCGCACCGAGAACCCGGCCGTCATCCTGAAACCGGCCAGGTCGATGTTGTCGAAGCCCACGAAGTCGCGATCCATCTCGGCGCTGGCCCAAGCATAACGTGCCTCGCCGGTCACGAGCCAACGCGGCCCGAGTGAGACGTCCACCCCCGCGGACAGGTGGACTAGGGGAGAGCTGCCCCGCGACTCGAACTCGCTGCCGAAGATCTCGAGGGTCTCGAAGTCGACGAAGTCGCCGATCTGTTCGAACCGATACCAGACCACCCCGGCACCAGCGCCGAAGTACGGGGCCCAGCGCTTGGGGATCCAAGCGAGGCGACTGATGCGCCGACCGCGTTCCCATGGGTAGGCCTTCACGCCCAATGTGAGCGGGATCCGAGTGAACCGGGTGTTCTGCTCGATGGGGAGATCGTCGGCGTCGACCCAGTCTCTGAACTCGGATCGCGTGTCGCTCTTCTCGTACCCCAGATTCAGGGCGACATCGAGATGTTCGATCGCCCGGATCCCGAGCGTGCCGCCGAAGGACCACGCGTTGAAGTCGCTCTTGTCGACGGTCAACTGCTCGCGCGTGAAGTCGAAGATCTCGCTTCCGGCGCTCGGGAGCGCGTACCCGACCTGTACCCCGAGAGTCACGGTCGGACGCTTGAACATGAAGCCGGACCCCTGCGCCGCCGCGCCCTCGGCAAGCGCGAGGCCCACGAGAAGGGCCACACCGAGCGTCCAAACGGGACGCCGACGGCTGTCGTGACTCACACTTTGCCTCTCGAATTGGGCGTGCCACGTCACCCCGCACACTCTTAACACGAGACAAGCCTCTGCGGCGTCACATCTCACCTGTCGCGGTGAGCGTCGGTTCGGATTCTCGAAGTGTATCGAAGTGTACTGTGCCGCGCCGCCTGAATGGGATTCAGGAGGTCGCGAGGTCGCATCTCGCCGCCCCGATTAGATTTACACGAGTACAAAGGCTCATTTGGGCACGATGTGGGCACAAATCGTCCGGGCTGACTACGGATCAGGAGGTTGGGGATTCGAATTCTCCCGGGCGCGTTTCCTAACTCCTTGGCAACTCACTCGTTGCCGGCCCTGCGCACTCGCTCCTCCCGATTGGGTGGGGCAAAGAGTGGGGTAACTTCGTCCCCTCCATTGCCGCGGGCCGTGAGTTTCGGAGCCTCCAAGACCACCTGAGCGAGGGTCGCCTGGTCGCTCCGCTGATAGGACCGAAGGAGCGTCGCCGAGTCGTGACGAGAATCCGAACGAGTTTGGCTACGGGATTCTCCAGGCAACGCCGGCTGCTAGTTGGCTCGTTCAGACGGACATGACCCTCATGTGCTCGGCGCCGACCTGGCCCTGACGGCAAGCGGGCGAGGCGAGGAAGTCCGCCGCGTGCCTCGCCTGCAGCGCCAGCGCATCGGCCAGCGTGGAGCCACACGCGTCCTGAACGCACGCCATGATCGCGTGCCGGGCGACCTCCGAGCCCTGGGAATCGACAGGCGGCAGGTCCCGGACGTCCGTCGGCATGCCATCCAGGACGCCGGTCTCGACGGAGCGCTCCGGAATCCCGTGATCATCTCCCGAGGCCAGCTGCCAGGCCGTCGTTACGGCAGCCTCCATGGGTCCCGAATAGTCGATCAGCCAGCCCACGGCATCCCCCGCCCTGACCGGTCGCCCGCTGAGAAGGAGGTGGAGAACCTTGGGCCGGTGCTCCGGAGTGGCTTTTCGGATCGGCCAGTGACAGCCCTCCATGCCCGGCACGACGGGCAGGGTCACCTCGGGGAGTCCGAGGGTCGCTCCGTCCACGGCCACCAGATATCGGCAGTGGAGCAGCAGTTCCAGCATGCCGCCCAGGCAGCGCTTGCCGTTCACGAACCCGACCGAGACCTCGAAATCCTCGTGAAGGCGCCGGGCCGTGCGGGACCACTCGCTCGAGATCCCGAATCCCTCCTCCTCGCTCTCCAGCGCGGGGAAGAACTCGCTCGTGTCGGCCCCGACCATCTGGGTCGATAGGTGGAAATCGCCCGTGACGATGACCCTCCTGATCCCTTCGATCCCGAGCCAGTCCAGGGCTCGGTTCAGCTCCCGATCCACGTCCCGATTGTAGCTCTCCCTGCTGATGGTCACGACGCCGACCCGTCCGTCGTGCTCGGCGTTGACGTAGAGCTGCTGCCACTCCGTCCCCTCCATCCCCTCGAAGGCATCGGGGAACCAGCCAACCTTGGCCGCCTCCGGGTGCATCTGGTGATAGGCCTCGACGACGGCGATCGCCGACTCGGGTCCGAGCTCGCGAATCACCGCGAGGATACCGCGGCGGAACTGTGCGCACAGCTCGCCGATGGCGTTGATGTGGGAGAGGTGGGCCCTCTGCTCGTGGACCATCAGGTTCGCCATCTGGAACAGGGGCCCCAGGGTCCAGGTCCGGAACTCCTCCGCCTCGGCAGCGTCCAGCTTCCAGTCGACGAGAGGGCGGAAGTGGTTGGGCGGATACCAGGCCGCCCCCGTCTCCTTGTGCTCCTCCAGCTCGGGAGTCGGTCGGAACAGGTCTCCGTATTTCCCGCTGAGGTGGTGAAGACACGACCAGATCAGGAAGTTCGCCGCCGGCGCCCCGATGACGTCGCTGGCCCGGAAGGGGTTCGGCCCGAGCATCTTCCGCGTGAGCTTGTCGACCTTCCAGAACGGCATGTTGCTGGCCCGATGATACCGGAGTCCGGCGAGCACCGACCCGCAGAACAACACATCCAGGACAAAAGACCAGTGATCGCTCACGGGAACCGGGATCAGTCCCAGAGCCCAGAACAGCTGGGTGATATCGGAGGGCTCGGGCTCGACGATCTCCCAGATCTTGTTGATCTCGTGGGGGAAGGCCGGATGGGCCACGCCGACTCCCAGCTCGGAGCTCGGAAAACCGGAAGTGACCGAACGTATCGCTATGTCCGGAAACGCGTTGCGAAAGATTTTATAATGTTCCTTTTTGACGTCCAGAATCTCGGGGATCGCTTCCAGGAGGAACCGGGGACGGAAGTCCTTCAGCTCCGCCGGGAGGTAGACGCCGTCGTAGTTCAGCCGAACGATGTTGCGCATAATCCGGTCGGCGCCCTGGCGACCGAACGCCTCGACCAACCCCGCGTACTGCCGCCCGATCCCATCCGGTGCCGAGGGAAAGTCGAGCGCCACGATCGGCACGTCGAAATCCACCAGCTTGGACCCGAGCTGCATCGCCTTGCCGGCACCCACGATCCCGTTGGCACCGGATATGACCATGCAGCCGCGCTCGTCCGGGCCGCCGAAGACTCGGTCCACGAGGTCGGCGGCGTCGACCGGTAATCGACCGAACCGGAAGATGTCGCTGACGCTTCCGAGGCCGATCGTCTGCAGGGTCGGCTCCCGCATGGAGGTCGTTGTCGAGGTCGCTGTCGTGGTGCTCATCGTCCGTCTATCTCCCTATGCGATCGTCGGTCTCTCCACAAAGTACGAAAGCTGTTCGCCGGCCCAGATTCCGATCCTCGGCCGGGTTCACATTCGGACCGGGCTCAGATGACCCTGAACTCGGCGGCGATCCCGACGTCGCCCGCCGCGCAGCCGAAGACCAGCACCTTCCCACCGCCCAGCGATACCGCCTCCTCGAGGGCCTCGATCAGGATCCTGGTGAGGGTCGGACCCTGGGGATGGCCCCAGACCAGCGAGCTGCCGGTCTTGTTCATCTCGCGCCAGTCGTAGTCCAGGACTCGGGAGAAGATCACGTCGTTGACCGCGAACGGATTGTGGTTCTTCACCACAGCCATGTCGTCCATGGTCGAGCCGGTCTTCTCGAGGAGCCTCCCCACGGCGAGCGCAGGTGCCTCCGGCATGAGGCTGGGCCGGGTTCTCACCTCGGCCTTGGCGACGAACCGTATGTCGATCTCCGGCTGCGGGCTGAGCTCGCGCGCCTTCTCCTCGGTCGTCACCAGCAAACAGGCCATGCCGTCGGAGGCGTGAGTCTGCGTCCCCGACGTGACGCACGTGTCGAGCTCTCGCATGGCGCGCAGTGCGCCCGGAGACACCTCGCGCACGCCCAGGTCGTCGTCGACGCGACCCAGCGGGCGGCCCTGGACGTTCAACACGTCGAGGGGAACCAGCACGCGATCGAGAAAGCCGCTCTCCTTCGCCTCGAAGTATTGCTGGTGGCGATGGAAGGCCAGGTCGTCGGTCTCGCTCCTATCCGCCTTGTACTTGCGCGCCGCGAGGCCCGCGGCGGCGATCATTGCGTTTCCGGTGGCGGGATCGAAGCCGAAGTTGTCCCATACGTCGCTGATCGGCAGCGTTCGCTCGTGCGCCCGGCGCTCCGGAAAGACCCCGACGGGCGAGTCGCTCGTACGGTCGAACGTCAGAACGCCCACGACGTCGGCCGAGCCGGTCTGCACGTCAGCGCCTCCGTGCAGCACCGCCTGAAGACCGGTGGCGCACGCCTGCTCGAGGTGATAGCCGGGGATTCGGGCCCCGAGGCAGCTCGCCACCACCGACGCGTTCCAGAACTTCCAGTGCCAGGGGATCGTCGACCCGATCACCAGGTACTCGAGCTCGCTCTTGGGAACCTTCCTGAGGCCCAGGATCCGGTTCATCGACTCGCCGGCGAACTGGCCTATGTTGACCTCCGCCAGGGCCGAGGTCTGCCAGGCCGGGAAATAGCTGCTTCCCCAGGTGCCGTAAGGGATTCTGGCCCTGGGCAGCATCCCGTTCGTTTCCATCATTGCCTGCTCCTGATCCGACCTGTCGCAACCACCAGCGCTGAAAGCTAACGAAGCCGAGCCCGCCCGGCTGTGGTGATGGCCTTGCTGGGGGATGTGGTGAGATCTCCCACCGACGGAGGATCGCGGTTCTTCGATCCGCGGGATATCGCGGCGGAACTTCTGGAGCTCGTGTCAGAAAGCTGGCGTTCCCGGGCGTTTGCGGAAGAGGGACTTCGACGCCCGAAGGCCGAAGGCGGGCTAGTTCGCCCTCACGATCTCCTCCACCTTCGCACCCCACGCTTCGAGCGCCTCGCGCTTCTCCCGTTCGCGGGCAGCGTGCGAGTAGGTGGTCGCCGTAACGTCCCGCGACTTGTGGCCCAAGACCAGTCCGATGATTGCGTTCGGCACGCCGCACAGCTCGCCCATCTGCGTACTAACGGTGCGGCGAATGTCGTGAAGCGTCCACGGTTCCTCGAGTCCCGTCTCACGTCTCAGTTTCTTGAGCGCGGTCTTCAGGTCACGGCGCGGGCCCTCGGCCCGTGGCGACGGGAAATACCAGCCTCCACGGGCCGCAAGCGAGTCGAGAACAGCAACCGCGGGATCCGTGAGCGGGACCGTGTGTCGCCGGCCCGCCTTATGGTGCTCAGGCGGGATCGTCCACACGTCGCCGTCTACGTGGCTCTCACTCATCCGGAGGACCTCGCGCTTTCGCTGGGCCGTCAGGAATAGGAGCCGCACGGCGGCAGCCGACTGTGGGGTCAGGCAGGACAGCGCGTTCCACACGGCCTTGACCTCGGCTGGAGACAGAACCCGCTTCCGTGGCTTCTCTTTCGCGGGCTTCTTTACGGACCGGACCACGTTGTGTGGCAAGTCGAAGCGGTCCACTCCATGATCCAGCACGGCCCCGAGGAGCGACCGAACTCGATTCGCGAGGACGAGTGCGTCCCTCCCGACGATACGGTCTAAGAGGTCATGAACGTCGCGGCGGGTGACATCCGCGGCCCGTCGATTCCCGAGCGCCGGGTACACCTCGGCTTTGAGCTGACGCTCATATTCGCGAACGGTGTACTCGCGCAGGTTTGGGCGGGCGTGTCGCTCCAGCCAGTCCTTAGCGATCTCGCGGACGGTGACCACCCCAGGATCAGGTCTGGCGGGGTCCCGCCCAAGGGCGGCCTGACCGAGCTTGAGCTTCGCTTCAGCGCGGGCGTGGAAGAGTGATTTCGCGGGATAGGGACCGAGCGACTGCCGCCGCTGTCGACCACGAGTGCGGTACCGGATGAACCACGTCTTCTTGTCTGTGCGTCCGGACACGCGCAGGCCCAAGCCGGGAACGATCTCATCCCACACCTCCAATAGGTCTTGGTCCGTCGTTAGTCCGCGGACGGCCCGGTCAGTCAATCGCATCCTCACTGTCCAGAACCCCTTTGCCGGAGTCAGACGGTTTCCGTTGGGCACAAATTGGGCACAGATTGTACCGCCATTGGGTGCAACACTCTGCTACCGGACGATAGCGGGTGCAACACAGATGATCAAGTAATACTTGGCATAGTCGGGGATGTGGACGTTCCATGCCGTCCCACGGAAGGTCGCGGAGTATGTTTGAGGTACTGAATGTGGTTCAGGAGGTCGCGAGTGAGAGCTGCGGCCGCTTACGCGGTCCTCGCTCGTCGCAAGCTCCGCGAATCTCGCCGCCCCGATTAGCAGAAAGCCCGCAACCATGCGGGCTTTCGTGCATCTGGCCTGCCTCCGCTCTCCTCCAGGCCTCATCGGAACCACAGTCACCTCGGATGCGACACGGGCGGCGACCCTGAAGTCGCTCCTCCACCACGGGGCGCGCTCATTACGTACTGCGGTGCCCTAGAGGCTCAGTACTGATCCGCCTTCGCTCGCGTCAGGTAAATGCCGCAGAGCGGGAACGTCCCATCATCCAGCACGACGCAGTACAGCAGCTGATCGTCCGCGGGCACGTATTGATAGCCGAGCGGGAAGAGGGTAAACGGCGGCAGGGGGTTATTACCCTTGCAGATTGTCTGGACTTCCGTGAATTGGAGCGCGTTCTCTGCCACTATTCTGCCGGTGGTGTGCAGAATGCCCGGCGCCCCGCCACAAACCGACATGGCATCATCCCGCAGATGAACCTGCATGAATCCCGCTGCGTTCGGGTGGCTGATCTTCACGTGATGGAGGCTGTTGTCGTCGTACCGATCGAGGCCCCACCACGACCCGACGAACGGGTTGTGCGGGTTGCCAGCGGTATTGGCGAGGACGGTCAGCCCAGCGCCGTCCTCGGGCTGCATCGGTGTGTCGTCGCTGCAGGCGAGTGCGAACAGAAACAGCGGAAGTAGGGCGAACCTACGCATTGAAGTACCCCTCCGTGCCGATGAGAGGTAACTGCGCCTGCCGCGACAACCACGGGTCAGTGGCAGACGCAGAGTCGTGGCGTGCCATCGGCTACAGCACGTCGCGGTCTGCCTTTGCATGGTCCCCACCAGATTCTTGATGGTCTGGTAGAAACACCTGCGCCCGACCTACACTGTCAGCAGGCCATCGACTGCTGATCGTCTCCGGATCGGACGCTCGCGGGTCTCTTCCAGGTGTCCGCTATGTATGTCCTCAGGCTTTTGGGCACGCTCGCGCTCGAAGGTTCCTCGGGGCCGCTCGCTAGCCGCGTGGTGCCCCGCCGCCGATTGGCGCTCCTCGCGCTATTGGGTTCTGGCGGCAGTGGCGGTCTCAGCCGTGACAAGCTCGTAGGTCTGCTGTGGCCCGAACGGCCAGACCCAGCTGCGCGTCATCTTCTCGCCGACGCCGTGTACCGTGTACGGAAGGCGCTGCGCGAGGACGTGATCAGGAGCGACGGTGAGACGCTCCGCCTGAATCCCGCCGTCATCCAGGTGGATGTCCTGGAGTTCACTGCGGCGTTATCCCACGATGATCTTGAAGGCGCGGTCGGATGTTACCGAGGACCGTTCTTGGACGGTTTCCATCTTCCCGGAGCGCCTCGCGAATTCGAACGCTGGGTCGACACGGAGCGCTCACGGCTCGAATTGGAGTTCGAGAAGGCGCTCGAAACGCTTGCAGAGCGCGCCGAGGCTGGGGGCAACCTCAAGGGGGCGGTGGAGTGGTGGCGCCGACTGCTGGAGAGTGACCCGATCAACTCTCGCGTCGCACTCCGTCTGATGCATGCGCTGGCCGGCGCCGGGGACCGGGCGAACGCCATCCAGCTTGCCCGCGATCACGAACGCACCCTGCGAGAAGAACTAGGCGTCGAGCCACCGGCCGAGGTCATAGCCCTCGCGGACAGACTGAGAACGGCCCCGGAGTCGCTGGAGCCTGAGACACGACTCGAACCAGAGTTGACTGCGCGCGAGCTGCCTTTCGACGTTCGCAGAGCCCGACCTCCCGCCGAGCCCATGCCGATCCCATTCGTTTCGCGCGAGGAGGAGCTCGAAACGTTGGGGCGCTTCATGGAGGATGCGCTGGCGGGACGTGGTCGAGTGGGCTTCATCGCGGGGGAGTCCGGCACCGGTAAGACTGCCTTGGCCGAGGAGTTCTGCCAACGGGCGATGGAAGCGAGGGCCGACCTGGTGGTCGCAACCGGCAACGGCAACGCCTACACGGGCACAGGTGATCCGTACCTTCTCTTCCGGGAGATTCTCGGCATGCTGACCGGAGACGTGGAGGCCCGCTGGGCGGTAGGCTCCATATCTCCCGACCATGCACGACGACTGTGGAACACCCTTCCAACGACCGCGGGGGCGCTCCTGAAGGAAGGCTCCGACCTGTTTGGGCCCTTCATCTCCGTGGGTGCACTCCGCGATCGCGCCTCGGTGTACGGAGTAGAGCGCTCCGACCAGGACGGCCTCGACGAGATCGTCGAATCACGCGGAGCGTCGTCCGATTCCCCGCCCAACCAGGCCGCTCTCTTCAGCCAATACGTACGTGTACTGGGGGCGGTGGCAAGCAGACGGCCTCTCCTCATCGTACTCGATGATTTGCAGTGGGCGGACACGGGTTCGATCGATCTGCTATTCCAACTGGGACGCGAGTTGCACGGAAGCAGGATCCTGCTCCTGGGACTGTACCGGCCTTCAGAAGTGAAACTCGGTAGGGAAGACAAGAGGCACCCGCTCGCACCTGTGATCAACGAGCTCGTGAGAACGTATGGCGAAATCGAAGTGCCGCTGGCCGAGGAAGAGGATAGCGCATTCGTCGACGCCATCGTGGACGCCTTGCCCAACAACCTCGACGGAGCGTTCAGGGAAACCCTGTTTCGTCACACGCGGGGTCACGCGCTCTTCACGGTCGAGCTGCTCCACGGCATGCAGGGGCAGGGAATGCTCGTGCTCGATGAGGAGGGCCGCTGGACGCTCGGCACCGAAGTGGATTGGCGGGCCTTGCCCGCTCGTGTCGAAGCCGTGGTCGGTGAGCGCATCCACCGCCTCCCGCGAAGGCTGGAGCAGATCCTGACCTTGGCCAGTGTAGAAGGGGAGGTGTTCGCCCTCGAAACGGTGGCCGAGCTGCAAGACTCGTCCGTCAAAGAGCTTCTCCCCCTCGTTGCGGACGAGTTGGAAAGACGCCACCACCTCGTGCGGGCCAACGGACTGCTGCAGGTGGGCGCTGACATCCTCTCTCAGTACAGGTTCCGTCACAGCCTGTTTCAGCGGTATCTGTACGACCGGCTGGATCCGGTGCAGCGTGCCCATCTCCACGCGCAGATGGGGAAGGCGCTAGAACGCGTGTACGGCGATCGTACGCCCGAAGTCGCGCTGGCGCTGGCCCGCCATTTCAGGGAAGCACGCCTGACCGACAAGGCCATCGCCTATCTTCACGAAGCCGGCGAGCAGGCGAAACGTGCCTCAGCTTACCCGGAGGCCGTCACCCATTTCCGCCAGGCGATCGAGCTGCTCCGCACCCTGCCCGAGTCACCCGACCGCGACCGCATCGAGCTCCGGGAGCAGAAGGCTCTCGGGTCGGTTTACCATGGCCTCGAAGGGCACGGCGTGCCCGAAGTGGCGAGCGCGCTCGAGCGGGCAAGCGAGCTCGCCGAGAAGTTGGATGACCGAGTGCAGCGGTTCTGGATCCTCGTGGGGCTTTATGGAATCCGTCATTTACAGGCCCGGCATCACGCTGGGCACGAAACATTGCGCGAGTGTCTCGCTTTGGCGGAGGAGGAGGGTGACGCGGGCCTCCTGGCGTTGTCGCACCATTGGCTGGGGGTGAACGCGTCCAATCGGGGACGCCAAACCGAGGCGCTCTCCCATTTCGATCAGTTCCGCGCGCTTTATGATCCTGTCTCGCACCGGGCCCTCCTGTCGGACTGGATGGCGAACGATCCGGACCTCGCATCCGATGTCGAGAGGGGTTTGGTGATGTGGATCGTGGGCTATCCAGACCGGGCAACGGAGCGGATCGAGGGGGCTGTTCGCTTGGCCCGGGAGAACGGGGATCCGGTGTCCCTGTACTTCGCCCTCCTCTGTGAAGCGATCCTCCGCGTGTACCTTCGCGACGCCGAAGCCCTGTCCCGTCTAAGCGAAGCGCTACACAGGGTCGCCACGGAGTACGGTCTTTCTCAGGTAGCAACCCTGGCAACGTTGTACCGGGGTTGGTGCCTCTCTCAGGAAGACGACTTGCAGGGTGGGGCCGCCCTCATGGAAGAGAGCTTGACGGAGCTCGAGGTTCAGCAGTGGCCCGCGTGGCAGCCTTTCTATGCAGCGCTGTTGGCCGACGTGTACCGTCGCGATGGCCGTGCCGACATAGGGCTCGAGCTCGTCGAGGACGGACTGACCACGATCGACGGCACAGAAGAGCGGATTCACGAGCCCGAGCAGCACCGCATTCGCGGGGAGCTGCTGCTGGCTCTGGAAAGCCCGGACTTGACCGAAGCTGAGGCCGCCTTCCGACGCGCGATCGCTGTGGCCCGCGCGCAAAAAACGAAGTCCTACGAGCTTCGCGCTGTGACCAGTCTCGCACGATTGCTGGGGGACCACGGTCGAACTGAAGAAGCCCACCAGGAGTTGGTGAAAGTCTACGAGTGGTTCACCGAGGGGTTCGATACGCCGGATCTTCGAGAAGCCAGTGGGTTGCTCGACGAACTGTCGCGCTAGCTGTCACAGAGTGAGGAGTTTGTATCGAAGCTTATCGAAGTCAAAACGTCGAAATCGAAGTGTAGCACGGGGCACGCCCTCGATCAGCGCTCCCGCCGCTCGATGCCCATCTTCTTCATGCGCGAGGCCAGGGTGGTGGGCTTGATGCCGAGGAGCTCCGCCGCGCCGTCCTCGCCGTACACCTTCCAGCCTGTGCTTTCGAGTGCTCTTCTGATGTTCGCGCGTCGGAAGCGCGCCATCTCGTCTTCTGACATCACGTCCACATCATCGCTGTGCGCTCGAGGCTGCCTGGCGTCCCCCGGGGCCAGCGGCAACAGGGGCTCGAGCCGTAGGCGACCCTCGCCAGCCGTGATCACGGCTCGTTCGATGACGTTCCTGAGCTCGCGTACGTTCCCCGGCCAGTGGTACGCCTCCAAGGCACGGACGTTGGCCGCCGTGAGCGGGCGCTCCTCGACTCCGAAGCGGGCAGCCGCTTCGCGGAGGAAGTGGGCTGCTAGGACGCCAATGTCCTCTTTCCGTTTGCGTAGGGGCGGGACCTCGATCGGAAACACGTTCAACCGATAGTACAGATCGGACCGGAAGCGGCTCGCCTCTACCTCGTCGAGAAGGTCGCGGTTGCTCGCTGCCAGCACCCGCACGTCCACGGTACGCGTTCGCTCGGTGCCGATGCGCTCGTACTCGCCTTCCTGCAGCACGCGAAGAAGCTTGGCCTGAAGGTCGAGCGGGATCTCGCCGACCTCGTCGAGCAGTAGGGTCCCGCCGTCCGCGGCCTCGAACCGGCCGGCCCGTTCCCTCACGGCTCCCGTGAAAGCCCCCTTCACATGTCCGAAGAACTCGCTCTCGTACAGCTCACGGGGGATCGAGGCGCAGTTCACCTTGATCAATGGCTTGTCGGCGCGCGCGCTGCGCCGGTGGATCTCGCGTGCGACGAGCTCCTTCCCGGTCCCGGACTCGCCCTGGATCAGGACCGAGGCATCTGTCGGCGACACCAGACCGATCTGACGCTCGATCTTCTCGAGGGCCGGGCTGATGCCCACGATCTCACCGAATGCATGCGCTTCGACGACCTCCTCTTTCAGGTAGGCGTTCTCGAGTTCGAGCTGATCTCTGAGGTGCTGGATCTCCTCGAATGCCTGGGCGTTCACGATGGCCCCGGCGACGTGATCGGTGATCACTCGCAACCAGCTCACCCACTCCTCGTTGAGGACTCTTCGTGCGAAGACACCCAGCACCCCGAGGGTCTGGCCGTGGAACTTCAGAGGCTGCCCTGCAAAACCCCGGATCCCCTCTTGGGCCGCCCACTTGGGCCGTGCGATCCAGGTACCGTCCTGCCGGATGTCTTCGACGATGATCGCGGCGCCCAAATCGGCAATTCTCCCGACCTTTCGGACGCCGCACGGGAAACGGCGGAACATCCCATCTATCCGGCTCCAATCGGCTTCGGGGTCCACCTTCGATTCCCCCCCGCTCGCTAGGAGATGAAGACACTGCGTCTGGTCGGGACATTCGGAGCGCATGGTGCATTCCGGACAGATGTCGCCGGGCCGGAGCAGCCAGATGCGCGCGAGCCCGATCTCGGGGAGCGCGGCCAGCCGGTTCACGACGAGTCGGAGGAGTTCTTCGGTCGTGCGCCGCTGCGGCATCTCCAGCATCAGATCGCGCAGCTGCAGGAGCCTGGGTTCGGCGACGAGGGGGTCGGAGGAAGACATACACGGACGATACGGGCCGCTCCCGGGTCCGGCAACGCGCGTCGCAGCGACATTTCGTGGTTTGACGACGACACATCGTGGTAACACGAAATATCGTTGCCGCGTCGCCATTCGGTCGATCCTCACAATGCATTGACAGACAACGCGGTACGCGATCGGGGTGATTTGGCACACCCCCTGCCTTAGTGGAGGTCGAGCCGCGCGACCCGGCGCGGCCAGCATTGACCCGAATTCCAGTGGGAGGAAATCCATGAAGCGCTCGACGACGTTGGCCCTGCTTCTCGCCGCGGCTCTCTGCGGCTGCCGACCCGAAGTTCCCGGCGCCACCGCGAATCCG
This sequence comes from Gemmatimonadota bacterium, assembly GCA_039588215.1. GTDB lineage: Bacteria > Gemmatimonadota > Gemmatimonadetes > Palauibacterales > Palauibacteraceae > JBDHAC01. The sequence continues at coordinate 15,375 of JBDHAD010000038.1, forward strand.
GTCGCGGGGGCGGCTGACGCGCGCCCTGCGGACGGACTCCCTACCGCCGGGACAACCGCACAGGTCCTCTACCGCACGGTTCAGATCGACGGCCTGGAGATCTTCTACCGCGAGGCCGGTTCGCGCGAGAATCCGACAGTCTTGTTACTCCATGGCTTCCCGACCTCCTCGCACATGTTCCGCAACCTCATGCCCGCGCTGGCGGGCGAGTACCACGTGGTCGCGCCCGACTATCCCGGGTTCGGGTTCAGCTCGATGCCGTCCCGCGATGAGTTCGACTACTCGTTCGCGCGGCTGACGGAGATCGTCGAGGCCTTCACCAAGCAACTCGAGATCGAGCGCTACTCGATCTATCTGATGGACTACGGGGCCCCGATCGGATTCCGGCTCGCGGCCGGGAATCCTGATCGAGTCGACGCGCTCATCGTCCAGAACGGAAATGCGTACGACGAGGGTCTCAGGGAGTTCTGGGATCCGATCAAGGCGTACTGGGCCGACCCGAGCGCCGAGAACCGCGACGCGCTGCGGGGGCTGCTCACACTCGACGCGACCAAGTGGCAGTTCACGCACGGCGTCCGCGACGTGGAGACGATCAGCCCGGACAACTGGCACCACGTCCAGAGCCTGCTAGACCGGCCGGGCAACCAGGAGATCCAGCTCGATCTGTTCCTGAGCTACGGAGCCAATCCTCCGCTCTACCCCGAGTGGCAGGAGTACCTGCGCGCGAACCAGCCACCCACCCTGATCGTGTGGGGGAAGAACGACCCCATCTTCCCCGCCGAAGGCGCTTATCCCTACCGGCGCGACTTGACCGAGGTGGACTTCCACCTTCTCGATACGGGCCACTTCGCGCTCGAAGAAGACGGACCGACGATCGCGGGCCTGATCCGCGACTTCCTGAACCGACGCGTCACACTCGCAAAAGCGACCGATTGACCACGCCTCGGTTCCCGCACCCACTCTCTGACGCAAGGAGAAGATCCATGGAAGCGAACACCAGACTCACGTACCTGGGCGGTGCCACGTACCTCATCGAGATCGGCGAGTTTCGATTCCTCACCGATCCGGGCTTCGACCCCGAGGGCACGGAAAAGAGCGAAGGCCCCGGCCACGATCTGAGGAAGAACATGTCGCCCCCGCTGCCGATCGAACGCATCGGCGAGATCGATGCGGTGCTGCTGAGCCACCAGCAGCACTACGACAACCTCGACGACACGGGCCGGGCCTTCCTGCCCAAGGCCGGGTGCGTGCTCACGACCCCACAGAGCGCCGAAGTCCTTGGCGGCAACGCGCAGGGGCTCGCGACCTGGGAGTCCGTCGACCTGACGAACGAGGCCGGCGAGACGATCCGCATCACCGGCACGCCGGCGATCCACGGGCCGGCCGCCCTCCGTGACGCCGTGGGTGAGACGATGGGCTTTATCCTCGAGTGGGAGGGGCAGGAGAAGGGTGCTCTCTACCTCTCGGGCGACACGGTGTGGAACGAGGGGATCGAGGAGATCGCCGAGCGGTTCGAGGTCGGCACAGGTGTCCTGAACATGGGCGCCGCGAACGTGCCCGCCGTCGGCGACAGCATCCTCACGCTGGATGGGGAGCAGGGCGCCAAGGTGGCGTCCGCGCTCGATCTCGAGGTCGTCTTTCCGGCCCACTTCGAGGGCTGGGAGCACTACACGCAGGGGCGGAGCGGGATCGAGGAGGCCTTCGAGGCAGCAGATCTGGGCGACCGCCTGCACGTGCTCGACCCGGGCGAGGCCGAAACGGTCGCGGTCTAGCCGAGAGAGGATTCCCATGCTCACGGCACCCGAGTTCAGGAGCCGACTCCGTAGAGTGAAGCGACGAGATTATCCGGAGCTGGCGGCCTACTCGCGGGATGAGATCTACGGGAGCGGCGACAACATGGCGCCAGGCGGTCTCTACCTGGCGGCGCGCATGTGTCGAGGCTTGGAGCTCACGATGGGCGATCGTGTGCTGGATCTCGGCTGCGGTCGCGGCGACTCGTCGGTCTTTCTGGCCCGCATGTTCGGGGCGCGCGTCGCCGCGGCCGATCTGTGGGTCTCGCCGGCCGAGCTCGCCGCGAAGTTCGACCGGCGCGGCGTGGGCGACGTCGTCATGCCGCTCCAACTCGACGCACGGAGCCCGCTTCCGTTTGCGGATGAGTACTTCGACGCAGTCTTCTGTATGCAGGCGTTCTACGCTTTCGGCACCACCCAGCGCGGACTCACGCGCATCCTCCGGCACCTCCGTCCCGGCGGGCGCCTCGTCATCGGCACGACCTGCTTCAACGAGGAACCGGCCAACGGCCTTCCAGAGGTTTACCGGAACACGGACGGCTGGAACGCCGAGTACGCCAAGTACCACTCCCCGCCCTGGTGGGCGGACCACTTCCGGGATTCGGGCCTGGTCGACGTGATCGAGTGCGTCGAGCTCGACGACGGCGTTGTCCTTTGGGAGGACGAGTTCGCCTACAGCGGGGATCGAGTCGGTTGGACCGACGAGTGGTTCGACGGCACCCGTTGGCTGGCCGAGCAGCTCGCCTTTGGGCGCGAGCGCCGGCCCTACCTGACCCACCTGGTCGCGACTGTGGAGAAGCGGCCGGGATCGATCGGAAAAGATGCCGGCGAGGAAACCGGCACGAACACTGGCAACCGATAGGAGGACATCATGGCACTCCCCAACCCCGGCTTCGAGATCGACCCCCAGCGCACGGCGCTTCTGGTCACCGACCCGCAGAACGACTTTCTGAGCCCCGAAGGCGTGACCTGGGGCATGGTGGGAGAGAACGTCACGGAAGTCGGCACGGTCGAGAACATCGAACGGCTGTTCCAGGCCGCTAAGGAAGCGGGCCTCGAGGTGTTCATCTCGCCGCACTACTACTTCCCGCACGACCACGGCTGGAAGTTCGAGGGGGCCCTTGAGACCGCCATGCACGCCATGGGGATGTTTGATCGAACCGGGCCCTTGAACGTCGAGGGGTTCGAGGGATCGGGCGCCGATTGGCTCGAGCGGTACAAGCCGTACATCGAGGACGGGAGGACCGTCGTGTGTAACCCGCACAAAGTGTACGGGCCGCAGAACAACGACGTGCCCCTCCAGCTCCGCAAGCGGGGGATCGACAAGATCATCCTCGCCGGCATGTCTGCGAACCTGTGCGTCGAGGCCCATCTGCGTCATCTGCTCGAGATGGGCTTTGAAGTCGCCACGGTGAGCGACGCGACGGCGGCAGCGGTCATTCCGGAGGGGAACGGCTATGAAGCAGCCATCGTCAACTTCCGCTTCCTGTCGAGCGCCGTCTGGACCACCGACGAGGCGATTGCGGCCATCGAAGCCGCCGTCGCCGTGCCGGTGTAGGGCTCGACGATGTCCTTCGAGTACTGGTTCGTATTCCCGGTCGCGGTGCTCGTCGCTACGATCGCGATGGCCTCGGGGATCGGGGGAGCGACCTTCTTCTCCCCCTTCTTCCTCCTAGCGCTCGGGCTTGCGCCCGAGGTGGCCATCGGAACCGGGCTCATCACGGAAGTCTTCGGGTTCGCGAGCGGGGTGACGGCCTACCTGCGGAGGCGACTCATCGACTTCCGGCTCGCTCGCAGCCTCCTGTTGGGAGCCGTCCCGCTTGCGATCCTCGGTGCCTGGTTGGCCCCCCGGGCCGAGCCCGACCTGCTCAAGACGATCCTGGGGATGGGCCTGCTCGCCGTTGGGTTCTCCTTCTTGCGCGCCCCGGATCGCGGGGACGTGGAGCGGCTTGACAAGGCGATCGAGGAAGCGGCGGGTCAGCGATGGACCACCTGCCTAGTCGACCGCGGCGGTCGGCGCTTCTGCTACACAGTGCACGAAAACGGGGTCGGGGGGTTTTTCGCCGCGGTGGGAGGACTCTTCGAGGGACTTATCTCGACGGGTCTGGGAGAGCTTAACGGTTACTTCCTGCTCCAGCGCTGCAAGGTTCCGAGCCCGGTAGCGGTCGCCACCAGCGTCTTCGTGGTCGCGATCACAGCCGTGAGCGCGGCCGGCGGCCACCTGTTCCGCTTCGTTCGGACGGGCGGCGAGGTGCTCGACACGGTGCTCTCGATCGTCGTCTTCACCATCCCGGGCGTGATCCTGGGAGCGCAGATCGGAGCCCGCATCGCGAGCCGAATCCCGCAACGCACTTTAGAGCGTGGCCTCGGCATCCTCTTCGGTCTGATCGCGGCAATCACCCTGATCGAGGCGGCGCTCTAGGATCCGCCCCGAGAAGCGGCTCTGAAACCAACTGTCACGCTAGCTGTCACAGAGTGTGCAGGTCTGTACGGAACTGTACCGAGGTCAAAACGCCGAAATCGGTGTGTACGGAAGTGTATCGAAGTGTACGCGTGCTGCGCCGCTTGAATGGAGTGGCTTCGCAGGCTGCGCCTGCTCAGTGTCTCGCCTGCGGCTCGACGGCAGGAGGTCGCGAGTGAGAGCTGCGGCCGCTTACGCGGTTCTCGCTCGTCGCAAGCTCCGCGAATCGCGCCGCCCCGATTGGCCGAAAGCCCGCGGACAAACGTGGGCTTTCATGCATCTAAGCTCGAGGTCGCCGAGGAGCGGCTCTCGTTCACATGTGGTGATGCTGAAGCTGATCAGCGCCCGTGCCGGGGCCTCAAGCGCCGCTAGACATCTGGCGCAATTCGCCGACCGACCGTCTCTTTGTTCCGATATGCCACCTTCGCCGTTCCAAGGAGACCTGCATGGAGCCGACCTGTTGGTACTGCGAGAACGCTCTCTCCCCCGGCGAGCCGTACTGGTCGATCCAAACGAGCCGAGAGACCAAGGACGGAGATCGAGTCACCGTCGAATCCGAGGTCGTTTGGCTGACGCTGTGCCCCACGTGCGCAGAGATGTGCAACCTGAGCGCCGGTCCGGACATCGAGTGGGAGGCCGGTCGGCTGACGCTGCTTCTCGCTCACGAGGCGGCCGAGCCCGCCGTCGTGGCGGCGCCAAAGCCTAGGCCGGCCGCGGCCCCATCCCAGTGTCCCCATTGCCACAAGCCGGTGGTGGCTGGGGATGCCTTTTGCATGGCCTGCGGTGGCGCCGTCCAGTAAGCACTGCGTATTCGACCGATCTCACGTCGCTGTCGATCGCGGGGCCGCGCCACAGCTGGCGCAGAAGCTCGCGCCCTCACGGAGCTCTTCACCGCACGCATGACAGAAGACCGTCTGCCCACCGCCGCAGCTCGGACAGAAGCTCTCGCCGGCCCGCAACTCGCGGCCGCACCGGCGGCAGTACACGGAGCCCTCCACCCGTTGCTCGTCTATCGTCGCGACATCCGGAGTCTCGTGTGGCAGGAGGCTCGAGGGCGCGCCGCCGGCCAGGAGCACCGCCTCGTTGAGTAACCCCGCCAACCGGGTTTCCAGGATGCCCAGCGTCATAGCCTGGTGGTTGAGCGTCCGCGCTCCCTCGCCCGCGGTCGCCGGTTCCTCGAGAACGAGATGGTTGGCCAACGCCGTGGGCGCAAGAAAGGCCCGCGTGACCGTCTTCCACCTACCGTCTGCCTGGACGGCGGTCTCGAAGCCTGTCGCCTGAAACCAGGTTCGATCGAACTCGAACCCCATGGCTCGGCCCGCCTCTCCGAATCCCAAGAGGCCATCCTCGGAGCGGATCAAGAAACCGAGCCGCGCCAATGCCTCGAAGGGCTCCGGACCGTCGTCGAAGTCGATCTCCTCCGGCCGAGGCATCAGCGCGAGGAACGCCGGCAATAGCCAGCGCAGATCCCGACTCTGCACCGCCCTCTTCAGCGTGATGGTGAAACCATCCGGCGGAAGTGACAGGTCAGACGGGGTGTACGAGAGCTGGCTCTCGGACGCCTTACGTCGGAACAGATCGATCGTGTGGAAGAGATAGACCAGCGATTCGTAACTGACGGGTGGCGGGATGTAGTTCGCGGTGGGCTCCTCGACGGCAGACGCATGGAGATCCAGCCACCAGGCAAGAAAGAGCCACGGCGAGTCGAACAGCTGAACCAGTACCGCCCCATCCTCGGTTGGCGCGATCAGGGCAAACGCTTCGGGGTCTACCTGCGGGGCATGGCAGGCCGTGAGAAACGTGAAGGGAAGGGCAGAGCCGGCCGCTCGCTGGTCTATGACCAGCCGGGGCGCCGCGAGAATCGCAACAGCCTGCCGGACCAGCGGCTCGTCGGCCAATCCTCGTAGGGGAGCGCTGAGTCCGGCGCGGCCGTCCTGATCCATCAAGCGCATCGCGCTCGCCAGCGGCGATCGCTCCTCGACCTCGAGGCGCAGCAGATCTTCGAGGAGCGGTGCCAGATCTTGGCGGGCCACCTGGAAGACGAAGATGTCCTCGTGACGGTCCTGCGGTTCGTTCATGGCGTCGACGCTTCGTCAGGGAGGGTGACCAGGCTATCCCACATGACTCCATCTCGGAGTCCGACCGGATGCTGTATCCCGGGAAGGCCGATGTACGGACAACCCTCGATGGTGGCTCGTAGCGTGAGCGTTCCGTCTCCGGGCGCGATCCAGAGCAGCCGTCCCGAACGGATATAGAACTCGAGATCGAAGTCGAAGTCGCGAGGGTCGTCGGGGATGCTGACGCTGTACCCCTCGCCATGCGGAAGCTCGGCGGAATAGTGGTCGAGGCCCCACGTGTTGATCCGCGCCAAGTCCCACGGAGTGTCCTCGGCGAAGTAGATCACCGGGTAGGCCATGTACGGGCCTGCGAGCAAACTCGATACGACTGCCTTGACCGCGGGACTCGCGAACAGCCGCGGCGCGACGTATGGCGCGCCGGGCCCGGGCTTGCACAGAAACGGGGTGACTGGTGGTTCGCCATCGATGTGTACGGCGCCCGTGACCGCGAACACGGTCTCGACCTGCTCTTCGATCGGCCGTGCGGGTCGCTCGTGATCCCACCACGGGCCATCGAGGCCGAAAGTATCGATCGGCAGGTGGACCACCCGGCCGCTGAACGGACAGCGGGAGACCGCGGGGCGCGGTAGCTCGTCCTGGTAGGCCGCGTACAGATCCATCGCCCGCCGATGTGCCTCGTCCAAATGCTCCAACATCACGGATGCCTCGTCGTCCGCCGCCGCGTTGCACTCCGCCGAGATCCGATCCATAGCCTCCACCGCTTCTAGGAGCTCCCGAACGGTGTCGTCCCGCCGGGACGCGACATCGGTTGGATCGTGTGGAGGTGAATGCATGCGGATCTCCGACTACGGACTGATCAGGGGGTTGTCGACCCCCCCGTGCCAAAAGCTCGCGGTGGGATTGGGGGCTCCCAGCCCCTCGGCGGCCCTGAACGTCGGCAGAGCCTCGCCTTTGGGTCCGGGAGCGTGGCTCCCACGAATGACGCGGTCGATGGCCCTGCTCATCTCGAACTTCGACTGAGCGCCGGCCTTCGGAGTCTCACCGAACAGCCACTGCCGGAGGCGCGCGATCCGGGAAGGACCGGGCACGTCCCGCGACAAGCCGCTGTAGTTCCACTCGGTATGGAATCCGTGCATGACGTGGCCGGGTCCCTGAACCAGCTCGCGTTGGATCTTGTCCACCAGGGCTTTCGGCAGGGTCTCTCCGTGCATACCGCGGATGGCGAACCCGTCCACATCGCCCGTGAAGGGCTTCCCCGTCTTCACGTCTCTGATCAGGTGGCCGTCGATGCGGACCTTGTCCCGGTGCTTGGCGAGCCACTTGGACTGGTCCAGGAACTCCTGTGCGCGTTTGTCGGCCCGAGCCTTGAGGGCGGCATAGGCCTCATCGGTCATGCTCCCTTGGGGTGGCAAGACCGGCTTGAAGTGCGCGACCTTGCCGACATCCTCGGGACCCGCACCCGGGATCAAGAGCACGTCGAGCTCGCTCATCGTCTTGTTCTTGAGTAGCTCGGGTTTTGGCAGGGCGAGCTTCTTTTTGAGCAAGGCCTTGGCCGGCGTGTTGGTCGGTCGTGTATAAACCGTCACCCCGTACTTGTCGGCGACCATCTGGATGTTGCGTTCGCTGACCCGCGCATAGCCGCTGGTGTCCGGCTTCACACCCCTCGCCGGCCGCAGATCGCTCGGGTCACCCGGCCGGATCGTCGAGTGCTTGGTCTTGGTCCGCCTCTTCAGATGGTCGGCGTAGCTCTGGCGCCGGCGTGCGCGCTTGGCCGATTTAACCGGCCCGCGCTTCTGGTTGGCGAGGCGCTTCTTCATCTGGTCGATCGTCTCGGTTTTAGCGCCGCCCCCTTTCCTCAGCGCCTCGCGGCGACGAAGCTCGGCGGCTCGGCGGCGAACCGCCTCCAAACGTCGCCGTCCCTCGACCCGCGCCAAGTCATCGGCGCTACCGATACCGAGTTTTTGAGCAGCCGCCTTCCGCACCCTGCCGATCAGCTTCGTGGCACCGCGCCGCGCACCCCGAGCCACCGCCTTCGTGGCGCCGAACGCGCCGGTCGCGCCGAGGATAGCCAGACCCATATGACCGAGGCGCACTGGGAGCGATTTGCCCTCTTCCATCGACTTGCCGAGGTCTGAAGCGCCGGACAGAAGCTTGATCCCGTCGTATATGTTGTCGGGGTTGGTGAGCACCTCGCCGACCTTGCCGGCCCCCCAAGCGATGCCACGCCCGGTCGCGACCGCCGTTTCTACCGGGTTCTCCAAGGCGTGGTCCACGCGTGGCGAAAGCCACTTTCCGGCCCGACCGACGGCCTCGACCGCCGCGATCGACACCTCCCGGTGCAGCTCTACCGCGCCCTGCAACGTTCCCGCGGGATCTCTAGCGACCGTCTCCAGCCCCTCGCCGACAGCGCTCAGCGCCTTGCCCGTCAGGTCCACCACGTCCACCGCGGTGTCCCACCCTTCGTCCCAAGCGCGTTTTGTCGCGTCCCAGACGATCCATGGGTCACGCAAGATATCGTGCCTCGCGAGAGCCATCTCCTTGCGGATGCCACGGAGGTCCTTGCTGAATCGATCCCAGAGGCCTTCGAAGAAGCCTGCTTCCTCCTTGGCGGCTTTCTTCTCCGCAGCTCTCTCCTCGGCAAGCCTCCGCGTAAGCTCTTCGACCAGTCGCCGCGCCTGCTCCAGGCTCACCCATTTGCCGGCGTATGGGTCGAAGTATTGGCCGGCTTCGTTGGTGAGCAGCGGCGCGTGATCGTCATAGGGGTCGACCAACTCGGGGAGTGAGTCGGCTGCGGCGTCCGGCGCCGGTGGAGGGCCGGTCTCGGCGACTCCCTGTCCGATCGCGGTGGCCGGACCGGTCGTCGTGGAGGGCCGGTACGCCTCTTCTCGACCCCGGGTGCTCTGGTCCGTGTCGTCGCCGCCGTCTGTACCCTGGTCTTCTTGGACCGGGGAGCCCTCCTCTTCTTCCTCCTCAGCCTCCTCTATGACCGTCGTCGACTGGCGTCGCCCCGGGAGCCACTGTGCGGCCACGCGTTCGGCCCGACTGATGATCCGCTCGGAGAGGCCGGCGGCGGCCTCGTGTGTGGTGGGTGGTCCCCCTGCCGTGAGGGCGCCCGCGAACGCCGTCATGATCGACCTGGCCAGCGCGACGGCGATCCCGGCCGCGACGAGGATGGCCACGGCTACGGCGACCGTCCTCGCCACGGACTCGGCGGGGGAGTGGGGCGTGGCCTCTTCGCCCTCCGGAACCTCGAACTCGGCGAAATCCGGTTCCGGCGGCATCGCACCCGTTAGGAGGCCGCCGGGGTCCCGCAGACGTCCGCTGATCTCCCAGGCGAGCTCGAAGGCGATTTCCTGGCAGGGGTCGGGATGGGAGCTTTCCGTGCTCGCGACGTCATCGACGGTAACCAGGAGGCGATAGGCCCAGGCATTCTGCTGGACGGTCACTCGACACGATGCGCCCGCGCCGTCAAGCGACAGGCTATAGAAGCCGCGCTCGCCCATGGGCACGTTGACGACGTCACCGGAGCCGGCGCCCGGATCGGCGAAGCTCCGGTAGCGCAGGGCGTCGTCTCGGTCGAGGAAGCGTTCGAGCTCCAGGACAGCGAGGACGGGGCGCAGACGCCCGCCGCCGCGGGTCACGCTCCAGACCGCTTGGGCGAACGCGGGTACGCCCGGGCTGGGTTGAAGGACGACAAGGCTGCCCCGAGACAGGTCCTCACGGTAGTCCAGATCATAACCGATGTGGCGGATCGACTCGGGCGGCAGGAGCAGGTGGATGATCTCTACGGGGATCGGCTCCTGCGGCTCGGCGGCCAAGAGCCAGAACGGACACAGGGCCAGCATCAACGCGCAAGCGGTCAGCGCGCGCATGCGAGGGCGAACCCCCTTCGTCTCCTCGCCGTCCGGCGGTTTGGGTGCCTGGTCGCCCACGGCCCCTCCCGGCACTTGGTTTCAGTCGGGGCGGATCGTTTCTGGCCCCGCTATCCATGCGTGCCACCGCACGGGTAGGGGTCCACCTTGGCACCCACTGCTTGCGCGGGTCAAGGATCGAAACGGAGCTTGACTGTGCCCGGCGCACTCATGACCCTGAGTATCCACGCCGAAAGGACCAGAACGATCGACTACCGTCCGCCGCTCGATGGAACGACGATCACGGCGATTCTCCGCGCCGCGAAGATCGCCGGTGGATCGGTGTACGCCATCCTACGCGTGCATCCGCCCTTGGCCGAGCAACAGGGACGGCGGGTCAAGTACGCACACTCCCTGGAGATTCGGGAGTCGCCATGGGACGCCGGCCGGCCGCTGCTTTTCGTGACCTCGGAGTACGATGAGCGCGCTCGAGGGCGGGATTATTTCTTGGGTGTCTTCGACGAGTTTGCGCACAGCAACCTCGGAAGCTCGCCCGATTGGGGTAATCTACGCGCGTTCGCGACGAAGGCCCTAGACGTGGCACGCACGGAGTGCGAGTTGGATTTCGATCTTCTGAGCCCGGTGAAGCATCTTCAACTCGCCTCGGGCGCACGCCAGCCGGTAGACGCCTTGCTGGGCGAGCAAAGCGCCGACCTACTCCTGACTCTAGTATGAGGACCTCCAACCGAGCGTGGGCCCGTCACACCATGGGTGGCGTCAAATGAACTGCGACGGCTGTGGGACCAAGACCAGGCGGAGGGCACGGTTCTGCCATTCGTGCGGAACTCCGACGCGCCCCGATCCGGACCCCTTCCCGACCAAGACGGGCTTCGGCTTCCCCGGGAAGGGTATCGTCGGGGTCATCATCGCGCTCCTGTCCGTGGGGCTCGCGAGGGAGTGCGCCAATCGGCTGATGGGCGGTCCCTAGCCCCGCCCGGATTAGCCGAAAGCCCTTAACCATGCGGGCTTTCGTGCATCTGCACCGCTGGCCTTCACGCCCGCGCTTGACCCGGACTGTCACGGTAGCTGTGACTGAGGCAGGAAGAGGGCGAACCCCGTAGGACCGCCCCAGCGAAGGTGGGCCTCAGACGTCAGACTGAGCCCAACAGGGTTGCCCATTCCAACCCATCGAGTCCACTCAGTGTCTAAGGTGAAGATTCTACGGTAAGACCAACCGCCCGAAGGGCGGTCGGGCGAAGGAAGGGCAGAGGCATGGACCTGCTGAAGGGGACGCTGGACGCGATGGTGTTGAAGACGCTGTCGTGGGGACCGATGCACGGGTACGCGGTGACGCGCTGGATCCGGCGTCGAACGGGTGGAACGCTGCGGGTGGACGACGCGGCCTTGTATCAGGCGTTGCACCGAATGGAGCGCCGGGGCTGGCTGGAGTCGGAATGGGGTGTGTCGGAGAACAACCGGCGGGCGAAGTACTACATGCTGACAAAGGTGGGTCGCGAGCACCTCGCCGCGGAGGTCAAATCGATCCGGCGGTACACGACGGCCCTCTTCAAGGTGTTGGAGGCCGAGGCCGCGTGATCCGGAAGCGCTGCCCTGTCGACCTCGACCCGGCCATGGGAGACGGAGGGAGAGAATACGATGGCCCTGCCTAACCACATCCGCAGCGCCTTTCGAATCCGGCGCAAGGTAAAGGACCAGGTCGCCGATGACGTCGACGCCGAGATCCGTTTCCACCTGGAGTCTCGGACAGAGGAGCTGATGGCGCAGGGCCGGAATCGTCGGGAGGCGGAGCGTCGCGCGATGGAGGAGTTCGGCGACATGCCTGGCGCGAAGCGGAGGCTACGGGCGGAGTCAGCGCGGTCCTTGCGGTCCGTGCGCCGGTTGGAGTGGCTGGCTGAGTTGCGGCAGGACGCGCGCTACGGCGTGCGGAAGCTCGCCTCACAACCGGTGTTCGCAGCGGTGGCCGTTCTGACGTTAGCTCTCGGCATCGGGGCCAACTCCGCGATCTTCAGCGTCGTGCACGCGGTTCTCCTCAAGCCACTGCCCTACTCCGAGCCGGACCAGCTGGTCTCGATTTGGGAGGTCGCCCCCACCGGGGACAACCACAACGTGGTGTCCCGGGGCAACTTCATGGACTGGCGGGACCAAGCGTTGTCCTTCGAGACGCTGGGTGCGTACGGGTCCTCGGGTGGGGTGACATTCTACCCCGATAACGGGGCTCCCACGCGCGTCCGGGTGAGCTTTCTCACGCCGGGCGTGTTCCGCGCGCTGGGTGTGTCGGCAACGGCGGGTCGCACCTTCACACCGGAGGAAGGCGTGCCCGGCAACGATGCAGTGGTGGTCCTGAGCCATCGCTTCGCGCAAAACCAGTTCGGGGTCGGGGATGTCGTGGGCGAAGCGATCACGCTCGACGGCGACCGGTATTCGGTGGTGGGCGTTATGCCGCCGTCGTTCGACTTCCCGCAGCCGGATGTGGACGTGTGGGCGCCGTGGGCATTGGATGAGGAGGATCGACAGAACCGACGGTCGCACAACCTGATGGTCATCGGCCGCCTGAAGCCGGGCCAGACGCTGGAGCGTGCGCAGGCGGAGTTGGACGCGCTGGCGGCGGGGATCACGGAGCTCTACCCGGAGCACATGACGGGTTGGGGTGTGAACGTGCAACCGTTCCGGGCGGATTTGGTCGCCTCGACCCGTCCCCTGTTGCTGCTGCTGTTGGGAGTAGTGGGTCTCGTATTGCTGCTCGCGTGTGCGAACTTGGCGAACCTGCTCCTGGCCCGAGCCGTGGCACGGCAGCGGGAGGTCGCGATTCGTGGGGCACTCGGGGCCCGGCGCGGCCGGCTGGTGCGTCAGTTCCTGACTGAGGCAGGGCTCTTGGCGGTGTTGGGTGGGGGGCTCGGCCTCGCGATCACCGCCGTTGGGCTCGACGCGTTCGTCGCGCTGGCACCGGACGACATCCCGTTGCTGGATGACACGCGCGTTGATCCGGTGATTCTCGGCTTCGCCGCCGGCGCCACCCTGCTGGCCACGCTGATCTTTGGGCTACTCCCTGCGCTCAGGGTCACGGGCGCGGACCTGGAGAACACGCTCCGGGCGTCGGGCGCACGGGCGGGCACGGCGCACACGCGGGTCCGATCGGGGATACTGGCAGCCGAGGTGGCCCTGGCCGTGGTGCTGCTCATCGGTGCCGGGTTGTTGCTTCGGAGCTTTCTCCAACTCCAGCAGCAGGACTACGGCTTCGATCGAGAAAACGTGATGACTGCGACACTCGATCTTCCGTTCGCCCGCTATTCGGACGGGACCGTGGACCACGTAGAGTTTTACGAGGCGCTGCTGGCGCGGGTCGCGTCGATACCCGGTGCGATTTCCGCGGCAGGATCGACGGACCTGCCGGCCGGCTTCGGTTCGATGACGTTCAGCTTCGCCATCGAAGGTCGTCCCCGCCCGGGTCCCCGACCGCGGGAGGAGCCGCAGCCGCTCCGTATCGTCACGCCGGACTACTTCCACACCCTGAGGATTCCCCTCGTCGAGGGGCGATTCTTTACGCCCTACGATGACGAGACGGCTCCAGACGTGCTCATCATCAACGAGTCACTGGCGCGAGTCCACTGGCCCGACGAAAGCCCCGTTGGCAAGCGCGTCAGCTTTGAAGGCCAGGAGGGCCCGTGGCTCGAGATCGTCGGGGTGGTCGGTGACACCCGACATTACGCGGTCGATGCGATGCCCTCGCCGGCTCTCTACATGCCGCATGCGCAGAAGCGGTGGGACTGGACTTCCTGGTTGAACGTGATCGTGCGCACTGACGGCGACCCCGTGGCCCTCGCGCCCTCTTTCCGGGCGGCGCTGTGGGAGTTGGACGATCAGCTCGTGCCCGGGCGGATCGCGTCGCTCACCGATCTCTACGCGGAGACGAACGCGCGGCGACGATTCGCGGGAATCTTGCTCGTTGTCTTCGCTGGCCTGGCCCTGATCCTGGGCACCATCGGTGTCTACGGCGTGCTGTCGTATACGGTGGCACAGCGGGCTCGTGAGTTCGGTGTGCGCATCGCATTGGGTGCACCCCGCGGCGCGGTCGCCGCCTTGGTCATCCGGCAGGGGGGCCGACTGGCCATGACGGGCATCGCCCTCGGTATCGGTGCCGCGTTCTGGCTCTCCCGCTTCTTGGAGAGCCTGGTTTACGGGATCTCGACGACGAACGTTGGAGTGTTCGTGGGGGTCCCCCTGCTAATCCTGGTGACGGCCGGGCTAGCGGCATACCAGCCCGCTCGGCGGGCGACCCGGGTGGACCCCGTTCAGGCGCTCCGGGCAGAGTAGCGCGGCCCTGTAACACCGACGAGCAGGCCAGCGCGCGCTAAGATCTAAGTGACAGGATGGTTGTTCACCGGAAGCCGACGAGTAAGCTGGAGGTGTTCGAAGCCTTCACAACTCACTCGTCGGGGGATCCGGTGAACGTGCACAAGAATGCGAAGCT
>JBDHAD010000039.1:0-79690 GCA_039588215.1 Gemmatimonadota bacterium
CTCGGGCTGCGTCGGCCCGGGGAGACAGGGTACCTCATTCCGGAGGGTGGGCTGTACCGCTGGGTGTCCTGCCCCAACTACCTGGGCGAGATCGTCGAGTGGACCGGGTTCGCGCTCCTGACGTGGTCGCTCCCCGCCGTTTCATTCGCCGCCTGGACGGTCGCCAACCTCGTGCCGCGCGCCCTGGCGCACCACCGCTGGTATCGCGAGCGCTTTCCTGACTATCCGCGTCGGCGGAAAGCACTCATACCCGGGTTGCTGTGAGCACCGCCGGCCGACTGGGCTTGGATCGCGCGCGGGTGGCGTCGGCGTACGCCTTCGCGCTCGTCGTGGCGGTGCTGATGGGGTGGCTGCTGGCCCGTGGCACCCTGGTGGCGGCCGGTGGCTCGATAGGCTGGACGACGCACCCGATCGCGGTGGCTGCGACCGCCGACCTGGTGGCCACGCTCATCGTGTTCAGGTTCAGCTTCGCACTCGACAATTCCAGCGTGTACGACCCGTACTGGAGCCTGGCTCCGATCCCGATCGTCGCCTACTGGGCGCTCGCTGGCGCACACACGGCGGGGCCGGCGTCAGAAACCGTCGATGCGTCCATGGCTGGGCCAGCCATGGAACCGCTC
Organism: Gemmatimonadota bacterium; assembly: GCA_039588215.1. Classification (GTDB taxonomy): domain Bacteria; phylum Gemmatimonadota; class Gemmatimonadetes; order Palauibacterales; family Palauibacteraceae; genus JBDHAC01. Next base: position 621 of record JBDHAD010000039.1, read on the forward strand.
GAAGCCTTCCCGAGCCTGCAGGGCGTCGCACTCATCCTCCTCGTCCTCATCTGGGGTGTGCGTCTGACCGCGAACTGGGTGCGACGCTGGAAGGGACTGGCCGATGAAGACTGGCGATATAAGGAGTACCGGGAGAGCGCGGGCCGGGCATACTGGGCGATCAGCCTGGGAGGTTTCCACCTCCTGCCGACCGTCCTCGTATTCTTCGGCTGCGTGCCGGTGTATTTCGCCCTCGCGGCCGGGGCCCGATCGCTCGGGGTCCTCAACGCGCTTGCGCTCGCGCTGACGTCAGGGGGGATCTGGCTCGAGTGGACCGCGGACCGGGAGCTTCGGCGCTTTCTCCGAAGCGATGCCCCCGGAGGGAGTCTGCTCACGACCGGCCCGTGGGCGTGGTGTCGACACCCGAACTACCTTGGTGAGCTCTTGTTTTGGTGGGGGCTCGCGCTCGCCGGGCTGGCAGCCTCGCCGGGGAAGGCCGCTTGGTCCTTGACGGGTGCGGTCGCGATCAGCGCGCTGTTCGCCCTCGTGAGTCTGCCGATGATGGAGCGCCGTCTCGCGAGAAAGCCGGGCTTTACAGAGTACGCGCGCCGCACGCCGCGGTTGTTCCCGCGACCGTTCAGCGCCCACCGATAGGAGGTATGCGCACATGAAAAGCCGCTTCGTCCTGCTTGCCGTCCCCGGGGTCCTGTTCGCCTCGTGGCTCGCCGGGGGCCCGTTCCTCGGATCCGCCGTCCTGTGGACCGGCCGTCAAGAAGCAACCGAAGACCAGGACGTCATGGAACGCTTCCGGCGTATGTCGGACGATGCGGAAGCGCGCGGTCTGGCCGAGCCTTTCCGGGGCGTGACGACGAACGGCGAAGTCGTACCGGGACTGTTCGGAATCCGCTCCACCGGCGTCTCCACCGAGCCCGTGCGTCGGGCGGCGGAGGACTTCCTGTCTGCCCTGACCGATGAGCAGCGCGATCGCACGACCTTCTCCGTCGACGACCTCGAGTGGCGCAAATGGATGAACCAGCACTTCTACGTGCGGCAGGGAATCGGCTTCGACGAGATGAGCGAGGCACAACGTGAGGCCGCCTTCGATCTGCTGCGGGCGTCGCTCAGCGCGAAAGGACTCAGGCTCACGCGCGACATCATGCGGTTGAACCACACGCTGGGCGAGCTCAACGAGGACAACTTCGTGGAATACGGCGAGTGGCTCTACTGGATCACCGTCATGGGCGAGCCCTCGTCGGATGAGCCGTGGGGTTGGCAGCTCGATGGCCACCACGTGATCATCAACTACTTCGTCCTCGGCGACCAGGTCGTGATGACACCCCTGTTCGTGGGCTCCGAGCCCGTGGTGGCCGAGACCGGGAAGTACGCTGGCGTCGCCATCCTGCAGGAGGAGCAGGCCGCGGGGCTGGCCATGATCAGCGCGCTGACCGACGCGCAGCGTGACCAGGCGATCGTCGAGGTGTCGAAGACCGCCAACAACACCCTCGGGGAGGCGTTCAAAGACAACATCGTCCTCGACTACGCCGGCGCCCCGGTCTCTTCGTTCTCCGCCGCGCTGAGGGAGCAGTTGCTCGAGCTGATCGGGCTGTTCGTGGGCAACATGAGAGAGGGTCACGCGCGGGTTCGTATGGAAGAAGTCGAGCGGTATCTGGACGAGACGTGGTTCGCCTGGATCGGGGGCACCGGGCCGGACGCCGTGTTCTACTACCGCGTTCACAGCCCCGTCATCCTGATCGAGTTCGATCACCAGCGGCCCGTCGGCACCCGCCACCTGTTCCCGGACCGCTCGCCCAACCGGCAGCACATCCACGCGGTGGTCCGCACCCCGAACGGCAACGACTACGGGAAGGATCTCCTCCGCCAGCATTACGAGGCTCACCCTCATTAGGGCCCACGTCAGGGCCGATGGTCCGGCGGCCCGGTGGCCGTTCCGACGGGGGAGAGCCGGCCGTGAGTGAAAAAGACCCTCTACTCGTGGGGGCGACGCGCGCGAAACGCGCGCTCGCGACCGGTCGAGTGGCCGGCTCCGGGCTTCGCCTCGCGGCACGCCGGCTCCTGAAACGCGAGGGCCCGGTCGACGGTCTGATCGGTCAAGCGCTCGCGGACGAGCTGGACCGGATGAAGGGGATGGCCATGAAGGTCGGCCAGATCCTCTCCTACTTCGAAGGCATCCTCCCCGAGGACACCCACGCGGCCCTGCGGGTCCTCCAGCAGGGGGTGACGACGCTGCCCTACGAGCGCGTGGAGGATGTCCTGCAGGAGGCCTTCGGAAGACCCGTGGAGGACCTGTTCGAGCGCTTCGAGCCGGATCCGGTGGCCGGTGCGTCGATCGGTCAGGTTCACCGCGCCTGGTATCGAGGAGAGCCGGTCGCGGTGAAGATCCAGTACCCCGGGATCGTCGAGAGCATCGACGGGGACTTCTCGAGGCTGGGAGGGTTCTCCCGCCTCGTTTCGCTCGGAACCGCGGTAGACGGTCGGCCGATGGCGGATGAGATGCGAGAGCGGGTCCGGCTGGAATGCGATTACCTGCTGGAGGCCACGGCCCAGGAGGCCTTCCGAATCGCGTTCGGCGCCGACCAGCGGGTGGAGATCCCGCCGGTCATACTCGAAAGGACGTGTTCCAACGTGATCACGACCGGGTGGGCGGACGGGCGGGATCTCTACGAGCTCGCGAGCCAGGTGAGCGCCGAGGAGCGGAACGAGGCGGGCCTCGTCCTGCTACGCTTCGCGTACCGGTCTCTGTTCGAGCTCGGGGTCGTGAACGCGGACCCGCACCCGGGAAACTACATCTTCCCCGAGGGTGGCCCCGTGATCTTCATCGATTTCGGGTGCACCCGGCCTTTCAGCCCGTCATTCCTGGAGGCGGAGCGCAACATGATGAAGGTCGTCATCGAGGACCGGAGGAAGGACTTCCGCGATGCGCTGATGGCCACGGGGATGGTCGCACGGGAGCGGGGGTTCGACTTCGACCTGCACTGGCGCACGCTGTGTCATCAATATGCGCCGTATCGGAGCGACGAGTTCGAGTTCACACTCGGCTACGTTCGGGAGGCCATGGAGTTCTCGGGTCCCACGAACCCCAACCTGAGAAAGATTGCCATCGCACCGGAGTGGATATGGTTGCAGCGCCTGCAGTGGGGGCTGCACGCCGTCCTCGCCCGGCTTGGCGTGCGCGGATCCTTCGCCCCTCTGATGCGCGAGCTGGTGGCTTTGGAGCCAGCGCCCCTGACCGTCGCGGACCCCGGGTTTCCTATCTAGTCCCCACCTTTCCCAATGCGTCAATTTGGCGAGGGTCTTCTATCGGACAGATCCTTGTGAGTCCCCGTCCGCTGGGATCATGGCTCGGGCGCACAGTCCGGGTAGTCCGGGTCGCAGTAGTCGTCGGGTGCGAGGGAGTGCCACTTGGCGTCGGCCTCCACTTTTCCACCGTCACCCGCGTCGTACGTCCACCGCATGCCCCAAACACCCGTTACTGCCTCGACACCTTCCCCCGCTCCCCAACCCGAGAGTGTCAGGCTCACCGTGCCATCCTGCTCAACCGGGATGGGATCTCCATAGGGGAACGGGTCGAACCACTTGTTTCTGCCCTTTCTAAGCAACACGCCGCAGTAGGTCCACGGCATGATCACGCGCTGGTTCACGCTCTCGCACCGCGTGAACGTGACCGCCCCTCCATCCACCGGATGGCCATCCGAGACGACCTTCATCACCAACGTGGGGTCAACTCCCTGGCCGAGAGGGCCACACCAGAACAGATGATAGTGTCCCGGCAAATGCCAGCAGTCGCTACCCGGCTCGCCCGGACTCTCGGCGTACACGAACTGGTATTCCGCAGGCGGACCCTTCTTGCCGCCTTTCGCGAATACGGGATCCAGAGTGGGGGCGGTGAAGCCGTCCTGACAAGAAACGGCCATGAGCGCCAGCAGCGGGGGTAAGATCAAGCGCCTCAAGCTCATAACTGGCCTCCAACCGATGAATACATGCGCGCGTGCTGCCCTGTCAGCCGCGTTTCTGTGAAAAACGTAGGGCGGACTCAGAGTCCTGGCGTGCCAACGGCAGTTGGACGTCTCGGCTCGGGGAACCCTCGGATAGTCGGAAACAACGCGGGCCAGAAAGGGTCTCCGACCCGTCGGAAGGCAACTCAAAGAAACTGCTGTCGGGTACATCGCACCCCTAACGAGACGAGCGGAGGTGCAGACTCGCCTCATTGGCCATCCTGCGCCGCAATTCCCGCCGGACGCAAGTCGGGAGAAGGTCTACGCCGGGTGTAGGGGAAAAACGCGTCTTTGCGGGTGCCCTCGCGCCGTTTGCCGGTAGGGACACCGGTGCCCGGCGTGAAGGAGACCTTCCCGAAGATCAGGAGCAAACCCTAGGCACCCTCGGCCTTGCGCAGGAACCTCCGAGCCAGCTTCGCCATGCGCTCGTCCTCCTGCGCGAGCGCCTCATCCAGGATGCCACGCATGTGTGGGATGAGCTGCGGCTCACCCCACATGTAGCCGGTCGCGAGCTCCGCGCTCCTCGTATTACCGAGGTTCGCTCCTTCGATGAGGGCCCAGGCCGCCGCCTTGTCGAAGTGAGAGGAGTCCCGTTCGGGCAGGCTGTATCGAGGCTCTTCCTCCTCGAACGCGTCCTCGTTGACGAACGCTCGCGACATATTACAGCTGTCGCGCCTTCCAGTCCGCGATGATCTGCGCTTCCCGCTGCACGAGAGAGCGCGGATCCTCGAGGAGGCCTTGACGCCGTTCTTCGGTGACCGCGTCCGAGAACCACCACTCCAGCGTATCCATCGAGGTCAGGGCCAGGGGCCGGAACGTCAGCCCGCTCGCGACCGCGCGATCGATGTTGATGCGGGCCGAGCCCACGTAGTCTCCCACCGGCATGAGCCACGGGATCGCGTACTGGACCTCGTGTGCCTCGAGGAAGTCGTAGTCGGGGACCATCACCCACGAGACGGCGGACGAGGTAGCCGCGTGTACTCCGTGCACGAACGCGTGCATGCCCATAGGAGAGGCGGGCCCCGCGGCGTTGAAGGTCCCGGCGGTCCGGTTCTCGATCAGCCGGATCATCCACTCGGTCAGGTCTCGCACGTCTACGAGCTGGACGCGGTCGTGTCCTTTGCCTGGGACGAGCACCTCGCCGCCCCGGTGGAGGCGCACGGGCCAATACGGGAAGCGGTTCGTCGGGTCGGCCGGCCCGATGATATACGTGGGTCGAACGATGATGGCGCGGTCGTCCCCGAACGCGGCGCGCGCCTCGATCTCCGACAGCGACTTCATCACGCCGTACGTCGGTCTCCGGTCCTCCGCGACCTCGGGCGGGTCCTCCAGCACGAGCTGGGTGTCCTCCGTGAGGTCATCGCCCAGATACGGCAGGTACACGCCGGTGGACGACGTATAGACGTAAATCTCAACGCGATCCTTGAGTAACTGGGCCGTGTCCCGCGTCCACTCCACCCGCCTCCCCGAGTTGTCGATGACCGCGTCCCATGTCCTGCCTTCGAGAGCCGTTAGATCGTCGTTTCGGTCCCCGGTCAGGTGCTCGACCTCGCCGAACAGCTCCCGGTGTACGGTGGGCTGGGTCTGTCCCCGCGTGAAGATGCTGATCGAGTGCCCGCGCTCGAGGGCATAGCGGATCTGGTGCGGCCCCAGGAACGTCGTTCCACCCAGGATCAGGATGTCGAGCGGATGTGCGGCCGCAGCCGGCGCGCCGGTCCCGTCGGGCGCGGGTCCAACCGGGGATGAGGCGCCTCCCCGCGCCGGAAAGGCGAAAGTCAGCGCGCCGCTCACCGCGGCGGCGTTCTTCAGGAAGTCGCGTCGGACCATCGACATGGGATTCCTCTCGAGCTCGTTCTCGGTGGAGGAGCGTCCTGCATCAGCGTGAAGGTGGAACGGGGACGCCGACGACGGTAGGGTCTCGTTTCCCGCCGCCCCGCGCGTCTAGTTTGGGGAAGACCGAACGGATTCATGGAGCCGCACCGCGTGGAGCCCTGCTTGGTGGAGTCCTGCATGGCGGAGGACCCTTTCCTGGAACCCGAGATCGAGAACCCGATCGCACGGTTCATCACCCGTCAGGGATTCCTGCTGCTTGACGGTGGGCTGGCTACGGCCCTCGAGGCCCGCGGTTGCGACCTCGACGACGACCTGTGGTCGGCCAAGATCCTCCTGGAAGCGCCGGAGGTGATCCGGCAGGTCCACCGCGACTTTTTGGTGGCTGGCGCCGATTGCATCGCCACGACCACATATCAGGCCACCATCCCGGGCTTCCGGAAGCGCGGCCTGACGGAACGCGAAAGCGTGGAGCTGTTCCGCCAATCGGTTCGCTTGGCGGTCGAAGCCCGGGACGAGTTCTGGAGCGAGCCCGGGAACCGCGCCGGTCGGCTCCGGCCCTTGGTCGCGGCCAGCATCGGACCCTACGGCGCGTACTTGGCCGACGGGTCCGAGTACACGGGCGACTACCACCTCGGCACCGACGAGCTGTACGCGTTTCACCGGGACCGGTGGGGCGTGCTTGCACAAAGCGAGGCGGATCTCATCGCCTGCGAGACCATCCCCTCGCGATCGGAGGCTGGTGTGCTGCTGCGGCTGCTGGGTGAGACGCCCGGCAGGTGGGCCTGGATCAGCTTCAGTTGCCGGGACGGGACCCACGTGAGCGACGGGGGCGACCTGTCCGACGCGGCGCGCGACTGCGATGCCGAGCCGCGGGTCGCGGGCGTGGGCATCAACTGCACCTCACCGGTCTTGATCTCCTCGCTCATCCGCGAAGCCCGCTCGGGGACGGACAAACCCGTGATCGCCTATCCCAATTCCGGCGAGGGATACGACGCGGCGACGAAGTCCTGGTTGGGGGCGCCCGCGGCTGACGACTGGGGACGGATGTGTCTGCAATGGGCCGACGGGGGTGCCTCGGTTGTGGGCGGGTGCTGTCGGGTGGGGCCCGAGCAGATCGCCCTGATGCGTCGGGCGCTGGCGGCCTGACAGGCAGCGTAGGCCGGGGCGGGTGGTTGCGGCTCCACACGGGCGGTACCTAACCTCTTTTGGGAGTCCCGCGTTACCTGGTCTGAATGTCCGTTGTGTCGGATCCCGATCGCCACCGTCGTGCCATGGATGATATTCTCGAACGTATCCGTAGGGCGCTCGCGCAGAGCTACGACATCGAGCGGGAAATCGCCGCCGGCGGAATGGCCCAGGTGTTCCTCGCCCGGGATCTGAAGCACGATCGCGCGGTCGCGATAAAGGTCTTCAATCCGACGTTCTCCGCGGCACTCGGGTCCGAGCGTTTCCTGCGAGAAATCTCCATCGCGGCCCGATTCAGTCACCCGCACATCCTGCCCCTGCACGACTCGGGCGAGGCCGACGGTCTTCTCTATTACGTGATGCCGTATGTGGAAGGCGAATCCCTGAAACAGCGGTTGGATCGCGAAAAGCCGCTCTCGGTGCAGGAGGCGGTCAAGATCGCCTCACAGGTCGCCCACGCCCTGGATTACGCGCACTCCCATGACGTGGTGCACCGAGACATCAAGCCGGCCAACATCCTTATCTCGAGCGGCGAAGCCGTAGTGGCGGACTTCGGCATAGCCCGGGCGATCGATGCGGCGAGCGATGTCCGCCTCACCGCCGCCGGGACGTCCACCGGGACGCCCTGGTACATGAGCCCGGAGCAAGCCGCAGGAAACGACGATGTCGACGGGCGGAGCGACATCTACGCGCTCGGCTGCGTCCTGTACGAGATGCTCGCGGGGACGCCTCCCTTCGCGGGCACCGAGGCGCAAAAGGTCATCATGCGCCAGATCTCCGAGGCGCCACGGCCGATCCGCCAGATCCGTGAGGTGGTTCCGGAGAGTGTCGAGCGCGCGCTCCTGTGCGCGCTGGCGAAGCTGCCCGCGGATCGTTTCCCGGCAGCGGGGGAGTTCGCGCGTGCCTTGGAGCCCTCTGGTGGAGTACCTGGCTACGAGCATGTGGCACTCAAGCCCCCGGTTTCCCGGCGAGGCCGACTGAGCCGGGCGGCTGCCGTGCTGATTCCCGTCGCGCTGGCGGCGGGTTTCTTCCTGACACGCTCATCGGAAGGGCTGGGGTTCGCGGAGCGGGACTGGATCCTCATCTCCGACCTCGAGAACAGCACCGGCGAAGAGGTCTTCGATCGGTCGCTCAACACGGCGCTCACGGTAGCCGTGGACCAGTCGCGGTACGTGAACGTGTATCCGAGATCGAGAGTCGAGGAGACGCTGAGGCGCATGGGTCGCGACAGCGTGCCCGCCCTCGATGAGGCGCTGGCCCGCGAGGTCGCGGTGAGGGAGAACCTGAAGGCGGTTCTGGTCTTCGATATCTCACGGCTGGAGGAGACGTACCTCCTGAGCACCCGGGTGCTCGCTCCGGAGAGCGGAGTGGCGGTGCACTCCGAGACCGTGCAGGTGGATGGCAAGGCCGGTGTGCTCGAGGGGGTCGACGACCTCGCCCGGCGCCTCCGGGCGAACCTCGGGGAGTCGCTCTCCGCGATTCAAGAGCGGTCTATTCCATTGCCTCAGGCTACGACGTCATCCCTCGAGGCGCTCAAGAACTACGTCGACGGCTCGGTGGCATGGAGCGAGAGCCGGTGGGAGGAAGCTCGGTCTCTGTGGCAGGAAGCTGTAACCGAAGATTCCATGTTCGCGTGGGCGCACGCCTCTCTGGGAATGGCGGCGAACTGGCTGAACGGATTCGGTAGCGGGCAACCGCATTTCGAGCGTGCCCTGGGGTTGCTCGACAGGGTGACGGAGAAGGAGCGCCTGTGGATTCGCTCGCTCATCGAGGACGGGGAGCCGATGGTGGAGACGCTGCGCATCTATACCCAACTCTTCCCCGATGACCGGGACGCATGGTACAACCTCGGAAACGGACTGCGCAGTCTGCTCCGGCACCAGGAGGCTTTGGACGCATACGCCCGGGCGCTCGAGATCGACTCGCTCATGTCGTGGGCGCACGTCAATAGCGCGATGGCTTACGATGCCGTCGGCCGATACGTGGACGCGGCCCGCTCCTTCGAGAGGGCGTTCGAGTTGGATCCCCCGCAACGCACGCAAACCCGAGGCGATCTGAATCGCATCTCCGGCTTCGTGCAGGTCAAGACCGGGGACACCGCGGCCGCACGTGAGACCTTCGAGCTGCTGTTGCCCGCCAGCGCCGATGAGCGGGCGAACGGCCTGCGCTCCCTCGCGCTTCTGGACATGTACGGGGGGCACCTGGCCTCCGCGGTGGAGCATCTGGAGGAGGCCGTGGCGCTGACCGAGACGACTGGCTCCCGGTTGAGCGAGTACCGAAACCGGCTTTACCTGGCCTCCGTCTTCTCGGCTAAGGGCCTGCTCGCCGAGGCTGCGAGGGAAAGGGGCATCGCGGAGACGATCGGACGAGAGCTCGGCGCGGCCCCGTTCTGGCTGGCCATTCTGGCGAAGCAGTACGCTCGGAGTGGCGATCTGGAACGTGCGGCGGCGGTTCAGGACCTGATCGAGACACGAGCGGCAAGCGGCGACCAGGAGCGCTCGCTCATCGAGCACATCCGGGGTGAGATCGCCCTGGCCCGCGGTCAACATGACGAGGCGGAGACGGCCCTCGAGACGGCCTACGGTCTTTGGCGAAGCGCAGATGGTCTCGAGTCACTGGCCTACAGTCATGCAACGAGCGGACGCTTCGAGGCAGCAAGGGACGCATACGAAGAGCTCCTCGAGGACATGCCATTGGGGCGGGAGGCCCAGGCCTACTGGATCCCCGCACACTATCACCTGGGGCTCGTCCTCGTTGAGCTCGGGGAGCGGGAACGGGCAGCGGCGCTCTATCGTCGCTTCCTCGAGCTTTGGGGCGATGGCGACGACGATATCCCTCTGGTACGTGAAGCCACCGCCCGCCTCGCCGATCGGTGACTGGCGTGAAGCGATTCAGCGCAATGGGTTCGTTTGCGCGCGGCCCGCGTCCACTCCGAAGCCTTTGGGTCCTCCTACCGGTCCTCGGTCTCGCCCTCCCGCTGGCCGCCGGTGCAGCCGCCCAAACGACCGAGCTCACGACTCCCGGGCTCACCGAGCCGGTCGAGATCATCGTCGACCGCTGGGGCATCTCCCACATCTACGCGGAGACCGAACCCGATCTGTTCTTCGCGCAGGGCTGGAATGCGGCCCGGGACAGGCTGTTCCAGCTCGAGCTGTGGCGCCGGCAGGCGACCGGCACCGTGGCCGAGATCCTCGGGCCGCGAGAGCTGCAGCGAGACGTGGGGACGCGGCTGTTCATGTTTCGCCGCGATCTGGACGAGGAGCTGTCGCACTACCACGCCAGGGGGCGGGAGATCATCGAAGCCTTCGTGCGGGGAATCAACGCCTATATCGCCGAGACCGAGCGAGACCCTTCGCTCCTGACGGTGGAGTTCGAGCTCCTGGGCATCCAACCGGGCCGCTGGACGCCCGAGGTCGTGATCTCGCGGCACCAGGGGCTCCTGGGCAACATCGGGTCGGAGCTGGATTACGGCCGCGTCGTGAGCCTGATCGGAGACGAACGACTCGAAGCGGTCTCGACGTTCGGCCCGGGCGATCCCGACCTGGGGCTGGAGCCGGCGATCGATGGGTCGCTGCTCTTCGATGACATCCTTGCCGTATACGACGCTTTCCGGGGTCCGGTGCGCTTCCTCCCGGAGGACATCGCCGAAGAGCACCGGGCCTCGCGCGACGCGTTCGAGCGGCTCGAGGCCGCCGCGACCCTGGCTTCGGTCGCCCCCGCCTGGGATCCGCGACAGGATGTCGGCAGCAACAACTGGGTCGTGAGCGGCCGGCTCACCGAGAGTGGCTACGCGATGATGGCCAACGACCCCCACCGGGCGCAGGCCGCCCCCTCGCTGCGCTACTGGGTGCACCTCGTGGGGCCCGGCTGGAACGTGATCGGGGGTGGCGAGCCCAGCCTGCCCGGCATCTCGATCGGTCATAACGAGTACGGCGCCTGGGGTCTGACGGTCTTCCAGACCGACGGCGAGGACCTGTACGTGTACGAGACCGACCCGGCCGACCCGAACCGTTATCGCTACGGGAACGGCTGGGAACGGATGACGGTGATCCGGGACACGATCAGGGTGAAGGGGCAGGAGCCCCACGCCGCCGAGCTCAAGTACACGCGCCACGGGCCGGTCGTATACGAGGACCCCGAGGCCCGGAAAGCGTACGCGGTGCGGGCCGCGTGGATGGAGATCGGCGGGGCCCCATATCTGGCCAGCCTTCGGATGGACCAGGCTCGATCGTGGGAGGAGTTCCGCGACGCCTGCAACTACAGCCATATCCCGGGCGAGAACATGGTGTGGGCGGATCGTGAGGGTAACATCGGCTGGCAGGCGGTGGGAATCGCACCGATCCGGAGGAACTGGAGCGGACTCATCCCGGTCCCCGGGGATCGCCGCTACGAGTGGGACGGGTACCTGCCGATCGTGGACAAGCCGCACGTCTACAACCCGCCCGAAGGCTATTTCGCGACGGCCAACAACGACCTCATCCCGCGCGGCTACCCGCACATGGACGCGATCGGGTTCAGCTGGTCGGCTCCCTTCCGCTGGTCCCGGATCAACGAGGTGCTGGGAAGCGGGCGAAAGCACTCGTTGGTTGACATGATGCGGCTCCAGACCGATGAGCTGTCGCTCCCGGCCCGCAGACTCGTGCCGCTACTGCGCGACATCGAGCTTGACCGTCTCGCGCGTCCAGGGGTCGAGGAGGCTCGCCGCCGGCTGCTCGAGTGGGACTTCGTCCTCGACCGGCGATCCGTAGCCGCAGGAATCTACGCGGCGTGGGAGGGACGGCTCCGGAGCGCGATCCGAGAGCTGATGGTGCCGGAGGAGACGCGTCGTTACCTGCGGGGCGTGTCGATGACGCGCCTGATCGACTGGCTCACGGTTCCACCGGCCGAATTCGGACCCGATCCCATCGCGACCCGGGACGCGCTCCTGCGGACCGCGCTCGAGGGGGCAATCGCCGATCTGACCGAGAAGCTCGGTCCCGAGATGGCCGGGTGGCAGTACGGCCAGGAGGCGTACAAGCATGCGCTCCTCCGGCACCCGTTGGGTCGGGCGGTGGACGATGCTACGCGCCGCCGCTTGGAGGTGGGTCCCGCCCCTCGGGGAGGGTATGGGCTCACGGTGAACAACACCGGTAACGGGGACAACCAGACGAGTGGCGCCTCCTTCCGGATCATCGTGGACACACAGGATTGGGATCGGGCGGTCGGGATGAACGCCCCGGGGCAGGGGGGAGACCCGGACAGCCCTCACTACCGCGATCTCTTCGGGCAATGGGCCCGAAACGAGTTCCACCCGATCGTGTACTCGCGCGGTCGCGTCGAGGCAGCCGCGGACCAGACCCTGAGGTTGGTGCCGCGGCAGTAGCCATCGGATCTTGACCCACCGGCTCCGGACCGTCTTGCGTGGGCTCTGGCCCGTTCTCGTCAGCCATCCCACCTTCTGAGGATCGTAGTCCCCCCCAGCCACAGGAGGGAAGCCACATGTCCGGTCATCGCCGCATCACTGCCGCGCTCTCGTCCGTATTCGCGTCCGGATTCGCGCTGACGCTGATCGTCGCGCCGTCGGTCGCGCAGCAGATCTCACCCGAACGCTACGAGCAGCTCCACTTTCGCCACATCGGGCCCGTGGGGAACCGCGCGGCCTCGATAGCGGGGGTCCCCGGTGACCGCATGGTCTATTACGCGGGCGCCGCCAGCGGTGGGGTGTGGAAGACGGAAGATGCCGGGCTCCACTGGAGGCCCGTGTTCGACGACCAGCCCGTCCACGCGATCGGAGCCCTGGCGGTGACCCCATCGGACCCCGCGATCGTGTGGGCCGGGACGGGCGAAACCTCGATTCGCTCGAACGTCTCGATCGGGAACGGCATCTGGAAGTCGACCGACGCCGGCGAGACCTGGCGACACATGGGCCTGGAGGGCACGGGCCGGATCGGCCGGATCGTCGTCCACCCGCTGAACCCCGACATCGTGTACGCAGCCGCGCTCGGACACGCGTACGCCCCGCAACAGGAGAGGGGCGTGTATCGGACGACCGATGGCGGCACGACATGGGAGCGCGTGCTGTTCGTGGACGAGAACACGGGCGCGTACGAGATCGCCATGGACCCGTCCAACTCTCGCAAGCTGTTCGCGACGATGTGGCAGATCGATCTCAAGACCTGGGGTCGGGAGAGCGGTGGGCCCGGAAGCGGGATCTTCGTCACGGGCGATGCCGGCGACACGTGGACGCGTCTCGAGGGCCATGGGCTTCCGACGAGGCCGGTGGGGAAGATCGCGGTGTGTATGTCGGCGGACGACTCGCGACGCGTGTACGGGCTGATCGAGACGGGTGACGGCGTCCCGATCCATGGGGAGGAGACGGACACCGGCGAGCTGTGGCGATCCGAGGACGGGGGAGAGAGTTGGCGGCTCGTTTCGTACCACCACGATCTCGCGACCCGGCAGGCGTACTACACCCGTTGCGCGGTCTCGCCAGACGATCGGGACGAGGTCTACTTCGCCTCGTCGAGCTTCAGCTGGAGCCTGAACGGGGGTGAGACGCATACGACGACGAACTTTCTCCGCGACAAATCCTCGCCGGGGTGGGATCTCCATGACATCTGGATCGACCCCACCGATGGCGACCGGATCGTGATGGCGTTCGACGGGGGCGTCACGCTCACCGAGAACCGGGGGGACTCCTGGTTCCGGATGCAGCTACCGATCGCGCAGATGTACCACGTGACGGCCGACAACGCCGTGCCGTACAACGTGCTCGGGAATCGTCAGGATGGCCCCTCCTTCCGGGGCCCCTCGAACACCCGCACCGGTGGCTTGTGGGCGCGCGGTATCATCCCGCGCGGCGATTGGCGTGCGGTGGGCGGGGGCGAGAGTGGCTTCGCGACCCCCGACCCGACGGATCCGAACATCGTATGGTCCAGCGCATCGGGGTCGGGCGCGCGCGGGGGGATCGTGGTGCGGCACAACGTCGCTGCGGGACAGTTCCGAAATGTGGAAGTGTGGCCGATGTCGACCGGGGGCTGGCCGGCGGAAGGCATCCGCTACCGCTTCCAGTGGACGTTCCCGCTCCTCATCTCGCCGCACGACCGTAACACCATCTACGTGACGAGCCAGCACGTCCACCGGACCACCAACGGAGGACAGAGCTGGGACGTGATCAGCCCCGATCTGACGACGAACGACAAGTCGAAGCAGGGCATCTCGGGCGGGCTCACGCCCGACAACATCGGGGTGGAATACTGCTGCGTGATCTACGCGTTCGACGAATCGCCGGTCGAGCAGGGCGTCCTGTGGGCCGGCTCCAACGACGGGCTCGTGCACGTGAGCCGCGACGGCGGCGACAGCTGGGACAACGTCACGATGAACATCCCGAACCTCCCACCCGACGGTGTGGTGCGAAGCATCGACGCCTCGAAGTGGAGCGCCGGGAAGGCCTACCTCACGATCGAACACCACCAGGTCGGCGACTTCGAAGCGCGGGCCTACAAGACCGAAGACTTCGGCGAGACGTGGACGCAGATCACGAGCGGTGTGGATGACGGCCCGCTCTCCTATACACGGCACCTGCTCGAGGACCCGGTCAGACCCGGACTCCTCTACCTGGGTACCGAGGGCTCCCTGTACGTGTCGTTCGACGATGGGGCCAACTGGCAGCCGTTCATGAACAACATGCCGCACACGCCCTACTACGGGCTCTTCGTGCAGGAGCACTTCAACGACCTGGTCGTCGGCACGTACGGACGGGGGTATTGGATCCTCGACGACCTGAGCGCCATCCAGCAACTGACGAGCGACGTGGCCGCTTCCTCCGCCCACCTGTTCGAGCCCAGGGACGCGTACCGCTTCCGGCCCACGACGGAACCCATGATCATGTTCGAGGACTGGACCCACGGCGAGAATCCGCCCAACGGAGCCTCGATCAATTACTGGCTCGGGTCGACCCCCGAGGGAGACGTGAAGATCCGGATCGAGAATGCGGCCGGCGAGACCGTGCGGGTGCTCGACGGGACGAAGCACGCCGGGATCAACCGCCTGTGGTGGAACTTCCGGGGCGAGCCGGGCACGCAGATCAAGCTCCGGACGAAGCCTCTGTATGCGGACTGGTATCCGATGCCCGATCAGGGTTGGCGCCCCGGAGGTGGGGGAGGGTTCCTCGGAGGCGGGACGGCGGTGCTCCAGCCACCCGGCACGTACACGGTGACACTCACCGTTGACGGGAACGAGGTGGGCAGCCAAGCGCTCACCGTGCTCAAGGACCCGAACTCGGAGGGCAGCCAGGCCGACATCCAGGCGCAGACCGCGCTGGTGGAGGAGATCGTGGACGACCTCGACTCCGCCGCGGAGTTGGTGAACCGGATCGAGCTCATCCGCCGGCAGATGTACGATCTGAAACCGGTCCTCCAGGAAGCCGGTGAGGCCGACAACTTGATCGAAGCTGCGGACGCGCTGGACGAGAAGCTCATCGACGTGGAGGAGGAGCTGCTCCAGCTCAAGAACACCGGCCCGGACGGGGTCCGGTGGCCCGCGATGATCGTAGGCCGGTTGCGCTACCTGATCGGCAACGTTGCGACGGCCGACTTCCCGCCAACTGACCAACAACGGGAAGTACACCAGATCCTGAGGGAGCAGTTGAGCGCGGCTGGCGATCAGCTAGGTGCGGTGCTCCGGACCGATGTCGCCGCATTCAACAGTCTGTTGCGGGAGCGCGGGATGCCCTCCGTCATTACGGTGCAGAGGAGCTCCCGATGAGGCGAAGACGCCTCACGCGGCGCGAGTTTCTGGAACAGGCCGCCCGTCGCACGGCCGGCGTCGGGCTGGCCGGAATGGTACTCCCGACCCTGTCGTGCTCTCCCGCCGATGAGGGAATACCGCTGCCGCCTTTGCCGTTGAACGAGGGCACGTTGACGGCCGTGATGGACGAGATCATCCCGGCGGGGGAGAGCATGCCCTCGGCCAGCGAGGCCCGCGTGCTGCGTTACTTCCGGCAACTTGCCGCGGGAGCTCCCGAGCAGTCCGCCCCTCCGGTGTCCGATCTTGTCGGGACCCTCGAGGGGGCACTCGAGGCGGTGGACGTGGGGAGTCACGAGCGCTTCGGCGGCCCGTTTCTCGAGCTCTCGGAGGTCCAGCGGGTCGAGGTGCTGGAGCGGCTCGAAGAGACCGATCCCGCGGTCTTCGGCGGGCTTTCAGTCCTCGTGTACGAGGCGTACTACGTGCAGCCGGCCGTATGGGAGCTTCTCGGTTACGAGCCGTTCCCCACAGACGAGAGCGGTCCCGGGATGGATCCGTTCGACGAAACGGCGCTCGACCGGGTTCGGAGCACGACCACCCTATACCGGGAGGTGCTCTGATGGCCCAGGATCGCGCGGATGTGCTGGTCATCGGATCGGGAGCGGCGGGTGGGGCTCTGGGCTGGCGCCTCACCGAGCTGGGGGCTCGGGTGGTCTGCCTCGAGCAGGGCGACTGGATCGCGCCCGAGACTATGGGCTCCACCGAGCCCACCTACGAAACGTATCTCCTCCGGGGAGACTGGAACCTCGAGCCCAACATTCGGAAGCGGCCCGAGGACTACCCCGTGACCACGGCGGGAGACGACCCGCCACGCATCATGATGTTCAATGCCGTCGGTGGGACGACGATTCACTGGCAGGCCCACTTCCCGCGGTTCCACCCCTCCGATTTCCGTGCGCGCACCCTCGACGGCGTGTCGGTGGATTGGCCGATCGAGTACGCTGACCTGGTCCCGTACTACGATCGCAACGACAGCATGATGGGTGTGTCTGGTCTGGCGGGAGATCCCGCCAACCCGCCCAGACCCGCGAGGCCCACACCTCCCCTGCCGATCGGGCGCCTGGGACGAACGCTGGTCGATGGGTTCGAGGCCCTGGGTTGGCACTGGTGGGTCGCTGACCAGGCCATCGTTTCACAGGCGTACGAGGGGCGGGCCCCCTGCTTCCTGCATGGGAAGTGCATGTTCGGTTGCCCTATCGGGGCAAAGGCCTCGACCGATCGCGTCTACTGGCGCCCGGCGGTGGAGGGTGGCGCCGTGCTCACAACCGGGGCCCGGGTACGCGAGATCACGGTCGACCCGAACGGGCGGGCGCGCGGCGCCCTGTATTACGATGGTGACGGGAACCTGCAGGAAGCGCTCGCCCGCGTGGTCGTGGTGTGCTGCAACGGGGTCGGCACTCCGCGGCTGTTGCTCAACTCGACTTCGAACCTGTTCTCCGACGGCCTCGCCAACTCCTCGGGCATGGTGGGGAGGAACTTCATGATCCACCCGGCACGGTGGGTCGAGGGGACCTTCGAAGAGGAGATGGATGGGCACATCGGGCCGCTGGGCGTCCCGCTTTACTCGCAACAGTTTTACGAGACCGACCCGAGCCACGACTTCGTGAAAGGCTACACCCTCAACGGCGAGCGCACCTTCGGACCGCTATCACACGCGTTGTCCGTTCCCTGGGGAGAGAGCCACCACGGCATCATGAAGCGTCGCTTTCCGCACGCGGTGAGGATGAGCGTCCTGTGCGACGATCTGCCCGAGGAGCACAACCGCATCGAGCTTGATCCGGAGCTGACCGACTCGCACGGGATTCCGGCCGCGCGGGCCACCTACACGGTGAGCGAGAACACCCGGAGCATGCTCGACCACGGCCTGGAGCGGATCCGTGAAGTGCTCGAAGCCGCGGGGGCGGTGGAGATCTTGGAGCCAACCGGCACCAACATGGCTCACCTGATGGGGACGGCCAGAATGGGGGACGACCCTCGCACGTCCGTCGTCGATGCTTGGAACCGCGCCCACGACGTCCCGAACCTGTTCATCGTGGACGGAAGCTCGTTCGCGACCGGATCCGGCGTGAATCCCACCTCCACCATCGGGGCCCTGGCCTTGAGGGCCGCCGATGGGATCTGGGAGCGTCGCGGCGATTGGGTCTGAGCCCGGGGTCCGATTCCGCGCCGTAAACCGCAAGGGTAGGTGGCGCCCTGCGGTGCTTGACGCGTTCGTAATCGAACGTGCCAAGAGCCTCCGCTCCCGCACCGATGCCGGATCCACGCTGGATGCCGCGAAATAGCAGCGAAAGGCCGGGGCGATCCGCCCCGCCGGACGGGGTCGAGTCGTGGCTCGGGATGTGCTTCCAGGAGGTGCCAGAGATCTGACCATTCGCCGACAGTGACATGGCGCGAACCTGCCGAGATCGCCAGGAGGCTGCTTGCCCTCGACATCGCTCTGGATCACGGGGTTCAGCATCGCGTTCCCGGTGCTGGTGGTGATCGCCTGGTTCCGCCAACGCCTGGTGCTCGCCGGGCATGAGTCGCTGTTTGCCGAGCACACGGACGCCGTGGCGACCCTCGACGGAAAGGGTCGAATCCGGCGGGTCAACCGCGCGTTCACGAGCCTTACGGGTGTGGAAGAGTCACGTGTCCGCCGCGTCGCCTTCTCCGATACCATCCGGGAAGAAGACCGCGCACAAGCGATGTCTGCGGCGCGCGCCGCGCGTCGCGGTAAGGCCCGGACCATCGAGGCGCGTCTGTGCAGTGAGCAGGGAGAGCCGGTCGAGGTGGAGCTCACGTCGGTCCCCATCGTGGTATTGGGACGGGTGGTGGGGACCCACCAGATCGCGCGCGACATCCGCGGTCGCAAGGAAACAGACCGAAAGCTCCAGGCGAGAGCCCTGCACGACTACCTGACCGGCCTGCCGAACCGGGCCCTGTTCGAGGACCGGCTCCGACATGCCCTCGATCGCGGTCGCCGCGCGGGTCAGATGGTCGGTCTTCTCTACTTGGATCTCGACCGCTTCAAGCAGGTAAACGACACCGCCGGTCACGAAGCTGGCGACCTGCTGCTTCAGACGGTCGCGTCCCGCCTCGAGAGCGTCCTGCGGGACGGGGACACGGTAGCGCGGCTGGGGGGCGACGAATTCGCCATCCTGCTGGAGGACATGGAGGACGAAGAAGAGGCGATCGCCGCGGCACGGCGCGTGGCGGATCTGTTGAGCAAGCCAGTCCGGCTCGAGATCGGCGATGTGAATGCCGGCGGCAGCGTGGGCCTGGTGATCAGCTCGACCCTCACCGAATCACCCGAAGAGTTGGTACGGCGGGCGGATCTCGCCATGTACGAAGCGAAGCGACGAGGAGGGCACCGGTACCAGCTCTACATCTCTGCGCTCGATGACCAGCAGGACGACCCCAGTCTGAACTTGGAGACGGACCTGCGCCGCGCAATTGAAGCGGATGCGCTGCATGTCGAGTATCAGGCGATTATTGATCTGGCCGGAACCCTCATCGTCGGCATCGAAGCGCTGGCACGCTGGCAACACCCGAGGTTCGGCTCCCTTTCCCCTTCGGTCTTCCTCCCGATCGCCGAACGCTCGGATCTGATCGGAGCCCTCGACCGGTGCATCCTTCGGCGGGCTTGCCGCGAGGCGAGGACACTGCTCGAGGATCCGAAATCGATCGCACCCGGCTTCTTCCTCAGCGTAAACTGCTCGAAGCTCGGGCTCGAGGAGGGAGACGCGGCGGCGACGATCACTGGTATCCTCGAGGCGGAGGGGTTCGATCCCCAGCGGCTTCAGATCGAGCTTACGGAGAGTGTCGGGGGCGGGAGCCTGGAGACATTGGAGCGGCTGAGAGGGGCTGGCATCAAGCTCGCGATCGACGACTTTGGCACGGGCTACTCGTCGCTCGGCTATCTCGGGCGTCTTCAGGTCGACGTGTTGAAGGTCGATCGGTCGCTCGTTCGAGCGCTAGGAACCGACACGGCCTCGGGCGCGGTCGTTCGCATGATTCTCACGCTCGCTCAAGTCCTCGGTCTGGGTGTGATCGTGGAGGGGGTGGAGGATGCGGGACAGCTGAGGCAGCTACAGGAGCTGGGCGGACGATATCTCCAGGGCTTCTACTTCGGCCAGCCGACGGATTTCGAAACGATTTCCAAGCTGGTGCGGCGCGGTCTGCCACCGGACTGGGCCTTCCGCGGTCCGGGCCCATCGCGTCAGGTCGCGGCTACGCCCGCATAGGTCTGCGCAAAAGGATAGTCGCTGCCGGCCAACTCGGCGGCGCACCAGCCCAGCACTCGCTCGCGAACCTCCTTGGGCACGTCCTTGTGACGGTCCGCCGTCCCCTTCACGAACAGCTCTGCGTCCGTGGCCAGGATGTGGGGCGGGTGCATCTCGAACGCCTCCTTGTGCGCCTGCATGTACTCGAAGCCGCACTTGTGGACGACGTCCTCGAGCTCTGCGTCCGATAGCGGCTGCACTCCCAGGAAGCTCGCGACCTGGCGCACGATCGTGGGCAGGTCGCGCTTCATCTCCTCGAAGTGGACGAAGAGCACATTGTCGTTCGCCTGCGCGAGCTCCCACCAACCCTTCACGTGGTCCGGCCACGTCCCCCACCACATCAGCTCCTCCGAGCAGAACCACTCGTCGACGGCGCCCAGGTCGGGGGCCATCGCGCCCACGTTGGTCGCGATGAAGTCCGCGCAGCTCGCGAAACACGAGACGGGGTGCCGGGCGACGTACACGTACCGTGCTTCGGGGCTGAACGGACACAGGGTGGCCGGAAGGTGCGTCTTGATCAGGCGCGACGGTCGCTCGATGCCGAGAAGCGGTGCTTCGTCGATCGGCACGCTCTTGAGCGCCTCGAGCCACGGCGACACCGCGTACAGGGCCGTTCCGGACCCTACGAGATCTCCGTTCCCGCGGTGCAGGATCTCGTACACGACGTGCTGCATCCACGTCGTGCCGCATTTCATCTGCGTGACGACGAACACGTCCTCCGGGCGTGCCTCGTACTCGTCGGCGCGCTGGAAGCTTTCGAGACTGCACGTCCCCTTGGGACCCGAGACACCTCGGTGCCGGAAGCTGGCCTTCTGGAACGTGAAGCTCGAGAACCTCCCGACGAGGCGGAGGATCGGGAAGAGCAGCCGCGCGTGTCGCCGGAGCGTCCGCTTGAAGTCGGCTCGTCCCTCGGGTGGGAGCCCGTAGTACTCGAGGCCCCGCGTCTTCTGGTCCTCCCACGAGAGGATTACACCCAGGTAGATCATCTGCGTGATGAAGAAGAGGACGAGTGCCCCCACCAGGACCGCGATCCACGTGATCGGGCTCCAACCCATCCGCTATTTAGCTCCCCCGTGCGCTGCCCAAGGTGATGCGGCCCGCCGCGACCACAGCTGATGGCTGGGGAATGTGGCGACGGTCGCACGCGCGCGTCCAGTTACGGTCTCCTCCGCATGCGAACGGGCCTCGTGGACTCGAAACGCCGATCCTCCGCACCCATCGTCACCGGCGGGCCGGAACGGTATCTTCTTAGGTCTTCCCTCCTTACCGAACTCCTTCAAGGAGGCCGGCAATGAAGGCCATGGTTGATCCTCTTCCGACGTTCCTCCGGCGGTTTTTGAAGTCCAGCGCGCTCCGCGTTCTCTCCACCGCCACGGTCTCGACGCTCATCGCCCTCCCGTTCACGGCCTGCGGTGAGGACGAGATTACCGGACCCGGAGGCCTCGCGGTGATCAGCGTCCCGTTCCAGTTCGTCGAGGACGCGACCGGTAAGACCGGATTCCGGCTGATCGGGATCAACGGCAATGTCACCGTGATCGGCCTCTCAACGGGCGAGACGTTCACGGTGAGCGGATTCCGACAGGTGCAGAACTGCAGTCGGTCCCAGGCGGAGGCACAGATCGACGATCTGCAGGTCGATGTTGACGTGACGGCGACCGAGATCCTCGTGCAGACGATCCAGCCCGTGAACACCGATCCGTGTAGCCTGGTTGTCCAGTACGACCTCACGGTTCCGGAGCGCCTCTTCGGCCAGATCATCAACGTGAACGGCGAAGTCTCGATCGAGGACCTGGACGAGGGCGTCTCTGTTGTGAACGTGAACGGACTCGTCACGCTGGAGGATGTGGAGGACGACGTCACCGTTCGCCTCACGAACGGCGACATCGTGGCGGACGCGCGGATCAGCGGCGACGAGGAGATCGATCTGCTGACGGTGAACGGGAACGTGGGCCTCACGATCCCGACGACGACCAATGCTCTGCTGTCGATCGCCCTGGCCAACGGAACGATCAGCGTGTCGAACCTGACGATCACGAATCAGACGAGTACCACCAACACGCTGAACGGGACCCTGGGGACCGGGGAGGGCCTGGTCATTCTCCGCACCACGAACGGGAACATCACGCTCACGGGAGTCTGATCGCGCTCCCCCTCGAGGAATGCGCCCGGGAGGACTCGGGGAGCGAGCGTTGAGCGAGGACCGCGGCGCGGCCGCAGCTCCCACCCCCAAGCGTGAGAGTCATGACGGGCGCTCACCCTCGTGAGTGCGCCCGGGAGGACTCGAACCCCCAGCCTTCGGATCCGAAGTCAGAACTTCCAGCGTGAAACAAGGAGAGACACCGGATCTTCTGGTGTCAGCCCCGGCCCCTATACCGGAAGTTCCGGGGTCCAAACAGATGCAGAAACAGATGCAGTTAGCCTACTACTCCGCTGGGGGCTCTGCAGTCGGTGGGGGTCCCTTCAGTCCTCCCCAGCCTATGTCGTCAAGCCTTTCCTTGAGTGCAGCTCGGCGGTCTTCGTTCCTGGCAGGAGCGACGTAGTAGAAGTCGAAGAGTCCTTCAAGTACTTCGAGGAGCCATTCGGCTTCTCCCGGTTCCACAGCTACGACCTCCCCAGTGTTCTCCGACTTGGAAGGGTGCACCGCGAAGTTCCCGATCTTCCGAACCGCATCGACATTCTCAGCCAGGTGTGTCGGGAGCTTGTCCAGAACGCTGTCAATCTGGACGGAGAGGTTCGGGCCAGTTGCATCCCCCGCCTCCACCAGGACGTGCTGGAGGCAGCGGCGCGAAAGAGCGGCGGAGGCCTTCTTGCTCTTTGGGAAGACGGCGACGGCTTCTCGAAAATCTGTTGCCGCATCTGGATCGGCCTTCTCAACTGCTTCTGGCACTGGCCGCAGAGCGGACTCCGGCCACAGTGTCTGGTCTATGTCATGCCAGGTGTCACCGTCCGGCCTCTGCCGGAATACCACCAGAATCGGCCTCCCACACGCAGGGCAGCCCGACGGACGAAGCAGGATGGCGTGGTTCGACAGCGTAATAGCCGTCAGTTCGCTGACCCCCTTCCCGTTCCACTGACCCGAGACAGAGCAACTGACGGGTTCAAACCGAACTGCGACACCACAGTGTGGACATTTTCCCGTGGATTCGGCCTCGTACATTCGGACTCGACCTCCTGGTGGCACGAGTTTGCGATAGTCTTTCGGCACGACAAGGTAGCTCCCTCTCCGCGTCTGGCAGAAGGGAAGCCTCGGCGGCCTCAGCCCAGCGCACCGCCGGAGGGCGCTCGTACGTCCGCCGCGGCCCGGCACGGCATCCGCGGAGCCTCCGTCGGATGGGAGATCCGAAGGCCGAGAGCTGACCTAGATCCCGGATCCCCGCGTTACGCCTGGAGATTCGCCACGTCTAAGCTTCCCGCTCTGCACCCCCTGCATCTGTTCCTGCATCCGTTCGGCGGGTGTCGCGCCTGGCGCGGGAGACCCGCGTGAAGGCGCGGGAGCGGTCGTGTGCCGGAGCGAACGCGACAGGCAATCCGTGCCGGTCCCCCGTCGTGGGGAAGGACGGCTGGTGCCCGGCCCATCGACCCGGTGGACGTGCCGAGATGCGGCGGCGGGCGCTCCGGGGTGCGATCGCCTCCCGCAAGAAGGGCCTCTCAGAGGACGAGGTACCACCGCCCCCTCAGACCCTGGAGGACGCCGTGCATTGGGCATCGTGGGTGACGTGGGCTGTGGCGGTGGGGAAGGTCTCGGCCCGCACGGCCCGTGAGATCGGCTACAACCTCCGGGGGCTGATGGACGGTCTGGAGAAACGAGAGATCGCGGAGGAGATCGAACGTCTCCGGGGGCAAGTCGTGGAGTTGAAACGGAGGGGCAGCTTGAAAGCGGGTTGAGGGCGGGTTGCTCCGGCAGGGATCTGCGGGCGGTGCTCCTTATCGGGCTACGGCGTCGTGAGCATACCTCCCCCCGCCGAACGTAAGGGTCGGGCGGGCATCGAAGCCGTCTGCCTTCCCACCACAAACGACGAGTCCTGAGCGAGTTTCTGCGGCCCGAACAGGGCGGACTCTACCGAGGACACGAGGCCAGAGGCGGTCGGCCATATACCGGGCACCTGCGTCCATATATCCCAAGCGAGGGGGAGGGCAGGATGTGAGCGGGTACAGCGGTGCGCTCCGGCGACTCGACCGGGACCTCGGGGACCTCCTGGAGCACCACGATCAGGCGCGGGATCTCCGCGAGTTCGAGCGGTGGCACGATGACCCCGTGGGCTTCGTCCGGGACGTGCTCGGCGGTGTGCCCTGGAGTCGGCAAGAGGAGATCGCGGAGGCGATCAGATCGAACCCTCTGGTGGCTGTTCGCTCGTGCAACGCATCGGGAAAAGACTGGATTGCCGCGCACCTGGCCCTGTGGTGGGTCTACGCCCGGCGGGGCCTCGTTCTCCTCACGGGTCCTACGGAGCGCCAGGTCCGGGAGGTGTGCATGGGCGAGGTAGCCCGCGCTTTCCACCGGGCGAAGGATCTCCCTGGCGAACTGTTCCAGCTTGCTCTCCGGCTCGGCCAGGGCGAACAGGCGGGGATCCTGGCCTTCACGTCTACTGAGGCGAGCCGACTCACAGGCTTCCATGCCCCTCGGGTGTTCGCTGTCCTGACGGAGGCGCAGGGCTGCCAGGACTTCGCCTGGGAGAGTGTCCTGGCGTGCGCCACGGGATCGGAGGATCGGGTCCTCGCGGTGGGAAACCCGCTCTCCCCGTCCGGGCGGTTCTATCAAGTCTCGCGGCCCCGTAGCAGCTGGGCTGCCATCCAGATCAGCGCCGAGGAGCACCCAAACCTCCAAGAGGGCCGCGTGGTGATCCCTGGCGGTCCCACACCGGAGTTCGCTGCGCGCATCGCAACCGAGTACGGGCGCGGGTCCGGGATCTACCGGGCTCGGGTCCAGGGCGAGTTCCCCGACCAGGGGGATGAAGGGCTGTTCCGGCGCTCGTGGATCGAATCGGCGGCCAAGCGATGGGAGGAGTGGCGGTACACGTTCGCGGAGGAAGTGCCCGTCGTCGGTGTGGACCCCGCACGGTTCGGCCCGGACCTCACGGTGGCAGCCATCCGTCGCGGTCCCGTCGTTGAGGAGCTTCTGGCCTGGAGCCAGTCGGATCTCATGGAAACCGTTGAGAAGCTGCGGGAGCTGCTCGAAAGGGCCGGGGTGACACCTGGGGAGTGCTGGACGGGGGACACGCTGCCGGTCTCTTGGGGGAAAGGTGATCGCCTGTTCGGACCCCGACCCCTCGCTCGCCCGCTCGCTCGCGGGACCGTGATCGTAGACGAGGTAGGGCTGGGGAGCGGGGTCCTCGACCGCTTGAAGGAGCTAGGCTTTCATGCGTTCGGCTTCAACGGCGGTTCCAGCTCCGCAGATTCGGAACGGTTCGCGAACCTCAGAGCCGAGAGCTACTGGATGCTCGCCAGGCGGTTGGAGGCCGGGGAAGTGGCACTGCCTCCCGACGAACCCCTCACCGACGAGCTGCTGGCCGTCCGGTGGCGCCCTACGCCCGAGGGGAAGATCCGCATCGAAGCCAAGGACGATCTGAGGGGCCGCCTCGGACGCTCACCCGATCGGGCCGACGCCGTGGCGATGGCTCTCTGGGAGTCAGCTGCTCGGGAGGTTGCTCCGCCCCTGGTCTGGTAGGGGGGCTTCTCCCAATGCAAGCGCGCCCGGACCGCTCCTCACCCCGCTCCGCCACGATCTCCTCCGGCCTGGGCTGGGCTGCCTGGGCACACTCGCCAGCGGACCTCACTGGACGATCAGCGTGGCTGTGGTTGACCGCACGAGCGACCCGGAGGTTGCCGTGATCGTGAAGGTGAACGTTCCGGTGGGCGTACCCGGCGATGGCGGCTCCGTGACACCACCGTCACCACACGCACCGTAGGCCGTCATGCTTGCCAGTACGATCACGACCGTCAGGAGCAAGCCATGCCAACTTCTGTTCCTTCTCTTCGCCGCCCGTCCTCCGAGAACGACAACGATGAGTCCCAGCCCGGGCAACCCAAGCCACAGCATCCGTTGCCACAGAGCGTACACGGGTGCGTGATCGCCCTGGTGGGCGGGCGGTGTCAAGGAAGCCGTGGGTGCCCTCGTAGCGACGGTCAGCGTCGAGGTCGCGTCGCTCAGCCCCAGCGTGAGGGTGCTCGGGGAGAAGGAGTCGGTAGTGAAAGCGGGCAGGTCAGAGCAGGTGAACGACACCGGATCTTCCGGGGAGGCGCCCAGCGGGCTGATCGTGACCGTGTAGGTGGCTGAGCCGCCTTGTGTGACCGTCACACTGCTGGGCGATGCGGCCACGGTGTAGTCGGGTAACACGACGCAGTTGGAGAACTCCGACGTGTTGTTATCCGGATCGGTCGCCGTCGCTGTCATGTACGGATCAACGGCTGCTATGGCGGTGGTTACGGTGAAGTTGGCATCACCATTGGCGTCGGTCGTCACGCTCGCGCTACCGAGGAAGCTCTCACCCTCCCCATAGCCGGCCGAACGACTTTCGGGGTATCTTCGGGTGTCCGGAGCCTAGAAAACCGGCCTGCGGGCCGCTCAGGCGGTCAGAACGGGATTCTGGCTCGCTCCAGCTCCGCCACGATCTCCTTCGCGCGGGGGAGGGCCCGTCTTGACCGACTCCGCGGATCCTCCGCACGTTGCTTCCTATTCCCCATTCGGCTGCGGGACGCCCGCAGTGTCCAGGTACGCCCTCGCAGCCTTTCAGGAGTTAGGTAGCCACGCGGACAGAGGCCAATGGATAAGACCAGATCGTATCGACGATACCTGGTCGAGAGTGCGGCGATTGTGATCAGTATTCTGATCGCATTTAGCATCGACGCTTCCTGGGATCAGTGGCAGGAGGGGCGCGAGGAGCAGCAGATACTTCGCTCGTTGCACGCTGAGCTGCTGTCGAACCAGATGCGCCTGGCTGAGCAAACTCGATTTCACGAGGACGTTCGACTCGCCATTCGCCTTCTGTTGACCGAGGCGGCCTCTCCCACCCCCACATTGAGCGTCGATTCGCTTGACGCCCTAATCGGGAAGGCCAGCTGGTTTAACCCCGGGAGCACGTTCGAAATGTCCGCTTACGACGCGGTCGTCCTGGGGGGAAGCCTCACCGTCATCGACAACCGATCTTTACGCCAGAGGATTACGGCGTGGAGCAGGGAGGTCGCCAGAGTCACGCGAACCGAGGCACAGGACTACGACACGTTCTCCAACGTTTGGATGCCGTTCCTTAGAGACAATGCCTACCTGCCGCAGATCCACAACGCGATCACAGTACAACCGGGAAGTGGTGACGAGAACTACATTGGTGACGAGAACTACATTCCGGACGTACCGTTGACCCGTCATGCGACACGCCACACCGAGCTCCTCCATGATCGCCGGTTTCAGAATGTGCTGTTGCACCGGCTCTGGGTTCAAGGTGACATCCTGCACGAGTACGAGGAGCTTACGCCGAACCTCTCGTCGCTGGTCGAGTTGCTGGCCAGCGCGATTCGTGATTAATGCGGCTACCTAACACCATTAAGAAGGACTAGGTCAAGGGTGCACAGGCAATCACCGCGACGGGCAGCGCCCGTGTTCTGGCACCTCAGCCGTCTCGTGCGTCCCAGACCCAACCGGTAGGGGAAAGACGACGCACTCACGCGCCCGTGGACGGCCGAGCGACTTTCGGGGTATCTTCGGGTGTCCGGCGCCGAGAAAACCCGGCCTGCGGGCCGCTCAGGCCGTCAAGAAGGGATTCTGGCTCACCCCCGCTCCGCCACGATCTCCCCAGCCGCCGCGACCCTCACCGGATGTAGCCCAGTCTCCGCAGTTGTTCGAGCTGTTCGGGCCGCAGCTCTACCGACTGACCTCCGCCCAAAATGAGCGCCCGCAGCGCCGCGTTGGCCTCGACCTGTGCCTCGAGGAGCTTTGTGTACCGCTCTACCAGATCCGGTCGATTTTCGTTGATCGGGCGCTCCAGCAGTGGGTCGTCCCAGAGATCGTAGACCAGCAGGCGCTCACGAGGCGGGGTCCGGCTCTTCCTGTACCCGGACTCTGTGCATCTAAACAGCGCGTCGCCGCCCCCCACGGCGATAACTTCGACCTGGGGATCGTCGGGTCGGACGCACAGCGAGGCACCCCAGCGGCCGTCGATCACCTCCATGTTTCCCACCAGCTCCCCTGAGATCACATCGATCAAGAGCATCTCCACGAACACGGGGCCGTGCTCCCACTCTTCCTCCGTGACCTGCCCCAGCAGCAGGGGCGCGAGCGAGTGGCCCTGCCGTACCTCGGGCTGGGGAAGTCCCGTCAGGTCCAGCAGCGTCGGGAGCACGTCGATCATCGACACGGGCGTGCGGATTCTCCGCCCTCCCTCGATGTGGCCGGGCCAGACGAACAGGAGTGGCACGCGAGTAGCGAATGGGTGGATGTGAGGGGCGTCTCTCGCGTGACCGGGCATGCTCCGGCCACTCC
The DNA here is from genome assembly GCA_039588215.1 of Gemmatimonadota bacterium. GTDB lineage: Bacteria > Gemmatimonadota > Gemmatimonadetes > Palauibacterales > Palauibacteraceae > JBDHAC01. The sequence continues at coordinate 29,150 of JBDHAD010000039.1, forward strand.
CGGCAGGATACCCGTGATCGGACGCGATCACGAGGATCGTGTTCTCCCACCGACCCTCCGCCTTGAGCCGCGCCACGAACCGCTCCAGGTGGTGGTCCTGGTGTGCCATCCCCTCATCGTAGAGGGCCTGCTGCAAGAGGGCGTGCCGCTCCACCAAGACGGTGTCCTCCCAGTCCATGGCCTCGTCCAACTCGATGTACTGGGCCCTTCGTTCCGGCGTGATGAAGAGCCCGGAGAACGGGGCCATCGGCCGAAAGGGCCGGTGCACATCGGTCGTCTGGAAGTGCGCCCAGTAGGGGGTGCCCGGATACGCCTCCCGCCAATCCCAGAAGGCGCGGTGCAGGTGCTGGGAGGAAACGGTGGGCACGGGCGGATCGAGCACACGGACCAGGTCAACTCCGCGCTCCAGGCCCGACGCGGTCGCGGCGAAGGGGTTCGAGACGAACACGCCGGTCTGGTAGCCGACTCTGCCGAAGTGCTCGGTCATCGTCGTCACGCCGTCGGGGATCTTGTCGGATATCGAGCGGAAGCGGTCGATCGCACTGTACAGCAGGGAGGTCATGAAGGAAGACGTGGACAGCGGCGTCGAAGTGGCGTTGCTGTACGCGCTCTCGAACACCACGGCATCCTCGGCGAGACGCTCGAGAAAGGGCGTGGTCCGCCGATTGTACCCGTACAGGCTCATCCAGTCGGCACCGGCGCCATCGATGACGTAGAAGATCACGTCGGGATTGCCAGAAGTCCGTGAGCCCGACACCGTCGGGGCTCCCCAGAACCCCACGGCACCGGGATCCTCGGCTTCGATCTCAAGGCCCAGGGTTACCTCCCGACCCGCGTACGCCGACAGATGCGCCGTGTGTTGGACCCAAGAGCTCGGATCCGTTAGCACCTCCTCCAGCAGCCTCTCGGCAGCACCGCCCGACGACGCCACGTCCACCCGGAACGTGACGGGCTGGTCTTCGCGATGAACCCCGAGTGCAACATCGAGGCGAGGCGCTTCGGGCAGCGCGATCCTATACTCCAGGCGTCCGGGCGCATGCCCCAGGATCGCACGCTGGAGCCGATCGCCCAGTCCGACGGTCGCGACCCCCGAGGGAACATCGGCATACACGGCGGCTTTCGGTACGACGGTGATCGAGAGTAGCTCGATGGCCGCCTCCTCCGCTTCCCTGGTGCCGGTGAACCAAACGCCGAGATGCGTCAGGGGCCCCTCTAACTCCTCGGGAGCTATCCAGTCTTCGATCCAGTCGAGTCGGTAGGACTGGACGACGCCGTCCGTGATCACAGGCACGCCCAAACCGCTGACAACGAAGGGTATGTCGTAGTAGTAGTGTGGATTCTTTGGATCGTGGTTGAAGGCCACCCCGATGTCCCACACCGGTCCGCGGGCGCGGGCTCGAACCTCGACGTATGCCCAGTCCTGGAGGGCCAACCCCGGCGGCAGCTCCACGTAGACGGCGCCGACCGGACTCTCCGTGCTGGGCCAGGTGCTCTGCCTGACGGCGCGGACACGCAGGGCGTCCCCACTGTAGGAGGTTTCGACACTGCCTCGTCTCTCCAGCGTGCTTGTCGGCCTCCAGCCCGGCTGGGGCTCATCGAATCGCCATTCGATCAGCTCCGGCGGGTCCCGAGGCAGCTCGAGGCCAGACGCGGTGGCAGCCTCGAGATGATCCTCCAGGTGGAGCGGCATCTCGACCGTGAGGACGGGAGCGCCGGACGGTGCGCCCGAGCAGTTGACGAGTGAGAGGCTCAGTAGGGTGGCGGGGAGGATCCGAATAACGACGCAACCGAGGCTCATCGGGGTGCCTCCTGCAGATACAGCGGCTCCGGGCCCAGCCCGGGCGGGCGAGTCGCTTGGTACCACCTCGGGCGAAGGGCGTCAGCTCACGCGAAACGGGGAGTTGTAGAACTGATTCTCCGGAAGGTAGATGATCCGTTCGAGAAGGTCGATGCTCGTGGACGGGCTCGCGCTCCGCTCGACCAGGCGCTGCGCGAGTTCCTGGGCGGGTTCTACTTCGCTAGATCAGCGTATCAGACCTCTAACGGTACGCTGGAATAGCGCACGAAGGCGCGTGGTGTATGCTGTTCCAGCGAGATACGCCGGGGTAGCGGGCCGATTCTAAGTCCGATGCGTCTACCGTTCTGCCACCCCGCCCATCTAACGGACGTGCGATGCTGCTGCGGACGAGGGGGCTGAACGGGCGAGGTGCAGGCAAGAGCGAGCATAGACCCGACATCAGCCGTCTCGTGCGTCCCAGACCCAGCCGGGGAGGAAGCTGACCTGATGTGGAAAGGGGCGGCCCCGGTGGAGCCGCCCCTCCTGCGTTGCCCAGCGGGGTCTGAGGATTGGGCGCTCAGGGCACGTAGCCGTAAAGGGTGAAGACAAGATTGCCGTTGCTGAATAGACCTGGCGCTGGGTAGGTGAGGTTGACCATACGGAAACCTAGAATCGTATCCGGCCCACCGTCCGTGTTGTCCCAGCCAGAGGGCCCCCCGTTTGTGTTCAGGCCAAGCCAGTATGTGCCAGGTGCAAGGTTGATGGAGAGTCCGCTGATTTCGTAGTCGAAACCGTCGTAGGCACCGAACGGCCCTGTCGCATTCGGCGCCCGATCAGCGACAATGGTTGAGCTGAACACGGGCGGGTCAGCGTAGGGTAGTCCTGGGAATATCAGAACTTCGGTGCTGACGTATGTGGATGGGTTAAGGTCGTGCTGCTGCCAGGTGATCTTCGTTATCACCGCATTCTGAGCGAGTGTGAAGTCCTCGAACAGTTCCTGACCGCTGGCATTGTTCCTGATATTGGACTGCGGCCCCGAGAACGAACCGTTGTCGAAGAAAATCGTGGTGGGGCTGATGGGCACGCAGGCATCGTCGAACACGTAGCCCGGCATTTCGGGCACCGGCTCTCCGGGTGCAGCGTCCCCGTGTTCAATATGCGCGTCGAAGGCTGGCGCGCCGATGGTGATCGGGTTGTACGATCCGTCCGTGTTCCGGTGGCAGACTTCGACCTTGGCCTTTCCGCCGCCTCCTCCGGGGCAGTCACCATTTGTGCAAGGCGGTGGCTCCGGAGGGCAGCCACCATTTGTGCAAGGCGGTGGCTCCGGAGGGCAGCCACCATTTGTGCAAGGCGGTGGCTCTGGCGGGCAGCCACCATTTGTGCAGGGGTCTTCATCCGCCGATATGGTGTTTGGCCAGGACTGGTCGTCTACCCCAAGCGTATCGGTCGGAGCTTGCTGACACGCAACTAAGAACAGCAGCAGAGAAAGCAGCGTAAGCCGTCTCATCTTTGCATCTCATTCTACCGATGCAGGTAGCTGCGCCTGCCACGGCGTCCGCCTCGGGGGGAAAGGCTGGGCAGACGCGGAGTCGTGGCGTGCCATCGGCAGCAGCACGTCGCGGCTCAGTGTGGAATAGGACGACGATGATGCGGCTGTCTCCCCGTGCAAGTCGGGAGAAGGTCTACACGGCGTGTGGGGAAACCCTCTGAACGGGCGCATCGGCAGGCTGCGCAGCGGGATCTGGCGGTGCGGGGAGGTCCGACTGACGCTGCCTCTAGCCGTCTCGTGCGTCCCAGACCCAGCCGGGGAGGGCGCGGAAGAAACGGAAGTGGGGCCGGGCCCCTGCTGAGGCTTGGCGGTGAGTAAATCCCTCACTCTTCTTTGCTCTCCGCAGCACGCACCTGCGCTGGCTTGAAGTCAACTCTCTGATAGTTCGGGACAACGCCAAGGCGAGAGAAGAACTCATCTGCAAGTCCAAGCGCGGAGTCCACAGCCCACTGGGCACATCCGGCCCCAAGGCACTTGTCTGGAAAGAAAGGATTGCCGCAGGGTTCGGGAATAAGCGAGTTCAACCGGAACTTGCCCGCGAGATGTCTTTGCAGTGCCTGCTCGTCATAGGCGGTTGCGGTCCTCGGTTTGAAGTGCAGAAGATGGTTTCGGAGATGCACCAGAGTAGCGGCGTCTTGATGAGGGAACTGTCCCTCCGTGAAAGGCTGGCGGCTGCAAGCCACCAACGCCTGCTGGTACTTCTTTAGCATGGGGATCCGACGACCCTCGGGGCCTTCGGTTTTATCCCAGAGACGCTTGAGGCGCCTCAAGCCGTCGGACTCAAGCTCACCGACGTATGAGTGGTGTGCGTCCGCAGCATCCTTGAGGACTTCATTGATCGCAGCCTCCAAGAACGCGGCGGATGATACGACGCCGCTGGTTACATAGGCCCGCTGCTCGATGTCAAAGACGGGTGTAGACGCTTCAAGTGCCTTCTCCCGGCAAGCGGCTTCACGAGCGAAACGGAGCGCAGCCCAGAGATGATAGCTGGAGTAGTAGACTCTCATAGCGGGCATCACGCTTCCGGCCTGAGCCTGGATTTTGGCCATGATTCCAGGGAGATAGGGTTGGCTCGTGTCCTTGCGCACTCCTTGTCGAGTGGCTAGCCGTTGAGACGGCCTACTGGATCTTGGGCATTCGCTCCCACGCCCGCCCAGCGATTTTTTCGCCAATGCTGCGGGTGAGTTCGATAAACTCGTCGACTGCCTCCTCACCGATTTCGAGGTCCGGATCATGCGCCGCAGCGTTGCGCAAGTTCCGTAGCCGTCCCAGCGCCTGTGCCCCCCGTTCGCTGAGCAGCTCACCATGTCGCAGAGCTGTTAGTAGCTTCGGAAACGGTACAGCGCCGTCGGGTGGAATCAGGTCAAGAGTCCGAACTGACGAGATCGCACTTGTCTCCATGCCGATCCACGCCTCGATGATTGCTGTCCGAGGCGACGTCTCACCGACTGCCCGGTAGTAATCAGCGGCCTCTTGGTCGGCCTGGAGCTTCTTGGCGTCAGTAGCGGGTTTGATTTGCTGACGCACGGCCGCCAACTCCTGGCCAAACTCGACCTCAAGACCTTTGTATCGGAGGCGGTTCAAGTTAGGTAGCAAGGCGCGGAGGGGTCGCCGGAATAGTACGAGAACCGTGACCAGAGCCGCTGGCCACGCTAACGAATCAACGAGTGCGGCGACGAAGTTTAGGATTTCCACCGTTATCCAGAGGCTTGGGAGAACACCTATATCTTTAGATGCCACGAGTAGGCAGATTTTTACATCTTTTGCACTATAACCTCTTCTTCCGCCGCACGATCCCTCCTTCCACCCGAGGCTCACGGGGCTCGCTTGCCGTGGCTTCTCGCCATTCTTCCAGCCACTTAGTGAGAGATGACGCGCGCCGTTCGTCTTGATCGTGGTCTGAGTCTCGGAGCTTCGGGAGTGGCGACCGAGGCCAGGTGGTCAGCGGCTCGCCCTTGTGGAGTACCGGGATCAAAACCTCCAGGGCGGCAATGGCCCTATCTAGGTAGAGGACGAGGTTCGCAACCGCATTCGATTGCAGAGGCAGGTGAAGACCCCACGCCCTTTGGGGAAGTAGGAGTAGCTGGACGAGATCATCGGCAATAGCAAGCCGTTGTTCCTCCCACCCTGGCGGATCTTCTTTCCAGAGAACGCGCGCTCCTGGTACCTGGAGCGTGTAGTCAATCCAGAGGTCTCGGAACCGACGTTTTAGCGAACGCGGAAGAGCTTCGAGCCACGGATAGCGAGCGCAGAGCGCCAACAGGTCTTGCTCCAGTGGGCGATGCTTCTCCAAGCCCTGCTCTTGTGCCGTCATCTCGCCTTCGCCAGCGACGAGCCACGCGAGGCGCACCCCCAGCTCATTGGCGGCGGCCTCTAGGAACTCCAGCCCCGGCATCGTGCCACCCTGCAAATAGCCGTGGACACTGGCGTAGCTTTTCGACCCCGGGACATCCCGCTCCTTCAAAGTGAGGTGCAACTTCCTGATGGTGTAACCCTGCTCGTCAAGCGCCCGCCTGAGTCTCTCCTGGATCGCACCCACCTAAACCTCTCCTTATCGGCATATCGGATTGCTATATAATATGGCGAGATATTGACCCTTGCAACGATTGCACTAGGCTAGTCTGACGATGGGCAGACGCGACCCCAGGGGAATCGAAGGCGTGCGCGAAAAGCGGATTACGACCCGATTCACGGAGACCGAGCGAGATCGGGCTGAGCGTGCCGCGGCGGTGTGCGGGGTGGGCCTTTCCGTGTTCGTTCGCGATGCGATACGGGAGGCCGTCAAACGTGAAGACGCCAAGGCGAAGAGGATCGACGCTAACGAACTCGGGTGCGTGCGGGAGATCGTGAACAGGGCTGTGGATGATGTGTTCAGCCAGCTGCTCGGTGACAGGGCAGCTCCCACAGCGGGAGCGAACACGGAGGACGAGCTGGAGCGGCTGGACGAGGAGGAGATGCGGGAGCCAGACGACGAGGACGAATAGAGAGGCCCAGCCACCGGACCGCGGGACCGTCGGGGCCGAGCCTTCGGATCGCATGGAGCGATGTTGAAGGGTAGCGTCGAAAAGGAACTAGGGCAGCAGCCGTGGGAGCGGGCCTGGGAGGCTGGATTCCTGCCTGTGCCCCGCTCCGTGCTTCTGCCGACCTTCGTGCTCCACCCGCAGCGTACAGGGGACCTCCGCCAGTTCGGAGCATTCGTCGATCTCCTCGGGCTCGCCCGGTACGGGGACGGCGACGGGCTTCGTCGTGGCGAGGTCGCGATCGGGACAAGAAAGCTCGCCAAGCGGTGGGGGGTGCATCGCACGACGGTTGGCCGGTGGATCCGCAACTGGGAGGGACTCGGCGTCGTGACTCGCGAGCAGTCCGAGGACCCGGAAAAGCCGCAGCGGATCCGTGTCAAGTTCTACGAGACATACACGACCCTCCGTGCACCGGGGTCTCACCCCCGCGAACTCCCAGAGCGACATGGCTTCAACGAGGGTGCTCCTGAGCGTCGTGCTCCACCCCCCACACCGGGGTGCACCCCGGCGTGGTACGGGCCGGAAACGACCGAGTGGTGCACCTTTTCGCCGGGTCCCGATTGCGGGCATGCTCCACCCCCCGAGTTCGCCAGCGGAACCGTGCACCGGGGTCACCGCAATCTGCTGCACCACCCCGGGGCACCTGAAAACCAGCGATCGGACGGGCGCGACGCCGGGTTCGATCCTGATCCGCGCACCGGGGGATCAACTCGCCGATGCACCGAAGAGAAGAGAGACCATATCACGGGAAGGGTAGATACTGACTTAGATGGGAGTCCTCCTCCGGATCCTGACGAGGACTACGCGGCTTTTGAACGTTGGGCGATTCAGGACGTTGAGCGAGAGGAGACGGCCTGCTTCCGAGGAACTGGGACAGGCTGATGGCTGGGGACGCTTTCGCCGCCGAGGTCGCCCGAATCCGCGAGGAATCGGAAACGCTCCGGGCCTACGGTGCCGAGCATCGGGCGGCGGCAGTGCAGCGAACCGTGGAAAGGCTGGAGGCGGCGCACCATGACTTCCTGGCGGAGGAGTTAAGCGCGGTAGAGGCCGCTGCGGAGACTGGCTATCGCGAGGAACACCTACGCGACCTGGCGAGGCAGGGGCGGCTTGTGGCCTCGAAGCACGAGGGCGAGTGGCGCTTCCGACGGTGCGATCTTCCGCGAAAGGCTGCCGACCGTCCGAATCTCCGGGTGGTGGACGAGATGGCTGGACGGCTGGCGGAGGCTCGGAGGTGAGCTTGACGGGAACCGTGTCCGCTTATCATTTGGTAAGCATGAATAGAGAGCAACTCTCGAACGCGGTTGCCGAGGCCGTCAGGCGGACCCCGAGCAGCATCCGAAGACTCGCCCGCGAGGTTGGTGTGTCGCACGTCATGCTGCTCCAGGTCCGAGACGGTGAACGCCCGGCTCCGCCTGCTCTGGCTGAACGGATCGCCACGATCATGGAGGGCTGGGGTGAGGAACTGGCGGATCTCGCCCACGGGATCCGGGAGGCGCTCGATGCGGAGCCCCCATCCGAGGAGGACTGATGGCGCGGAAACGATGGAAGTGGGGCGTCGGACCACGAGGAGCCAGGGTGCGGGTGGCGGAGCGAAACTGGGGCGGCTCGGTCTATCTGTACGCTTGGAACCCGGAAAGCGGTGGCCCCGACATGCGCTCGCTCGGGTTCCGTGTCCGTGATGCGGACGGGCGGCTAATCTCGGAGGCCGTCGTGGAAGCGAAGCGGCAGGCATCGAACCTCTCGAACCTTCTAATCCGCAAGGAGCGTCCGACGCGCATTGTGACCGTCGCGGACCTGTTCCGCCTGTTCCAGCGGGATGAGGTAGCAGCGTTACACGGGAAACACGGTGACGAGACCGAGCGCGCGTTGGAGGCGTGGAAGCGATTTCTGGGGTCTCGGACACCCGTTGAGCGAGTAGGGGTGCGCGAGTGGAAGGCGTACAGTCGCGATCGCGCAAGCGGCGAGATGGACGCACGCGGCGGCCGGGTTTCTAACCCTGAAAAGCGTCGCCCGGTCGGACCCCGGACAGTTGCGAAGGATCTCAAAGTGCTCAGGCAAGCGTGCATCTTCGGCACGCGCTACCGGACCCGTGACGGGGGCTTCCTCCTTCGGGTGGACCCAACGCGGGGCCTCCCCCTCCCGTCTGAGAAGAACCCGGCCCGACCCGTAGCCGACGATGCGACCCTGACCGCGCTCATGGAGAAGGCCGCCAACGTGACAATGCGGCACGGTTCGGACGAGGTGCGGACGCCGCTGCGCGAGTTGCTTATCCTCGCCGCCTATACCGGCCGCCGGATCGGGAGCATCCTCGCTCTGCGCTGGTCGGATTGGCGACCCGACGAAGGAACTCACGGTGCGATGCGCTGGCGGGCCGACGCGGACAAACTTGGTCGCGAATGGTGGACCCCGGTGCATCCCGCTGTCCGCGGGACGCTGGAAGCCTGGCGGGCGGCGAGCCCAGGGCTTGGCGAGACCTGGGTCTTTCCAGCCCCTGAGAGCCATGGGCCAATCCGCGTGGACGTGGCTCGGCGGTGGCTCCTCCACGCAGAGAAGAAAGCTCGGATTCCGCATCGCCAGGGGTTCGGGTTCCACGCGTTTCGGCGCATGTGGGCCACGAAGCGAAAGCACTTGAGCCCGACGGACGTAGCGCACGTGGGTGGCTGGAAAGACACCGCCACCCTCCAGCGGGTCTACCAGCAGCCCGACCCCGACACGATGGAGGACGTCGTACTCGGTGACCGGGAGCTTCGCTTCGGGGGCGGCGGCCGGTGATTCTTGTGGGCCGATTCGGATGCAAAAACAGATGCAGGCGTCGAAACCGAAGGGATGACGAAGCGGTGAGTGGGCCTGTAAGTGCGTCTGCAATAGCGGTCTACCGAAACGCGCCCGGGAGGACTCGAACCCCCAGCCTTCGGATCCGAAGTCCGACGCTCTATCCAGTTGAGCTACGGGCGCAGGAGGGCATCGCACGGTAGACCACCCACTGACACTTCGCACCCTCGATCCGGAAGTCCGGACTTACGGGTCGCAAGACCCGAGAGCCCATTAGCCAGCCAGAGACGGTGCTCGAGGAGGGTGAGCGGGCTCGCCCGGGCGAACGACTCTGTGTGGTGAGGATGGAGCGGTATGAACGCCGAGCGGGACGACGGGGTGAGTGGGCGAAAACGGCGTGTGTCGGGCCTGATCGTGAGTCATGGCCGACTCCGTAAGCCCAACGGGTTTACCCTCTTGGAACTCGTTTCGGTACTGGTGATCATTGCCATCGGCACCACGATGGCACTCAAGACCTCCAAACGAGCCTCCGACTCCGCTCAGATCAAGCAGGCGATCGCAGAAATCCTTCAGCTCCAGACTCGCGTCGACGAGTTCGCCATGACGTGGGATCGCCTCCCGAACTCTCTCGGCGAGCTCGGTGGGGGCGTTCCGCAAGATCCGTGGGGAAACGCCTACGAGTACTTCCCGTTTCTGGATGGGGCCAACATGTCCATGGCACGGAGAGACCGCTTCTTGGTGCCGATCAACACGCTCTACGACCTATACAGCAGAGGACGAGACGGCCTCACCACCAACAACCTCGTCTCACCCGAAGCCCAGGATGACGTGGTCCGCGCGAACGACGGCGCCTATATAGGGCTCGCCGCCGGTTACTGATCGAGGCGAGCGTGCGGATAGAGGGAGCGTTCCTCCGATCTCGCCTTGGCCGACGGATTTTCGGCCTGTTCGTCCTTTGCGCGCTGATTCCGACCGGCTCGGCGCTCACATTCATGTACGTACAGGCCGATCGGCGGCTCGACGACGAGCGCCGGGAGCGCGTCCGCGAGCAGAGCAAGCTGGGCGCGGAGCAGGTGCTGCAGCGGATTCGGATCATCGAGCGAGAATTCGCGCGCACGGTGGGGCGGATCGAAATCACCGACCCTGAGGATTGGCGCGCGGTAGCCGATTCGGCCACCGCGCAGCTGATCGGCCTGGCCGCAGAGGCCGGCCTCGGGGACGTCGTCACGATCTTCGGCGATCCGCCCGACCCCCCGCCCCTCACGGAGTTCGTTCGTGAACGACTGGCCGATGGGCACAGCGTGTTGGCGACCGTCCCCGAGGCGATCGGCCAGGCGCGCGTGATTCTCGTTCACCAGGCCCAGCTCGACGACGGGCCGATTCTCATGTGGGGGGAGCTGAGCAGGGAGCGGCTCGCCGCCGAGACGGCCTCGTTCTCGGCGGCTATCGACCTGTGCATGCTGGATCACCGCAAGGTCCCCATCTTCTGCGACATCGATCTGCCCGTGGATCTCCTGCCCAACGTCGACGAGCGTCGAACCAGCGCGCAGGATGCCTATCTGGAATGGCGGGACGGGGAGATCGCCCGGATAGGCGCATACGCGCTGGTGTTCGTGTCATACGACTACGCTGCACCGCCCTGGATGCTGGTGGCGGGGGAACGTACGAGGTCGGTGCTTTCGGAGCTGTCCGAGTTCCGAATCACGCTCGTCACGGCCGGAACCATGGGGCTCGTGCTCACCGTCCTCCTGGGAAGCGTCCAGATCCGCCGCAGCCTCGAACCCCTCCGGCGGCTCGGTGAAGGCACCCGGCGTGTGGCCGACGGGAATTTCGCGGCGCGGGTCGACATCACCTCGGGCGACGAGTTCACCGACCTGGCGGACTCGTTCAATGAGATGACGCACAAGCTGGATCGGCAGTTCCGGATGCTGCACGCGCTGCGGACGATCGACCAGGCCGTGCTGGAGTCCCCGAGCTTCGACGAGATCGCATCCACGTCTCTCGTTCAGGCGACGCAACTGACCGGTTGCCTCGTCGGTTGCTTGATCGTCAAGGAAGACCCCACGGGCTCGGACCGCGCACTGGGCTTCGTCCACCTGGCCGAGCAAGAGTCGCCTCGCCGGATCTCCGATCTACAGCTAGGGGACCGGGATGACGAGATCCTGCAGGCTCACGGGCTCGCACTGGTCACCTCCGAGGAGTCGCTGCCTTGCCTGGGCTTCGAAGAGATCGCCGGCCGCTCGGAAGATTTCCTCGTCGTCGGGATCCGCCAGCACGACCACCTGCACGGCCTGCTCGCCCTCGGCTTCTCTCCCGAAGCGGCGCAAGTGGAGGCGGTCCTGAGTGAAGCGTGCCAGATCGCGAGCCAGCTTGCAGTGGCACTCTCGAATGTGCGCCTCGTGCGCGATCTGGACCGCCTGAGCGTCGGGGCGCTCCAGGCGCTGGCACGAACCGTCGACGCCAAGTCCGCCTGGACGGCCGGGCACTCCGAGCGGGTGACTCGTCTCGCTCAGGCTCTTGCCTCAGAGCTGGAGCTGTCCGCCGTGGATCAGGATTGCCTGTACCGCGGGGGACTCCTGCACGATATCGGCAAGCTGGGGGTCCGCGAGGAGACCTTGGACTGGCCCGGAAAGCTCAACGACGAGCAGTGGGAGGAGATCAAGAGACATCCCGAAATCGGTGTCGAGATTCTCGAGCCCATCCCCGCGTTTCACGACATCCTCCCGATCGTCCGGTACCACCACGAGCGGTGGGACGGGGCCGGATATCCGACGGGGCTCGCCGGCGAAGACATCCCCCTGCTGGCCCGTGTCGTCGCGGTGGCCGACGTATACGACGCCCTCACCTCGGATCGACCGTACCGCGCCGGGATGCCCCGAGAGAAGGCGATTCAGATCATCGAGGAGGGGTCGGGCACTCAGTTCGACGCCACGATCGTTCCGGTGCTGCGGCGGGCTCTGGGACGGCTGGAGAAGGTGGAAGACGCTGGTCCTGTGCGCCTGATCGCGGTTGGCGAGTGAAGACACGGAGACGACCATGACGCAACGATTGAATCGCAACCCAAAGCAGCCGCGAGCTGCGCCGCCATCGACGAGACGGAGGTCAACGACCCGGGGCGCGCTCGCAGCCGGCGCGTCGCTACTCGCGCTGGGGGCGCTGCTGCTGCTGCGAGGTCCCGGATCGGACGAGCTTCCACCGGAATTGTTCGGTCGCTGGACGACGACCAATCCGCGCTACGAGGGACGTGCGTTCACCCTCAGCGAATCGACCGTGGAGATCCACACGAGCCCCTCGCGATCGACGGTGCATCAGGTACGCGGGGTGGAGAAGGACGACAGCGAGGGCCTGGTCTATACGCTCCGCTACGAAGAAGACGGCGCCCTGGTGCCATTTGCGATCGCCTACGGAGCCCGGGCGCCCAGCGGCGCGCCTCAGTGGGTCCATTTCCCCCATCAGCCGGAGATCGAATGGCGCAAAGCGAACGATCGCTGACCGAGCGGGCGCGCTGGAAAATTGCAGAGCACGAGAATGTCGTGCATTTACCCGCACAGGGCCTGACGGATGCGGACCACAAACATTTGTCACGGTGCCCCTCGCGGGCCTGTAAACAGCTGTGTTGAAAGGGATTACATACCGTGCGCCACTCACCGTGCCACGAGTCTTCACCGTGCTCCAAGACGGGGTGCGTCGGTCGGCGTCGGAGTCACCGCCCCCTGGGGTGGTCGCGTCGGCCGCGGGGCTAGGAGAGGAGTCGAGCTGAGGACTGTGCGATGCGGAACGATCAACTGAACAAGGCCAGCGGGTTCACGCTCCATGAGCTGATGATCGCGATCGCATTGATCGTGTCTGCGATGGCGATCGTCGGTCCGCCGACCGTACGGACCATGCATCGATCGACCCTCCGCGCAGCGGCGGATGAGGTCCTGTCGATGCACGCGACCGCGCGAAGCCTCGCCATGCAGACGGGTCGGATCGCGATGTTGGAGTTCCTGCCACCCCAGGGGCAGCTTTCCAACACCATCTCCTTGAAAGCAGACACGTCGGGCACCGGACTGGCCGAGTTACGGCGCTCAGCCCTCACACGGGCGGACTTCGTCACGGACCGGGCCATCCTGTGCTTCGATGCGCGCGGCCTCCCGACGACCAAGATGATCCGCACGGGCAACCAGTCCTCCATGCAATGCGAGGCGCCCGACGCCACGATCATCGTGCGCAGCGGCGCGCTGGCGGACACCGTGCGCTATTCGCCGCTAGGGGACCTGATCCCATGAGCCGACATCCGCTCCGGTCACGGACCCGGGTGGGCGATCAGCGGGGGGCCTCGGCGCTCGAGGTCATGCTCGCCATCGTTCTCCTTTCCACCGCGATCCTCGGCGCGGCAGCCGCGCAGGCCGGCAGCTGGCGAGTCCTGGCTGGCGGTCGCCGGGACGCCGGCGCCTGGGCGGCTCTCCACTATCAGGTCGAGGAGCTGATATCGGGCGGATACGACCGGGCGGTGTCGGGCTCGCGGGTCCTGAACGGCTATCCGATCCAGTGGGACGTCGCCGGCACAGACCCCAAGGTGGTCATGATCGTTGCGCGCTATCCGAACGGCTGGACGCTCGGGGCCGATACGGTGCGGGTCGTGCTCAGACCCCCTGCAGCCCCGTGACGAGAGGGATCCGATTCATGTCTCACGCAGCCACCGGCATGCGCCACGCCCGAGCGAGAAGCTCGGCAGGATTCACCCTGTTCGAGGCGCTTGTGTATCTCGTGTTCGGCGGCATGGTGGTGGCGGCCATCCACTCGGTCGTGTTCAAAAGCCAGCGTGACTTCAACGAACAGCGAGCGCTCGCCGAGGGGCAGGGCGTCCTGCGAAACGCCATGGCACTCCTCGTCGGCGAGCTCCGATCGGCGTCCGCCGCCGGCGGTGACATTCTACAGACCGATCCGAGCCTCATCCGCCTGCGGGCGATCCGGGGCGAGAGCATCATCTGCGGCTTCGTGGCGAACCAGACGGACCCGACGTATCGACTCGCGCTCGTGGGGGGCACACATGCGGCCGAGCCGGCCGATAGCGCGCTGCTCCTGGCGATCAACGGGGCCGGCCGGGACGATGACGCGTGGCAGGTCGTGAAGGTCACGCAAGTGAGCGTGACAAAGAACGCCGACACTTGCGACTGGGCCGGCACCGCCAAGCCGGAGCTGGAACTCAGCGTGAGCGGCGATACCGCCGGGGTGAAGGTCGGCTCGCTGATCCGTCCGTTTCGGCAGACCGAGTACGGGTTGTTGGATTGGAACGGGGAATGGTGGCTGGGCCGCCGCCTACGGGGGCAACCGTGGGAACCGATGACAGGGCCCTTGCTCGCACCAGCCGACTCGGGGCTCGTGTTCACCTACCTCGCCGAGGACGGGACCGTCGCGGCGAGCGCCGCTGACATTGCGGCAATAGAGATCTTGTTGCGGGCGCGTCGATCCGGTCAATCTGCACGCGTCGACTCGCTCCGCACCAAGGTCGCGATCCGAGGTTAGTGAAGATGTTCAACCGTTTAGACAAGCAGATGACGCTCGACCGGGATGACCGTGGGCGCGGTGACGAGGGTGGGTACGTGCTCATCTGGGCGTTGTTCTCCTTCGTGCTGCTGGGCGGGATGGCTGCGGCCGCCCTCAAGTCGACGGGCTCGGAGCGCCGGCTCGCAAAGGCCTCCGCGGAGTGGAACGTCAGCTTCTACGCGGCCGAGGTTGGGCTCCAGCAGGCGCTCGGGATTGCGACCGACACGCTCGTCGGGGCCCTCGTGCCGGGCGATTCGGTGGATCTTGGCTGGCAGTCGATCGACGGGTCGACGGACTATCGCGCGGTCGTCTACCGAATCGACAACGGGCCGCACATGCTGTATCAGATCCGCAGCACCGGGCGGTACGACAGGCTGTTCGCGGGTCAGACCGCGGTCACGCAGACCATGACCCTGGCTTCGGACAAGCCCGAGGCGCTCCTGATCGACGATCCCCTGCGCATCGATGGAACCGTCGACCTGAGCGGTGAATGTCGAGTGCATGCGCGCGATCAGCTTTCCGTCCCGGGGTTGATCAACACGGACGGACTCGTAAGCGCGGAGGGACTGGTGGATGGAAACATCAACCACCCGGACGGTCTCCCCCCGGAATCGTACGCGGATCCGATCCCCCCGGAGCCCTTTGACCTCGACGCCTACTGCGCATCGGCCGACTACAGGATTTCGAATGGCTGGCTGGTGACGAACGCGACGGGCGATAGCGCACAGCTCGGCAACCCGGGAGCCGCGAACTGGAGCGAGATCATCAACGGCGAGGGGTATCCTGAATACGTGTTCGACGGGGATGAGCTCACGTGGAATCCGGCCGATCCCAATGTCAAGATGAGCGGTAGCTTCTGTGCGGATGAGAGCATCACGCTGATCGGGAGTCCGGGCCAGCCCGGGAGCCCCGCCCCCATCTCGCTTTTCGCGCGCGGGTTCGTCGAGGTGATCGGCAGCCCGTTCGTGGAGGCCGCGCACGCGGACGAAACCCTGTTCGCCACCTACGGGGACATTGTGCTGGATGGGTCGTTGGATGCCGTCACGCCCAACTACAAGGGCCACCTGCGCGCGCGAAGCGAGTGCAATACAGGGGGTACAGTTTGGGTTGACGGATCGCTCGCCTGCGGCGGCACGACGTACTCGGATCCGCCCGGCGTACGGACGATTGCGACCGACAACATCATCTTCGGCGACCTGAAGCTCACCACGACCTGCAACGTCCACACCATCGTCGCGCCCCGCCCCATCACGCTGCGCTCCTGGCGACACGACTTCTAGGCGTCGAGCCGGTACTCCCCCGCTGCTCTCCTATCGAGCGGGATCGACCAGGTTGCCCCAACAGGGGCACCGCTCTTGCACTTAGCGACCTGGCTCGGCTCGCACGAAGGCGTCATCCGCCGGCCACGCAGCCGGCCGAATCGCGCTACTGAGCGGAGGAAACACAGGCTCGCTAGGGGTGATAAACGGCGTATGCTGCGGATAGCGCGAGGCCGGAGCGGTCGAAAGGCGGGAGACAGACGGGTGCGGTCGCGCGTGGCGCGTCGCATGGTCCTCCTGTTTATCGCATGTGCCCTGGTCCCGGTCTCCGCGCTTGCGCTGTTCTCCTATCGTCAAGTGTCCCGGCAGCTGGAGGCCCAGAGCCGGGCCGGCCTGCGGGAGGCTGGAAAGCTCGCGGGCATGCCCCTGCTGGAGCGGCTCGATTTCCTGGACGAGAAGCTCCGGGTCCTGGCCTCGACGGCCACTCCGGCATCGAACGGAACGGTCGCCGCATTGCGGAAGGCCATTGAAGCGACGGACGGCGGGCGACGTCACTTCCTCTCATTCGTGCTCCGATGGAACGGCGAGACGATTCCGATCGTCTCAGGGGACGATTTCGCCATCGATCCGAGCTCGTCCCTGCCCGCCGCGGCCAACGCACACTTCGCCGCCGGGCGCTCGTGGCTGCATGTCCTGCACGATCGCACCGGCCCCAGAATCTTCCTGATCCGAGGGATGGATCCAAGCGATCCGACAGCCGGAAAGCTGTGGGCAGAGCTGGAGCCGGAGTATCTGTTCACGGGTGGGTTGGGTGAGGATGGCATTCCCACGGGCATGGACCTCTGTGTTCTGGATGGCGAGGCGGGCCCGCTCTACTGTCCGAGTCCAACGGGCGATGAACAATTGCGCGCCCTCGCCGAGGCCATCGCTTCACGCTCCGTGGATGCGATCGGGTGGGAGGCGAACGAGGGAGAGTATTTGTCCGGCTTCTGGACGGCCTTCCTCGGATACTCCTATGGATCTAGCGACTGGACGGTGATGCTGAGCGAGCCGCGGAGCGTTGCGCTCGCTCCCATGGCGGAGTTCCGGCAGGTCTTCCCGCTCATCGCGATCCTCGTCGTCGTCCTGGCCTTTCTGTTCAGCAATATCCAGATACGCCACAACTTGGAGCCGCTCGATCGACTCAAGGCCGCCACTGAGCGGATCGCGCGTCGAGACTTCGGAACGCCCGTGGAGGTCCGCAGCCGCGACGAGTTCGAGGTGCTCGCAGAGGCGATCAACACGATGAGCCAGAGCCTGGCCGCCCAGTTCGGCGCCATGGCCGCCCTCGGCGAGATCGATCGCGCCGTCCTGTCGGCCCTCCGCACCGAGGCGATCGTCGAAATCGTGCTGGCGCGAGCGAGCGATGTCACCGCGTGCGACGCCGTGGCGGTTGGCATCCTCGGGGACGATGGCAAGCTCCGGCTATCGGGGCCGGAAACCGATCGGCCGACTTCCGCCGCTCTCGCGCACGTGCCGCATGAGAGCGAGCTGTCGCCGCTGCGACGAGGAGACGTGCTTCGCTTCGGGCCCGACCTCCGGTGCCCCGGCTATCTGAGCCGCGCCTTGGCGGGCGAAGGGTCCACCGCTCAGGTGCTCGTGTTCCCGCTGCGAACCAGCGAAGCGCTCCTGGGGATCCTCGCTCTCGGGTACGATGGTGAGCCGCCAGAAGACGAGGAAGCGCTGAACCGCGACCGCAAGCTCGCAGACCAGATCACGGTAGCGCTGGAAAACGCGGGTCTGGTCGAGCGCTTGGATCGACTCACCCTGGGCACGCTCGAGGCGCTCGCCCGCACCGTCGACTCCAAATCTCGGTGGACGGCGGGTCATTCGAAGCGAGTGGCGGAACTGGCCCTGCGGCTCGGAGAGGCCGTCCAGCTGTCCGAGCTCGACCTCCAAGTCCTCTATCGAGGCGCGCTGCTCCACGACATCGGCAAGATCGGCGTACCGGCTGCGATCCTGAACAAGCCCGCGCGGCTCACGGACGAGGAGATGAAGAAGATTCGCGAGCATCCCGAGATCGGGTTTCGCATCCTCTCTCCGATCGAGAGCCTCGCGGACATCCTCCCGATCGTGCGGCACCATCACGAACGGTACGACGGAGGTGGGTATCCGGGGGGGATGCCCTCCAGCCAGCTACCCGAGCTGGTGCGACTCGTCACGGTTGTCGACACGTACGACACACTCGTAAACGACCGTCCCTACAGGGCGGGCCTGGATCCCGAAGCCGCGCTCGAACTGCTCGTCGAAGGGGACGGTTCGCAGTTCGATCCCGAGCTCGTGACCGCGCTCGTGACCCTCGTCCGGGACCAGGGCGAGCGGCAGGAGGCGGAAGCCGGGGCCACACGGACCGAGACCGGGCCTCATGGGTCTGCGGTTGGCGGAAACACCTCGATCGAGACATTGCCCATGGAGGATGCCGTGGCGTGACCGACCACCTGCTCACGAACCTCCGATTCGGCTAATCGAAACCTCACCGCCGAACTCCTCGTCATGATCACAGCCCGAGACGCGTCCCACGCGGCTGCAGCAGGACATGTTGGGGCGTGTGTCTGCTCATATGTCGGGCGATGGGCCCATGCACGCTCCCGGCGTATCTTGACTCGCACGTTTCCCGCCATGATTCACCAGGGAGAGATTCATGCAGCCGATGGCGTCGCAGCTGATCAAGTACCTTCCGCGTGCGGTGTTGATCGCCGCGCTCACGGGCGCTGGGCTTCCCTCCATCGCCGTCGCTCAGACCCTGAGCGCGGAGGCCTACCTCGACACCAATGAGCAAGCCGAGGCAGCGTACCGAGACGGCCGTTATGCGGATGCCGCGGCCGCGTTCCGGGCGCTCCTCGAGGCGAACCCGGGGGACGGCGACTTGTGGATCCGGCTCGCCAGGGCGCACGAACGGGCCGAAGACCGGCCCGAGGCCATCGAGTCCTTCCAGCGCGCGAAGGCGTTGGGCTACGGGACGGGGTATACGATCGACGTCTGGATCGCCGCTCTGTACGCGGACATGGACGTTCCTGAGCAAGCATACGAGTGGCTCGAGCGGGCGCTCGCCGACGGGCTCGAGGGCCGCAACCGCATCAGCCAGCACCGCGCCTTCAAGCGCTATGAGGATGACGACCGGTACCGTCGCCTGGCTGGTCTCCTGCCGCAGCGCGCGTTCACCCGTGAAGAGGGCTGGCGGTACGACCTCGACTACCTCGTCGAGGAGATCCGGCGATTGCACGCGGCCTTCGAGCGCCCCGCGTTCTCGCCCGAGTTCGACGCGGCCATCGCCGACATTCGGGCTGGGATCCCGGGCCTGACGGACGAGCAGATCGCGAACGAGCTCAAGCGGCTCGTGGTGATGCTTGGCGACGGTCACAGTGGGATCTGGTCGGTTCCTCAGGGCGAGGTGCGATTCTCCGGCCTCCCGATCGACGTCTATTTGTTCAGTGATGGGCCATTCATCGTCGGAGCCGGGGGCGCGGATGCGCAGGAGCTGATCGGGAGCCGGTTGCTCGAGATCGGGGGCCGCCCGGTCGACGAGCTGGTGCCCGGCGTCGAGCCGTACCTGGCGGTCGACAACCCGATGGGTGTGCGCTCGGGGACACCGGCCCTCATCACGCGGATCGACCTGCTCG
The DNA here is from genome assembly GCA_039588215.1 of Gemmatimonadota bacterium. Lineage (GTDB taxonomy): Bacteria > Gemmatimonadota > Gemmatimonadetes > Palauibacterales > Palauibacteraceae > JBDHAC01. The sequence continues at coordinate 48,718 of JBDHAD010000039.1, forward strand.
AGGAGCTGGGAGCGACCCGTGACGGAGACGCCATGTCGGTGACCGTTGCCGACCCCGCCGGGACCACGCGCACCGTGACCCTCACCGCCGGTCTACCCCGACGCACCTGGCGCCTGACCGGACCACCCGCCGGCGCGTCGACGCCCGCTCCGCTCTACCTCAGCAACCCATCGAGAAACATCTGGCTGGAAGAACTGCCCGACGCCGACGCCGTGTACGTCCAGTATAACCAGGTGGGGAACGAGCGTGGAAATACGGTCGCCGCGTTCGCCGACACCCTGCTCGCGACGCTGGAACGCACCCGTTCTACGAGCGTGATCGTGGATGTCCGCCGGAACGGGGGTGGCAACAACTTCCTCAACTGGCCGCTGGTTCGGTCGCTCATCCGGTTCGAGAGCGGCGCCCCCGATCGGAGGATTTTCGTGCTCCCCGGACGCCATACGTTCTCGGCGGCGCAGAACTTCGTGAATTGGGTCGAGCGGCTGACCGATGCCGTGTTCGTGGGAGAGCCGACCGGTTCACGCCCGAACTTCACGGGCGAGACCACGCCGGTCACCCTGCCGTACAGCGGTCTCCAGGGGAGCATCTCGTCGCGCTACTGGCAGGATTCGCACTCGAACGACGACCGGCTGTGGATCGCGCCCGACATCCCCGTCGGGCTCTCCTCCGCGGACTACTTCTCCAACCGGGATCCGGTCCTGGCAGCGGTCCTACGTCTGATCGAGAGCGGTCGCGCCATCTCCTGATCGAGCTTCGGAAGACTGACCCGGCAGGACCTCTCGCGCCGACCCGAGTTGGACCACGGGTCACAGAGCCGCCTCGGTGGCCCGGAAGAGCACATCGTCGGGGATATCGGCCTCTCGTTTCCAGCGGGCGCTCGCCGTCCATGCACCGGGGTCGGCGCCACGGAGTCGGTTCTGCCGCGCGAGCGCGGCCACGGGCTGGTCCGGCAGCCTCGGCGGCGGTCTTCCTCGCCCCGCCAGATGGACCGACCCCTGGGGATCGCGAAACGCCGGCCGTCCTGTTCCCCACCATTCGATAATCCAGCCGCCCTCGTGCACGAGGCGATGATGATGGCGGCACAAGAGCAGCGTGTTGTCCAGGCTCGTCTCACCGCCATCGGCCCAATGAACGACGTGGTGCGCCTCCGTGAAGCGGAGACCGCAGCCCGGGAACCGACATCCCCGATCCCGGATCTCAAGGGCCCGTCGTAGCGCCGGCGAGATCGTTCGGGTCCGGCGCCCCACGTTCAGCACGGGTCCCCGGTGCCCGTCACCCGAGCCGTTCGCCGCCCGGGTGAGGCAGACGAGGCCGGCGTCGCACGAGAGCCGGCGGGACGTTTCAGCTGAAACGCGCGTCCCGTCCTCCAGCTCCGAACGGCCCGGCTCACCGTCCTCGGCCAACGTCTCGTGGTCGACGTGCAGGACGACCTGATACCGCTCGGCACGGGTTCCCGAGATCGGAGCGTCAGTCGAGTCTGTACCTTCACTCGAGCCGAATCCCGCCGCCAGCGCTCGCTCGGCCAACAGCCCCACCGCGTCGGCCCGCCGACGGGCCGCCTCTCGAGCGGTATCGGGGACAGCGTGACGCGCTGCCTCGGCCGCTGCCTCGGCCGCGTCTACGGGTGCCCGTTCCCGGACGCGCTGCCGCTCGCGGTACAGCGCGTCGCTCGCCGCCTCCACGGCCCGCATCAGGAGCGCCCCGACTTCGGGGTCCAGTCGGCCCTGCACCACGTACATACCGTCTTCGTCGGGGAACACCGACAGGGCGCGTGACCGGTGCCGCTCCCGCTCCCACGCCGCCTCGTCCTCGCGGCTGCCCTTCTTCCATGCCCGTACCATCCGCTCCAGCTGCGCGGTTGTGCACCCCTCGGCCAGCTCCAGCAGTTCGGCCTCCGTCTCGGCCTCCGCTACGCGGGACAGCGCACGGACCTGCGAAAAGGAGAGCTCGCCGCGCGACATCGCCGAACCGGTCCGGGGAAGCCCCTCGAGCGCACGGGCGACCCGTACGTGCTCGCGCGCCGTACCCAGGTCGAGACCCGCTCGGAACGACAGCCAGTGGGCGCAGCTGCGGTGACCCGCCGGCTCCCACCCTCGCAATCGATCGAACCGCGCGAGGAGGACCAGAAGGCGGTGTGTGCCCGCGTGGATGTGCGCGGCCAGCGTGGCAATCTCGTCACCCAGGTCCTCGACCACGTCCGGACCTGGACCGAGGGATCTCCCACGCCCCGAAGCGGCCCAGGTCTCCTCGGCAGGCTCCAGCGCCGCGAGCGCGGCGTATCCCATCGCGTCCCTCTCTCTCAGGCAAACACCAGATTCCTCTATCCCTGAAAGATGCACGACGCTATCAACGGGATATGAACATCAACCGGCTCTCAACGCGGCGGGGCGCGCCGCTCAGGATGCCTCGCGCCGGGGTGCGCCGCTCAGGATGCCTCGCGTCGGGACGCCGCTCAGGATGCCTCGCGTCCCGGGACGCCGCTCGGCGGTGACGACCGTCCTCGCGACGCGCGCCTGGGCGTCTCTAGCCTGCCGAGAATGGTAGTGCCGGCTCTCGGTCACCGGCTGCGTAGCGCCACACGTCGATCAGGTCGATGATGAACGAGATTCCATCTGCGATGATCACCGCGAGGAGCCAGCGCCCCAGGCCGCCGCCGGTGCCGGCCTCCTGAAACCGGCCCCAGAGCCAGAGCAGCATCGGCCCCCACGCCAGCAGGTGCGGCAGCCCCAGCAGTCGCACGAACCCCTTGGCTCGCACGATCACGAGCATGAAGAGAAACGAGATGGTCATCGCCCCCACGATGATCTGCCCCTCCGTTCTCCCGATGTAGAGAAGGCCGGGGATCATGTTGACCGCTGCGAGCAGCGCCACCCATGCCCGCCAGAACCACCCCAGGGACCAGATCCCGCGAACGAACTCCGACATCGCTTGGCCCATCACTGATCTCCTCTCTCGCTTCTTAGGCAAGACCGACCGCCGTGGTGCGCGGGCGTTGACGCGCGACCGGCTGCGCCCTCCTCTTTGAGCCTATGCCTTCAAAGCCGACAGACCACGTCGACGGTTCCGCGGGCGGCGCAGCGGGCCCCGACCCGAGCGCGGCCAAGTCCGCTTGGGACGATCTGCCGATGATCGTCGAGCCCGTCTACGGCATCGATGAGCGCCCAGAATCGTGGTGGGAGACCATCCTGTACGGCTGGCAGCACACGCTGGTCGACATCTCGCCCTTCGTGCTGCCTCTCGCCGTCGCCGCGGCCATTGGAATGTCGGCGGGAGACTCCGCCCGGTTCATCAACTTCTGTCTGTTCTCGATGGGCGTCGCCACCCTGATTCAGACCACGATCGGAAATCGGCTCCCGATTATCCAGGGTCCCTCGGCCACGTTGACCGGCACCATGGCCCCGATCGCCGCCCAAATCGGGCCGGCCGCCATGTGGGGGGGCGCGTTCCTCGGCGGCCTGATCGAGATGATGGTCGGTGGGGCACGGCTGGTCGGTCTCATGCGGCGTCTCTTCCCACCGGTGGTCGCCGGCGTGGTCGTCGTCACGATCGCGCTCGCGCTCGGACAGCTCGCCGTGCGGCTCATGGTGGGTGACGGGAGCGGGATCAACTTCGCCCTCGCCGCCACGGTCCTCGGTTTGATCGCGCTCCTCCAGATCCGCTTTCGAAACGTAGCCGGGGGCCTCCTCGCACGTGGCGCGATCTTCATCTCGATCTGGGTCGTCGGTCTCGGGCTCGGTGGCGTACTGGGCGAAGTCGATTGGGCCCTGGTCCGCGACCGGCCATGGCTGGCCGCGCCCGCGCTGTTCCCCTACGGGGGACCGGGTCTCGGGTGGGCCTTCTCGTTCGCGGCCGCTGCGGCCATCCTCGCCGGCTACCTGGGCTCGATGGTCGAGTCGCTGGGGGACTACGCGGCCACCTGCGCCGTCGCCGGGGAGCGATACGAGGTGCGCCACATGAACCGCGGGATCTTCGCCGAGGGGCTCGGGAGCGCGATCGCCGCGACCCTGGGCGGGCTTCCGTGCACGAGCTACACGCAGAACGTGGGGATCATCGCGGCCACCCGCGTGGCGAGCCGGACGGTCGTGCGGATCGCGGCCGTCATCCTTCTCCTGTACGGGCTGAGCCCGAAGTTCGGGGCGCTGCTGGTCGCCCTCCCACGCTCGGTTCTGGGAGGCGTGTTCGTGCTCGTGTGCGGCATGATCGCGATCTCGGGTCTTCGGATTCTGGCCAGCGTGCCGGACAGCCCCTCCAACAACACGATCGTGGGCGCGACCCTCATCATTGCCGCGGGACTCCCCATCTACGCGCAGTTCGGACTCGGCGAAGCCTGGTTGAGCGAGGTGCCGTTGCTCCTCCGGCTCCTGATCACGAACTCGGTGGTCTTGGGGGTACTGCTCGCGGTGGGTCTGCACGCGCTGTTTCGATTCGGGTTGCGCCCGACAGGAGGTGTCCCATGACCGATTCGCAGGAAGCCGACCCGAGTACCGCCGGCGCCGGAATCCCCGCAGGCCCGGTCCCTTCGAGATGGCCGGACGTGATCGGGGCCATCGGTATCGTGCTGAGCGCCATCATCTTCATCGACAAGCTGGACGATCTGCTCACCCTGACCTGGACGCAGGAGCAGTGGAGGGGGCTCGTCGGGGCGGATCTCGCCAACCTCATCGTCGACTCCCTGCCACCCTTGGCCGTGCGCCTGGTCACCAGCCTGGCGCACATGGCGCTCGCCGTGCTCCTGCTCGCCGGATGTCTGGCACTCAGGCGCCGCCGCCGCGCCGGGATCGCCCGATGCCGGGTCTGGGCCGCGCTCGCGATCGTCTGGGTCACGCTCGAGATCGGATGGGCCGCCTGGTGGCTCTCGCAGCGCACGGAGGAGATCACCCGAGCCGCTGGCGTCTCGCCCGCGGCGTGGCAGGGATACGCCGCGTTCGGGATCGCCGTGGCCCTCGTGCTCCTGCTCGCCTTCCCGGTGTTCCTGTTGATCTGGTTCGCGAGGAGGGACGTAAAGGCGGAGTACGAAACCTGGCCTGCTTGACCCGCGTTCCAGACCCGTACGAGGTCGCCTACTAGCCCACGCCGCCCTAGGATGGGCGGCCGTACTCCAGGCCCACGGAGGATCAATGCAGCCGTCCATGCGACGTTACATCTGGCACACTCAGCATCTACGCGCGACTTTCCGATCCCGCTGGCTTCTGGCTCTGGTCCTGGCCGGGGCGCTGGGGGGCCTTCTGGTTCCACGTCGAGCCTACTCGCAGGAGGCCGAATGGCCCGACGCGGACCCTGAGGACGTGGCTTCGGTCGACGCGATCATCGCCGCCCTGTACGACGTGATCTCCGGACCCGCCGGAGAGGCGCGCCACTGGGATCGCTTCCGGTCTCTCCACGTCCCCGAGGCGAGGCTCATCCCCACGGGCGCGGACCAGGAGACCGGCCAGGTCGGCTACCAGATGTTCAGTGTCGAGGAGTACATCGAGCGGGCGGGCCAGTTTTTGGAGCAGCGCGGGTTCTTCGAGAGCGAGATCGGGCGTGTGACGGAGGAGTTCAAAAGCATCACCCACGCCTTCAGCACGTACCAATCTAGCTGGACCCCCGAGGACCCCGAGCCGTTCCAGCGCGGGATCAACAGCATCCAGCTCTTCCATGACGGCGACCGGTGGTGGATCGTGAACATCTTCTGGCGCGGCGTCCCGGGTGACGAGGCGATCCCGGACCGGTACCTGGGCCAGAGCGGCTGAGCCCCGCCGGAAGCTGTTGCGCGCGATTGAAACTGGTTCGCCCTGTATGGCGTTGATGAAGGTCGGCCACTTCGGCCGAAGGAGATGAGGCACGCTGACAGAAACGAGACACGGAGAGCGATGATGCGAATGTTTCGACGATTGGTGGTGCCGGGTGTGGTGCTCGGGGCGGCTCTCGCCCTCCCGAACCCTGCGGCGGCCCAAATCCCCGAGGAGTTCCACAACCTCCAGGTGCTGCCGGAGGACATCGCGCAGCGCGAGCTGATCGGGGTGATGCGGGGCTTCGCCCTGGGTCTCGGCGTCCGGTGCACGCACTGTCACGTCGGCGAAGAAGGCCAGCCGTTCTCCGAGTACGACTTCGAGTCAGATGACAAGGAGACCAAGCGCAAAGCGCGCTTCATGCTCCAGATGGTCAGTTACCTGAACGACGAGCGGCTGCCCGGACTGACCGAGATCGCCGAGCGCGCCGAACCCGCGGTCAAGGTCACGTGCGAGACCTGTCACAACGGCAAACCGCTTCCCCGGTCGATCGGCGAGGTCCTCGTCCAGACGATCGATGCCGATGGGATCGACGCGGCGGTCGCCAAGTACGGCGAGCTGCGGGAGGAGTTCTACGGCAGCGCGGCCTACGACTTCAGCGAGCTGGCTCTACTCCTGGTCGCAGGCGACCTGGGCCGGGCGCAGCCCGATGCGGCCAGGGCGCTCGCCGAGCTCAACCTCGAGCACTACCCGGAGTCGGTGAACAGCTGGCTGCTGCTCGGGCAGCTGAACATGCAGAGCGGCGACACGGACGCGGTGCGCGCCGCGGTCCAGAAGGCGCTCGAGATCGATCCCGAGAACCCGCAGGCCGCGCGGTTACTCTCTCAGCTTGAAGGGAACTAACAGCCGGGCACTTTTTTCACACCCGGGCCAAACCGTAGCCTACCCACGCCCCGGGGACGCGTCGCGTGCCGCGACGCGTCCCACCGTGACACAGCCGCCGAGCTTCTTCCCGTAGCCAAGAACCGAACGGGACCCCGCTGAGTCCGAGTCGCCCCTAAAGCCCCAGTCGGATCTGACTTCCGACGCTTCCGAATCACGTGCCGATCGCCCTGAATCCGGTGGCCGATCGGAACTGGGGCCGTGACTCCGCACCAGAACGGGGCCTGAGGTCTCGCTTGGCATACGTGCTGCTCAACACCCCCCTAAGCTCGCGAGGTAACCGCAGTTTCGTTCGCCGTTTACGGGAGGCTGTTCGGCGCGCATGCACCCCCGACCATCCACCAACGGCCGCGCGGGCGGACCCGTCACGACCGGCAGGGAGGCGCCGGTCGTGGCGGCTCCGCGACCGCGTGCGGCCGGCAAGTTCCTGTATGCCGGGGACGAGAAGCTCTTCGTTCGCGGCTTCACCTATGGGACGTTCCGCCGTAATCACGACGGGGAGCCATTCCCGTCACGCGAGGTGGTCGAGCGGGATTTCGCCCACATGGCCGAGGCCGGGGCGAACGCCGTCCGCACCTACACGCCGCCCCCTCGCTGGATGCTCGACGCGGCCTCTCGTCATGAGCTCCGCATCATGGTCGGGATCCCCTGGGAGCAACACGTGGCCTTCCTCGACGAGCCGGGCCGCGTCGCCCGAATCCGGGGGCGGGTGCAGCGTGCCGTGCGAGCGTGCGCCGGGCACCCGGCCATCCTGTGCTACGCGGTCGGAAACGAGACGCCCGCGCAAATCGTCCGCTGGAGCGGCCGCGAGCGCATCGAGCGCCACATCCGATCGTTGTACGACCTGGCCAAGACCGAAGACCCGGATGGGCTCGTTACGTACGTAAACTACCCATCCACGGAGTACCTCCACCTCGATTTCCTCGATCTCCTGTGCTTCAACGTCTACCTGGAGTCGCCGGAACGGCTGTCGGCCTACCTCGCGCGGCTTCACAACCTCGCGGGCAACCGTCCGCTTCTCATGGGAGAGCTCGGGTTGGACAGCCGCTCGCACGGTGAGTTCGGGCAGGCCTGTGGGCTGGATGCCCAGATACGAGCGGCGCACAGGGGAGGGTGCGCGGGGACGTTCGTGTTCTCGTGGACGGACGAGTGGCACACCGGCGGCCACGATGTCGAGACCTGGGGATTCGGGGTGGTCGACGAGCACAGGGAGCCCAAGCCCGCACTCCGCAGCGTGCGGCGCGCATTCGCGGCGAGATCTCTGAGCGATCGGCCCGCGACCGACGGTTTCGCAACCGATGAGAAGGAACGTCCGCGCGTCTCCGTCGTCATCTGTGCGTACAACGCCGAGAGTACGCTGCGCGACTGCCTCGAGGGGGTGACGGCGATCCAGTATCCGGACTACGAGGTGATCGTGGTCGACGATGGATCGACCGACTCGACGTCCGACATCGCTGCCGAGTTCCCTGTCCAGCTGGTCCAGACGCCGAACCAGGGGTTGAGCAAAGCCCGCAACGCCGGCATCGAGGCGGCTACTGGGGAGATCGTCGCGTTCACCGATGCCGACGCGCGGCCAGACCCAGACTGGCTGACCTACCTGACCGTGGCGCTCGCGGACCAGACATTCGCGGGCGTGGGCGGACCCAACGTGGCACCACCGGGGGACGGCTTCGTGGCCGACTGCGTGGCCAACGCCCCCGGCGGACCCATCCACGTGCTGCTGTCCGATCAGGGGGCCGAGCACATCCCGGGCTGCAACATGGCCTTCCGGAAGAGCGCGCTCGAGGACGTGGGTGGCTTCGACGCGCGCTTCCGTGTGGCCGGTGACGACGTGGACATCTGCTGGCAGCTCCAGGAGCGCGGACATACGCTCGGCTTCAGCCCCGCCGCCATGGTCTGGCACCACGCGCGGGACTCTGTCGGCACCTACTGGCGGCAGCAGTCCGGGTACGGGCGCGCGGAGGCCCTGCTCGAGGAGAAGTGGCCGGAGAAGTACAACTCGGCCGGGCACGTGACCTGGGGTGGCCGCGTGTACGGGGCGCCACGGCTGTTCGGTCTGGGCCGACGGGGGCGAATCTACCACGGAATCTGGGGGGCGGCCCCGTTCCAGGCGTATCACCCCCCTTCGCCGAGCTTCCTGAGCTCGCTCGTATCGACCCCGGAGTGGTACCTCGTGGTCCTGGCGCTCGCCGGGCTCAGCGCGCTCGGGGTCGCGTGGCGACCGCTGCTGTGGACGCTGCCGTTGCTGGCCCTGGCGGCGGGCGCGGTGCTTTTGCAGGCCATCGCAGGTGCAACACGCGCGCGTCCTGAGTCGGCGGGATCGAGCCTACGCGAACGGCTTTTCAAGCCGCCTCTGACCGTCGCGCTCCATCTCCTGCAACCCGCCGCGCGCCTGCGGGGGCGTCTGCGCTACGGCCTCACGCCATGGCGGCTTCGAACCCAGAAGCGCTTCGTGTTGCCGGAGCCACAGACCGTCTTCCTGTGGAGCGATCGGTGGACGGCTCCTTCCGAACGACTCGCGCGTCTCGAGTTCGTACTCCGCCGGATGCGCGCGGCGGTGCTTCGCGGTGGCCCGTTCGACGACTGGGACCTGCTGGTCAAGGGTGGTCCCTCTGGACGCGTCCGGATCCGCACGTGCACCGAGGAGCACGGCGCCGGTCAGCAGTTCGTGCGCGTGCGGCTGCTGCCACGCGCATCGCGTCCGGGCGCAGGGTCGCTAGGTCTCCTCGGTACTCTCACCGTGTGGGCGTTCGCGGAGGGCGCCACGTTGGCCGGGCTGGCACTCGCGCTGGCGTTCGCCCTGTTCGCCGTGCGGGTCGTCCTCGAGTGTGGCGGTGCGATGACCGCTGTCCTCGAAGCGCTCGACGCGATGCACGACGCCGAGGTCCGGACCAAGGATGGCGCTTCGATCTCCGGGCAGGACGACGCCGGACCAGAGCAGGACGGTTCCAAACGGAAGCGCGACGAATCCGGCGCCACTCCCGACATCAAGTCCCGGGAGGCGGTCGGTTGAAGTACTTCCTCCGTGTTCTCCGGTACGTGAAGCCTTTCTGGCGTTCGGCTCTGGCCACCGCCGCCCTCACGGTGGGCGTCTCGCTCGTCGCACTGCTCCAGCCCTGGCCGCTCAAGATCCTGTTCGACAGCGTGCTGGGGAACCATCCACTGCCACGGGTCCTCGAGCCGCTCCTAGCCCCGTTTGCTGATGACCGTCTACTGCTCCTCCTCGTGGTCGTGGCCGGTGGGTTCCTGATCACGCTGATCGTGAATGGCCTCAGCGTGTGGAGCAGCTACGCGGAGACGAAGCTCGAGCAGGGGATCATTCTCGACTTCCGCAGTGATCTGTTCGCGCACGCACAACGTCTCTCGCTCGCCTACCACGACAATCGACGCTCGGGCAATCTCATCTTCGCCATCAATTACCAAGCGGACTCCGCCGCGGGCCTCCTGATGGCGCTCCAGCCTCTCGTACAGAGCGGCCTCACGATCGTCGGGATGTTCTGGATCACCTATGCGATCGACCCGCAGCTTGCGCTGCTCTCGCTCGTCGTCGTGCCGTTCCTCTACTACTCGGTGTCGTACTACATGCGACACATCGAGAGGCGACTCCGCGATGTGAAGGGGATGGAGGGGGAGTCCCTCTCGATCATCCACGAAGCGATTTCGATGCTGCGGGTGATCGTAGCGTTCGGGCGCGAGCGCTACGAGCATACCCGATTTCGCGAGCACGGCGAGAAGACGGTCGACGCGCGCGTGGGTGTCACCGTGCGCCAGACGCTGTTCTCGCTCGTGGTGAACACGACGACTGCAGCCGGCATCGCCCTCGTGCTCGGGTTCGGCGTCTACCAGATCCTCCAGGGTAGGATGACGGCGGGCGAGCTCCTCGTCGTCTTCGCCTACGTTACCTCGATCTACCAACCGCTTGAAGCGATCAGCACGACGGTGGGGTCTCTGCAAGAGCGCTTCATCAGTCTGGAGATCGCGTTCAAGCTACTCGACACCGATCCGGACATCGTCGACAAGCCAGACGCGATGCCGATCGGCCGGGCACGCGGCGGGCTGCAGTTCGAGAACGTGTCGTTCGGCTATGAGGGGCGGGCGGAGACGCTCCGACAGATCGACTTCATCGCGCGGCCGGGGGAGGTGGTCGGGATCGTCGGACCCACCGGAGCTGGCAAGACCACGCTCGTGAGCTTGGTGCCGCGATTCTACGATCCAGACGAGGGGCGGATCCTTCTGGACGGTCGGGACATTCGTGACATCCGACTGGCGGCGCTCCGCAAACAGACAAGTATCGTCATGCAAGAGCCGCTTTTATTCTCGGGCACGATCGCGCAGAACATCCGATACGGCCGACTTGACGCGAGCCACGAGGAGATCGTCGAAGCCGCAAAGGCGGCGAACGCGCACGACTTCGTCATGCGCCTTCCAGAAAAGTACGCCACCGTTCTGGGCGAGCGCGGAGCGCGTCTTTCGGGCGGCGAGCGCCAACGCATCTCGATCGCGCGAGCGTTCTTGCGTAACGCCCCCATCTTGATTCTCGACGAGCCGACCTCGTCGATCGACTCGCGAACCGAAGCGGTGATCCTCGACGCTCTCGAGCGGCTGATGAACGGCCGGACGACGTTCATGATCGCACATCGACTATCCACGATCCGGAGTCCCGATTCGATTCTCGTGCTCGACAGTGGACGCGTCGTGGACCGGGGCACGCCCGAAGACCTGATTCGCCGCAGGGGCCTGTACCGCGAGCTCTGGGAGATGCAGTTGGGACCGGGCACCGGTTCGGCAGCGGGGATCCCGGAACCTGCCCGGCCCACCGGGCCGCAGAGTCCCGTCACGGCAGACGCGGTGGGGGCTCGAGGACCGTGATGACTCCCGCGCGGCCCCGCCTAGTCCTGCTGGGGATGATGACCAAGATGCCGGTCGCCGGGGTGGTGTGGCAGACCGTGCATTATCTGCTCGGCTTCCAGCGATTGGGGTACGACGTGTACTACGTCGAGGCCCATGCTCGCACGCCGTCGATGCTGATGCACTCGCCCGCGGACGACGGGTCGGTGAGCGCAGCCGCGTTCATCGCCGCCGTCATGCAGCGCTTCGGGCTCCGTGAGCGCTGGGCCTATCAAGCGCTCCACGACAATGGCGCTTGCTTCGGGATGACCCAGAGCGCGCTACGGCGGCTGTTCGATTCCGCCGAGCTCGTGATCAACCTGCACGGAGGCACGCTGCCAAGGCCCGAGCACTGCGCGACAGATCGTCTCGTCTACATTGGCACCGACCCCGTCCAGCTCGAGGTGGAACTCGCCGAAGATCGCTCCGAGGCGGTCGAATTCCTCGAGCCCCACTGCGCCTTCTTCACCTTCGCGGAGAACTACGGCCAACCCGACTGCCGCCTGCCACGTGACGACCGCTTCGATTTCGTGCCAACCCGGCAGCCGGTCATCCTCGATCTGTGGCCGGAGACGGAATCCACGCGGGAGGCCTTCACCACGATCGCGAACTGGGAGCAGCCCTGGCGCGAGGTTCGTTGGAAGGGCGAGATCTACCACTGGAGCAAACACCTCGAGTTCCTCAAGCTCGTGGACTTACCGTCGCGGACGTCGCAGCCCCTGGAGCTCGCGCTCGCCAACTGCGCGCCAAAGCATCAAGAGCTCCTGCGGCGGCGCGGTTGGCGAGTGCGCGATTCGCTCGCCTTCTCAACCGATCCCGACGCGTACCGCGACTACGTCGCGACCTCTCGGGCGGAGTTCACCGTGGCCAAGGACCAAAACGTCCGCTTCCGGAGCGGGTGGTTCAGCGACCGGGCGGCCACCTATCTCGCGTCGGGCCGTCCGGTCGTGACCCAGGACACCGGGTTCGGCGGTGCGCTCCCGACGGGAGAGGGCCTCTTCGCATTCTCAGACGTAGAAGGGGCACTCAGCGCGATCGACGCCGTGAACTCGGATTACGAGCGACACTCGCGCGCGGCCCGCGAGATCACCCGCGATCACTTCGATGCTCGCCTTGTTCTCGCGCGACTCCTCGAGCACCTGGGGGCTCCATGCGCGTCTTGATGGTGAGTCACCGATTCCCACCTGATGCCGTCGCGGGCGTGGAGCGGTATACGGAAGCGCTGGCGGCGGAGCTTCGACGTCGAGGCGACCAGGTCGCCGTGCTTACGCGCCGCCCGGGCCCGGGCCCCATTCGCACTGAAGTAGAGCGGCACGGCGACGGGACGCGGGTCTTCCGGTTGGCCGGTGGTGGCGTGGATCGGGAGCGGTTCCTGCGGCACACGGCGCCTGTCGAGCGAGCCTTTCAGCAGGTTCTCGCCGACGAGCAGCCCGACGTCGTGCACCTGAACCATCTGGTCGACCTCTCGCCCCGCTTCCCGATGCTCGCCCGGGAGGCAGGCGCGGCCGTCGTTCTTACGCTGCATGACTTTTGGTTCGCGTGTCCGCGCATCACGCGGCAGCGGCCCGATGGCTCGCTTTGCGATGGTCCCGATGGTGGCCGTGCCTGCGCCTCCCACTGCTTCCGCGGGGGAAGCGATGCGGTGCACCGCTGGGGGCTTCGGGCGCTCTACTTCCGCCGTCTGCTGGCTACCGCCGATCGCGTGTTGTGCCCATCCGAGTACGTGGCAGAATGGTTCAGAGGCTGGGGATCGGATCCGAGTCGAACCCTGGCGGTACCGAACGGCATCTGGCTCGAGGGAGAGAATGCGGAGGGGCCGCGGGCAGTGTTCCTCGAACGCCGCCGCGCGGAACGGCAAAGGGGGGAGGGGCCACGTCTGGTCCTTGCGATCCTCGGCGCCGTGGTCTCGCACAAGGGGCATCACGTCGTGCTGGAGGCCGTACGGAAAGCGGGCGTAACCGACATCGAGCTGCGGGTTCACGGACCGATCGGCGATGCGGAGTATGCCCGGAGGCTGCGTGAAGAGGCGGCCGACATCCCGGGTCTCCGGCTGCGGCTGTTCGGAGCGTACGAGCCCGCAGAGCTCCCCCTCCTGCTGGACGGGATCGATTGCGTAATCGTCCCCTCCACCTGGCCGGAGACGTTCTGTCTCGTGGCCCGCGAGGCGCTGGCACTCGGTCTCCCCGTGCTCGCAACGCGACTCGGCGCGCTGCCCGATGCGGTGACCGAGGGTGTGGATGGCTTCCTGTTTCATCACGATCGGCCGGAGACATTGGCAGCGCTCCTCCGAAGGCTCGTCGAGGAGGAAGGGCTCCTGGAGCGGCTGCGCCAAGGGGCGAGGCAAGCGCGGCCCACGACGATGGTCGAACACGCGAGCCGGGTGCGCGATGCGTACTCGCACGCCCTCGAGAGATCCGACGGCGCCTCAGGCACAAGCGAGGCGGAATGGGCCGAACTCGAGGTCTTGTCCGAGCTCCTTGAAATGTACGGCTTTGGCGGGGCGACCGTGGAGGTCGTCGCGTGAGCGGTCCGGGCCGGAGTTCTGAGGTGTCCACTGTTCCCCAGGCGATCGATCTTTCCGAGCCTGGAACGTCCTCCGGACCGGACGAAGTCGAAACGCAGCTCGAGTTGCAGCGGAGGATCCTGGAGACGCTGGCAGCGCGGGAGCGAGAGGTACGCGAGCTACGGCACAAGTTGGAGGAGTTCGAGGGGTCCGGAGAGCGCGTCGCCGCGGGATCGTTGAACGCTGCGGTGATCCTCCCTGCGCTCGAGACGGAGTGCGCGCGGTTGCGCGAGCTGTGGCTCACCGCCCGCGAGCGGTTGACCGAGCTGGAGGAGCGGCTGTGCCACGCCGGGACGGATTCGGCGCCAAGGGCTCGCTCGCGAACGACTCGGCTGCCTGACCCGGCCCGAGGGTGGGACTCCCGGGCGGCGGACGAGGTCACGCGCGCCCCGGGCTCGCTGGCGGCGTGCACGATCATCGGGCGCAACTACCTGGCTCAGGCGTGCGCCCTGTTCGAGAGTCTTCGCAGGCACGAGCCGACCACGCGGCTCTATCTGCTCGTCGTCGACGCGGGTCCCGAGGACGTGGATCCGGGACCCGGGGTCACGGTGGTCGACCCGCGCCGCCTGGCCGTGCCCGACTTCGCAGAGATGTCGTTCAAATACGATGTCGTCGAGTTCAATACGGCCGTGAAGCCGTACTTCCTCTCGCTCCTCATGCGCGAGCACGGAGAGGAGCTCGTCGTGTACTTCGATCCCGATATCATCGTGATGCGGCGCCTGGAGGAGCTTCGCGCGGCGCTCGCCGACGCGAGCATCGTTCTCACGCCACACATCACGCGTCCGATCCCCTCGGACGGGCTGACCCCGAGTGAGCAGGACATCATGGTCTCCGGCGCCTACAACCTGGGGTTCATTGGACTGCGCGGGACCGAGGAGAGCTTGCGCTTCCTACGGTGGTGGGAGGAGCGCCTGGCCGATGGATGCCGGATCGACGTGCCTAACGGGTTGTTCACGGACCAGAAATGGATCGATCTCGTACCCGGCCTGTTCCCCGACACGCGGATACTACGCGATCCAACTTATAACGTCGCGTTCTGGAACCTGCACGAACGCGAGGTGGAACAGTCGGGCGCGGACTACCTGGTAAACGGTCGGCCTGCGGCGTTCTTCCACATCAGCGGGTTTGATCCGCAAGCGCCGGATCAGCTCTCGAAGCACCAGACCCGCATGAAGGTGGAGCCAGGGAGCGGGCTCGACTCACTCCTTCGGAACTATGCCGAGCAGTTGCTCGATCATGGGTGGCGCGAGTCGAGCGCCGTCGAGTACGGCTTCGCACGCTTCGAAAACGGGGCTACGATTCACCCGCTACTCCGCAAGCTCTACCTCCAGCTGGGATCGGAAGGCCGCTCCGCCTTCGCCGACCCGTTTCGCGCGGGCGGACCGGGCACCTTCCTGGAGTGGGCCACGACTCCACGGCCTGAACACGCCGGACTGAGCTACTTCCTGCAGGAGGTCTATCGCGCACGGATCGACCTGCAGGAGGCATTTCCCGACGTGAAGGGACGCGATCGGGACGGGTTTGTGACGTGGGCTCGCATCCAGGGGCCGGTCGAGATGGAGTACGGGCCCGAGCTCGTGCGTCTTCCCGAGGAGGGTGCCGAGGTGGGAGTGGCGCCGGCCGAGCCGACGACGGAAGGCAGCGAGGGCTCGGTGCTTGAATGGCCGGACGCCCTTCGAGCGACGCCCCGACACTACGATGGACTAGTGGACCGGATCCGCGAGATCGTGGACGAGTCACTACCGCAAGGGGCCACCGTGGCCGTCGTCAGCCGTGGTGACTATCGGCTCATGCACCTGGGCGGGCGACAGGCGTGGCACTTCCCGCGCGCCGAGAACGGGCTGTACGCCGGGTTCCATCCCCGGGAGAGCCGCGACGCGATCGAGCATCTGAAGACACTCCGGGAGGCGGGCGCCGACTTCCTCCTGTTCCCCGAGACCAGCCTGTGGTGGCTCGATTTCTATAACGAATTCCGGGTGTATCTCGACGGTCGGTATGCGGTGGCCGTCGAGCACCCTGAAGCGTGTCTGATCTACGATCTTCGTGACAGGGCGGTGCCCGAGAAGGGCGCGCTCGGGCGCGCAATGGCGAGAGACGAACGGAGGGTCACATGAGTCGTAGCCTGCACGCAGCCGCCGACCTGGCGGAGCCGGGATGCCTGACGCCCAACCCGGTCTTCGTGATCGGGTCACCTCGCTCCGGTACCTCGATCCTCGCCAAGTCCCTGGGTATACACAGCCAATTCTGGAGCGCTGACGAAACGCAGTTGCTCTGGGACCTGTTCCAGGACGACCGGGTGGCCGCACACTACCGACGAGGCGACTTGAGCTGGCTTCAACGACAGGGCGTCAGCCCGCGGGAGTTTCTCGCCTACCTCGGGCTCGGGCTGAACGTCCTCCTGACGGAGCGAGCGAAAGGCCGCCGGTGGATCGACGACACACCGATCTACGCACTCATCGTGGACCGCGTGGCCGCCCTGTTCCCGGGTGCCCGATTCCTGCACATCCTGCGTGACGGACGGCAGGTCGTCCGGTCGATGATGAACTACCTCAACATCTATCAAGGCGATCCCGCCACGATCCCATGGGCGAGCGACTTTCGGGCCGCCTGCGTCGCGTGGCGCGCCCACGTGGAGTCGGCCCTAGGCTTCGAAGAGGATGAGCCTGACCGGTTGCTGACGGTCATGTACGACCGGATGGTCGGCGACCCCGAGGGACAGTTCCAAGAGATCCTGCGCTTCCTCGACGCTCCCCTGGAAGACGGCCCGGCGGAGTGTTTCCGATCCACCCGCATCAACTCGAGCTTCCAAGGCAAGGAAGCGCCCCGCCCCGCGTCGGAGCCGTGGCAGGAGTGGTCTGCTGAAGAGCGCGGGATCTTCTGCGAGGAGGCCGGGGAGATTCTCGTGCGTACGGGGTTCGCGGAGACAGCGGAGCTCGAACTGCTGACGGCCTGCTGAGCGGAAGTACGGGCCGGCGATCATGCCTGCGGCGGTGCGCATCAGCGTATGCATCCCAACCCGAGACCGGGCTGCATACCTGCGAGAGGCGCTACAAAGCGTGCTCATCCAGGAAGTCGACGGTCTCGAGGTCGTCGTGTGCGACGACGGCTCTCGGGACGAAACTCCGGCCTTCCTGGGCGGGCTGGAGGATCCAAGGGTTCGTCGTCTCAGCCGGGCCCGTCCGGGCGGGGTCGCGGCAGCGCGGAACGCCTGCCTCGCGGTCGCCCGGGGAGAGTTCATCACCTGGCTCGACTCGGACGACTTGTACGAGCCCGGAGCCCTCGCCGAGCTGGCGGCCGTCCTGGAGGCGGACGCGACCATCGGGATGGTACACGCCGCGCACCACGTCATCGATGCACACGGCGCACCGCTTCCCGATTGGCCACAGGTGTTCAAGACCGACCGCGTGGAGGAGGGCCACGAGGCGTTTGCCGAGCTGGTGCTCGAGAACTACGTGGCGGCCCCGACCGTGATGGTCCGCCGGAGCGCTCACGAGCGCGTCGGCCCGTACGACGAGGTGCTCGAGCAAGGCGAAGACTGGGAGATGTGGCTCCGCCTGACCCTGGACGCCGGGATCGCGTACCGAGCCGAGCCGCTCGCCCGCTACCGGTATCACTCGCGTTCCCTGTCGGGGTCGTCCCGCCGCTCTCTCGCCGCGGTACACGCCGATACGCGCGTGATCGAGCGGCTGTTCGCCCATCACGGTGATCGGATGCCGGCGCGTGAGCGCCACCGTCGGCGGGCCGAGCTGGCGCTCGCCGCTCGTGCCCTGAACGCCGTTGGCGAGAGCTACACGCGCGGTGATGACGCGAACGCGATGAGGGCGGCTCGCTTCTCGGGCGAGCGCGCGGCCACGCTGGACAGGTCATCGCTGGCAGCGCTCATCGCCTCAATCGAGCGCAGGGACGACTACGGGGTGCACGAGACAGCGCGCTTGTTACTTCGCAGTCTCGCGGTGGAACTCGAAGGATCACGGTTCGCCGCACGCCTGCGAGCCCGGATCGAGCCGGATCCGGCTTGGTGCCGTACGCTTGGCGAGATCGCCACGATCGTCCGACGCATCGTGCCTGCGGAGGCCCAGATGGCAGTCGTCGATAAGTGGGATCCGACGCTTCGGCAGCTGAGCGGCCGGACTGGTCGCACGTTCCCCGACCGCCGACAGCTTCCCGATGGGTATCCACGCGAGAGCGCGACAGCCAGGGGACACCTGGAGGCCATGCGGGCCGAGGGAGTGCAGTACCTCGTGTTCACGGTGGCCACACGCTGGTGGCTTGACCACTACGAAGAGTTCGCGAGATACCTCGCCCGGAGCTATCGCCTCGCATGGGAGGATCCACGATGCGTGATCTACGACCTCAGGTGACGGAGCTCCACCGTGACCCGAACGAGGTCGCGGTCCATCGGGTCAGTACGGTTGAAGCGCGTGAAGAAGAGGTAGAAGCGCGCATCGGTCGTGTCGAAGTTTCGGCCAGGCGAGTCGGGATCGAGAGCCGAGGGATAGCCGATGGGAGGCGGCCCGTCAGGATCGGCGTGACCACGGATCGGGGCCTCAAACAAGAGCGTTCGAGAGGTCCAACGCACGAGATCGTCCGACAGCGCGTAGTACACCCCGGCCGTCGTGTCGCCGGTCACCGCGTTGCGTTCCGTCCCGAGGCTGATGAGCAGAAAGCGGTCGAGCTGGGTGTTGTAGGTCAGGCTCGAAGTCATCTCCTTGATCTGCTCTCGCGAGACGGGCACCGGCCCGGCGTACCGTGTCGAGCGGTCTGGGTCGGCAGGGCCAGGCGGTTTCGTGCCGGCTGTGGGTCGAAGGAAGGACGCGAACTCGAGGCCGTCCCACCCACGCCAGCTCCCCGGATCGGCAAGGTCGTGCGTGCGGATCGCGGTGGTGCCTCTCGCGTACGGACCGTAACGCTAGTCCATCACGGGGGCTCCGCAGGATATTGCTGGGGCTGAAGGCGCCGGCGGGACCGCCCCCGGGCCGATACGGGCCTCCAGGCCCGACGACCAGGTGCTCTGGAGACGGGCGATGCTGGTAGCTGTCGCCCCCGTCAACCGAAGCAGCCAGCGTGATCGCGTTCTGCCAGCAGGGGCGGTACTCACCCAGAGGGCAGCGCCCGAGGTGTCGGTGCCCGTGATACTCCGCGTGGACCAGGGCGTAGACCGTCCGTCCGTCGGACGTATAGGTCGAATAGAGCCACTCGTGGTCGTCGAAGCGCGTCGGGTCTGGGTCGTGATCCGAGCTGAAAACCACCGCACAGTCGCGTCGCAGGTCGTCGAGCTCCGGGCCGATCCAGCGACGAGCCCGGTGATGACTCGCGAGGAGCTGAACGCGATTCTCTGCGTCCCGGAAAGCGCGGGCCGGCGCGTCGGGGATGTCCTCGAGCTCGCACGCGTCACGGCTCCAGTCGAAGACGACGGACTCTTCCCCGGCCACGACGAACGAGGGCTCGCCCTCCGGCCGGCCGGCGAGGAGCCACACCGCCGCGGCCGCGACGAGCAGCGCGAGCGCTGTGACCAGGGAGCGGTTTATAAAGCACATTCCGCACATCGTAGGTCCTTGGGCAGGGGGCGGCCACTCGTGAATGGGCGCCCCGCCGTCCCATCAGTCGAGTTCGGGGACGCGCGATGAACGGTCTGCCGCGCGGCCGGATCGCGCTCGCTGGCGCCGTCGCGCAACGGCCGCGCCGGGCCGGACACGCCTGGGTGTTCCTACAATACCTGTTGGGCTTCCGACGACTCGGGTGGGAAGTGTTGTTCATCGATCGCATTCCCGCCTCGATGCACGGGTCGGGTTCCTCGACGAGAGATCTCCAGGCGTCAGCTGAGGCGACCTGGCTGCGCGACATCTGCTCCGCGTTCGGGCTCGAGGACGCGTATACACTGCTTGCACCCGACGGCGAGGCGATCGCCGGGCGCAGCCGTGCGCACGTGCGGACGTTCTTACGAAGCGCGGACCTGTTGATCGACTTCATGGGCTACCTGGAAGACGAAGAGCTTCTGGGAGACGCGCGGCTCCGGGTTTTCTTCGACCTCGATCCGGGCTTCGACCAGATCTGGGACGATCTGGATCTGGCGGACCCGTACGACGGGTACGACGCCTTTGTGACGGTCGGCCTCAACATCGGCCGTGAGGACTGCCCGATCCCCACCTGCGGCCGTCGATGGATCCCGACCGTTCAGCCGGTGGTGCTCGAGGAATGGCCAGGTACCGGCGCCCCCCAAGGGGCGTTCACGAGCGTGGCCACATGGCGTGGTGACTACGGTCCCCTCGAGCACCGCGGACAGAACTACGGGCTGCGGGTCCACGAGTTTCGGCGCTTCCTCGATCTCCCGACGCGCACGCGCCAGCCCTTCGAGCTGGCCCTGGACATCCACGTGGACGAGATCGAGGATCGCCGCCGGTTGGCGCGGCACGGCTGGATGCTGTCGGACCCGCTCGAAGTCGCGGGAGATCCTTTCGCATACCGCGATTTCATTCAGACCTCGCTGTCTGAGTTCTTGATCCCGAAGCAGCTGTACGTCGGTACGCGAAGCGGTTGGTTCTCCGACCGCAGCATCTGTTACCTGGCCAGCGGCCGACCGGTGGTCGCCCGAGACACGGGCCTCGGCGACCATCTTCCGCACGGCGACGGGTTATTGCTCTTCGATGACCTCGACGGTGCAGTGGCGGCCGTGGAAGCGGTCGCGGCCGATCCCTCCCGTCACGGACGCGCGGCGCGCGCTTTGGCGGAAGCCCGGTTCGCCTCGGATCGCGTGCTCCAAGAGCTTCTCGACACAGTCATTGGCGAGCCTGTGGGATCCATCGGGGCGAACGCGAGGCGCCCATGACCGTGGTCGTGGTGGGAGGCGCCCTCGCAAACAAGGCGCGTAATGGAGGAGAAGCGTGGGTACGGTTGAGCTGGGTGCGGGGGCTCGAGCGGTTGGGCTTCGAGGTGTATCTCCTGGAAGAGATCGGTGCCGGCGCCTATGCGGACGAGGCAGGACGCCCGTGCGCCCTCGAAGAGAGCGTAAACTGGGACTTCTTCAGGTCGGTCGTCCGACGCTTCGGTCTCGAGGACCGGTCGGCTTTGTGGGACCACGGCTCTGGCAGGTCCTTGGGCATGAGTGCGTCGGCGCTTGATGACTTGAGCCGCGACGCCTCCTTACTCGTGAACATCAGCGGACACGTCACGCTTCCCACATTCCTGGGGCGAGTTCCACGGCGAGCCTACGTGGACCTTGATCCTGGCTTCACGCAATTCTGGGCGGCACAAGGACTAGACGGTGCCCGACTCGAGGGACACGACGCCTTCTTCACCGTCGGCGAAAGGATCGGGCACCCGGACTGCCCGATCCCCACACTAGGACTCGCCTGGCGCGCGGTTCGACAGCCGGTCGTACTCGACGACTGGGAGCCCCGTCCGTCCGAGGCTTGTAGTCGACTCACGACGGTCGCGAGCTGGCGAGGCGCCTTCAGTCCTTTGACGCACGACGGAGTCACCTATGGAGTGAAGGCCCACGAGTTCAGGAAATATTTGGCTGCGCCCGGACAGGTCGAGCCGGAGCTCGAGATCGCGCTTGCCATTGACGGAGGGGACGCGGAGGACCTCTCGGAGCTGCGCCGGCACGGCTGGACGATCGTAGACCCCGTGGCCTCGGCCGCAGATCCCGATGCGTTCCGCCACTACGTGGCGCAGTCCGATGGCGAGTTCTCGGTGGCGCAAGGGATCTACGTCGGCACGCGCAGCGGTTGGTTCAGCGATCGCTCGGTCCGCTACCTGGCCGCTGGGAAGCCTGTACTCCTCCAGGACACGGGGTACTCGGAGCTGCTACCGACGGGGCACGGGCTAGTCCCGTTCCGCACGCTGAACGAAGCGGTGTCTGGGGCGCGACGGATCGTCTCCGACTACGCAACGCATGCCCTCGCCGCTCGAGCGATCGCGGAGGCCTACTTCGATTCCGACCGCGTTCTCTCTGGCTTCGTCGACGAGCTGGGAGTGCCGGCATGAAGGAGGGCTCGCGTCTCACGGTGTTCGTTGCCGGCATGG
The DNA here is from genome assembly GCA_039588215.1 of Gemmatimonadota bacterium. Taxonomy (GTDB): domain Bacteria; phylum Gemmatimonadota; class Gemmatimonadetes; order Palauibacterales; family Palauibacteraceae; genus JBDHAC01. The sequence continues at coordinate 70,846 of JBDHAD010000039.1, forward strand.
TCGCCGGGGTCCCACGCCACGGCGGAGCGACGTGGGCGGTGCTGCAATACGTGCTCGGCCTGCGTGATCTAGGTCACGATGTCTGGGTGGTCGAGCCGGTCGCCGAGGAGCCGAGCCGGGAGGTAACGGACTATTTTGAACAAATTCGCCGCGCCTTTGGTCTGGAGGAACGGTCGGCGATCCTCCTCCCTGGGCGGCGCGCGCACGGCGTTCCCTACCATCGGCTTACACGGGCAGCCGAGCGTGCCGGGCTCCTGCTGAACATCGCGGGCATGCTGCAAGACCCGGAGCTCTTGGAGCGCATCCCGATCCGGCTGTACCTGGACCTCGATCCGGGCTTCACGCAGCTGTGGTCGGAAGTGGAAGGGATCGACCTACGGTTCGACGGACATACCCACCTCGCCACGGTCGGACTCGAGGTCGGTCGCTCCGGGTGCCCCGTTCCCACCTGTGGGCGGACGTGGATCCGCACGGTACCCCCCGTCGTCCTCGACGAGTGGCCCCAGGCCACGCGGGTCGAACGAGACGCGCTCACGACAATCGGGAACTGGCGGGCGTACGGGTCCATCGAACACGAGGGTGTGTTCTACGGGCAGAAGGCGCATGCGTGGCGTGAGCTGATCGAGCTGCCGGCTCGAGTCTCCGAGCGATTCGAACTCGCCCTGTCGATCCACCACGATGAGCAATGCGACCTGCGGGCACTGGCGGAACATGGGTGGGTGCTCCTGGATCCCGACGAGATGGCGGGCAGCCCGGAAGCCTACCGACGCTTCATCGCCGGGTCCATGGCGGAGGTCGGGGTTGCCAAGAGCGGATACGTCCACTCGCGCTGCGGCTGGTTCTCAGACCGCAGTGTCTGCTACTTGGCCAGCGGCCGGCCGGTGCTGGCGCAGGACACCGGGTTCAGTGCACACCTTCCGACGGGACTGGGCCTGCTGGCATTTGATTCCTGCGACGAGGCAGTCGCGGGGGTGCACTCGATCCGCCGCGACTACGCCGCGCACGCCCGGGCCGCTCGCCAGATCGCCGAAGAACACTTTCGTCACGACCGAGTGCTGCCAACTCTCTTGAAGGGTGTGGGGGCAGGGTGAGCCACGTCGAGATGCACGACGGGAAGCTGCGCGACGGGTCCCCGCATCGCGTGCGGTCGCTAGCAACCGGGCACCTCGCCGCCCCCAACCGCAAGGCCGCTCGTGCGCTGGCGCGCGCTCTGGGCACGCTCCTGGCGCGCGCTGGCGAGGAAGGTCGGATCGTTTCCGTGCGGGTGCGGCCGTCTCCCTACCGCTCGACCCACGCCCTCGAAGAGGTCTCTCTCCGGTTCGACGATAACCGGGTCGTCCACCTCGTCCTCAAGACGTACGGAGCGGGCGCGGTCCTAGAAAGCAGCGGTCCGAGGCCCCGTTTCGTCGCCGATCCCTATCGGGAGCTGTGGGCATACGAGAACGTGGTCGGTCCTCTGAGAGTGGGGGCACCGCGACTGTACGGAACGCTCGAACCCAAAGGCGCCGGCGCGGGCCAACTCGTGCTCGAGCGGGTTCGCGGGGCGCCGCTGAGCGAAGTCGGGGAACTCGACGCGTGGACGGCGACGGCTGCATGGCTGGCACAGTTCCACACACGAGGAGAGCCCGTCGCGGGCCGTCTGGCAGCGAGCGGACACCCCCTGAACCAGGATGCGGCGCTGCATAGCCGCTGGCTGCCGCGGGCCAGACAGCACGCGCTGGAGCGCAATCGGGTGCGGGAGTTGGACGCGCTCGAGCAAATCGCGTCCACGTACGGCCGGGCCGTCCGCCGGCTGGCTGAGCGCCCTCGCACCGTGCTGCATGGGGAGCTCTACGCCTCCAACGTGATCGTGCACCGGAGCGGGCGCCGATGGGTCGTGCGACCGGTTGACTGGGAGGCGATGGCCGTGGGCCCGGCGGTGCTCGATCTGGCAGGTCTCGTTTCAGGGCGCTGGGACGGCGACCGGCGCGCCGCGATCGTGGATGCGTACGGCTGTGCGCGCGGTGTCCCGCGCCACTCTCGCGAGACGTTTTGGGATCTCCTCGCCTGCGCCCGTCTGGTGATCGCCGTCCAGTGGCTGGGGTGGGCGAAGAACTGGACGCCTCCGTCCGAGCATGCGCACGACTGGCTGGAGGAGGCCGCCCGCGCCGCGGAGGCTGTCGTCAGATGAGTGGGCGGGGAGCGTTTCGCCTGAACTGGGGTTGCGGGGCTGCGGGCGAGCCGGGCTGGATCAACTCGGACGTGAAGCGAGGGCCCAACGTACATCTCCCGTACGATATCCGCCGCGGCACCCAGGAGCCAAGATCGTGTTTCAGCTGCTCTGGTACGGGTACTCGAGGACGCTCTTCACCTGGGGCTTCGCGAGGGAGGGTCTGGAGAACGTCGGGTTCCGTGAAGTGCGGCGCTGCCGGTTCCAGGAAACCGCCTCCACGTATCCTGGAATCGTCACGCTCGACAATCGAGCGCGCGAATCCCTGTTTGTCGAAGCGGTGCGCTGACGTCGCTACTTCGATGCCAGCGCACCGACCCTCCGGACCGGCAAGCCACTTTCTTCGTTCTCCTGCAAAGACTGCATAGCTGGACCCGCGGACTGCCGTCGACGGAATCCGCTCCGAGGCCCAGATTCCCGCACCGTGACTCGGGATCCGCGGCATCGACTTTCCTCTCCGGAAGGGAACAATCCGTGCTCCCACCCCCGTGCGATCCCTCGGTACACGCACACGGATTCTGGAGCCAGCAGACGTGAATCTCACCTCGCAGCGTCGTCTGATCGTAAACGCAGATGACTTCGGCCTCACACGCGGCGTGAACGAGGGGATCGCGGAGGCATTCGAACATGGCATCCTGACGAGCGCGAGCTTGATGGTGCTAACCCGGGCGGCTGAAGACGCGGCTCGGTACGCGACCGCGCACCCCACGCTGTCAGTCGGCCTCCACCTGGATCTCGGCGAATGGGTCCACGAGAGCGGACGGTGGGTAGCCGTCTACGAGGTCGTAAACATGGAGGACTCGGTGGCGGTGTCGACGGAGTTGGCGCGTCAGCTGGCCCTGTTCCGCGATCTGACGGGAGCGGATCCGACGCATCTGGATTCGCACCAGCACGTGCATCGGGAGGAACCGGCGCGGTCGGCTGTGGCGCACGCGGCGGGCCAGCTGGGGATTCCGGCACGGGATCTAACGTCCAAAGTGAGATACAGCGGCGACTTCTACGGACAGACCGCGCGCGGCGAACCGATTGCGAGCGCGCTGACGGCGGATCGGCTGGCACGAATCATCGCCGACCTTCCCCCCGGGACCACCGAGCTCGGATGTCATCCGGGACGGGATCCCGATCTTGCGTCCCCCTATCGGTCCGAGAGGGAACTGGAGGTCGAGGCGCTCACGGATCCCCGCGTTCGGGCCCGGATCGAGGCGCATGAGATCCAGCTCACGTCGTTTGCCACCCTGCGACCGGAGCGTGGCCCGTCGAAGAGTCGTTCGACCACGGGAGCGATGTCCACATGCTGAATCCGCGCGCGAGGTGCCAACCAAAATACATGGTTGCGATTCGACCGGCATCGAAACTGGCGTGGATGGGCCTTGCTCTCGGCGCGCTCCTCGGAGCTCCCCCGAGTGTTGCCCACGCGCAGGACGTGCAGGCTCGGTACCGCGTGCAGGCCTACACGGCGACTCGGCCCGATGTGGCCGATCGGGAAGCCCGTCGTCTTCATGGACTGCTCGACGGGAGACACCGGGTATACGTGATCGAACGAGAAGGAGGGCACGCAGTCCGGGTCGGAGATTTCGCGGGAGTCGCCGGGGCCCGCCGTTTGCTTTTGCGGGTGCGCGCCCTCGGATTCTCGGATGCGTGGTTGGCACAGGTGCGCGAAGCCCATCTGCTCACAGCGTATCCGGTGGGGGAGCTTCTCGAGGAGTCGACACCAGCGGTCATCGAAGCGACCGGATCCGAGGTGCGGCCCGCTGTCGCCGCCACGAACGGATCAGCGGAGCGGCCGGTCGTCGCCGCCGACGAGTCCGGTGCGCAGGTGAGGCGATCGAACGGTGCCAGCCAGACGGCGTCCAGCGCCCGTATCGCGCCTGCAGCGAGGCGCGATACTCAGCTTACCAGAAGCATCGAGCCGGCGCCGCCGGGCCGTTATCACGGCGTTCACGAGGCCGGGGATTGCGAAGCCACCTTCGGATGGGCGTGGGACACCCAGCATCCCGATGCGAGTGTTCCCGTCGAGGTCCTGCTGGATGGAAAGCGGCTCGGCGTGGTGGAAGCCGATCGGTTCCGACCGGACCTGGCCGCCGCGTCCAAGGGGAACGGAGCTCACGGCTTCTCGTTCGAGCTTCCAGCCAAGGTGCGAGATGGAAAGCGACACGAGCTCCGGGTCCGGATTCCGGGGCCCGATCAGCCTCTTCTCCGGACGCCGGTCTCGCTGAAATGTCCCGCGCTTGGCGAGATGGAACCTGCGCGGGGTTCCGAAGCGACCGGCAGCGCGGAAAGCGGCGGACGAGAAAGGGACAAAGCCGCTGCCGGCGTCTCCAAGCGAATGGTCGCGATCCGGACGGACGCGGCCACCATCCGCATCAACGGCCAGCTCGACGACGAGGTGTGGAGTAAGGCCCCTTTCGCCGATGATTTTCAGCAAAAGGGACCGGACCGCGGCTTCCCAGCGCGCGAGCGGACGGAGGTCGCATTCGCGTACGATGATCAGGCGCTTTACGTGGCTGCGCGCATGCATAGCCGCCGTCCCGAAGAGCTACGCGCCCTGGTCGGTGCACGCGATGATCCCGGAAGCGCCGAGCGCGTCCTGGTCTCGCTGGACACTTACCGAGACCGACGCACCGCCTTCACCTTCGGTGTGACCGCGGGCGGTGCCCGCCTCGACTATCACCACCCGCGCGACGACGAGCAAGCTCGGGACCCCTCCTTCGATCCCGTCTGGGAGGCCCGCACGACGATCGACTCGGCGGGTTGGACGGCGGAAATGCGCATCCCGTTCTCCGAGCTGCGCTTCAGCCGCAGCGAGGATCAACTCTGGGGTGTAAACGTTCGGCGCTGGAGCCCGGAGCGCTTCCTCAATGTCTACTGGGTGGTCGTTCCCCTCTACGACACGGGCTGGGCTTCCCGTTTCGGAGAGCTCGTGGGGTTGGAGGGAATCCACCCGAACCGTCGCCTGTCGATCCGACCCTATGTCCTGGGCGGCGCCACCTTTCTCGATCAGGAGTTCCTGGGGCCCACCGACCCGAATGCCGAATGGAGGAGCCGGTTTGGGGGCGACGCGCTGCTGGGTCTTGGACCCAGCCTCACGCTCGAAGCAACCGTAAACCCGGACTTCGGTCAGGTGGAGGCCGATCCTGCTGAAGTCAACCTGACACAGTTCGAGACATTCTTCGAGGAGAAACGCCCGTTCTTCGTTGAGGCGAACCGGTTCCTGCGCAGCCCTGGTCCCGACTACTTCTATTCCCGACGGATCGGAGCTATACCGGTGGGAGGCGTGACACCGAACGTCACCGAGCCCCCATCCAATACAACGATCCTCGGGGCAACGAAGCTCACGGGCCGGCTCGAGTCCGGGCTTTCGACCGCTGGCCTGGTGGCAGTCACGCAGCGCGAGACCGGCCGCGTGGGGGAAACGGTCGGTGACTCCGCGGCCGTCGAGGTCGCACCGCTCACCGCCTACGCGGCCGGGCGGGTGCAACACGAGTTTGGGCCGGCGGGATCCACGGCCGGCTTCACGTTGACATCCGTGCACCGCTCGTTCGAGGATGGAAGCTCCCTCGAATCGCGGCTCCCACGCACCGCGATCACTGGCGGCGGAGACTGGAACATGCGCCTCGCCGATGGTGAATACGAGGTCCGCGGACACTTGGGCTTCAGCCACGTGGCCGGCGACAGCGCGGCGCTTCTCCGAGTGCAGCGCTCGAGCGCCCGCTACTTCCAGCGGCCGGATGCGGGAGGTGTCCGGCTCGACTCGTCCCGTACCGCGCTGAGCGGTTATGCGGCCGGCCTCAGCTTCCACGATCTCGGCGGACAGTGGCTGTGGGAGTTGGGGGGCTCCGTCGAGTCTCCAGGGTTCGACCTCCAAGACGCCGGGATCCTGTCGAGCGCAGACGACGTCGAAGCCTTCGCAGGCGTCACGTACCGGCAGCCGCGTGCAGAGGGTCCCGTACGTGACTACAGCGTATCGCTGTTCCTGAACGGGAGCTGGAATACCGAGGGGGTGCGCACCTACGCCAGCCCGAGTCTCTACGGACGGGTCACATGGCCAAACCTGTGGCGGAGTTTCCTCCAATTAGGCGTGAGCGGGCGGGCGTTGAGCGACGATCTCACGCGTGGCGGGCCGCTCATGGGAACGCCGCTTTCGTGGAGCGGGCGAGCGGCGCTGTTGAGCCGCTTTGGGGCCCCGACGTCCTGGTCGGCGAACGTGTCGACCTACTTCGACGAGTTCGGGGGGTGGAGCCTCGGCCTGAACGGCAGCGTCTCCGTACGACCCGCCCCACGCGTCGAGATATCCATCAGCCCGGGCTACAACAGGTCGGACGACTCGCGGCAATTCTTCGGAACGTTCGAAGGCGGACCCGAAGCGACGTTCGGTACACGGTACGTCTTCGCCTTCCTCGAGCGGAGCGAGATGTACGCTCAATTCCGGGCCAACCTCGCGATTACACCCGACCTGCTGGTCGAGGCGTATATCGAGCCGTTCGCCTCGTCCGGCCGGTTCCGCGATTTCGGCGAGCTGGGAGAGGCGAGAGGTCGCGAGCTGCGCCAATACGGTGAGGACGACGGAACGACGATCGAGCCGACCGGGGACGGCTCCTTTCTCGTGACGGACGGCGTACAGCAGTTCACCCTGTGGAACTCCGACTTCAACATCCGGTCGTTCCGGACCAGCGCCGTGCTACGCTGGGAGTGGAGCCGAGGGAGCACCGTGTACCTCATCTGGCAGCAGAACCGCTGGTTCTTCGAAGACGTGGCCGATCCCGTGGGGCCTGGGTCACTGCTCCGGACCTTTGGGGATCCGGGCGAACATATCCTGGTAGCCAAGGTCAGCTACTGGCTCTCGCTGGACTGACCGCGTCGGAACGCTCAGGTGCGGCAGGGTTGCGCGAGGATGCAGCACCAGAATGACAAAACGACAAGGGAGGCGTCGTTGAATCGACCGATCATGGTCACGGGAGGGGCAGGATTCATCGGCTCCGCGCTCATCCGACACCTGATTCGGGAGACGGAGCACGCGGTCGTGAACGTGGATTGTCTGACGTACGCCGGTGATCTGGAATCGCTCACCTCGGTGGCGCAGTCCGACCGCTATCGCTTCGAGCAGGTCGATATCTGCGAGGGCGGGGAGCTTCGCCGGCTGTTCGAGCAGTATCGGCCGCGCGCCGTCTTCCACCTCGCGGCCGAATCGCACGTGGATCGATCGATCGACGGACCGATGCTGTTCATGCACACGAACGTGGTGGGAACGTGCACCCTCCTGGCGGAAGCGCGTCGCCACTACGTCGACCTGGACGAGATCGAGCAGACGGATTTCCGCTTCATCCATGTCTCTACGGACGAGGTGTTCGGGACGCTCGGGCCGCGAGGCGTCTTCACGGAGTCGTCTCCGTACGACCCCAACTCACCCTATGCCGCCAGCAAAGCCGCCGCGGACCACTTCGCGCGCGTATGGCAACGCGTGTACGACCTGCCCGTCATCGTCACGAACTGCTCCAACAACTACGGCCCGTTCCAATTCCCCGAGAAGCTCATCCCGAACATGATCCTGCGCGCACTGGAGCGGCGGACGCTCCCCGTGTACGGAGACGGGCGCAACGTGCGTGACTGGCTCTACGTGGAGGATCACGTCCGAGCGCTCATGGCCGTTCTCATGCGGGGCCGGGTCGGCGAGACGTACGGGATCGGGGGGAACGCGGAACGGCAGAACATCCAGGTCGTGTGCCAGATCTGCGACACACTGGATGCGATTCGCCCGCGCGGCAACGGCCGCAGCTTCCGGAGTCAGATCACCTTCGTGGCCGACCGCCGCGCGCACGATCGACGATACGCGATCGACGCGAGCAAGACGCGCCGCGAGCTGGGTTGGGAGCCCCGCGAGAGCTTCGAAACCGGTCTCAGACGCACGATCCAGTGGTACCTGGACAACGAGACCTGGTGGGCCCGCACGCGCGAGACGGCGTATGGCGGGGAGCGATTGGGGGTGAGCGCGTGAACGGGGAAGCCGGGATCGCTACGGTCGCGGTCGAGCGGGATCCGTCGGCCGCGCCAGCGAATGCACGCCCGGAGCCCGTCCCCGCTGCGAGACGGCGCGGGATCCTGCTCGCCGGTGGCTCCGGGACCCGGCTCTACCCGATGACTCGAACCGCGAGCAAGCAGTTGCTCCCCGTCTACGACAAGCCACTCGTTCGTCACGACACCGGAAGACGCGGCCTCGTTCGAGCGCCTTCTCGGCGACGGGGCCAAATGGGGGCTCGACCTGAGGTACGCCGTGCAGCCGGCGCCTGAGGGGATCGCCCAAGCATTGGTGATCGGTGATGAGTTCCTGCGGGCCGAGCCGTCCACGCTGATCCTCGGCGACAACATCTTCTACGGGCACGGCCTCGCCTCGCGCTTGCGCCGGGCCGCCGACGAGCCAGACGGGGCGACCCTGTTCGGTTACCGGGTCCACGATCCGGAGCGGTACGGGGTGGCGGAGTTCGACGCGGAGAACCGCGTCATCGGTCTCGAGGAGAAGCCGCGGCAGCCGCGCTCACATTATGCGGTCACGGGACTCTACTTCTACGACGGCCACGCTTCGGAGCTGGCCTCCGGACTGCGACCCTCCGCGCGCGGTGAGCTCGAGATTACGGACTTGAA
>JBDHAD010000040.1:0-28914 GCA_039588215.1 Gemmatimonadota bacterium
CCAGTTGAGCCACAACAGCACGCCGAGTGCTAGCGTGGCCGTCGTGACGCCCCCCACGAGGTGGACGAGACCGGTGCCGACCAGGTTCCGGATGCCCTCGGCGTCGCTCATGATGCGGGTGATGAGGGTGCCGCTCTTCGTGGCGTCGAAGAAGGCGACAGGCAGGCGCATGACGTGCGCCTGGACCGTCGTCCGCATGTCCCGGATGGCCCGCTGCGCGGCGATGCTCACGATTCTGGCGAGCCCGAACGACGTGGTCGCCTGTACGAGCGTCGCGGCGCCGGCGGCCAGCGCGATCGGCACCAGGAGCTCCGCGCGGCCCTCTCCGATGACGTTGTCGATGACGAACTTCGAGCTCGCGGGGAGGACGAAACCGGCGAGGCGGCCGATGATCATCAGCACGAGGCCGAGGCCGAGCGGCCCCCGCTGTGCCTTGATCAGATCCCATGCCTGCCCGCGCACGTCGCGGAGTCGGACCTTCTTCTTGCTCTCGCTCATACGACGTAAGGTACGGTCTGGGGTCGGTCGGCGTCGCCCACTCCGCCCGGCGCCGGGCGCTCCCGGCCCGGAATTCCCCGGCCTTCGAAGCAGGAACCTGGCTCGCGCCTCTGGTTACAGTGCAGGTAGATCAACGCGAGGCTCGACTCATGGAAACCGATTCCCCCACCGAGGTCATGATCCCGGGCGGATCCGCGCTCGGAAGCTTCCTCTATTCCAAGCCCGCCGAGCGACACGCGGGCGCGATCATCCGTTGGTGGGAGGCCCGTCGGCTCCCGTACAACCTGATCCTCGGGGGTGCGGGCGCGGTGTCCCTGGGCGTCGTCGCCCTCGTGGCCGCGCTCCCGCCTGGAGGAGGGCTCATCGGCCTTCCCCTGATTCCAATCGCTGTCTATGGGGTCTTGGCGAACGTCTGCTACAGCCTGGGGCCCGCGGTCGAGCTGGCGCTGGAGAAGGTCTGGGGTCGGCGACTCCTCCCGGCGGGTCCTCTCCTGTTTCGCGCCGGGCTGACTTTCGCGGTCGGGCTCACGCTGCTCCCGATCATCCTGGTCACGATCGGCTACCTCATGCGCATCATCGGCGTGATCGTGTAGGGAGGGCGTCGCTTGAGTCACTGCCCGGCGTGAGACGCCGACCGGCGTGCCCATAAGTGTGCCGTGCGGGCCCGGAGGCTCAGTCCTCCGGGCCGCGCCGTCCCGTCCTCCACATCTGGGCGGGACGCGTCTGACGGTCTCGCCTCAGTTCTCCAGGGCTCGCTGTGGAGTGCCCGAGCCGCCCACGATCGGCGAGAAGTGCGACGCGCGCACCTTCCACTGGCCACCCTCGTTGACGAAGACCTGCGTGACTCTGGTCATATAGTCAGTGACCGCCGGTTGCCCCTTCACCTTGAACGCCCCTTCGGCGTAGAAGTGTGCGACGCCCACCTGGTCATCAGCGAGCATCATGATACGGATGTGCTTAGGCGTGAGGCTGAACGCGTCGTACTCGTTTCTCGGCGCGTCGGCCGGGACATTCTGAACGAGGCCGCCGCTCGACCAGAACTCCCGGGCCCCGTCCGCCGAATAGGTGCCTACAGGGTCCGCCAGGTTCTCCTTCGAGTAGTTGTAGCTGTCCCAGATCGCCTGCCTGATCTCTTGCTGGCTGGCGGACTGCTGGGCGTGCGCCGGACCCGGTACCGTGAGCAGAGCGGCGACGGCCAATGAGAGCAACGCCTTGGTCATGCTGTTCCTCCTGTGGCTGAATCTGTGGCTGGAAATATCTGTCTGAGGGCGCGCCAACCTGCCGCGTGTCCCACCACGGGCGCAAGAGAAGGCGTCGCGGCGATCCAAGCGGTCGGTACGGTTCGCGTTCCTCTTGCCGGCCTCGCAGCCCTCTTGGAGCTTGCACGATTCGGCGGTCACACCAGGAGGTCGAAGAGTTGATTCCAAGCTCGCCAATGATCGCGGTCGATGCCGACGCGTGCCCGGTGAAACAGGAGGTGTATCGAGTCGCGAAAAGGTACGACCTAGAGGTGATCCTCGTGGCGGCTTCGTGGATTCGGGTTCCGGAAGACGGCCAAGTCCGTCTCATCCTCGTAAAGGACGAGGGCAAGCTCGACGCCGCGGATGACCGCATCGTCGAGGAGATCGGGCCCGACGACATCGCGATCACGGAAGACGTGCACCTCGCATCGCGCTGTCTGGACAAGGGGGCTCGAGTGATCAGCCCGCGGGGACGCGTGTTCTCGCCCGACTCGATCGGTGAGGCGGTGGCTACCCGCGACTTGATGGCAGATCTCCGTGAGGCCGGGGTGGCGACGGGAGGACCGAAGCCGTTTCAGAAAGCCGACCGCTCCGCGTTCCTCCAGAGGCTGGACGAGACCGTACAGGCTATCCGACGAGGGGCGTGACGGGCCGCTCTTCCACGCGTGGTAGCGGCGGCATGCCGTCACGGCTTGAAGCCAATCCCCGCCGTCAGGTTCCAGTTGCGGTTCTTGAGGTCTCCGAAGATGTCATCGGCATCGATGTCGCTGAACCCGATGTTGTATCGCGCGTCGGCCCACAAGGAGACATCGCCTGCGTAGATGGCGACGTCCGCCCCCACCACGCCAAGGACATCGGTGCTCTTGAACGCGTCGGCGCAGTCTGCGCCGGCGAGCTCGCAACCGGTGCGGAAGGCCAGCGCCGCGCCGCCGAAGACGCTGGGCTTGAGCACCGCCAGCGGAATGCCGAGCTTCACGACGACCGGCACCTCGATGTACTTCAGGTCGAGCCGACCGATGTTGGTGTCGACTCCCTTCGTGTTGTACAGCCCCGCCACCTGGAGCCCCAGAGCGCCCAGGTCGAAGTTGATGAATGGACCGCCTACGAACCCGGTGCGGTTCTCTTCATCGAACGTGTCGACGTCGAAGGACGCTGTCGCCACCGAGACACCGCCCCGGAGACCGATCTCCGTACCGTGCTGCGCCAGGGTCTGCGACGCTCCCGTGGCCATCGCGAGCGCGACGGCGAGGAACGCGCGATACATGACACATCTCATCCCAATCCTCCCATCCTTCCGTACGTCCACTCCGTGGAGTCCACCTTCGACTCGACCCACCGTAGCCCTGGGAGGCGTAGGAAGTTCCCGGTCCGGGCGGGAACCCGAACGTGTTTCCAGGGACCAGGGGCTTCCCCTTCCTGACCCCTCCCACCGCCTGCTAGCTGACGCGCCATCGCCTCGAGATCCACCCCGGTTTCAAGCGGCGCTTGACGGATCGGCTTCGGAGGGGCATAATGGTAACCATATGGTTACCAATGCTCCCGAACTCGACCTCATCTTCGGCGCGCTCGCCGACTCAACGCGACGCTCGATTCTGGCCCGTCTGGCCGAGAACGAAGCGACGGTGGGGGATCTGGCCGAACCGTTCGATATCTCCCGTCCGGCCATCTCGAAGCACCTCCGCGTGCTGGAGCGTGCGGGGCTCGTCCGGCGCACACCGGAAGGACGGATGAGCCGCTGCGAGCTGGAGGCCGGGCCAATGCGGGACGCCGCCGATTGGGTCGAGCGGTACAGGGAGTTCTGGGAGACACAGCTCGATCAGCTCAAGCGCTACGTCGAGCGAGAAAAGCCAACCACGGAGAAGAGAGACGAGTGATGAGCACGAAGACCGATACCTCGTTGCGCCTGTCGCGAGTCATCCAGGGAGATCCGGAGACGGTATTCCGGGCCTGGACGGAGCCGGAGCAGCTCAAGCACTGGTCGTGTCCGGAAGGGCTGACGGTCGGCGAGGCGCAGGTGGAGCTGCGTGTCGGCGGCACGTACCGCCTCCGCATGCGCGGGCCGGAAGGCCAAATCCATACGGCGGTGGGCACGTACCGCGAGATCACTCGTCCGCAGCGCCTCGTGTACACGTGGCAGTGGGAGGAGGAGGACCACGCGGTGAGTGAGACGCTCGTGACGGTCGAGTTCAACGATCTCGACGGATCGACGGAGGTCGTGCTGACCCACGAGCTGTTCCCGAACGCCGAGGCGACCTCAGCCCACGAGGAGGGTTGGACGAGCTGCCTCAATCGTCTCGAGAGCCTGTTCCCCGCGTAGTCCAGTTCGATCGGAAACGCGCAATCGAAAGAACCCGGGATCGCCGGTGGCCAGACACTCGCCCGAGCCTGGATCCGGCGGTCCCACGATCAGATGGAGGATCAATGAGAACCGCGCTCCGATTCGCACTGCTGTTCGCGCTATCGCCCGCCGCGGCCGTCGGTCAGGGCTGGGACACGCGCATGGAGTCACTGGATGCCTACCTGATGGACGAAGCGTACGAGGTCACGCTGGCCCGCAGCGCCGCGCCGGAGCACGTGGCAGCCGGTGCCCGCGTGCTCGTGCTCCGAAGCGGCGGCTATCACGAGATCGCGTCCGGGAGCAACGGCTTCACCTGCCTGGTCGAGCGCTCGTGGAGCAGCCCGATCGGACCGCACATTGACTTCTACAACCCCAAGCTGCGCGCTCCCATCTGCTACAACGCGGAGGCCACCCGCACGATCCTGGGCGACTACATGCGCCGCACTGAGCTGGCGCTCGGGGGCGCCTCGATCGGAGAGATCCAGGTCGCGATCGAGCGCGACGTTGGGACCGGCAAGCTGCGTGCGCCGCAAGGCCTGGCGATGTCTTACATGCTTTCGGGCGAGCAGTTGCTCGGCACGAACACCGGACGCTTCGTGCCACACCTCATGTTCTACGTCGCCTACGCAACCGCGGATGAGATCGGGTCACCACCACCCGGGTGCGAGCACATCTGCATGTTCGAGCACGTCGGAGGACCGCTCTCGGCGCTCATCGTGCCGATGAAGGAGTTCAACGAGGTGCAAGCGGACGCTTCCCACTGACCAGACGGCCCGCGCGGCGGGTCCCCCTTCCCCTCGCCTCCGTGTGATTCTATTCTGGAGTCATATCAGATCCACCCGACGGTGCCGCGGTCCTCGGGGGCCGTTGGCGGCCGTGGCGAGCACGGCAAGTGAAGACTCGTCCGGCCGTCCCGAGTCGTTGACGGAGAGATGAGCGTGCCGGTCAACCTATCGATCAAGAATGTGCCCGAAGAGCTCGCCGAGCGTCTGCGACGTCGAGCCACGGCGTCACATCGCTCGATGCAGGGAGAGTTGATGGCGATTCTGGAGGAAGCGCTCGAGGAACGCCGCCCGCTCACACCGACCGAGGTGCTAGAGAAGGTCCGGGCGCTCGGAGTGCAGACCAGGCCGGAGGGCGCCAGGGACATCCGCCGTGATCGAGAGGAGCGTTGAACGGCGTAGTCGTCGTGGACGCGTCCGCCGTGGCTACGCTCCTGTTCGGCGAGCCTGAGGCCGAAGTCATTGCCGAGCGGCTCGAGGGCGGGGAATGCGCGGCACCGTCGCTCCTCCGATACGAGCTCGCGAGCGTTTACGCGAAGAAGATCCGCCGGTACCCAAGCCAGCGGGCCGGGCTGCGCAAAGCGTTGTGGTTGCTTCCACGGCTCGGGATCGACGAAGTAGAGGTGCCAACCGAGGGAATGGCCGGGCTCGCCGAGGAGCTTGGCGTAACCGCGTACGACGCAGCCTACCTCTGGCTGGCGCGCCACCTTGGCGCGCCGTTGATCACGCTCGACCGGCGATTGGCCACGGCTGCGCGCGACCTTGACCTGCCGGAGTCCACCTGACGGGCTCTACCGCACCCCAGCCAACCCCGTGTGCGTGCGGCTCCTCGACAAGCGCTCGAGCGTCGGGCCCGCGATCAGCCGTGATTCGTCGACGGCCGTGTCGGGCGCATCGGCCAGCGAAACCGGCGCAGCGCAGGCACCAGCCCCGGCACGCGCAGCAGCAGGAGGACGGCGACGATCGCGACGAACACCAGCGGCTCGCGAGTGTCGGCCTTCACCTTCCAGAAGAAGTGGAGCGTCCCGAGACCGGCGGCCACATAGACGAGTCGGTGTAGCCGTTGCCATTTGCGGCCCAGGCGACGGATCCAGCCTCGCGTGGACGTGATCGCGAGCGACAGGAGGATGAGCCACGCCGCGAACCCCACAGTGATGAACGGGCGCTCCGTGATGTCCTCCAGGATCATGCTGAAGTCGAACCACTGATCCAGCACGATGTAGTTGGTGAGATGCAGGCAGATGTAGAAGAAGGCGAACAGGCCAAGCAGGCGTCGCACCCGCACGATCGAATGCCAACCCGTCAGCCGGCGCACCGGCGTGATGGCCAGGGTGGTCGTCAGCAGCACGAGCCCCCACCACCCGGTCCGGAGCTGAAGCGCCTCGATGGGATTGGCGCCGAGCCCGCCACGCGTCGCGTCCCAGGCCAGCCAGGCCGCCGGGATCAGCGCTGCCACCCAGATCGCCGTCTTTACGGCGACCCAGCTCTTCGTCGAGAGTCGCATCAGAACGTGAACCGGGTCAGAGGTATGTCCGATCTAGAAGAAGCGGCGCAGGTCCATGTCGGAGTACATGTGTCCGACCTGGTCCGCGTAGCCGTTGAACATCAACGTCTCCCGCCTCCGGAGCTCGCCCAGACGGCGCTCGCTCGCCTGGCTCCAACGCGGGTGGTCCACCTCGGGGTTCACGTTGGCGTAGAACCCGTACTCGTTGGGGGCCGATAGTGCCCACGTCGTGCCCGGCATCTCCTCGACGAACCGGATCTTCACGATCGACTTGATGCTCTTGAAGCCGTACTTCCACGGCATGACCAGCCGGAGGGGCGCGCCGTTCTGATTGGGCAGATCCCGGCCATACACCCCGGTAGTCATGAGCGTGAGCGGGTGATTGGCCTCGTCCAGCCGTAGTCCCTCCACGTAGGGCCAGTCGAGCACGCCTCGTCGCTGTCCAGGCATCTGATCGGCGTCCAAGAGCGTCGTGAACTCCAGATACCGGGCGTTTCCGGTCGGCTCGGCCCTGCGGATCAGCTCGGAGAGCGGAAAGCCCCTCCACGGGATGACCATCGACCAGGCTTCCACGCAGCGGAGTCGATAGACACGGTCCTCGAGCTTGTGGGGCGCCAGGAAATCCTCGAGGTCGTAGACGGCGGGTCGCGCGACCTCACCTTCGACGGCGATCGACCACGGCCGCGGGCGTAGCGTGCCCGCGTTCTTGGCCGGGTCGTCCTTCCCGGTCCCGAACTCGTAGAAGTTGTTGTACGTGGTCACGCTTTCGTACGGCGTCAGCTTCTCATCCAGCTCGGATCGAACCCCGCTCCAGTCCGCCTCCTGCGGCCCGCCGTCAGCTCCGGCCGGCACCGCGTCGGCCGCCCGCGGCGACGCCTCGCACCCCGCCAACACGCCGGGTGCGAAAGCCGCCGCGAGTCCGAGCTGAGCCGATCGTTCGATGAAGGACCGGCGATTCAGATACACGCGCTCGGGCGTAATTTCCGATGAGGGGATGTCGCTCTTCTTGAGCACTCGCATGCGGATTCCCTGTTCTCTCCTTCAAGGACCTTTCAAGGCGTCGGCCCCGGCCCATCCAATGACGTTGATCGTCCGAGGACGTTGATCATCAGAAGCAGATGCCAGGCCACGCGAGGACAATTACCGAGTCTCTACCTAACCACCTATCGTTACAGAAGTTCCCCCTGCGGTCCGGCCCCGGGCGCCGGTCTGGTGCCGTTCCACGGAACGCCGCGTGGGCGCCTGAAACGTCCGGTTGAAACGGAGTAGGCGGTGCACCGCGTCTCGAGACCGCTTGTGCGAGACGGCTGAGACCCCGATGTATCTACGTGGTGACAACTTCTCCCCACGTCTATCTTCTCGCGTCATGACGGACACCCGAAGAGCCCACTCCGACCCCGAGACGATCCTCCGGGACGTGTTCGGCTACGACAGGTTCCGGCCCGGCCAGCGCCATGTGATCGATGCGGTGCTCGGCGGCTCGGACTGTATCGCCGTGATGCCCACGGGGGCGGGGAAATCGCTCACCTTCCAGATCCCGGCCCGCGCCCTCCCCGGCACCGTGCTGGTGCTCTCCCCCCTCATCAGCCTCATGAAGGACCAGGTGGATGCGCTCTGCGCCGTGGGCTTCGAGGCGACGGCGATCAACTCCTCGCTCGAGACCGACGAGCGGCGGGATCGGCTGGCGCGTCTGAGCCGTGGCGAGTACGAGCTGGTCTATCTGGCGCCCGAAGCCCTCGGGAGCCACATGCGTGAGAGGCTCCGCTCGTGCCCTCTCTCGCTTCTGGTCGTGGATGAGGCCCACTGCATCTCGCAGTGGGGACACGATTTCCGCCCGTCGTACCGCCGGCTCCGGGGGCTCCGCGACGAGTTAGGTGATGTACCGGTGCTCGCGCTCACCGCGACCGCGACACGGCGGGTGGCCCGGGACATCGTGCGTCAGCTCGGGATGCGGAGGCCCGAAGGCTACAAGGGCTCGTTCTTCCGGGCCAACCTCCACATCCGTTGCCGGAAGAAGGGGGAGGGAGACACGCGCCGGGAGATCCTCGCGCTGGTTCGCAGGCACGCGGGAGAGAGCGGGATCGTGTACTGCCTCTCGCGCCGCTCGGTCGAGCAGACCGCGGATTTTCTCCGCCGGGAGGGAATACGGGCGGTGCCGTATCACGCCGGGCTCGACGACGACGAGCGGACCGCGTACCAGGAAGCCTTCGCGCGTGACGAGGTGGAGGTAGTCGTGGCGACGATCGCGTTCGGGATGGGGATCGACAAGTCGAACGTACGGTTCGTGATACACCGCGACATGCCGGCCGACATCGAGTCGTGGTACCAGGAGATCGGACGTGCGGGCCGTGACGGGCTACCGAGCGACTGCTCGCTCTTCTATTCGTGGGCCGATGTGAAGGTGCGGGAGCGCTTCCTGGACGAAGTCGCCGACCATGATCTCCGCCGGACGAAGCGTCAGGCCGCGGTGGACCTCTTCCGCTTGGCGGAGCGCGACACCTGCCGGCACCAGGCGCTCCTGGCGCACTTCGGCGAGAAGATCGAGCCGTGCCGGCAGTCTTGCGACGGGTGCACGGGCGTGGGCGTGAAGGAACAGGTCGGAGCGCCTTCGCGGCAGCCGAGTCGAACGGGGCGCGGTTCTCAGACTTCCAGGACCGCCGGCTCAGCGACCGGGGGACTCCTGGACCGGCGCGCTTCGGGAGCGGGCGTCGAACGATCGCCATCCGACCCGGCGTTTCAGCGGCTACGCGTGCTCAGGAAGCGCCTCGCGGACGAGCGCGGCGTTCCCGCCTACATCGTGTTTAGCGACCAGGTGCTGTGGGACATGATCGAGCTTCGGCCGAGCACGCTCGCCGAATTGCTCCAGGTTTCCGGGATCGGCCCGGCCAAGCTCGAGGCGTATGGAGACGCGTTTCTGGGTGCCCTGAACTCGGCGGAATGAGCACCCGGTCGCGATTTCGCCCTGCGGGAGATGGACGATGGGTCTGAGCTGGACCCCGTGGGTCGTGGCGCCGATGCTCGCGCTCATTACGGCCTGGAGCGCCGCGGTCGTCCTCCTCCGAACCGCCCCCGACCGATCGCTGAACCGCCGGCTGGCATTCGTGCTCTTCCTGGAGGGTGTCTGGCTGGGTGGGGGATTCTTCTTCGTCGTCGAAGATCAGGCCGTGTTCATTTGGATCGCGGCCGTGGCGGTCGCGGCCATGGCAGCGCTGCCATTTCAGTATCTGTCCTTCCTGGGTGTGTCGCTCTCCACCCCGCTCGTGAAGCCATTTCAGTCCCGGATCGCATTCGCGCTGCTGGCCCTCGCGAGCGCGGCCGCCGGTTTATGGATCATCCTGTCGCCGTCATCGTTCATAGGCGAGCTATACTCGCCGGATTGGGCTACCTGGAACTTCCAGTTCCGCCCTGCAGGCGCGAGAGTCGCCCAGGCACACGGGTTGGTCTCGCTCTTTGGCCTATTGGCGGCTCTGGCCGCGTACCTGAAGGCGAGGTCGGGCACCGCCGCTCGTTCGAGGGCCAGATGGTTCATGATCGCCTTCGGAGTCCGCGATCTCTTCAACGCGGCCGTGTGGACCCTCTATCCGATTCTGCGTCCCATCCCGTTCTGGGGCGATTTCGTCGCCAACCAGGGCGGTGCCATCATCAACGTCGCATACGTGGCCCTGATGGCCTACGGGGTGCTCCACGCCCAACTGTTCGACATCGATCTGAAGCTCAAGTTCGCCCTCCGACAGGGGACCGTCGGCGCCGTCATCGCTGCCGGGTTCTTCACCGGCAGCGAGCTCCTGGAAGCCGTGGTTCCCGTCGAAGGCACGATCCTTGGACTCCTGCTCGCGGGCGCGATCGTAATTCTCCTCCGGCCCTTGCAGCGCTTCGCCGAGGGAGTCGCCAACCGGTTGATGCCCGGCGTGCAGTCGACCCCCACCTATGTCGAGGGCCGGAAGCACGAGGTCTATCGCGCGACGCTTGAGGGAGTCATGGACGACGGGGCCATCACCAAAAGGGAACGGGCGATCCTGGACAGGTTGCGCGACCACCTCGGGCTCTCACATGACGAAGCCGAGATCATGGAGCGTGAGATGGTAGTCGCCAGCTAGTACATCTCCCTAGGGGAGCGCGGGAGGCCGCAGCAAGCGGTCGGGCCCTGACAGTTCGAGAACTAGCGCCTCGGCCAGGGTGTATGGTACGCTTGAGAAGGAGCCGCGATGTGTCGAGCCGACGGCACGCCACGACTCCGCGTCTGCCACCCACCGACCGGGGCAGATGCCGTGGCAGGCGCGCAACCGAAGCTCATCGGCGGGAGGGAGGGCTGCACCCCATGACCCCCTTCGTTTTCGGGCTGTCTACTGCGGTTTCCACGCAGATCCTGTCTGCCACTCACCTCTGGGGGATCCCCGACTGGCTCGCCGCGTTCCTCATGATTGCCGGGATGATCTTCCTGTTCGGAGTTCTCCCCGTCGTGGTCCTGTTCGGGGTGGTATTCGAGTGTCGGCGCCGAGGAGGAAGTGCAAAAGGCTGACGGCGGCTTTCTTTCGGCCGGTCGGGGGTGGGCGATACGGGGGTAAGTTTCACGGGCCGCCGACGCGCTCGAGGGTGAGCGTCCCGCGACCGACCCCACCCGAGTTGTCGGTCAGATACGCCTCGCCCCGGGTCGTGCCGTCCGAATTGCGCAGCTCGAGCCGCAGGTGCTGGCAGAAGAAGAGAAGTCTGCCGCTCGTCTGCCTGACACCTCGCCGGGGTGCGAGACCGATATCCCGACATCTCCAGGGCCGGCCGTCGACCGAAAAGGTGACGTCGAAACGCCCTTCACCGCGAGCCAGGAGCTGTCCCCTCAGCTCGGCCGCGGCGGGGCCCTGCCGCTCTCGGGCGTGCACGGTCGCGCGGAAGTCCCACACTCCGGTATCGATGATCGTTTGGTCAGCGGAGCCTGACACGAAGGTCGAGCTGGAACCGCCGGACGCGCAGCCGCATATGGATAGCGTCGCCAGCGCCAACAGCGCCGGCCACGCGAGCCTCACCGGGGAGTAGACACGGGTGTGCACGGTATCCTCCTGCCAGTTCTGGGGGACATCGACGCAGCCGAGTATGAGCCGCTTCGCGTGCGGCGCAACAGACTCTGAGCCATCAGTGAGCACGCGCCTTCAGCGCCTCGAACTCACGTAGAATCGTGCGCAGCTGCTCGGTCGACAGCAACTCCGGACGCATGGCGAGCGCGGCCAGGTACTGCAGTCGCGGGCCATACTCCTGCGGAGTCATTACGAGCCGAATGACCGGTTTTTTCTCCTTGACTCGTCTCATCGTCCCCCCTCGTGACTGAGCTCCCAGCGGGAGGTCCATCTCAGCCGCTTCCACCTACTAGACGGGACAAAGGCCGAAAAGGTAAATCCCGGTCGTGGACACCCTCGTTCACGACGCGGTGGACGAGCGCCAGTATCTGTTGTGCGGAATAGGTTTACGGTGTTGCTGCAGGAAGACTGAAGCGCGCCAGGCACCCGCTGACATCGCCGCGATTCGCGAGCGTCAGCGTGCCGTTGTGCGCCTCCGCGATCTGACGGCTCAGGACGAGCCCGATGCCCGACCCGTCCGCTTTTGTCGTGTAGAACGGGACAAACAGGTTCCCGGTGTCCGCGATGCCGGGTCCATCATCCTCGACCCAGACCTCCACTTCCCGCCGGTCTGCGGACCACCCCACCCGAACCCCGCCGCCGGTCTCCCCAGCCGCATCGACCGCGTTGTCGATGAGGTTGATCAGGAGCTGATCGAGCTGATCACCATCCGCGCGCACGCGGGCGGGCGGCCCCGGAACGATCTGCACGGGCATGCGGGTCTCCAGGTTCACGACGCGCCCCACCCATTCACCCACTTCGAGCCGACCGAGATCGGGTGGAGGCAGTCGGGCCAGACGAGCGTACGAAGACATGAACCGAGCGAGTGCCTCCGCGCGTCCGGCAATGACGTCGAGCCCCTCCGTCACGTCGCCGGTCCAATCGGGCTTCTGCGTCTGGCGCTCGAGCGTGGATTGAAGGCTCTGAGCGATCGACTGGATCGGAGTGAGCGAGTTGTTGATCTCGTGACCGAGCACCCGCACGAGCCGCTGCCACGCACTGCGCTCCTCCTCGCGCAACGCACGGCTCAGGTCGGCGAGGACGAGGAGACGAAGCGGCTTGCCCTCCTGCCGGAAGTGGCTGACGCGCACCTCCCACCGACTGGAGCCGCCCGGGAATGCCATGTCCACCACCCGGGGGCCTTCGCTATGCAGCAGGCCACCGAGCCCTATGGAGCGCGCACGACGACCACTCATGCTCTCCTCGGACCGGTGTAGCAGACGCTCCGCCGCCCTATTGGCGAGGACCAGCCGTTCGTCGCTGTCGAACGCGAGCACGGCCACGTCGATCTCCGCCATCACGCGCCGCAAGAGCGCGGTCGCTTCCAGCACCTCGAGCCGCTGCTCTCGAAGCGTGCTCCCGAGGGCGTTTACCTCGTGGGCGACGAGTCCGAGGGAGTCATCCGGGGCCCCGAGCCGGGCGCGCATCGAGTAATCCCCCTCCTGGAGTGCGGCCAGCATGTTGGAGATGGTCTGTAGGGGGCGGATCAATCGCTCGCGCAGGGCCAGCCAGAAGCCGAGCCACCCTCCAGCCACGACCAGGGTGATCGTCCACTGCAGCCGGGTGGAGAAGTCACCCGTCCACAACAGGATGAGCGCCGCGATGAGCGCCGGCAGCGCGCTCAGAAGTGCCAGAAGGGGGACCCGTCGCTCGTATCGGGGCTTCATCATTGAATCGGTGTCGGGACAGCGCCTGACCGCTCGCGCGGCGGGCCGGTCCCGCCGCTATCCCTCGATGCCGTGGCGCTCCAGTCGACGATACAGTGCGCTCCGGCTGAGACCCAACCCCTCCGCCGCACGGCTGACATTCCCATCATGACGTGCGAGGGCTCGCTGGATCAGGATTCGCTCGGCTTCATCCAGGGTGAGGTTGTCGAGGCGCGAGCCGCTTTCGGGCCCCCGCGTAAGCCCGAGGTGCTGGGTCTCCAGGGCCGTGCCTTCCGCGAGCAGGACCGCGCGCTCGATCGCGTGCCGTAGCTCGCGCACGTTGCCGGGCCATGGGTGGGCGAGGAGCGCGCGCATGGCGTCGCGCGTCAGCTCGAACTCCCGGCCGTATCGCGCAACCTGTCCGCGCAGGAAGTGCGCGGTGAGGACCGGGATGTCCTCGCGCCTGTCCCGCAGGGGCGGGAGCCGGATCTCCACCGAATTGAGACGATAGAGCAGATCCTCTCGAAAGCGTTCTTCTGCGACCAGGGCTGGAAGATCCGCGTTGGTGGCGGCCAGCACTCGTACGTCGGCTCGCCGGGTGCGCGACGACCCCAGCCGCTGGAATTCCCCCGACTCCAGGACTCGGAGCAGCTTGGCCTGCTGTGTGGGGGAGAGGTTACCGATCTCGTCGAGGAGGAGGGTTCCCCGGTCGGCCAGCTCGAAGTAGCCGACGCGATCCGCCTTGGCGTCGGTGAAGGCGCCGCGCATGTGGCCGAACATCTCGCTCTCGAACAATGTCTCAGAGAGCCCTCCCGCGTTTACGGCCAGTAGCGGCCGACGCGCACGCTCCGATTTCGCGTGAAGCCACCGCGCCACGACTTCCTTCCCGCTCCCCGGCTCACCGCTGATGAGGACGTTCGCGTCAGACGGCCCGACCTTCTCGATCAGGTTCAGCACCGGCTGCATGGCCCGGGACTCGGCGATGAACTCCGGGAGATCGTCTTCTCGGAGGCGCTGGTTCTCGAGCTCCAGGTGCCGCGCCAGCCGAAGGGCGCGGCCGAGCTCGATCTGGGTGCGGAGCGTCGTGAGGAGCCGGGCGTTGTCCCACGGCTTCTCGATGTAGTCGCCCGCCCCCTCCCGGATCGCCTCGACGGCCCCGTCGATCGAGCCCCACGCGGTCATCACGACCACGGGTAGCGTGGGGTCGAAGGCCTTGATGCGCGGCAGGAGGTCCAGTCCCTCGCGTCCCGACGTCGTGTCGCGCGCGTAGTTGAGATCCATGAGGATGGCGTCGAAGTCACTGGAGTCGAGCGCGCTCAGGATTCCCGCCGGCGATGAGGCCGCCTCCAGGGCGAACCCTTCGCCTCGCAGGAGCAGGCGAAGCGCCTGGATCACGTCCTCCTGGTCGTCGGCAACCAGGACCCGTGGAGCCTTCGTGTCGCTCATGGATTTAAACGTCGACGCACCACGCTCGGCCTTCTTCGTTCGGGGCCGGACGGGCCCCCGCGGCAGGGAGACGCCCGGTCCAGTCACGCGTCGACGATCCAGCCGTCGGCGAGGTTGATGATCCGGTTACCGTACGCGGCCACCTTGGTGTCGTGGGTGACCTGAATGATCGTCGTCCCACCGTCGTTCAGCTCCTTGAGGAGCTCCATGATCCGCTCGCCCTGGCTGGAGTGTAGGCTGCCGGTCGGCTCATCGGCCAGAATCAGCCTGGGATTCGCGATGACCGCACGAGCGACCGCGACCTGCTGTTGCTGTCCACCCGAGAGCTGGCTCGGAAACAGGTCCTTCTTCCCCACAATGTTGAAGCGATCGAGGATATCGGCCACCGCCGCCTGTCGCTCGGACCGCTTCACGTCCCGGTACGAGAGCGGGATCTCGAGGTTCTCGTACACGGTCAGGTCGTCGATCAGGTGGTATTGCTGAAACACGAAGCCGATGTACGCCTTGTGGATCTCGTTGCGGTGCTTGGGCTTGAGCCCGTGCACGGGCTCATCCAGGAACCAGTATTCGCCGTCGAACGCGCCATCGAGCATCCCGAGGATCCCCAGGAGCGTCGACTTTCCGGCACCCGAGGGTCCCATGATCGTGATGAGCTCCCCCTGCCGAACCTCGAGGTCGATGCGCCGTAGCACCCAGGTGCGACCGCCCTTGTACTCGTAGCTCTTCTCGACGCTGCTGAGCTTGATCATGCGGTTCCTTCTTCCAGCTGCTACTCACTCATAACGAAGGGTCTCGATCGGGTCGACACGCGTCGCCCGGCGGGCGGGCCAGAAGCAAGCGAACAGAGCCGTGCCGGCGAGCAGGATCGAGACCGTGATCAACGTCACGGGGTCGGTCGGGGCCACCTCGAACAGCAGGCTGGAGAGCGAGCGACTCGCGGCCAGCGCCCCGACCAGACCCAGGGCCAGCCCCAGGGCGGTCAGCCTCAGACCGCGGCCCATGACGACGCGGAGGGCATCGACCGGACGAGCTCCCAGCGCCATGCGGATCCCGATCTCGCGCGTGCGGCGCCCGACCATGAAGGCCATCACGCCATAGATCCCGATCGCCCCCAGCACCAACGCCAACGCCGCGAACGCGCCCAGAAGCCAGCTCATGAAGCGCTGCGGCCCGATGCTGGCGGCAAACACGTCCTCGAGAGACGCGAGCTGCGATACCGGCAGGTCCGGATCGAGCGACCACACCGTCTCGCGCAAATCGGCCGCGAGCGCCGTCGGCTCGCCGTCGGTGCTGACGACGAGACTCATCGCCCGGCCCATGCGCTGCGCCACGGGGACGAAGATCTCGGGCTCGGGGACCTGGGTGAGGCTGCGGGTACGCACGGTGCCGACCACGCCGACGATCGTCCACCACGTGGATTCCGGGTCGCGCACGCCGCCGACCTTGATGCGCTTCCCGATTGGATCCTCGTTGACGAAATGGATGTCGGCCAGCGACTGGCTGATCAGTGCCACGGGGAGCACGCCGTCTCGATCCGACTCCTCGAAAAAGCGCCCGCGGATGAGCGGGATCCCCATGGCGTGGAAGAACCCTGGCGTGGCACGCCATGAATCCGCGGCGGGCTCCTGGCCCTCGGGCGGCAATCGACCTTCGATCCCGAAGCTGATGTCGTTGATGTTCCCGCTCAGCGGGAGGACCGTGGCCGCCCCCACCTCGCGAACGCCCGGCCGGGTCCGCAACCGCTCCTCGAGTTGCCGCCAGAACGTCGAGGTGCTCGCGAGGTCCGGGTAACGGGTCGACGGGAGGAGGATTCGAGCGCTGAGGGCGTTATCCACCCGGAACCCCGGATCCACGCTCTGGATCTGGGCGAAACTGCGGAGCAGAAGCCCCGCCGCCACGAGCACCGCCATCCCCATGGCCAGCTCCACGACCACGAGTCCACCCCGCAACCGTGCACCCGCTCCCGAGGAAGAGCCACGCGCGCCTTCGCGCAGCGCGTCGCCGGCACCGCTCCTCGAGAGGCTCAGGGCAGGTGCGAGACCGAACAGGAGCCCGGTGAGGATCGACGCCGCGAGGGCGAAGACGAACACGATCGGGTGTAGCCCGATCTCGGTGACGCGCGGCATGCCCGCAGGGGCGAAGCGAACGAGGAGCTCGGTTCCCCACACCCCCAATCCCAGCCCGAGAACCCCCCCCGCCACGGCCAGGACCACGCTTTCCGTGAGAAGCTGGCGCGCCAGCCGGGTCCACCCGGCCCCGAGGGCCGCGCGAACGGCCAACTCCCGCTCTCGAACCGACGCACGCGCAAGCAGGAGATTCGCGACGTTGGCGCACGCGATGAGCAGCACGAGTCCTACGGCGCCAAGCAGCACCCAGAGCGCGGTGCGGGCCGGTCCCACGACCGTGTCCCGAAGCGGCGTGAGCGTCACGCCGACATCTCGATAATCGATCGGATTCTGCCGCGCGATCCCCGACCCGACCCGGCTCATGTCGGCCAGCGCCGCCGCCTGGGTCACGCCGGTGGCCAGACGCCCGACCACGCGGAGGAAGTAGCCGCCGCGGTCCTCCCGCGTCGGGTCGATCGGGAGCGGGGTCCAGATTTCCGCACCGATCGCTATCGGCGGCTGGAAGCCCGGCTGGAGGATTCCGACGACGGTTCGGGGCTGCCCGTTCAGCATGAGCGACCGTCCGAGTAGCTCGGGATCGGCGCCGAAGCGGCGTTGCCAGAGCTCGTGGCTGAGGACGACGACGTCGCTGTTGTCGGGCGCCTCCTCTTCGGGCAGGAAGGTGCGCCCCATGGCCGCGTTCACCCCCAGGATCGAGAAGTAGCCGGGCGATACGGCCGCTCCCGCCAGGACTTCGGGCCGGTCCGAGCCAGTGAGATTCGGTCCCCACCCGGTGATCGCAGCCATACCGTCGAAGGTCCGGTTTCTCTCCCGCCAGTCGGAGAAGGTCGAGCGTCCCGTCCACTCGGCGACCGGTCCGCCACGCTGCTCGTGGTTCTCCCACACCGTCACCAGCCCGCCCGGCTCCGCGTAGGGCAGCGGCCGAAGCAAGACTCCGTACACGACGCTGAAAACCGCCGTGTTCACCCCGATCCCGAGCGCGACGGTGAGCAGGGCCACGACCGTGAAGCCGCGGTTCACGCGCAACGAGCGCAGCGCGAAACGAAGATCTTGTCGGAGCTTGTCCATGGTCACTCCACGCTCACTCGGCTCGCAGGGCGACCAACGGGTCCACGCGGGTGGCGCGGATCGCCGGGACCACGCACGCGAGCAAGGCGACACCGGCAAGCAGGGCGGTCACCACCGCGAACGTGACGGGGTCCGTAGGGCTTACCTCGAACAGCAGGCTCTGGAGGAGTCCGGTGGCGAGAAACGCCAGGAACCCGCCCAAAAGGAGACCGCCGAGAGCGAGACCCATCCCCTGTCGAATCACGAGTTGGAGGACGTCGGGCGCCCGGGCGCCGAGCGACATACGGAGTCCGACCTCGCGCGTGCGCTGCGCGACGCTATAGGACAGCACCCCGTAGATTCCGATCGCCGAGAGGAGCAGTGCCACTGCCGCGAACAATCCGACGAGCGTTGTGCGAAACCGCTCCGGGCCGACCTCCGCTGACCGTATCTGTGTCAGCGTCTCGACGCCCTGGATTGGGAGATCGGAGTCGATCGCCCAGATCTGCTCCTGTATCGCTTTCAGCAGGGTGGAAGGGTCCACGGAGGCTCCGACGACGATGTTCATATCGCTGAAGGGGAACTGAGGGTACGAGAAGTACAGCGCCGTAGGAACGGACTCGGTGAAGCCGTCCATCTTCACGTCAGCCACGACCCCGACGATCTCGAACTCGCCAGGCAGGCTCTCCCACCACGGGCTTCTGACGACGGTATGGCCGAGGGCGTCGCCATCGGGAAAGAAGGTGCGCTCGAAGGACTCGTTGACGACCACGACGCCCGGCGCTCCGGCACGATCCGAGGCCGAGATGTCACGTCCTTTCAAGATCCGGGTGCCGACGGTCCGGAAATAGCCGGGGGTCACGGGTCGGAGCCGCGCTTCGGGGCGTTCGCCCTCGGGCGGCTCGAACACGCCTCGGATAATGAAGCTGGATTCCCAACCCCCGGAGAGCGGGTGCATGTAC
This sequence comes from Gemmatimonadota bacterium, assembly GCA_039588215.1. GTDB lineage: Bacteria > Gemmatimonadota > Gemmatimonadetes > Palauibacterales > Palauibacteraceae > JBDHAC01. Next base: position 18,696 of record JBDHAD010000040.1, read on the forward strand.
GCGGAGGCGACGGAGGTGACTCCGGGCAGCGCCTCAATGCGCCGCTCCGCCTCCTCATAGAATGCGACGACACGCTCGCCGTCGGGGTCGCCGGGGTTCCAATACGCGCCTGACGGGAGCGCCATGGGGACGACGAGGACGTTCTCGGCCGTGAAGCCGGCGTCCACCCGCTGCAGTCGCAGGAAGCTGTTGACCAGGAGCCCCGCGGAGACCACTGCTACGAGGGCCAGCGCGACCTCGAAAACGACCACGCCTTGGGCCAGGCGAGCCCGGCGGCGGCCCGCCGCGTATCGCCCGCCCTCCTTCAGGCGTGACTGAAGGTCGACGCGCGCAGCCTGCAAGCTCGGGAGCAGCCCGAACACGACCGCGGTCACGATCGTGATCAGCGCGGCGAACCCGAGCACTCGTCCGTTGAGGCCCACGGTCTCCAGCCGGGGGATCCCCGCAGGTGCAAGCGCCTGCAAGAGCTCGAGACCGGCGGCGGCGACGGCGATCCCGACAGCTCCCCCGATCACCGCGAGCAACAGGCTCTCCGTGCCGAGCTGGCGGATGATGTGACGCCGCTCCGCACCCAGCGCGCTGCGAACTGCCAGCTCCTGTCCACGTTCGGTGGAACGCGTGAGCAGGATGTTGGCGACGTTGGCGCACGCGATCAGGAGCACCAGGCCCACCATACCGAACACGGCCCACAGCGTGGATCGCACGCTCCCGACCGTCAGCTCGTGTAGCGCCTCCAGATACGCGCCCCGGTTGGTGTTGGACTCCGGGTATTCCTCAGCCAGCCGGGCGGCGATCGTGGCCACTTCCGCGTCGGCTTGCTCGAACGGCACGCCCTGTTTGAGACGCGCGATCGTGAACACCCGGTGCGCGCCGCGAGAGTCCGCGCCGAACTGGGGCTCCAACGGCGCGAAGACTTCGGCGGGACCCCACTCGAAGCCGCGCGGCATGACGCCGACGATCTCGAACGGGCTCCCGTCCAAGATTAGCGAGCGCCCGAGCACGTCCGGGTCGGCGCCCATCCGGTCCGTCCAGAACGAGTGCGTGAGCACGAGGACGTCGGGACCGTCGACCCGGTCCTCCTCGGGAAGAAAGACTCGGCCGAGCACGGGGGTGGTCCCGAGGACTCCGAACAGGTCGTAGGTCACGCGGCCGAGGGGGACGCGCACCGGCTCTCCGCCGTATCCCGTGAGCGTGTATGTTTGTTGCGACGATCCGGCGAGCGTCTCGACGGACGCGGCCTGTTCCTCGAAATCCAGGAAGTCGGGGTAGGAGGCCCAGCTGGACCCGCTCCTCAACCCCGTCTCATCGCCCCACAAGACGACGAGCCGGTCGGGGTCCTGGTACGGGAGAGGTCGCAGCAGGATCCCATCGACGACGCTGAAGATGGCCGCGTTCGCACCGATGCCGAGCGCCAACGTGAGCACCACCACGATCGCGAAACCCGGCCTCCGGCGCAGCTGGCGGGCGGCATAGCGTAAGTCTTTCAGGATGTCGTACATACCTCGGCCTCTGATCGTGGGAACGTGGTGGGTCGGCCGGCCGCCGCCTCGCCGGCACGCGGCCGGGCGTCACGCAGGACGCGGTCAGGTCGCGATTTCCCAGCCGCTCTCTCGGAGCTCCTCGATCGCGCGCTCCGCGTGCTCCTCCTCCTCGACGATGCGTCCATCGAACAGGTGGATCGTGCGCTCGGCGAACTCGGCGTACCGTGGGTCGTGGGTGACCATGCAGATGGTCGCGCCCTCCTCGTGGAGCTCCTTGAGGAGGTCCATCACCGCGCCCCCGTTGCGGGAGTCGAGGTTTCCGGTCGGCTCGTCTGCGAGGAGGATCAGCGGGTCCCCGACCACGGCGCGCGCGACGGCCACCCGTTGCTGCTGACCACCCGACAGCTGGGATGGATAGTGATTCCGGCGGTGAGACATCCCCACACGCTCGAGCGCGTCCATGGAGCGCGCCTTACGATCGCTGGCGCTGATGCCCTCGCGGTATGTGAGGGGGAGCTCGACGTTCTCGTATACGGTCAGATCGCCGATCAGGTTGAACGCCTGGAACACGAACCCGATGTGGCGATTCCGGATCCGCGCGCGTTGGGATGCGGAAAGCTCGGCGACCGGCTGCCCATCCAACAGGTACTCCCCGCCCGTGGGCGTATCCAGCAGCCCGAGCAGCGAGAGAAGCGTGGACTTGCCGCACCCAGAGGGTCCGGCCACCGACAGGAACTCGCCCTCGGGGATCTCGAGGTGGATGTCGGCGAGCGCGTGAGTCTCGACCTCGTCGGTGTAGAACACCTTCGTGACGTTCTCCAGCGCGATCAGGGCGGTGGCATCCGCGTTCGAACCGTTGCCGCTCATGTGTTCACCTTTCCGGTCATTCCTTTGGTGCTGGCTCTCTGCCGTTTTGCCGTGCTGGTTTCCTGCCATGCGTGGCTCTCGAAGGCGCCTCCACTCAGCGGATGCGCACCCGATCGGCATCGTCCCAGCGGGACATGTCGGCCAGGATGATCTGGTCTCCTTCCTGGAGACCGTCGATGATCTCGATCTGGTTCACGGAGCTGCGGCCCAATCGGACCGTGACGCGAACCGCCTCGTCCTCACCCTCGAGCACCTTGAACAGGCTCACGGAGCTGTTGGCCTGCCCATAGGCCGGTCGGTCGACGAACAGCACGTCCTGTAGACGCTCCAGCTCGATCGTGCCGTCGACGTTCAGGTCGGGGCGGGCACCCCGCGGCAACTCCTCGGTGATGCGCACCTCGACGAGGACGGAGCCTCCCTGAACGTTCGGGTCGACCCGGCGCACGGTCCCGGCGATCGAGTCCGTTCGTGTGTCGATGATCGCGGACTGGCCGATCTGGACGTCGCGCGCCTGCGTCTCGGGGATTCGGAGCTCGGCCTTGAGGCGGTCGGGCTGCGCGACGCGCGCGAGCGTCGTGCCGGGCATCACCCACTGTCCGACTTCCAGGGTGAGGTCCTGTAGCACCCCGGGGGCGCCGGCCAGGACGCGCATCGATTCCACCCGCCGCAGCTGGTAGGCTACGATCGACCTGAGCCGCGAGACCTGCTCGTCCTGCACGGCCAGCTGGCTGTCGACCGTTTGCTTCAAGAGCTCGAGTCGGGCCCCCTCCGTGTCGAGTCGCACCTTCGCGGCTTCCGCCCGCTCGATGGCCCGGCTCGCTTCGTTGCGAGACACGGTCTGGTTGGTGACGAGCTTCTCGTACGCGGCGGCCTCGCGTTCCGCGTCCTGGTAATCGGCCTGCGCGTTGGCCACCGCAGCCTCTTGCTGGAGCATCATCGTCCCGAGACTCCGGCGGAGCTCGACGACTCCCGCGCGCGCCGCGGTCAGCTGCTGCTGGGCCTGGAGCGACTCGAGCTCGACATCCGGGTTGGAGAGAACGACGAGCACGCTCGTGTCGGCGACCGTGGCGCCGGGGTCGACGAACACCTGCTCGACGCGGCCGCCGGTCAGAGCCGAGACGAAGACGATCTGTTCGGGCACCAGGGTTCCGGGACCGCGGACCTCCCGGACGAACGACCCGCGCTCGACCAAACCGAACAAAAGGATGTCGCGGTCGACGGACGGCGCGGCCGGCTCCAGACGGGCGAAGAAGAACGTCACCAACGCGAGCGCGACGACTCCGAGCCCGATGTAGATGTTCCGCTTCCCTTTGCCTTTCGGCGCCCGCCGCACGTCCATCCCGGGGCCACCAACGCCGATATCGATGCGCGAGCCGCCGGTACGCTCGCGGCCGCCACCCTCGCGGCCCCGACTCGGCTCCTCCTGAGGTGATTCGCTGACCAGCTTCATTGGATCAAGCGCTGCCTTCCGTTTGAATCTTCTGATGCGGTCTCCCCGTGAACCTCGAGCGCTCACCCCGCAGACAGGGCTGGTCGCATCCGGTTTCCCAAAAGCAACAGCGGTGCCAATCCGACCGACTCCTCGAACTCGTCTTCTCCTAAGACGTTACGTGTGGCGGCGCTCCTGGTTTCGCCGCCGGGATTCGTTCGGTCACGGGACCGGGTGTCCGAATGCGAACAGTCGAGAGCGCGAGCCCTACCCGCATGGCCGACCCCCGCAGGCACGTCGGCCAGCCCGGGTGAGCGAGCCGATCGTGTGCAAGTCGACCCGTGTGCAAGGCGGTCCCGGTCGATCGTCTTTGGAAGTAAGGGCCCGAATCTGTAGGTCCCCGAAGTACAGACCCGAAGAATGGAGATGATCGATGAGGATCCGCGTACTCGGAGGGGCTCTCGCGCTCGGTATCATAGCCCCCGCGTCCTACTGGCTCGCTGCGGCCCCCACCGTCGAACCGACGGAACGGTCGGCGACCGTCGACGGCACCGCTGTCATGACTCAGGCGCTGATCACGTTCGAAGGCGTCGTGCGCGATTCCAAGACCGGAAGCCCGATCGCGGGTGTGCAGGTGTTCCTGACGGGGACCCTACATGGGACCCTCACGAACGATGCCGGCCGGTATTCGATCGAAGTGAACGACGACGCCCTGGTTGGAACGAACGTGACGCTGCGGGCGCGGCTGATCGGTTACCAGGAAGCCGAGAGGACCGTGCGAGTGGTCGGCCCGACCGTGAAAGCCGACTTCCTCCTAGATCAAGCCAGAGTCGAGCTGCAGGATGTGACCGTCAGCGGGGAGGACCGCTCTGCGCTCGCGCCGGCCGTGGCGACCGAGATCGCGCAAAAGTCCGCCGGCGTCGTGATGCAGAACGCGCTCGTCCGTCGCTCCGTTTCCGGACTGCCCGGCCGCTACAACCCGAACTTCCACACCGAGAGCTACGCCCGGATCGAAGAGAACGAGTGGCTCGCCGCGGCGAACAACCCGCTCTCCACCTTCTCGATCGATGTGGATCGGGCGTCGTACTCGAACATCCGCCGCTTCATTCAGAACGGGGACCGACCACCGATCGACGCGGTGCGGATCGAGGAGATGATCAACTACTTCGGGTACGATTATCCCGAGGCGCGCGGTGACCACCCGTTCACCGTCGCGACCGACGTCACGGGAGCACCCTGGAATCCACGGCATCACCTGGTTCGGATCGGCGTACAGGGGCGTCGCGTGGATCTCGAGGAGCTCCCGCCGGGCAACCTGGTGTTCCTGCTGGACGTGTCGGGCTCGATGCAGCCCGCGAACAAGCTTCCTCTGCTCAAGAAATCGCTTCGCATGCTGGTCAAAGAGCTCCGCGAGGAGGATCGCGTGGCGATCGTCGTCTATGCGGGGGCGGCCGGGCTCGCCCTGCCTTCGACACCCGGAAGCCAAAAGGAAGAGATCCTCGATGCGATCGAGAACCTGGAGGCCGGTGGCTCGACGGCTGGAGGCGCGGGACTGCGCCTCGCCTACAAGATCGCGGCGGAGAGTCACGTCAGGGGCGGGAACAACAGGGTCATCCTGGCGACCGACGGCGACTTCAACATCGGCGCCTCCAGCGATGCGGAGATGACGCGTCTGATCGAGGAGAAACGGGAGCAGGGGACCTTCCTCACCGTGCTCGGCTTCGGGATGGGGAACCTCAAGGACTCGAAGATGGAGACGATCGCCGACCACGGGAACGGGAACTACGCCTACATCGACAACCTGCTGGAGGCCCGCAAGGTACTCGTCACCGAGATGGGTGGAACCCTGCTCACGATCGCCAAGGACGTGAAGATCCAAGTCGAGTTCAATCCGGCACGCGTGCAGGCATACCGCCTGATCGGGTACGAGAACCGGTTGCTGGCGGCGGAGGACTTCAACGACGACACCAAGGATGCGGGCGAGCTGGGCGCGGGCCACTCGGTGACCGCGCTGTACGAGGTGGTGCCGGTGGGCGCGCCGCCCGTCGAGACCGGCTCCGTCGATCCACTGCGCTACGGGGAACCGAGCGGGCTGGAAGGCGACCGTGAGCCGGCGGCGGATTTCGGCGAGGCAAGCGACGAATTGATGTTCGTCAAGCTGCGCTACAAGGCGCCCGATGGCGACCGAAGCCGATTGATCGAGCACCCGGTGCGAGACCGGGTCGTGGAAGCCTCGACCGACCTGCGGTTCGCGGCATCGGTGGCCGCCTTCGGGATGCTCCTCCGTGAGTCGGAGCACTGCCGCGACTTCACCCTCCGCGACGTGCTGCGGCTTGCGCGAGGAGCGCTAGGTGATGACGAGCACGGCTACCGCGCCGAGTTCGTGCGGTTGGTGTCCGCTGCTCAGGAGTTGGAGCTGTTGGAGACGGAGACGTACTAGAGCCGCTGACGGAGACTGTTGGGGAAGGGAACCGCCGGGGCAACGGAACCACTGGAAGAAGGGAGGTGTGGTGCGGGGTTCCCTCCCCCCGCACCACGGCAAGTCCCCTCGTCGCTGTTTACTGGGGAAGCAGGACCGAGTCGATCACGTGAATCACGCCGTTGCTCGCCTCGATGTCCGTCTGGACGATCGCGGCGGCATCGACCTGCGGCACTCCACCGTCGAGGCTGACTGCAAGCGTCTGCCCCTGAACCGTCGGGAGAGACTCGGAAGCCAGCACGTCCGCGGCCAGGAATCGGCCCGGGACGACGTGGTAGGTCAGGATCGCGATCAGCTGGTCCTTGTTCTCGGGAAGCAGCAGGCTTTCGACCGTGCCCGCCGGCAGCTGCGCGAAGGCGTCGTCGGTGGGCGCGAACACGGTGAACGGCCCCGTACCCTTGAGCACGTCGACCAGATCCGCAGCCTGGACGGCGGCGACCAACGTGTTGAAGATACCTGCCGCAACCGCCGTGTCGACGATGTCAGGCGTGGTCTCCGGCGCCAAGACATCGTCGTCGTCGCAGCCGGCGAACGCGAGCGGAAGCACGACCGCCAACACGGCGCCAAACGCACGAATTTTCATCGTATTACCTCCTCGGAGAGTGCATTGTTGTCTAGCTTGTGTCCATGACAATAATGGCCGAGGAGGTGCGTGTCAAGTATTTATACTGGACACAACCTGGACACCAGGCTAAATGATGGCCTGAAGGGGTCCTACGAAGCTCGACAGGCTATCGGATCACACCCTCCTCACGCAGCCGCGCGCGCAGCCATTCAACGCGGTGAGCATTCACGCCGAAGTCAGTACGCCCGATACGGGAGGCGGAGCGCACGATGATCCGCTGGGGCTCACCAGCCTCGGCTGGGAGGAGGAGCAGCTCGAGGTCATCGATGAATCGGAAGAAACGGCTAACGGCCTCGGCGTGGATGTACACAGCGGTCTGCTCGATTAGGCGCGTTCGAGGCATCGATGCGACGACTTCGCCCACCAACGGCCAGGCTTCTTCGGCCACCAGGTCCAGGAGGAACGGTGCGGGCGAGCCGGCCTCGTCCGGGTAAGCGGTGTGAACGCAATTGGGCGTCGAGGGGCAGGGGGCCAGCCCTCCATTCCGCACGCCGAGAGTAGAGGGTGGCTCGGCTCCGCACGCGATCGTGAGGGTGAGGAGGGCCAGAAGCGACCGAACCGCGACGATGCCTCGGGATGCCGCTCCCACGGGTATCACCCGGCCCGATGCTGCCCGATGTACCGTCAGGGCCCGGAAGCGGACTCGCTGGCTGAAGCCAACAACGCGTCCAGAAACGGCATAATGACCTCGCGGCGCTGGTCCCCGAAGATGTTCCAGCTGTTGATTACGCCGATGAGGTCGTACTCCGGGACCACGAACAGGAGCTGTCCCCCGAATCCGAGTCCCGCCCACACATCGATGCCGCTTCGATCGGGTCTCCACCACTGATAGCCGTAGCCCGTACCGGCCGTGTTAACGCGATCCACTCGGCGCGCAGTCGCCGCGGCCACCCAATCCGCGGGCAGGATCCTCTCTCCATCCCACTCTCCGCCACGGAGGAAGAGATACCCGATCTTGGCCAGGCTTTCGGCCTCCAGGTACAGACCGCCCTCCGTATCGGGATAGCCCTTCGGGGTCTTCTTCCAGTGGTAGTCGGTGATGCCGAGCGGTCCGAACAGGTGCTCCTCCGCATACTCATCGATGAAGCGCCCGGTGGCGCTGCGGATGATCCCCGACATCAGGTGGCTGCCGCCGCTGCTGTACACCCACTTCTCGCCCGGGTCGGCATCCATCGGCTGGTCCAACGTGAACTGGATCCAATCCTCGCTCGCCTCGAGCTGGAGCGTGGTGTTGGTGTCGTCGAAGGGGCGGTCGCTCTCGTGCCACTCGATCCCGGACCGCATGGTGAGGAGGTCGTCCAGCGTTATGCGCGCCAGCCGGGGATCGGCTCCTGACGTGTCGTAGTTCTCGAAGAAGGAGAGCAGCGGAACATCGGTCCCCTCGATCTCTCCGCGGCCGATTGCGATCCCGATCAAGGTCGAGGCGATCGACTTGGTGACCGACTGGAGCGTGTGCACGTCGCGTCCATGGTACCACGGATGGAAGTCGGGGTGGAAGTAGTTGAATTGGCTCGGGCTCCCGCCACCGGCCAGCGCGTCGGTGGTCGACGTGTGCCGGCCCCGGCTGATCTCGGCGTAGTCGTTCCCGTACCGTTCGTTCATCACGAGGTGGCCGTTCTTCACGACCACCAGCCGGTCGATGTAACCGTACGTACCCGCTAGGATCTCACGGTGCAGCTCGCGCAGAAGCGTGGGCTCCAGGCCCTGCGCCTCGGGCGTGGAGGTCGCCCAGCCCGACGTAGGCCAGGGCGCCTCCTGCCCGAGGAGTCCGCTGGGGGAGGTCGAGGCGAGCGAGAACAGAACGATCGCCGAAGTCGTAGCCGATTGAGCCAGTCTCGTACGCAAGACACTCCCCTTCCGTGAGGTTGCGGCCGGACCGCGCATTACGCGGGCTCCGCCGTGGCACAGGGGCTTCACCGGGTCATCGGTTCCCGGTGTCGTCGTCCAGAATCGCCTGGTACACGAGCGCGCGGAGCTTCCCGTGGTCATCCACGCCGCCGGTCGGGATGAGTTGGGTAAAGTAGACCACGAGGAGCTCTTGCTGCGGGTCGACCCAGTACGTGGAATGATACGCTCCACCCCAACCGAACTCGCCCACGGAGCCCGGCTCCCCTCTCTCGCCCAGATCCTCGACCACGCTGAAACCCAGTCCGAATCCCACGCCCGGGGCGAATTCGCTCAGGAGGTCGCCCACATGGTTGACGGTCATGAGCTCGACGGTCTTGGGGGAGAGGATCCGCACGCCCTCGAGCTCGCCACCGTTCAGCATCATCTGAAGAAAGCGGGCGTAGTCGGCGGCCGTCGAGAGGAGTCCCGCACCGCCCGAGAAGCTTGCCCGCGGGCCCTCGACGTAGGCGCCCTGTCCGACCATGCCCCCGGGGTCCGGCGCCCGCTCGAGACCGCCGTCTCCTGCTGAGTAGACGGTGGTCAACCGGTCTCGCTCTTCGGCGGGCAGATAGAAGTGCGTGTCGATCATGCCGAGTGGCTCGAAGATCACGACCCGCAGGAACTCGTCCAGGGGAAGGCCGGAGACCCTCTCGACGACCGCTCCCAGGATGTCGGTGGAGTAGCCGTACACGAAGCTCTCGCCCGGCTGGGCGGGAAACGGCAGCTTGGCCAGGCGCGCCACCGTGGCGCCTACCGGCTCATCGCGGTCCGCGAAGTACCACCCCTGGATTTCCGCCTCGGCCCACCGGTCCGCGCCCAGACCACCCCCGTATCCGACACCGGAGGTGTGCGTGAGGAGGTCCCGTACGGTGATCGGACGCTCGGCCTCCAAGACCTCGTAGCCTCCGTCCTCGCCACCCTCACGTGCCACAGCGACCGTCGTTTCGAGGAACTCCGGGAGGTAGCGACCCACGGGATCTGACAGAAGGAGCTTCCCCTCCTCCTGGAGGATCATCGTCGCCACGCTGACGATGGCCTTGGTCTGGGAAGCGATCCGGAAGATGTCGTCGACCCGTTGCTCTGCCCCGGCTTCCCGGTCCCGTTCGCCAAAAGCCTCGTGGTACACCACGTGACCTTCACGCGCCACGAGCGCGACCGCCCCGGCAAGTCGTCCTTCATCCACGTACGTCTGAAGGGCTTCGCCCAGTCGTACCAGCCGCTCGGAGGACATCCCGACGTCCTCGGGCGCGGCCCGCGGGAGTGCTTGCGCGAGAAGCGGTTGCCCGACAAGAGCCAGGACGAAGAGCCACGGAAGTAGCGGATGCGGGAAAGACGGACGTCGGGATCGTGGTGTGGGCATGCGAACCCCCGGGTGCGTGGTTCGGATCGTTGGCTCGGGACAGGCGTCGCGACATTATTGTCGCCACGGGGGCATCCGACCCGAACGTACG
>JBDHAD010000041.1:0-54777 GCA_039588215.1 Gemmatimonadota bacterium
CCGCAGGCTTGGTTGGCGCCTGCGGCCGTCGGGTTCAGTTCGGACCTAACTCGACTCGATGCCCAGCTGGGGATCGCTCCTGATCAGGTCAGCGTGTGCTCAACTCAACGCAACTGTTCCCGAGTGGTGTGCTACTCCTGCGCTGAGGCGATCGCTTGCCCATGTCGAGTTAGACCCGGTCTACTCCCATCAGACACTGGATCACCTCCTTTCAAAGAGTCCACGTTAGGGCGCCAACAGTACTACGCGTATTTTGAAGCGAGGTCGTATCTCAGGCAAGCGGCGCACCGCCTATCGAGAGCTCCAGGGTCCAGGTAGACCCGGCTTGCCCGGTTGAGGGGGCTTGTAGAGAATCAGAATCGATGACCGACGAACACCTTCCGGCCCACCCGATCGGGCCCCACGAGAGGGAGCGAGCCGTCAAGCGGCTATGCATGCACTTCGCGCGCGACCACCTCGGCGTGGATGAGTTCGAGCACCGACTCGACCTCGCCTATGCTGCACGAGAGCACGCGGAGCTCTTGGCGTTGGAGTCGGATCTCCCCGCGCTGATCGATCCGAGCCCGCCACCTGCGACGCCCGAGCCCGAGATGCTGGGGGCGGCGGTCGTCGTAGACCCGACGCGACCCGTCAGCGAGCGGGACTTCCTGGTGGCGGTCATGGGTGGTGTGGAGCGGAAGGGCATGTGGACGCCCCCCAAGCAGATGACCGTGCTGGCGATCATGGGTGGCGCCGAGCTCGACTTCCGAGATGCGGAGTTCGGCTCACCCGTCACGCAAGTAACGGTCATCTCGCTCATGGGCGGTGTCGACATCATCGTCCCGCCTGGTGTACGGGTCGAGTCAAACGGCGTGGCGATCATGGGTGGGTTCGGGGCCGAGGAGCCGAGCCGGCCACCGAACCCCGACGCCCCGGTCATCAAAGTGAATGGCTTCGCGTTGATGGCGGGCGTGGACATCAAGGAGCGTCTTTCCGGTGAGAGCGACCGGCAAGCACGCAAGCGACTCAAGGCCGAGCGGAAGGCCCGCGCACGGCTCCAGGCTCCCGACCCGGACACAAAGAGCTGACCTGGAGGGACCGCGGATAGCGGTCCCGGAACGGCCCTCGAACCGTCCCGCGCCGGCGGCCGTGGTGCACGCGACGTCGACCGCTCGATGCTCCTTGACGCTCAACGCACGGCTCGGGTATTCTCACCCCCCCGGTACTCCTGACTGACGGAAAGCAGGTCGGTAGAGAACGAGGCGAACATGTCCGAAATCCCGAATAGCCTGAAGTATACCGAGGAGCACGAATACGTTCGCGAGACCGACGAAGAGGGCGTCGTAGTCGTCGGAATCACCGACTATGCGCAGGGAGAGCTCGGCGATGTGGTGTACGTCGAGCTCCCACCACCGGGTGACCGGTACGCCCGCATGGACTCGTTCGGAACGATCGAGGCCGTCAAGGCCGTATCGGAGCTCTATAGCCCTTTGGCCGGCGAGATCGTCGAAGTCAACGGCGCGCTCGAGGACGACCCGGCCCTGGTCAATACGGATCCGTACGGCGAGGGGTGGATGATCCGGCTGCGCGTGGACGATCCCACGCAGCTGGATGAGCTCCTCTCGGCGGAAGATTACGGAAAACACATCGGGGACGAGGAAGCCTGAGCCAAGCGCGCCGGAGCCTGGCGCTCAACGCGGACTCCCGCTCGCACCGGCTTCCTCGGTTTCGCTGCCGGCGGTAGCGAAGCCCCGGGCTCCTAGAGAGGCAGGTCGGAGACGACCTGCTAGAGAAACCACATGTCGTTCGTTCCTCACAGCGACGCCGATCGCGTCGAGATGCTCGCCGCCGCGGGCGTTTCGAGCGTGGACGAGTTGTATTCGGCCATCCCGGAGCGGATCCGCCTGAACGAGCCGCTGGACCTTCCGGCGGCGCTCTCGGAGTGGGAAGCGGTCCGCCTGCTCGACACGTACGCTTCCGAGAACCATGCCCTGCTCAGCTTCGCAGGCGCCGGCATCTATGACCACCACATCCCGGCCGCGGTCGATCACCTGATCCGCCGGAGCGAGTTCTACACCGCCTACACGCCTTATCAGCCCGAGGTGTCCCAGGGCACGCTGCAGTCGATCTACGAGTTTCAGACCATGGTGTGTGAGCTCACCGGGATGGAGGTGGCGAACGCATCCATGTACGACGGAGCCTCCGCGACGGCGGAGGCCGTCCTCGTGGCGCTCTCCGCGACGCAGCGGAATCGCGTGGTGGTGGCAGGCGCGCTGCACACACACTACCGGCGTGTGATGGACACCTATCTGGCTGGGCAGGAGACGGAGATCGTCGTCGCACCGATCGGCTCGGACGGTCGCGCGGACGCGTCTTCTGTGGTGGATGCTCTCGATGATGAGACAGCCGCCGTGATCGTCCAGAACCCGAACTTCTATGGCCTGATCGAGGACGTGGAGCCGCTGGCCGCCGCGGCGCACGAGCGGGGCGCGCTCCTGATCGTTGCGGTGGCCGATCCGCTTTCCCTCGCCCTGCTCAAGACTCCCGGGGAGTGCGGAGCCGACCTGGTAGCGGCCGAGGGGCAGCCGTTCGGGAACGCGCCCAATTTCGGCGGTCCGGTGGTGGGGTTGTTCGCCGCCACCGGGAAGCTGATCCGCAAGATGCCTGGTCGGATCGTGGGGGCGACGACGGATATGGAGGGTCGGCGCGGCTACGTGCTGACGTTGCAGACCCGCGAACAGCAGATTCGCCGTGAGAAGGCGACCAGCAACATCTGCACGAACCAGGGACTGAACGCGCTCGCGGCAACGATCCACCTCGCGCTCGTGGGTCGCGAGGGTCTCCGGGAGACTGCGCTGGCGTCGGTACAGAATGCCCATTACGCCCTGGCCTCGCTCGTCGAGGCCGGTATCGAGCCCGTCTTCGCGGACACCCCGTTCTTCCGAGAGTTCGCGATTCAGACCGGACGTCCGGGTCACGACGTGGTGCGCGACGGGCTGGAAGAGGGACTGCTCGCGGGCATGTACCTGTCGAGGATGCCCGGATTGGACGTAGAGGACGGGCTCCTGCTCGCCTTCACAGAGAAGCACCGCAAGGACGATATCGACCGCCTGGTGGCCTTCCTCTCCGAAGCATCGAGGGGCTGACCGGAGGATATGAGACATGGGTAAGCTGGTCTTTCACGGGCACGCATGCACGGAGATCACCGCCGCGGATGGCACGCGATTGTTGATCGATCCGTTCCTGGCGGAAAACCCGATGGCGGATGTCGGACCGGATCACTTCCACGACCGGCTCGACTACCTGCTCCTGACTCACGGACACTTCGATCACGTCGCTGATGCCTGGGATCTCCTTTCGGCGACCGACGCGACTCTGATCTCGACGTTCGAGATCGTGAGCTACGCGCAAACCGTGCGGGGCGTGAAGAACGCCCACGCGCTCCACATCGGTGGCGGGTTCGACTTCCCGTTCGGGCGCGTGAAGCTGACGGCCGCGCTGCACGGCGGGAAGATCGATGCCGAAGGAGCCGAAGGGTACACGACCCTACCGGCGGGCATCCTCCTGTCGGTGGATGGAAAGCGCATCTACCACGCGGGCGATACGGCGCTGACGATGGACATGCAGCTCCTCGCCGGTCAGGTGGACGTCGCTCTGCTGCCCATCGGGGACAACTTCACGATGGGTCCCGAGGACGCGGCACGGGCGGTCGAGATGATCCGCCCGGACGTCGTGATCCCGATCCACTACGACACGTTCGACGTGATCGAGCAGGATCCCGAAGCGTTCCGTGGCCGCGTCGGATCGATCGCCGAGGTCGTCCCGCTGGTCCCGGGCGGAGCGTACGAGTTTTGAGCTACCGAATTCTCGGCAGACCGCAGCGGCCTGCGACAGCACGGAACGCCGGGTCATGAGCAGATTTCCGTACAAGGGCGAAGAGACGCCCACCGTGTTCGAGAAATCCAGCCCCGGGCGCCGAGGCACCTCGGTGCCGAGCCCCGATGTTCCGACACGGCCTTTGGAGGAACTGCTCCCCAGCGAGTTGCTCCGCTCGACGCCGCCGCGGTTGCCGGAGCTTCCGGAGCACGATGTGGTGCGCCACTACACCGAGCTATCGCTCAAGAATCACCACGTGGATCGCGCGCTCTACCCGCTCGGGTCGTGCACCATGAAGTACAACCCGAAGGTGAACGAGGCGACCGCCCGGCTACCCGGCTTCGCCGGTCTTCACCCGCTCACGCCGTCCGAGGCCACGCAGGGCGCCTTGCGGCTCATGCACGAGCTCGCCGAGATGCTGCGCGAGATCGCCGGCATGGATGCCGTGACCCTGCAGCCCGCGGCCGGCGCGCAGGGCGAGATGACGGGCGTCCTGCTGATGCGCGCGTATCACCGTGCCAACGGCGAGCCGCGGCGTCACAAGGTCCTGATCCCCGACTCGGCGCATGGCACCAACCCCGCCACCTGCGCGCTGGCGGGCTTCGAGGTCGTGGAGATCGCTTCCGATGAAGCGGGTCAAACGGATCTGGAGGCGCTGTCCGCCGCCCTGGACGACGAGACCGCCGGGATGATGCTCACCAACCCGAACACGCTCGGCCACTTCGAGTCGGAGGTGGAAGAGATCAGCCGGCGCGTGCACGAAGCAGGCGGGTTGATGTACATGGATGGCGCCAACCTGAACGCGATGATGGGTGTCACCCGCCCGGGCGATATGGGCTACGACATCGTGCATTTCAACCTGCACAAGACGTTCAGCACGCCCCACGGCGGTGGAGGTCCGGGCTCGGGACCGGTCGCGGTCAAGGATCATCTCACGAAGTTCTTGCCGATCCCAAGGGTGGTGCGTCTCGGCGACCGCTTCGCATGGGATTGGGATGCCCCCGAGTCGATCGGGAAGGTGCACGGCTTCAACGGCAACTTCGGTGTCCTCGTGCGCGCCTACACCTACATGCGGATGCTGGGGGTCGAGGGAATCCGGGCCACCGCGGACGCAGCGGTGCTCAACAACGCGTATCTGAGCGCGCGGCTGGCCGACACCTACCCCCTGCCCTACGGGCGCGGGATGCACGAATCGGTGTACACGGGCGACCGGCTGAAGAAGGAGTACGGGGTCAAGACGCTGGACGTCGCGAAGCGGCTCCTCGACTACGGATTCCATGCTCCCACGGTCTACTTCCCGCTCACGGTCTCGGAGGCGTTGATGACGGAGCCGACGGAGACCGAGACGAAGGATGAGCTGGACCGATTCGCGGACGCGATGCTGGCGATCGCGCGCGAGGCGGCCGAGGACCCGGAGCTGGTGACGGAGGCGCCGCACGAGACCCCGGTCCGCCGCCTCGACGAGGGAAGCGCCGGACGCCATCTGGACGTACGGTGGAGCTTCCCGGACGGCGACTAGCTGCCACAGGCGGCCGACCCTCGCACCAACCACTCCCCGATTCCGTCGCGGTCCCCAAACGCTTCCTGCTTCGCATCGACGGACCGGGTACCGGGGCCTGGAACATGGCGATGGACGAAGCGTTGATGGGTCTCGCGCGGACCGGTGTCGCGACGCTCCGATTCTACGCATGGGAGCCGTACTGTCTGTCACTCGGCCGTAACCAATCGACGCCCACGCGCATCCAGGATCGGTCGCGGAGCGAGCTTCGCTGCGGCGAAGACGTAGTGCGGCGCCCGACCGGCGGACGCTCGGTATACCATAGTCGGGAGATTACCTACAGCGTGACGGCCCCCGATCGGCTGTGGGGTGGTCCGCGTCGCACGTATCGCCGCATCAACCACGCTCTCCGCCGGGGACTGGCCGAGCTCGGAGCGTCGCTCGATCCGGACCCCGGCGCCGATCCGGCCTCGGGCCTCGACCCCCGAGACGAGACCGCGAGCCCGCCGTCCCAATGGGCTCACCGGGCTGAGGTTGGAAGCGCACCCGGCGCCCTCGGACCTCAGCCGTGCTTTCAGGCGCCCGCACCCGGCGAGGTCACGGCCGCTGGCCGCAAGCTCGTGGGGAGCGCCCAATGGAGACACCGGGGTGTGCTTCTCCAGCATGGGTCGGTCCTGCTGGTGAACGAGCAAGCGCGAGGAGACCTGAATGCCCGGAAGGACCATCGAGCCGAGGATGCAGCGATCGGGCTTTCGGACTTGGTTCCCGAGATGCCGGAGCCCACGCTGCTGATCCAGACCCTCGGCGAGGCGTTCGGGGCCGAGTTCGGGTGCCGGCCGGAGCCGGGTCACTTCCCTCCCGCGCTCGAGACCGAGGTTCGGGAGCTCGAGGAAAAGTACCGAAGCCAGGCGTGGACCTGGCGCCGCTAGAGCAGCTCGCGAAGAGCCAAACGGGATCCCGGTTGCTTTCACTCGCGATCGGCCGTCCGTACGTTCGGCGCGTGAACGATAGCTCATCGCGGCAGAAGCCCGTCAGGCGGTCGACATCCCCGCGTGTCGCACGGCGCGCAGGGATGCTCCTATGGGTGCTGGTCGCTCCCTTGGCCTGCGGTGGTTCGCCGGAGCCGGGTGCGAGCCGGCAAGCCCCTCTCGTCTTGGGATACGCGGCCGAGCTCCAGACCCTGAATCCCGTCGTGAGCACGGACCAGAACGCCAACGACCTCATTTACTCTCTCCTGTTCACGCCTCTCGTCACCTACGATGCCTCGTTCAACGTGCAGCCGTGGCTGGCGGAAGCGTGGACGCTCTCCGACACGGAAATCACGTTCCAGCTCCGCACCGACGTGACCTGGCACGATGGCGAGCCGGTCACGGCCGAGGACGTGAAGTTCACTTTCGATCTCGCCAAGAACCCCGCGGTGGCCTCACCGCTAGGGGCGGCATATCTGTCGAACGTCGAAACCGCCGTGGTCCTCGACCGGCACCGAATCCGCTTCACCTTCACGACCCCGCACGCGGAGCCGCTGGAGGACTTCTTCTGGCCCCCAGTGCCGAAACATCTGCTGGAATCGGTCGCCCCCGAAAACCTGGCGCGCGATCCGTTTGGGCGCGCCCCCCTGGGAAGCGGTCCATACCGGTTCGTGCGCTGGGAAGTCGGCCAGGCGCTCGAGTTTGAGCGTGAGCCCGCGTTCTCGGCGACCCTGGGCGGTCCCGCCGAGATCGATCGGGTCGTATACCGCTTCCTGCCCGAGCGAACCACGCGACTCGCGGAGCTCCTGCGAGGCGACATCCACGTGGACGGACCCCTGGCTCCGCAGGATGCCGAGCGGGTCCGCGAGGCAGCGGGCGTCGAGCTCCTCTCGTTCCCGTGGCGCCAGTTCACCTACATCGGGTGGAACACGCGCCGAGATCCGTTTCGCGAGCCCGAGGCACGTCGCGCGCTCGCGATGGCGATCGATCGCGAAGAGTTGCTCGATGCGATCCTGCGTGGGTTGGGACAGCCGGCGAGCAGCGTGATTCCCCCGTGGCACCCGTACGCGCCTTCGCTGGCGCCGCTCCCATACGCCCCCGACTCCGCGGCGGCCATCCTTGACGGCCTCGGTTGGCGTGACGTGGACGGGGATGGCGTGCGCGAGCGCGACGGCCGGACGCTGCGCTTCCAGCTCCTGGCGAGCCAGCGAAACCCCGTGTTCGCGGATCTCGTGCAGGTGGTGCAGGCCCAGCTCGCCAGAGTGGGGATCGAGGTCGAGGCCCGCCTGCTGGAGTGGCAGACCGTCCTCGGGTTGCACCGATCGCGCGACTTCGACGCCGTGCTCACCAACTGGGTGCTCGACAACTTCCGCGTCGACCCGCGGCCTCTGTTCCACTCGAGCCAGGTCGCCATCGAAGGGAGCGCGAACCGGAGCTCCTACTCCAACCCCGAGGCGGACAGCCTCATGGATCTTGGCGCGCGCACGCTGGACGCTGCCGAGGCCACCGCCATCTGGCGCCGCTTCGCCCAGATCGTGCAAGCGGACCAACCGGTCACTTTGCTGTTCTGGAACGATGAGCTCGCGGGGGTGCGGAGCGAGCTCCAGGGCGTCGAGATGGACGCGCGTGGCGAGCTGGTGACGCTGCCGCGCTGGCGGTGGGGATCGACTCCCTGAGCGAGTAGCTGGGGGGAGACGACGGGCGGCCCAGGGACCCCGGACATATGTGCGCCGCGCTCCGGAGGGAGTATTGTAGGACGTCTTGAGGGTGTCGTTTCGACGCCGCGGGGGATGGGAGGAGGAGGACGATGAGGAACGCGTGGGCGGCGCTATTTTCCCGCACGCTTTGCGTGTCGCTCGCCCTGTCGGGTTTGGGTTGTGGCGATCGAACAGGGTCACCCGAAGAGATTCCCCCGTTGCCGCCGGTTACCGAATCCGAGCGATTCGGGGGCACGGCGGTCGTGGGTGGGGCCGCCGATGTAGTGACCATGAATCCCGCCGCCACTACCGGGCATCTGGCGGCGGAGCTTCAGAAGCACGTCCTCCTCATGACGCTTCTGCGTCATGACTCCACCATGCAGGCGGAGCCCTATCTCGCCGAGTCCTGGGAGCTCAACCGGGACAGCACGCAGGTCGTCTTTCACCTGCGGCGGGACGTACGATGGCATGACGGCGTGTCGACGACCGCGCGCGATGTCGCGTTCACGTTCGAGCGACTCAAAGAGCCGCGCACGGCCTTTCCGAACAGAGAGTGGTTCGATCAATGGGAGGGGGCCGAGGTTGTCGACCCGTACACGATTCGTTTCGTCCTCCGACCGCATGCCGGTTTCCTGTACGGGTGGACACAGCTCCCGATCATGCCCGCCCACCTGCTGAGTCATGTCGGGCCGGAAGAGCTCGGGCGCGATCCGTTCGGCACCGAGGCTCCCGTCGGGAACGGGCCCTTCCGCTTCGTGGAGCGGCTTCCCGGTGACGGGTGGGTGTTCGACGCGAACGAGGGCTTCCCGAACGGGCTCGGGGGGCGTCCCTACCTGGACCGGCTCGTCTACAGAGCCGTACCGGACGAGGCGACGCTGTTCGCCGAGCTGAGGACGGGTTCGGTCCACATGTTGCGCGACCTGCCGCCTTCGCAAATCGAGCGCATCGAGGCGAACCCCGATCTGGCAGTCCGGACGTTCCCCATCCGGTCGTACACGTTCATCGTTTGGAACGGACAGCGACCGGTCTTCCAGGACCCGGCCGTGCGTCGCGCGCTCACGATGGCGATCGATCGCCCCTCGCTCGTAGATGCGGTGCGAAACGGGCTGGGGCGAGTCGCCAACGGCCCGATCGGGCCATGGCACTGGGCGTACGATGCCGACCTCGTCCCTCTCGCCTACGATCCGGAGGCGGCCGCTGCGCTCCTGGACTCGTTGGGTTGGACGGACTCGAACGGAGACGGGGTGCGCGACCGGGCCGGACACGAGTTGAGCTTCGAGCTCTCGACCAACGATCGCCAGGTAAACCAGGACATCTCGGTGATCGTCCAGAGTCAGCTGAGGGCGATCGGAGTAGATGCGACGCCGGCGACGCGCGAGTCCGGCTCGCTCGCGGCAGCCCTCACCAGCCCGGACAGACGATTCGACGCGGTCGTGCTGGCCTGGGATCCGGATTTCGAGGTGGATGACCGTCCGCTGTTCGCGTGCAGCCACCTGGGCGAGATCTTCCAGTTCGCGAGCTACTGTAATCGCGAGCTCGACCCCGTGTTGGACTCGATACCGATGGTTCGGGACCGATCGACGCGCTTGCGGCTGTACCGAAAGTACAATCGCATCGTTCAGGCAGATCAACCGTTCACTTTCCTGTATTTCACGACAGACGCAGTCGGGGTACGGCGCGAGCTTCAGGGTCTCGTGCTGGACGCGCGCGGCGAGTTCATTAGCGTGCGGGATTGGTGGGTCCACCCGGACTACCGCGCCGCCAACGGGTCCCGGTAGCGGCCAGGCAGGCCGGACGACCGACGGCAGGAAAGGGGGTCCGCTGCTCCGTTACCTCATCCGCCGGCTGCTGGGCGCGATCCCCCTGCTATGGGGGATCCTGACCCTCCTTTTCCTCCTCCTCCACCTCGCGCCTGGAGATCCGACCACCGCGTTCTTCAATCCCAATGTCAGCCCGGAAGTGATCGAGCAGATGCGTCGCAACTTCGGGCTGGATCGCCCGCTCTACGAGCAATACGTGCGCTGGCTCGGCAGCTTTCTGACCGGGGACTTCGGGTACAGCTTCAGTCAATTCAGGCCCGTGACGGCCGTGCTCGCGGACGCGCTCCCGAACACGCTGCTGCTCGGCGGCGTTTCGCTCGTACTGATCTTCATCATCGGCTGCGCCGTGGGGATCGTGCAGGCGATCCGCCAATACTCGGTCCTGGACCACTCGCTCACCTTCCTGGCGCTGTTCATCTATTCGATGCCCGGCTTCTGGCTCGGGCTGATGCTGATCCTGATCGTCTCGTCGAACGCGGTGCCGGACGGAGCCAGACTCCCGATCTCGGGCATGCAGAGCCTGGACTACGACGCGATGGGGTTTGGGGGCCGGCTGGCGGATCGGGCCCGGCACCTCGTCCTCCCGACGATCGCGCTCGGGATCGCATCGGCCGCGGCGGTCGCCCGCTACATGCGCAGCTCGATGCTGGAGGTGATCGGCCAGGATTATATCCGGACGGCGCGCGCGAAGGGTCTGACCGAGAGACGTGTCGTGCTCGTGCATGCGCTTCGAAACGCGATGATCCCCGTCGTGAGCCTGCTGGGGCTCTTCCTGCCGATCCTGTTCGGCGGCGCGGTCGTGATCGAGGTGGTGTTCTCGTGGCCCGGTATGGGTCGCCTGATGCACGATGCAATTCTGGCGCGCGACTACCCGGTCGTGCTGGCCGGGAGCTTCCTGTTCGCGGTGCTCGTGATCGCGGCCAACCTGGTGGCCGATCTGCTGTACGCGGTCGTGGATCCGCGCATTCGCTATGAGTAGACGCGGGCGGGGTACCCGGTGAGCGCCCGACGGTTGCCGGACCTGATCCTGCCTGGCGCGCGATTGGTGTCCCGGGACACGGCGCGTGGAATGCTCGCGCTCGGCGCCTGGGTGGGGTTGCTGGCGTTGGCCGTGGCCCGGTGGGATCGCATCATCGCCACCCTCGGGGGTGGAGCCGTCGACGAGTGGCTCGCGTTCTTGACGCTCGCGGGCGGATTGGCGGCCGCCTGGCGGCTCGGTCAACCCCCCGCCGTGCGCGCCGCCGACGCTTCCCAGACACAATGGCGGCTCGCGTGGCTGGCCTTCCGTCGCCACCGGCTCGCGATCGTTGGGCTGGCATTGGTCGCGCTGCTCGCGGCCACGGCGCTACTCACGCCATATCTGGCGCCATTCGATCCGGCCCAGCAGGGTGCGGACATCGTGGCAACGCGGTTCCATGGACCGACGCCGACGCACCCGATGGGCACCGATCGCTTCGGTCGCGACGTCTTCAGCCGCGTCCTCTACGGCGGCCGGATCAGTCTCCTCATCGGTTTCCTGGCGGTGACGATCGCGATCACGCTCGGGACCGCGATCGGCGCCGTAGCGGGATACGCACGGGGGTGGGTGGACGCCACATCGATGCGGGTCGTGGACATGCTGCTGAGCTTCCCCCGGCTCGTCCTGCTGATCACCGTGGTGGCACTCATCGAGCCGTCCATCCTGATCATAACGATCGTGCTGGGTCTGACGGGGTGGATGGGCACTTCGCGGGTCGTGCGTGGCGAGGTGCTCTCGGTGCGCGAGCGGGAGTACGTCCTGGCCGCACGAGCCCTGGGGTTCGGGCAGTCGCGCATCCTGTTCCGGCATATCCTGCCAAATGTCGTGAGCCCGATCATTGTCGCAGCCACGCTCGGGATCGGCAACACGATCCTGGCCGAAGCCGCGCTCAGCTTCCTGGGGCTCGGGGTGCCGCCGCCCGCGCCGAGCTGGGGTGGTATGGTGGCCGCCGGCCGTGACGTCATGCTCGACGCGTGGTGGGTCACCCTGTTCCCGGGGCTCGCGATCGTGCTCACCGTGATGAGCTTCAACCTGATCGGCGACGGCCTGCGGGACGCGCTCGACCCGAGGACCATCGTGGGGACCGACTCGTGAGCGAGCCCGTGCTCCACGTCGACCACCTGCGGGTGTACTTCGACACCGATGATGGCGAGTCCCGTGCCGTGGATGGGGTATCGCTGGACATCCGGCCGGGTGAGACCCTCGGGCTGGTCGGCGAATCGGGGTGTGGGAAGTCGATCACAGCCCTTTCGATCCTGGGCCTCGTGCCATCTCCCCCCTCCCGAACTCTCCCGGGCTCGAGCGTCCGTCTGCGGGGAGAGGAGTTACTGAGTGCGCCCGACGCCAGGCTGCGACAGATCCGCGGTGCCGAGATCGCGATGATCTTCCAGGAACCGATGACGTCCCTGAACCCCGTGTACCGCGTCGGCGATCAGATCGCGGAGGCGGTCCGGACACACCGGCGAATCACCAGGGTCGATCTGCGCTTCGAGGTCCTGCACCTCCTCGAGCGAGTCGGTCTGCCCGACCCCGAGCGGGCCAGACGCGCCTACCCGCACGAATTGTCCGGCGGGATGCGTCAGCGGGTCATGGCGGCGATGGCGGTAGCCTGCGGACCCGCACTGCTCATCGCCGACGAGCCCACCACCGCCCTGGATGTCACGATCCAGGCCCAAATCCTGGAGCTGCTGGACTCGTTTCGGCGAGAGAGCGGGATGGCTCTCCTGCTGATCTCGCACGACCTGGCCGTCGTGTCGCAGGTGGCGGATCGCGTGGCCGTAATGTACGCCGGGCAGATCGTGGAGGAAGCCGCCACCGCAGACCTGTTTCGAAGCCCCACTCACCCCTACACCGAGGGTCTCCTTCGAGCCGTGCCATCGATCGATGCTCGGGCGGAGAGCCTGGTGGTGATCCCCGGTCGCGTCCCGCACGCGACGCGGTGGCCGGCCGCGTGCCGATTCCACCCCCGCTGCCCGTACAAGTGGGAGCGGTGTGAGGAGGAATCACCTCCACTGCTGGATGCTGGCGCGGCCCGGGCCCGCTGCTGGCTCGCCGAGGAGCCGGACCACCGCGTCGGAGCCGGCTTCTCCGCGGCTCCGGCCGGGAGCCGAGAGCGATGAGTCCCGGGGTCGAGTACGGATCGAGTGCCATGGCGTCGTCCATGACGGCGGAGGAGGACGTGCCGATCCTCGAGACGCGTGAGGTCAGCCGGCGATATCCCGTCCGCCGGTCCCTGGGACGGAGGGGCGCGCCCGTGGTGGCTGTGGAGGAGGCGTCGCTGGCGCTGCGCACCGGTGAGGCGGTCGGTCTGGTAGGTGAGTCGGGAAGCGGAAAGAGCACGCTCGGACGGCTTCTCCTGGGTCTGGAGGCTCCCGACGACGGCCAGGTCCTGTTCGAGGGTGGAGAGCTCTCGGCGCAAACCGCCGTCGAGCGTCTGCGCTTTCGGCGAGCGGTGCAGGTCGTGTTCCAGGACCCGTTCGCCTCGTTGAACCCGCGCGTTACCGTCGGCGGGGCTCTGCGCGAGATACTGGCCGTCCACGGTCTGGCTCGCGGCGAAGCCGCCGACCGGCGCGTCACAGACCTCCTCGAGCAGGTGGGAATCGACCCCGGCTCCGAACGCCGGTATCCGCACGAGTTCTCCGGCGGACAACGCCAGAGGATCGGGATCGCGCGAGCCCTGTGCCTCGGCCCGCGCGTGATCGTCGCCGACGAGCCGGTCTCGGCCCTCGACGTCTCCGTGCAAGCGAAGGTGCTTCAGCTGATGCTCGAGCTCCGCCGCGCGCTCGGACTCACGTATCTGTTCATCTCGCACGACTTGGCCGTGGTCCGTCAGATCTGCGACCGGGTCCTTGTCATGCAAGAAGGAAAGATCATCGAGCGCGGACCGAGCGCGGAGCTGTTCAGCCGGCCACGCGACCCGTATACGAGACGCTTGCTTGAGGCGGTGCCGAGGTTGCCGCGAGTCGGCGAGAAAACCGCTCCCTGAACACCAGGAAGCCCGATCTTGACGGGCCCTGAGCCCCCCCCTAGCTTGATCCGGCCTGCCTTCAGGCGCCGCTGGAAGCTTCCGGCGATGGATTAACTTTACCACTGGAGAGACCATTGTTCGCTGCGACACTCTGGGCGATTCAGGAGACATCGCCGCGACTCGGCGAGGGTCAGTCACTCAACCTGGCCGACATCTGGCAGGCGGGTGGGTTCATGATGTGGCCGCTCGGCCTTGCTCTGGCCATCGGTATCCTCATCATCATCTGGAAGTTCATCGACCTCCAGTCCAAAGCGGCCAGGACCCGCAAGCTGCTCGGCGACGTGGACGGGATGATCGCGCAGGGGCGGCTCGACGAGGCGCTTGCGCAGTGCGAGGATTCGAAGGCCCCCGCCGCGGAGATCCTCAAAGCGGGCTTGCGCCGCCACGAGGAGGGCACGGAGCGCGTCATGCAGGCGATCGAGAACGCCGGCGCGATCCAGGTGGCCGGCCTGGAAAGAGGCCTCGTGTGGCTCGCCACGCTCGCGAACGTGGCCCCGCTGCTCGGCTTCCTCGGAACCGTGATCGGGATGATTATGGCCTTCCAGGCGATCGAGATCGCGGGTGAGGTCGAGGCGACGCTCGTGGCCGGAGGGATCAAGGTAGCCCTCATCACGACCGCGACCGGGCTCACGATCGCGATTCCGATCAACATCATGCACAACTACTTCGTCACGCGGATCGACCGCCTGGTGATCGACATGGAGGAGAGCGCTCAGCGGATGATCGACGCCCTCCACGAGCGCGAGGCGCGCGCCGCCGCCGCCGCCGGCTGAAGCACCGCCGACCGGGCTCGCGAAGGCCCGGACCGCGAGAGTAACGGAGAGGGCCCGGGTCTCACCCGGGCCCTCTTGCATCTGAACACGAAGTGGTCACCGGGCGACGGGAACCCGACGATCCGGCCGCCCTCGAGAGCCTGCCAACTCGGCGCACTTGCGCTCGATAGACCCAATTTCGACTTTTCAAACCATCTTATCCCCTTTTCCACCAAGGGCGATGTGCGCCTGGCACCCCGGAGGCGGTATGAATACCTGCTCGCGTTCGGCTCGGTTCTCCCTTGCGGCTCTCCCGCTTTTTCTGCTTCTCCTGCTCCCGAAACCGGGCGCCGCACAAGTCGGAGGTATCGCCGGCACGGTGCGCGACGACGCGACCGCCGCAGGGCTGGCCGCGGTCCTGGTCGAAGTGGTGGACGGGTCGGGGACCGTGGTGGCGAACGGTACATCCGGCCCGGGGGGCGCGTTCCGGATCGGGGGTATCCCGGCGGGGACGTATACGATCCGCTTCACGTCTCCGGGGTGGAACACGGCGACCCTGACCGGGCAGACGGTGACCGCGGGGCAGCTTACGAGCGTGTCCGCCACCATGACCGAGGGTAGCTACAGCCTGAACCCGATCACGGTGACCACATCGAAGACCGAAGAGAAGGTGCTCGATGCGCCCGCGGCCGTGGAGGTCGTGAGCTCGCTCGACATCCAGGAGCGACCCGCGGTCACCACGATCGATCACGTCAAGAACAAAGCCGGGGTAGATGTCATCCAGACCGGCGTGCAGACCAGCTACGTGGTGGTCCGCGGGTTCAACAACATCTTCTCAGGCGCCTCGCTGACCCTGACGGACAACCGGATCAGCCGCGTACCTTCGTTGCGCGCCAACATCTCGCACCTGACCCCGGCCACGAACCTGGACCTGGACCGAGTGGAGGTCGTGCTCGGGCCCGGCTCGGCCCTCTACGGCCCGAACGCGGCCAACGGTGTGATCCACTCGCTGACCCGGTCGCCGATCGACTACCCGGGAGTGAGCTTCTCGATGGCCGGCGGCCTGCGGCAGCAATCGAGCGAGGACGACGCGACTCAGATCGCCGGCGGGCTCCCGTTCACCGGCTCCGATGAGGGGTTGTTCCACGGGGAAGGCCGCATCGCCATCTCCCCTTCCGAGAAGTTCGGGGTGAAGGTCTCGGGCCAGTACTTCAAGGGCACCGAGTATTCGTTCATCGACACCGAAGAAGAGGCAGAGCGGGAGGACGCTCTCTCGTGCATCCAGAGCAGCTTCAATCTCAACAACCCGGACTGCCTGGCCTTCTCCGAGGGCCTCGTTCTGACGGACCCGGAGGACCAGGCGCTCCTGCAGACCAGCGTCAACAACGTCTGCCGCCCAAACGCGGCCGGCTCGGAATGCCAGGGCCGCGACAACAACCTCGAACGCTGGACGCTGGACGGCCGTATCGACTGGCGACCGACGCCGCAGACGAACGTGACTGTGGCCGGCGGGCGGACGACCGCGATAAGCAGCGTCGATCTCACGGGGCTGGGTGCGGCACAGGTGATCGACTGGGCGTACAACTATCTGCAGGCGCGCGTCAACCACAAGGACCTGTTCGCGCAGGTCTTCTGGAACAAGAGCGACAACGACGATACGTACCTGCTCCGCTCGGGCCGCCCGTTGATCGACAAGTCTCAGATCTTCGTGGGGCAGCTCCAGCATGCCGCGCGGCTGGGCGCGACGCATCGCTTCATCTACGGTGCCGACCTGATCCGAACGCTGCCCGACACCAAGGGCACGATCAACGGCCAGAACGACGACGACGACGACGTCACGGAGATCGGTGGCTACCTGCAGTGGGAGTGGTCCCTCGACCCGAAGCTCGACTTCGTGGCCGCGGCGCGGCTGGATAACCACTCGCGGCTGGAGAACCCGGTGTTCTCCCCCCGCGCGGCGTTCGTCTACAAGCCGGATCCGAGCAGCAGCATCCGAGCCACGTTCAACCGGGCCTTCTCGACCCCGACGACGCTCAACCTGTTCCTGGACATCTCGGGCGAGCGTATCCCTCTGGGGGGCCCGTTCAGGTACGACATCCGGGCGACCGGGAGCACGGAAGTGGGCCACCAGTTCATGCGGGACGCGAACGGGGTCCCGATGCACATGTCGCCGTTCAACCAGCTCTTCGGGGGCAGCCCGCGGGAGTTCCTCCCCACGACGGTTGCCCAACTGTGGCAAGAAGCGGTGGCGCTCACGTCGGCGAACAACCCCCAGGCGGGGGCGATCCTGGGGCTGATCGCACCACCGGGCGAGGGCGATGTGGGGATCGTGGCGCTCACCCTGGATCCGAGCCTCCAGCTCGGCGGTCCCGCGACCGGGGATTGTCCGGCACCGCCGTTCTGCATCACGCCGGGCGGGCTGGCCGGCATCCAGGACTTCGATCGACTCAAGCCGACGATCACAAACACGTTCGAGGTCGGGTACAAGGGGCTCCTCGGTGGGCGGGTGCTGTTGGGACTCAACGGTTGGTGGAGCCACATCACGGACTTCACCTCCGCGCTGCGGATCGCCTCGCCGAACGTCTTCCTGAACGGCCAGGATCTCGCCGCGTATCTGACCGCGCAGTTTCTCCCGTTGGTCGGTGTCGCGTTCCCCGACGCGGCGACGGCGCAGGCGACCGCATTGCAGATCGCTGTGGGCACACCCGAGCAGCCGGGAATCGCACGTGTTCCGCTCGGAGTGGTGACCCCGCAGAGCGTCGGCGGAACCGACGCGACGCTCGCGTTCGTGTACGAGAACCTGGGCAGCCTGGATGTCTTCGGTGCTGAAATCGCGGCAAACTTCCTGCTCAGTGATGAGTGGGAGCTCGCCACCACGATCTCGGTGGTGGATAAGGATGAGTTCGAGACGACCGCACGCGGGGTCTCGGAGTTGGTGCCGCTCAACGCCCCGACCCTGAAGGGGACAGCGGCTCTCTCGTACCGGAGCGAGGGCGGCTTCAACGGCCAGGTTCGGTTCCGGGCACAGAACGGGTTCGACGCGAACTCCGCCGTGTATATCGGGCACGTGGATCCGTTAGCGGTCCTGGATCTCGGTGTGGGCTACAAGCTCCCCGGGTTGGAGGGAGTGTGGCTCCAAGTCGATGTTCAGAACGTGTTCGACAAGCATTACCAATCGTTCGTGGGAACGCCGGTACTGGGACGGTTCGGTATGGCACGGATACGGTACGACTTCAGTCCATTCTAGTAGGTCGCGAGGTCACTCAAGCGATCTGCCGGAGGTGATCGCCGATACGGGGGTGTGGTGCGGAGGGGACGGGAAATAGATCGGCAGGTAAGGCAGCGGAGCGGCCCGTCGGCCGAGCGCGGACGGGCCGCTCGCACGTGCCGGTGGACCGCACGCATGTGGGTGGCGCCCTCGATGCTGGGAGCCATTCTCGCGCTCGCGGACGGTGTGAGCGGGATCCAGGCACCTGACAGCATCCCGGTTCCACGAAGCGTCCCCGCAGCGGCTCCGTCCGGTCCTGCCGAGAGCACTGACCCGAAAGCCGAAGTAACCCTGCTGCTGGACGAGGCGCGCCGCCTGCTTGCCGTCGACTTGCCCGTGACCGCGAGCCGCGCCCTGGCTCGGGACCTGTCGAGCGGTCGGCTCGCCGGTCCGGAGCCCATCATGCTGGCCGCGCGCGCCTACGCAGCCCACCGAACCTGGACCGCGGTGCGACGTCTGCTCGTCGATCAACCAGGGCTGGGGGAGTTCGAGCCGGGGGCCGGCCAGCGCCTCCTGGCGCGTGCATACCTGGAGCTCGACAGCCTCACCGCCGCGGCCGAGACCTACCAGGCCTACCTCGAAGCCGGCGCAGGGCCCGCGCCGCCTCCGGTCGAGGTTCGCGTGCGGTACGCGGGCGCGTTGACGCGTCTCGGGCACCCTGCCGCCGCGGCCGCCCAGCTCGAGCAGGCGGCGGATGAGCACCCGGCGCTGGCGCCCTGGCTACTGCTTTCGGCGCTCTACGGTCGGGCGGAGGCGCAGGACGGTCCTTCGGCGGAGGAGCTCGCGACCGAGCTACGAGAGGAGTCCATGGTCCCCTCGGACTCCGTACAGCTCGTATTGGCGCGGCTTTCGTTCGAGCTGGGTGATTTCGAGCGGGGCGTCACGCTCGCCCGTGAGGCTGGCCGAGGCGTATTCGACAGGCTCGCTGGAGAGCACATCGCGCCCTACCTGCGATCGCGCGGAGACGTGGAAGGTGCGGAAGAGGCCTACCGGGCCGCGCTGGCATCGAGACGGGCCGGGGTGGAGATCGGACCGGCGCTGCTCGAGCTGGACGGATCGTGGGGCACTTTGCGCGCGGTCGGGGCGTCTGATCTGCGCGCCGGTCGCGGCGAGCGTGGGAGGCGGTACCTGGCGGATGCGCTGCGGCTGGCACCGGCTTCGGAAGCGCCCGCGATCGCCGAGCAACTCGCTGGAGCTCACCGGGCCGCGGGCGATTTGGATCGGGCGATAGCGGAGCTCGGCCCATGGCTGGGCGGACGCGAGCTGTCGGCATCGCGGCGCGCCTCGGTCTGGCTGCTCGCAGCGCGGACGTTCACGGCCCTGGGGCAGACGCGCGCCGCACGCGAGGCGTTCGAGACCGCGGCCTCGGGCACGGGAGTCTCCGCGGCCCTGGCATCCTACCTTCTCGCGGACGCAGACCACGACGCGGGGCGTCTCGAGGCGGCTCGCGAACGCTACGCGTCCACCGTCGATCGCTTCCCTCGCACGACGTACGGCGCGCGATCTCTCTCACGTCTCGCCATGCTGGATTTCCTGCAGGGCGCATACGCCGACGCGCGAGAGCACCTCGAAGAGTATCGCCGGCGCTACCCACGGGACTCCTGGTCCCAGGGTGCCACCTACTGGACGGCGCGGGCGCACGAGGCCGAAGGGGACACCACGACGGCCCGCGCGCTCTTCCTGGAGACGATCTTTCGCGACCCGCTGGACTATTACGCGATCCTGGCGGAAGTACGGACGCCCCGCGATCGTTGGCTCTCGCTCCGCTTGGATACGGCCGGGGCACTGCCCGAGCTGGATCCGCGGTTCAGAGATGCCCTCGCGCGCATGGACCTGCTGCGTGAATTGGGTTGGCCGGACCGGGCGCGCCGGGAGCTCGACGCCGCACGGAGCCGGGGACCTACCGATGTGGACCAACTCCTCGTCTTCGCGCTTGCCCTGAACCGCGCCGGCTGGACGCAACAGGGAGTTCGTTTGGCGTGGCGGGTGAAGGCGAGGCGCGAGCGCTGGAGCGTGGCGCTGCTCGAGGCGGTGTTTCCGTTGCCGTTCAGCAACGCGCTCGTCACTGCCGCGCGGGCCCGTGGGCTCGAGCCCGAGCTCGTCGCCGGCGTCGCGCGTCGCGAATCACTCTTCGATCCGGACATCGTATCGGCCGCGAACGCGGTCGGTCTGATGCAGCTCCTGCCGCGCACCGCACAGGACGTCTCGCGCCGCGCCGGGCTGCCGGAGTACCAGCGCTCGCAACTCACCGTGCCCCAGGTCAACCTGCTTCTCGGCACGAGATACATGGCTGACCTCCTGGATCGCTTCGGCGGCTCCCGGCTGGCCGGGCTCATCTCGTACAACGCGGGTCCCCACCGGTGGCTCTCGTGGCGAGAATTCCCCGAATTGGCGGCCGGCGAGGATCAGTTCGTCGAGCGAATCCCATTCCGCGAGACGCGTGAATACGTGCG
This sequence comes from Gemmatimonadota bacterium, assembly GCA_039588215.1. GTDB lineage: Bacteria > Gemmatimonadota > Gemmatimonadetes > Palauibacterales > Palauibacteraceae > JBDHAC01. The sequence continues at coordinate 20,358 of JBDHAD010000041.1, forward strand.
CGCGGTCACCGAGCTTATCGCGATCTACGACCGTCTGTACGGCCCCTGGGACACGGCCGCCGCCCCCTGATTCCGGGTCGTCAGAGCGGGTCACAGGAGAGCGCCCCAAGCCGTGTTGACGGATGCGAATCGCATCGGTAGCATACGAGCGACTTCCCCCCGAGGGACCACCCTCGGACGTTGCCGGACGCATGTTTTTTGTCGCAGGAGGCCGTAGATGCCAGTAGGTCGGGTGAAGTGGTTCAACGATGCCAAGGGTTACGGATTCATCGAACAAACCGATGGTGGTGACGACGTGTTTGTTCACTACAGCTCCATCGATATGGACGGCTATAAGACGCTGTCGGAGGGGATGGAGGTGGACTACGAGTTCACCCAGGGTGACAAGGGTCTCCACGCGACGAAGGTCGCGAAACCCAGCTAGCGCCCGAGAAGCCCCGACGCTCGAACGCGCCCCGCCCGACGGCCGGGGCGCGTTCTTTTTTTTGGAAATCTCCCCCTGCGGTCTGGCCATGTCGAACGCAACACCCGGCGACCGACCGAACCTATACCTGCTCGACGGCTATGCGCTGATCTACCGCGCCTTCTTCGCGATGATCAGCCGACCGCTTACCACATCGAGCGGTGAGAACACATCCGCCCCGTATGGGATCGCTCGCTTCCTCCTGAGGCTCATCGAGGATCACCAACCCGACTATCTCGGGGTCGTGTTCGACGCCGGAGACAGCTTTCGCACGGAGTTGTTTCCCGACTACAAGGCGACACGCGAGAAGATGCCGGATGAGCTGCGCGCCTCACTGCCACGCTGTCGCGAGGTCTTCGAGGCCTTCAGGGTTCCGGTGATCGAAGCCGATGGATGGGAGGCGGACGATGTGATCGGGACGCTTGCCAGCCAGGCCTCCGCAGCCGGTGTCCACACGGTGATCGTCTCCGGGGACAAGGATTTTCACCAGCTGATCGACGAGGACACGACATTGCTCAACCCCGGACGGGGTGGACCGGCGGGGGTCGAGCAGGAGTGGGTGTCGCTCGACAACGCCGTCGAGCGCTTCGGGGTCCCGCCGGAACGGATCACCGACTATCTGGCGCTGCTCGGTGACAGCTCGGACAACATCCCGGGTGTCCCGGGGATCGGGAAGAAGACGGCGCCCGGGCTCATCCAGGAGTTCGGGGATCTGGAGCAGATCCTCGCTCGCGCGGAGGAAGTCACGGGCACGCGCGCCCGAAACGCGCTCCAGGCGCACGCCGAGGACGCACGGCTGTCCAAGGAGCTGGTCACGATTCGTCGCGACGCCCCAGTGGAGCTGGAGATGGGCCAGCTGGAGCGCGAGGCACCCGACCGGGAGCGAATGCAGGCCATCTTCATGGAGCTCGAGTTCCACAACCTCCTTCGCGAGGTCGAGCCCACCCCGGCCACCGCACCGGTCACGGGGACGGACTACGAGCTGGTCGAGACGCCCGAACGTGCGCGGGCGATGGCGGGACAGCTACGCGATGCCGAGTGCCTCGCCTTATACGTGCTGGGCACGAGGGCCGACCCCCTGCGCGCCGAGCTGGTCGGCATAGCGCTGTGCGCCGAGTCCGGTCGTGCCTACTACCTGCCGTTCGGGCACCGGCCGCCCGAGGTCGTGCGGGATGCCCAGGGGAATCCGACGCTTGGGCTGGATGCGGAGGAGGTGCCCAACCTACCGCCCCTCGATGCGCCCGAGATGGAGGACGTGCTCCGACTCCTCGAGTCAGAGCAGCCAAAGGTCGGGCACGATCTGAAGTACGCGTTCCAGCTCCTCGCGCGCGTCGGTGTCGAGCTGAGGGGGCTCGTCTTCGACACGTCCGTCGCGTCCTATTGTCTGGACCCCGCGCTCCGCGAGCGCTCGCTGGAGGTGCTCGCGCTGGACGGGTTCTCAGCGGAGTTGCATACCGCGAAGGACGTCAGCGGGAGCGGACGCTCCGCGACCCCCTTGGATCAGGTACCGCGCGATGCGGCGATGACGCATGCGTGCGAGCACGCCGACTACGCGCTCCGCCTGTTGGGACCGCAACTGGATGAGCTGCGCGCGCACGGCATGGAGCCCCTGTTCAGGACTGTGGAGATGCCGCTTCTGCCCGTGCTCGCACACATGGAACGAGCCGGAATCGCGATCGACCTGGATTTCTTCGCGGCGCTCGGGACGAGGCTGCGCGCCGAGCTCGAGCTCGTGCGCGACGAGATCCACAAAGTGGCGGGCGAAGAGGTGAACCTGAGGTCTGTTCCGCAGATGCGGGAGCTCCTGTTCGAGAAGCTCGACCTGCCGGTGGTGAAGCGGACGAAGACCGGCGCCTCGACCGACGAGAGCGTGCTGGAGCAATTGGCCGCGATGGGTCACGTCATCCCTCGCCTGATCCTCGAGTACCGGGAGCTGGACAAGCTGGATTCGACGTATGTGAGCAAGCTCCCGCTCCTCGTGTCCCCCGAAGATGGACGGATCCACACGTCCTTCAACCAGACCGTGACGGCCACCGGGCGGCTCTCCTCGTCCGATCCGAATCTCCAGAACATCCCGATCCGGTCGATCCTGGGACGCGAGATTCGAAAGGGCTTCATCCCGGCCGCGGGCCGGATCCTCATCGGCGCGGATTATTCCCAGATCGAGCTGCGTGTGCTCGCTCACCTGTCCGGCGACCCCGCCTTCCTGGATGCGTTCGGCGCGGATCGTGACATCCATCGCGAGACCGCCGCCCTCATCTTCGGAGTGGAGTCCAGGCGGGTGACCCCGGCCATGCGGGACCAGGCGAAGACGATCAACTTCGCCACGATCTACGGGCAGGGACCGGTAGCGCTGGCGGCCCAACTAGGGATCTCGCGAACCGAGGCGCGGCAGTTCATCGACCAGTACTTCGAGCGCTTCCATGGGGTGGCCGAGTACTTGGAGCACATGAAGGAGATGGCACGCGAGAAGGGCTACGTAGAGACGCTGATCGGGCGCAGGCGCTACATTCCCGAGATCCGATCCCGTAACCCTGGGCAGCGTGGGTTCGGCGAGCGGACCGCGACGAACTCCCCCATCCAGGGGACCGCCGCGGACCTGATCAAGATCGCGATGATCCGGTTGCACGAGCGGCTGGCCGATACCGGCGCTACGATGCTGCTCCAGGTGCACGATGAGCTCTTGTTCGAGGTGCCGGAGCCGGAGGTCGACGCGGTGAGCGCCCTGGTACGCTCCGAGATGGAGGGCGCGATCGAATTGGCCGTCCCCCTGAAGGTGGATCTCGGCGTCGGGTCCACCTGGTACGAGACGAAGTTCGACTGACGACCCGCACGCCCACGACACGTCCAAGACCGACCGCGTGGACGGCCGGGCTCGCTCGGCCCAAATAGGGCACGCGGAGAGGAGACAAACATGACGACCGACCGCAGAGAGTTCCTTCGGCTCGCGGGCACGGGCGCGCTCGGAATCGGGCTGTTTCGTCCAGACCTGGCGTGCGCGACCAGCGACGCCCCGGCTGCAGCCCCACGGGCCATGCGCATACTGATCCTCGGAGGCACGAGCTTCATCGGGCCCCATCAGGTCAAATACGCGCTCGAGCGAGGCCACGAGGTCACGATCTTCAACCGCGGTCGCACCGAGCCCCCGTTCTTTCACGACCTGTTCGAACGTGTCGAGAAGCTGCGCGGAGACCGCAACGACGACCTCACGGCCCTGGAGACCGGCGAGTGGGATGCCGTGCTCGACAACTCCGCCTCGATCCCTCGCTGGGTACGGCAATCGGCCGGACTCCTGTCGGAGCGAGCGGGGCAGTACCTGTTCGTCTCCTCGATCTCCGCGTATGCGGACCCCTCCTCGGTCGGCCTCGATGAAGATGCCCCGGTCGCCACGACCGAGGATGAGACGGTCGAGGAAATCACGGGCGAGACGTACGGACCGCTCAAGGCATTGAGCGAGCAGGAAGCCATGACCGCGTTCCCCGGCCGTGCCACCGTCGTGCGGCCGGGTCTGATCGTCGGACCCGGCGACCCCACCGATCGCTGGACGTATTGGCCGGTGCGCGTGGACAGGGGTGGCGAGGTGATGGCGCCGGGCACGCCCGACGACCCGGTCCAGGTCATCGATGCCCGCGACCTCAGCGCGTTCATGATTCACCTGGTGGAGCAGGGGCACACGGGCACCTACAACGCGACCGGCCCGGCGACCCGCATGGGCATGGGGCCGATGCTGACGGAGATTCGCGATGAGCTCGGCGCCGACGCCGCCTTCACGTGGGTCGACGCCGAGTTCCTGCAGGAGCACGACGTGCAGCCCTGGGTGCATATGCCGGCCTGGGTCCCGCCCGACGGCGAGGGTGGGGGGCTACTGCAGGTGAGCATCGCTCGAGCACTCGAGAAAGGCCTCACGTTCCGGCCCCTGGGCGAGACGACGGCCGACACCGTCGCGTGGTGGAAGACGCTGGACGAAGAGCGTCGAAGCCGTTCCCGCTTCGGCCTGCCCGCCGAGCGCGAGGTCGAGGTGCTCGCCGCCTGGCACGCTCGCGACACGGTCTTATAGCGGAGTTGGGGAACGGGTCCCCTTCCCCGCCGGCCCTAAGGGAGCGTCTCCTGCATGAAGCGGTCTATCTGCGGGTTTCCAGGGAAGCCGCGGGTCAGAGCACCGACCATAAGGCCCGATTGACGGAGACGAAGACCTCCCACTCACCGCCATCCAGACCACGTGACACGTCGATTTGCAGGAGGTCGTAGAACAGCCCCAGCCCCACCCCCGCGGATGCCTTCGTCCCCGCCGTCTGCGCGGCTCCGAATCGATCGGCCGAGGCCTGCCCCACGGAGGTGAGATCCGTCCAGCCCAGCGATCCCAGCACGCGTATCCTGACCCACGGCGCCACGAGCGCTCGCGAGATGTCGGCGTCCAGCCACGCGACCCGGTCTCCACCCCAGGATCGGAACGGGTGACCGGGCAGCGTGCCACGCCCACCGAGCAGGAAGAGTCGCTGCACCGGGAGCTCGCCGGCCGAGGCTCCTAGCCCGAGCCGCGCGGTCCAATGCCAATCGCCGACCGCCTCGGCCCGCTCACCCCGAAGCATGAGGAGCGCCTGCGTGAACCCGAAGTCACCGATCGCTCCCGCGGCAGCCTCGCCCTCGAGCACGAGATCCCATGAGGTCTGGAGAAGCCGGCCCAGGTAGCGCTCGAACGATGCCTCCAACGCCACCAGCGTACCCTCGTCGATGGGGAGCACCGGGCGCAGCGCGGATTGGCCCGCCAGCACGGTCTGTACGATCAGCTCCCCCGAGCGGTGATTCTCGGCGGTGATCCCGACGGTAGCCCTCCCTCCCAGGGCCGTCCCCGCGACACGAAGGCTGCCACCATCCTCGAAATACGGATCCGTGTAGTCCTCCCCATCGAACGTGAGGGCCAGAGTCTGGGTCAATCCCGAAGCGGCCTGGAAGCGCCCGACGTCCTCGAGCGCGTTGTAATAACCCTCCGCGCTCACCCGCCAGCTCCCGCTACCCCGGTGCACGCCGAGGCGCATCTCCGGCCGCTCGAGGCCGAATGGATACCCACCCCAGAAGGACAACTCGCTCTGCTCATCGAGCTGGTATGCCCCGCCTCCGCCGATCAGGACTCCCTCGGCACGCCGTGCGCGTAGACCCGCCGACGCGTTTGGGAGGTGCAACTGAAGGCGCTCCCCCCCGAGTAGCGCCTGAGGACGTACGAGCCTTCTCGCCCTCGCGCGGGTCAGGGCGAGCTCGTGGTCGGAAACGTCACTCTCTTCGAGCGGCCCCGCGTACAGGGGAGTCTCCCACTCCCAATAATCGGCCAGCGCCGACGCTGGGAGCGATGCGACCCGCTCCCCCATCGCGAGTCTGTACTGAGGCGTGTCGTTGATGTCGTAGTCGAGCACCCGGATCCGGGTACGGATCACGCTGCCGATGGGGAAGCTGAGCCAGGCCAGCTCTCTTCGGATCTCGAGGTCCTGCTCGTACGGGAGCCAGTGACGCCCCTCCCACAACGCCGATTTGAGATCCAGCGTGATGTACTCGAGATCCGGATCGCGGTACGAGGCGCTCGTGAACGTCGCACGAAGACGAACGATCGCCCCTGACTCGCGATCGACGTACATGGTCCCCACGACTCCCGGAAGCGAGGAGTCGATGGGCCGCACGTCGACCCTGTCCACGTGGGCGACGCGGTCCCGGACCCGAATCTCGAACGAGTCGAGGAGTCGATACTCATAGTAGCGCAGAGCTCCGGGGGCCGCGGGGTGCAGGACGTTCCAGACCTCATCGCCCTCTCCCAGCCGGATGCGGTCGCCGAAGTTGTCGAGTACCAGGCTCAAGTGGTCGATGTGGTACTGGATTCGAGTCGGGAGCCGGACCTCGTGTCGCCGCCCCACGATGGTCTGGAGTGCCCGGTCCGGAGCTTCCCACAGGATCTGGAGCGCTACCTGGTCGGCGCGCACCAGCTCTCGGTTCTCCTCGAACTCACCCAGGAAGTAGATGTGCCCCTGGGCCCGCGCCTGAAAGCTGCGCAGCGAGCTGTCGGCGTAGGCGTGCTCCCGCGCCTGAACCGCCTGACGCGCGATACGGACCGCGTCGGGGCTGTTCCATGCCGAATCGGCTACCTGGCCGGTCCCGACGGCCTGGCCGGCCTCGACCGCCTGGCCGGCCTCGGAGAAACAACGCCGCGACGCAGCCAACGGTTACCGAGAGGTAACCACCGGTCGCCGCATTCCGGACCATCGAGATCGGCCCGGCATCCCCTGCGCTCATGCGAGCGCGTCCCACGCGCGTTGCACCCACGTAGCGAGAGTACCGCACGCTGGAAGCGGCGTTCCGGTGATGTGGCCGAGTTTTGGGCGGGAACCGGACCGGGGGTGGCCGAAGACGCGCCGGCCGGCCCCGACCTCAGTCGAGCGTGATCAGGCTTCGAACAGGTCTTCCTGCGATCCGCCGTCCTCGCGGCGCTCCGTTACCTGCCGCAGGCGGCGAAGCCAGTACTCGACGTCGAACGACTCCTCGTTCTTGAGCATCCGGCGGAGCACCGGCGAGAGCTCACGCAGAGCCTCCACCATATCCTCCGCGATCGAGCCGACTTCCGCGGCCCGTACCTCGTCGGGCATCGAGGCCATGTCGTGCAGAATCGAGCTCTCGGTTCGAGATGCGATGATCGGGTCGCCGCCCGTGGCGACATACACCCCGGTACGTCGCCCGGGGCCGCGATCATCTTCGATCGGGATCAACCCGACGATCTGATCCGAACGCCAGTACTTGGCGTACCCGAGGTGCACCATCCGACCCGGCTTGATCTCCACGCGGTCCTCCGTGGCTAGGTGTCGGCGGCGCGGACCACCGAGGCCGGTAATGCCAGGTCCGGCGAGCGGTCACGTCGCTGGTGCATTCTCTCCGGCGCCGACGGGCCGTGTCAAGCACACCGCGTGTTGATTGCTGCTTGATGACGCGTCGTTCATCTTGGCGGGGCCATGACACGCACACGCACGATTCGAGATCCGGTGTGGCAGAACATCCCGCTCGATCCGGATGCGGCCGCCATCCTGGACACACCTCAGTTTCAGCGGCTGCGTCGGGTCAAGCAGCTCGGGTTCGCTCACCTCGCGTATCCGGGCGCGGTGCATTCCCGCTTTCTCCACGCCCTAGGCGTCTACCATCTCACGACCCGTGCGATCGAGACGCTCCGCCGAACCGGCGACCTCGCGAAGCTGACCGAGGAGGAGCACGCGATGATCCCGATCGTGCGCCTCGCCGCGCTGCTCCACGATGTGGGTCACTACGCGTTCTCGCACGCGATGGAAGAGCTGGGACCGGATTCGATCCCGGGTCACCATGAAGAGGTCGCGGCTCGCTTCCTCGACGCCGGCCCGATCCGCGACGCGCTCGGGGTGCATGGGGAGGCCGCGACACCGCGCATCTCGGAGCTGATACGTGGGGATTCGGCTCATCCCTTACAGGGACTGGTGACGGGCTCTCTGGATCTGGACAAGATCGACTACCTGAGACGTGACAGCTTCTTCTGCGGGGTGCCGTACGGAGCCGTCGATGTCGAGCGGCTGATCGACTCGCTGACCCTCGCGCGCGAGTCGGAAACAGCGCCTCTCGAGGTCGGAGTGACCGAGAAGGGGCTCTCGGCCCTCGAGTCGCTGCTGTTCTCCAAGTATCAGATGTTTCGGAACGTGTACTGGCACCACGCCGTTCGCGCCGCCACGACCGTGTTTCGGCGGCTGATCGAAGCCGCGCTCGAGGTGGGTCTCCTGGCGGCGGAAGAGCTCGCCGGACCGACGGACGAGGAGTTGCTCAACCTCATCGCCCACCGCGTCGAGCTATCGGTGGACCCACAGACCCCCGGGGTCCTGTTGGAGCGGATCAGCCTACTGCTCGACTCACTCACCCATCGGTGTCTCCCGAAGCGGGCCGTGGAGCTGTTCGGCGACTCGCTGCCGGCCGGCGTGTCGGCCTGGGTGGCCGACCGACCGAAGCTCGTCGCGAAGCTGGAGGCACGTCTGGCGGAGGAGTGGGGCCTCGGCCGAGGCTTCGTGATCCTCGATTACCCGGGGTATCCCGAGATGCTTCAGCTGAGGCTTCTGCTCGTGAGGCGGGACGGGGGTGTTCAGCGGCTCACATCGAGGGGGGAGAAGGGACTCATCGATCTCCCTCGTCTGAGTCGTTCGCTCCACCACGCGGCCCGCGTGTTCCGCGTGTTCACGCTCTCGCGAGTCGAGCCAAAGGACCCGCGTCCGCTATTGAGCTTGATCGAAGCCTCCGCGGAGGATGTCGAGGCGCGTCTGGAGGAGAGCCGGCCGCTGTATACCTGAGCGAGCCGAGCCAGGTTGAACGAAGCCACGGGTCTCAGGCCGCGGCTGCCTCCTCCACGTCGACCACGATCGCGGTCGTGTTGTCGGTCCCCCCCGCCTCGTTAGCGGCACCGACCAGGGCCGTCACCAGCTCGGCGGGTGGGAAGGGCTCTCGCAGGAGCGCGGCGATCTGGGCCTCTGCCAGCATGGTGGTCAGCCCATCGGAAGTCACCAGGAAACGGTCTCCCGAGCGTAGCTCGCCTTCGTACACGTCGACCGGCACGCTGGCCTGCGTGCCCAGCGCACGTGTGAGCAGGCTCGAGCGAGGATGGATCCGAGCCTGTTCGTCCGTGAGCCTCCCCTGGTTCACGAGCTCCTGCACGTACGTGTGATCGACCGTCAGCCGGCGCACCTCGTCTTCTCTGACGAGATATGCCCGGCTGTCCCCGACATGTCCGATCACGTACCAGCCTTGCGGGGAGAGGAAGAGGGTGGTGGCGGTGGTTCCCATCCCGGTGTGCTCTGGGTGGGCGCGGCCCTCGCTCAGGATGAGTCGGTTCGCTTCCACGATCGCGGTCGTGATGCACTCGCGAGCTTTCTCGAGGCTGGGGTCACCCTCCAAACACTCGATCCCTGCGGCCGCGCACTCGACGGCAAGAGCGCTCGCGACCTCCCCGGCCGCGTGTCCCCCCATCCCGTCGGCGACGACGAACAGCCCCGTCGCGTCGTCGGCCCAGAACGCGTCCTCGTTCGAAGCGCGAACGCGCCCGACGTCCGACCCGGCGGCGAATTGCCACGCGAACCGGTGACCGGCCGGGTTCGCTAGCAGGTCTTTCTCTTCGGACATGGTGTCCTTCGTTCGAGCAGAGGCTTCTGAACCTGGGGTCATGTTCTTCACATTCTCTCGGCCGCCGCCGGACCGGACAAGAGCGCGCTCGCAGGCGCGTGACAGGGTCTGACGATCGGCCAGGCGGCGACGCCCAAGTCCCTACCCGTTAGATTCCAGTCCAACTCGTGACCGGACGACACGAAGGAGTCATATCGATGCCTGGTTCCGCGCTCCCGATCGCCGGGCGCTCACTACCCGCGACGGATGCGTCCGCTCGGGCGGAACCGGCCGAGCCGACTGCGGCGCGTGACGTCGAACGCGGAAAAACTGGCGAGCCCGTAACCCCGATGGTCCACCTGGATCACCTGGACGCGCTCTGGTTCCAGGTCGCGGGCACGGTCTGCAACCTGCGGTGCACACACTGCTTCATCAGCTGCGCCCCCGAAAACCACACCTTCTGGTTCCTGAGTCTGGAGGAGGTGGTGGGCTGGCTCGAGGAGTCGAAGCGTTGGGGGGTCAAGGAGTACTATGTGACCGGCGGCGAGCCGTTCATGCACGCCGATCTCCACCGGATGCTCGAGGCCATGCTGGAGCTCGGACCCGCCACCGTGCTCACGAATGGGACCCTTCTCCCCGACCGCGCGCTTCGGCCCATCGCGCGGGCCGCCGAGCGCTCGCCCTACTCGCTCGAGATTCGCGTCAGCATCGATGGCCCGACGCCCGAGCTGAATGACCCGATCCGCGGGGAGGGGACTTTCGATCGGGCGATGGAAGGCGTAAGGCGGCTTCTGGATCACGGGTTCCTGCCCATCATCACGGCGACGCAGGTGTGGGAATCCGACCGCGACGAGGAAACACGGCAGGCGTTCGTGGGTCGACTGAACGCACTCGGTTATTCGAACCCACGGCTCAAGATCCTCCCCTCACTCCGCATTGGTCGCGAGATCGCACGCGTCCGAGGGTATTCCGAGCAGGAGAGGATCACGGACGAGATGATGTGCGGATTCGATGCCGGTCAGTTGTTGTGCTCCAGCAGCCGGATCGTCACGAGCCGCGGCGTGCACGTCTGCCCGATCCTCATCGATGCGCCGGAGTCGCGGCTCGGAGACTCGATCGAACAGGCGTCACGACCCTTCGAGCTGAGCCAGCAGGCGTGCTACACCTGCTGGCTGCACGGCGCGATCTGCAGCAACTACGGGAGTGTCGGACAGGATGTCACCTGAGCGGCCCCCAGCTCGCACCGGAGCCGCAGCTGACACCGGAGCCGTGACTGACACCGGAGCCGTGACTGACACCGGAGCCGGTGCTGGCACCGAAGCCGCGGTCAGCAGCGATGCCGAGGAGACGGCCGGTGTCCGGCTCGCCTTCTTCGGGGGCCTGTACAGCAACTACCTGGCGTTGGAGGCCGCGCTGACGGACGCCCGCGACCGTGGCGCGCAGGGGTTGTACTGCCTCGGAGACCTGGGTGCCTTCGGCCCGCACCCCGACCACGTGTTCCCGCTTCTCATCGACGCAGGGGTGCACGTGATTCGGGGCAACTACGATGACTCGATCGCCCGTGGGCTGGACGATTGCCAGTGCGGGTACACCGATCCACGCGACAACCACTTCGCCCGCCTCTCCTACCAGTACACCTTCCGGAACACGGACCAGCGGTGGCGGGAGTGGATGGGTCGCCTCTCGGAGCAAGAGCGATTGGATGTGAACGGGTGGCGCCTCCTCCTGTGCCACGGTAGCCCCCGCCGCATGAACGAGTTCCTGTGGGAGTCCACGACCTCGACCCAGTTCCTCGACTACCTGGCCGCCGCGCATGCCGCCGACCTGATCCTGGGCACGCACACGGGGCTGCATTGGGAACGCGGCCTCGCCGGGGGCGGCCGCTTCGTAAACGTGGGAGTCCTCGGACGCCCGGCCAACGACGGACGGACCGAGGTCTGGTATACGATGCTGACGCTGGACGGGCGACGGTCAACCGGTCCGGGCGTGGAGCCCGAGGTCGAGTTCATCCCGGTCACGTACGATCATGAGCGTCTTGCAGCCGAGATGCGGAACGAGGACCTTCCCGAGGAGTTCGTGGAGACGATCCTGACGGGCTGGTGGACGACCTGTTTGGAAGTGCTGCCGGCGAAGGAAAGAAGACGCGGGAGGTTCTGATCGCGTTGTCCCGAGGCCCGATCCGAACCCTGCGATCGCCGAGGGTATCGCGTTTGACGGGCTTTGAAGCCCAAAATAGCTTGGCGACCTCGTATGGACGGAGGTGAATGGCCCGTCCTTTCACGCGTGCGGAGAAGGTCCTCCTTAATACCTGGCGATGCCTCAAAACGGACGACCGACCCACACCGTCACCCCCGATGGGGTCGCGGGCGCACTCGACCTCTACCTCGAGGAGCTGAGTCGCTACCCCCTGCTGAACGCGGAGCAGGAAGACCGCGTCGCCAGGCTGGCGCAGGCGGGCGACCGTGACGCGTTGGAGCTCCTCATCCGCTCGAACCTCCGCTTCGTGATCTCGGTCGCCAAGAAGTACCAGAACCGCGGCATGTCCTTCCTCGACCTCATCCAGGAGGGGAACGTGGGTCTGGTCACGGCGGCCAGGAAGTTCGATCCGGATCAGGGCGTGAAGTTCATCTCGTACGCCGTGTGGTGGATCCGCCAGGCGATCCTGGCGTCGCTGGCCAAGAACAGTCGCTCCGTCCGCCTGCCTCTGAACCGTGCCACCGAACTCGCGCGCATCGTCCGGGTCCGGGAACAGCTGCGGCAGGAGCTGGGCCGCGACCCCTCCGCTGAAGAGATCGGAGAGTTGGCGGAGCTCGAGCCGGCCACGGTCGACATGCTCCAGGCTCTGAACGTGGCGGAGGTGCGGCTCGACGCACCCGTGGGAGTGTCTGAGGACAACCATCTGGCAGAGCGCTTCCTGGTCGATGAGGCCAGCCTTGAAGAGTCCGTCGAGGCCATCCTGCTCAAGGAGCACATCGCCGTGGCGCTTCGGGACCTACGATCCCGCGACGCGCGCGTGGTGCGTTTGTACTACGGTTTGCAGGGCGAGCAGGCGCACACGCTGGAGGAGATCGGGAAGCTCCTCGGAGTCACGCGGGAGCGTGTGCGACAGTTGAGGGATCGAGCGCTGCGAGACCTGCGCGCCGGTGAGTCCGGCCAACTCCTGGCGAGCTTCGCGGCGTGATGCCCCGGGGCGCACGCCCTGGGCGCGCCATCCTGGGTCTAACGGGCTTGGTTTCGGGGTTCGACGGGCCAGCCCGGACTAGGGGCTCTCCAGCAACTCGAGCGCGCTACACTCCGCGGGCTCGACCCACCCGATCTGCCGAGACTCCGACCCACTCTCTTCGCGGAGGAGACTCGTAGCGAGACCGACCCCGGAGCCATCGTACCGTCGCAGCACATCCAGCCGTCCTGCGGGGAGGTGGATCCAATCCAGGTACTCGAACACTTCCTTGTCGGCCGGCGTGTTGTAACGTCGCAGCTCCTGCCACAAGGCCCGATACCCCGTCGCCGCATCGTACTGTGCCAGGAAGAACAGGGAGATGGCCTCTCCAGCGGGGGGCCCCGCAGCCAGCGAGTCGCTGATCAGATAGGTCGCTGCCATCCCCGGTACGGTGTCCTCGCGTAGCTGCACGGGTGTGAGAGCCACACGCTGGGCGAGAAACGCGCGCGGATCGTTGATCAGGCGCTCCGCGAGGACGGGTCCCGCCACCGACATGCGGCGTGTGGGCTCGATGGCGCTCACGATCGCCGGTGCGCCGCCACCCGCCACGGCCGGAAGCGCGAACGCGTAACGTGGTACCGTCTGGCCGGGCATCAGCAACGCACGCCCGAGGGCCACGCTGGGGCAGCCCGCCGCGCTCGCGTCCGGCGCCCCTCCGAAAATGAGGGTACCGATACGCCCTCCCCCCGCGTGCAGTTGAAGCTCGGCTCCGGCGGCCATGAAGGTGGAGTCGAACCGGGCCCGGTAGCCCTGGTCGACCGAGTCGGGAAACACGAGCGACGTGAGATCGGCGCCGATCGCCTCTCCTCGCAGGCCCGCGATGGGTACGACGCGAGCCGATCCATCGGGATCCAGCCTGGCGAGAAACAGGAGCGGCCCATCGGGGATCGGGACCAGCCGGACGTCGGGCTCTTCGGCCGCAGCCGTGGTGTCCGGAGGCGGTGCCGGGTTCTCGAGCGCGATACCACCCCCACCCCATTCGATCTCGCACGCCGTCGTCGCGAGGAGAACCACGCCGGCCAGGGTACGCCCCGCGCGGGCTCGCGTGCGCTTCATGTCGCCTAATACGGTCACCGCATCCACCTTGCCTCGAGGAAAGCGCAAGCTAGGATTCGGCTTTTCCACCAGCAACAAGGCGGCCGACCCGAGCATCGGTCTCGGCACGCGCTAGGAAGCGAGGTCGACCTGGCACCGATATCCCTCTTCCATCACCCGGCCTGCGCGCGACACGACACGGGCTGGGGTCACCCCGAGCATCAGGGTCGCCTGCGGGCGGTGGTGCAGGCTTTGTATCGGGCGCTCCCGACTCTGGTGGCGGACATCGAGCAATTCGAGGCCGCACTCGCGGATCCCGCACTGCTCGAGCTCGCTCACACGGCGGATCACATCGCGCGCGTCCAAGCCGCGTGTATGCAGGCGCGGGAGACCGATGAGATCCTGTCGGTGAATGCGGATACGGTCGTCTCGCCCGCGTCCTGGGAGGCGGCCGTCGGGGCGGTGGGATGCGCGATCGCGGCTGTCGAGGCGGTGATGGCGGGCGGGACGCGGGCGGCGTTCTGTCCCGTACGGCCGCCAGGGCACCACGCGACCCCGAATAGGGCGATGGGATTCTGCCTGTTCAACAACGTCGCGATCGCGGCTCGCCATGCGATCCGGACCGAGGCCGTGGATCGGGTGCTGATCGTCGACTGGGACGTTCACCACGGGAACGGAACCCAGGACATCTTTTACGACGATCCCGCGGTCTTCTACCTCTCCATGCACCAGAGTCCGCTGTTCCCCGGCACCGGCTCGTCGGAGGAGACGGGCGCGGGCCCCGGCGAGGGGACCACGCTCAATATCCCCAAGCCACCCGGACTCCCGCCCGAGGAGTATGTCGAGGCGCTGCTGGCCGGACTGGACGACGTCCTCGACCGCTTTGACCCGCAGTTGGTCCTCGTGTCGGCGGGCTTCGACGCCGGTGTCGACGATCCGATCGGTGGGTTCACGCTCCGTGAGCAGGACTTCGCCACGCTCACGCACGAGCTCGTCGCGCGTACGTCCGCGACCGCGCACGGGCGCGTGGTTTCGCTACTGGAGGGCGGTTACAATCCCGAGGAATTGGGTCGCAACGCCGTGGCCCACTTGACCGCGCTGCGGGATGTGCTACGGGATACGCCGTCCGTCGACTCGACGGCCGAGGCCCGATAGGCGCGAGATCGAAGCGGACCGTCCGCCGGGGCGACTCACCGCCCCGGCGCCGTGATCCCATACAGGAGGAGAACCCATGGGCGCCAGGCTGAGCGAGGCCTTCGTCGAGCGGGCCCGAGAGGAGCTGCGGGCGAACGATCTGGACGCGTGGCTGCTGTACGATTTTCACGGGCGCAACCACGTAGCCGCAGACCTGCTCGGCCTGCCGGAGGGTCAGATGCGTCGTTACTTCGTGCTCCTGGCACCGGATGCATCCCCCCGGGCGCTCGTTCATCGCATCGAGCTCTCGGGGTGGCACGGTTGGCCGCACGAGATAGAGAGCTACGTGGGGTGGGAGGAGATGGAGGCGGCGCTCGGCCACATGCTCGAGGATCGCGCGGTGGTGGCCATGGAGGTCTCACCGGGTGACGGGGTCCCTTACATTGACAACGTCCCGGCCGGGGTGGTGGAACTGGTCGAGTCGCTCGGCGTGCGCGTGGTGAGCTCGGTCGACCTGATCTCGCGAACCGCCGCCCAATGGGGCGATACCGGCCTCGATCTCCAGCGCCGCGCCGCGGAGATTCTGGCGCAGACCGCCCGTGGTGCGTTCAAGCTCGCCGCACGCGCGGCCGCCGACGGTGAGGGGACAGGTACCGCGGGAGACGCTCGTGCGGGAGATGCTGGCGCGGGGCTCCCGGCCAACGAGTACGAGCTCGCCGAATGGGTACGCGCCACGCTCACGGACCAGGGGCTGACGGAGGTGGACACGATCGTCGCCGTCGGCGCGAACGCGGCCCTGCCACACTACGAGCCGCAACCCGATGGCTCCGCCCCGATCCGCGCGGGAGAGGTCTTTCTCGTGGACCTGTGGGCGCGTGCCGCGGGCGAGCCGAACGCCGTATTCGCCGATCAGACGTGGATGGGATACCTGGGCTCGACGGTCCCCGAGGACATCCAGGCCGCCTGGGAAGCGCTCGTGGCCGCTCGCGACGGCGGTGTGCAGCTGATCCGCGACGGGTACCCGGAAGACCTCCCGACCGGGGCCGACGTCGACCGTCACGTGCGTTCCATCCTGATCGAGCGCGGCTTCGCCGACGGGATCATGCACCGGACGGGCCACGGGATCGACCGGGAGCTCCACGGAGTCGGGCCGACCCTCGACAGCATCGAGACGCGGGACGAGCGTCGACTCGTGCCCGGCATCGGATTCTCGGTGGAGCCCGGCGTGTACTACGAGGGTCGATTCGGGCTGCGGACCGAGATCAACGTCTACATGGGAGACGAGGGGCCCGAGGTCTCTCCCAACGTGATTCAGCACGAGATGTGGCTCGCGGAGTGAGGACTTTGGCGTGCCGCCGGGACAGGTGGGCCCGGTGGAAAGAATGCGCCTGCCGGGGGAGGATCGCGCGATGAGGATCTCCTGGGACCAGGTGGAGGTCCACACCAAACACCCGTTTCGCATCAGCCGCGGCGTTCGGACCAAAGACACGGTGGTGTGGCTGCGGCTGGAGCTCGAAGGGATCGAGGGGTGGGGTGAGGCCGATCCCTCACCCTACTACGGGGAGACCGCCGACACCGTGGATGACGCGCTCGAGACGCTTCGTCCGAGGTTGGAGGCCGTGGAGGACCCCTTCGACCTCGAGGCCATCGAGCGTGATCTGCGCGCGCTCCTCCCCGGGAACGGCTCCGCGCACGCGGCGGTCTCCGCGGCGCTGTACGACTGGATCGGCAAGAGTCTCGGCCAGCCGTTGTGGCGGCTTTGGGGGCTGGATCCGGCCACCGCACCACCGAGCTCGTTCACGATCGGGATCGACGAGCCCGAGGTGATGGCCGAGAAAGTCCGCGAGGCCACCGAATACGCGATCCTGAAGGTCAAGGTCGGGACCGGCGACGACGAGGCGATGCTGCGCGCCGTGCGCGATGCCGCCCCGGAGGTGGTCTTGCGGGTGGATGCGAATGCCGCTTGGACACCCAGCGAGGCGCTGGAGGGCATCGCCATGCTGCGGGACTTCGGCGTCGAGTTCGTCGAGCAGCCGGTGCCACCGGATGATCGGGACGGGCTCGCCTCGGTACACGCTCGCTCGGCGCTGCCGATCATCGCGGACGAATCCTGCCTGGTCGCGTCCGACATCCCGGGTCTGGCAGATCGGGTCGACGGGATCAACATCAAGCTCGCCAAGTGCGGCGGACCACGCGAAGCGCTCCGAATGATCCACACGGCCCGCGCCTGCGGACTGAAGGTGATGCTCGGGTGCATGCTGGAGACCACGCTGGGAATCGCGGCCTCCGCGCACCTCGCCCCGCTGGTGGACTATGCCGACCTGGACGGGGCCGAGCTCCTGAAGGACGATCCGTTCAGCGGCCCGCACCTCGAGGGTGGGCGCATCGTACTCGGTGATGATCCGGGTCTCGGGGTCATGGAACGGGGATGATTCCACCTCGGGAACCCGGAGCCGGATGATCCTCCGACCGAGGGCGAGGCGATGATCCCCCGACCGAGGGCGAGGCGATGATCCCCCGGGTGAAGGTGTGCTGTATAGCCAGCGTGGCCGAAGCGCGCCTGGCGATCCGCCACGGTGCCTCGGCGCTGGGTCTGGTGTCGGCGATGCCCAGCGGTCCTGGTGTCATCGCCGATGAAGCCATCCGCGAGATCGCGCGCACCGTTCCCCCGGGGGTCGCGACGTTCCTGCTCACGTCGCGGACCGACCCCGACGCCATCGGGGCCCAACAGCGTCAGGCGGGCGTCGACACGCTGCAGCTCGTCGATCGCATGGTGCCTGGTGCCCTCGCGGCCCTGCGCGAGGCCCTACCCGGTATCGGCCTCGTACAGGTCATACACGTCCTGGGCGAGGAGTCCCTGGACGAAGCGCGGGACTACGCCCCTCTCGTGGACGCGATCCTACTCGATTCGGGCAATCCGGGTCTGAGCGTGAAGGAGTTGGGCGGAACTGGGCGCACCCACGACTGGGGCGTAAGCCGCGCAATCGTGCAGACCGTCCCGGTCCCCGTCTATCTGGCGGGAGGTTTGAGCGCGGACAACGTGGGGGAGGCGATCGAGGCCGTGCGTCCGTTCGGGCTGGATGTGTGCAGCGGGCTGCGGACCGACGGCTCACTGGACGAGGCCAAGCTCGAACGCTTTATGGACGAGGTACGCGCAGCGGCCTGAGTCGAGGGGCCGGGCGCCCGCCGGATCGCTCGCTGCACGCCGGCCGGATCGCTCGCTGCGCCCCGCGCTCGTCAGGCCCGGCGCGTGAGGGATATCACGTGCCGGGTGGTCGAGTGTTCTGCACGCGGGCGCCGTACAGGCACGACTGCTGGTACAGGAGTGACTCCGCCGCCTGACACATGTCCCACCGCTCCTCGGGCGTGCCGCCGAGGATCCCGATCTCCTCGCCGAGCGCCTCGTAACAGCGGGGCTTCGAGTCCTCTTCCACCCTCCGACAGAATTCGAACCCGGTCTTCGTGTCCGACGTCAGGTCCACGAAATTCTTGACCAGCCCGATATAGCACCAGTCGCGGTACTCCGGGTTCGCCTTGCCGCACTCGCGGATCGAGTCATCGGGGTCCTGGAGCGTGTAGGAGCTGATGTCGCGTCCGAGGCTCTGGAAGCATGTCGGACGCCACTCTTCGGGCGCGTCATCGCAGCTGTCCGCCGCGTCGCCGATATCCCCGCCGTTCATCCACAGCATCGCGGACGTCTGCATCATGTAGCATTCCCGCTGATAACGGCGGTCCATGACCGAGCAGGGATAATGCGGATCATCGTTTCTCAGCGCCTCCCACGGCTCCCACGCCTCTTCGCCTTCCGCGGCCGCCGCCCCCGCCATGGCGTCGTGGCCTCCGGGCTCCGCATGCGCGTGCATTTCGCCTTCGGCCGCCTCCTCACTGCCTTCCTCAGCTGCCTGACCGCCGGCCCCGGCCGCCTCACCGCCGGCCCCGGCGGCTTCAGCGGGCTCCTCCACCGCCGCCGCCAGCTCGGACGCCGGGTGATGCGGGTTGGTCGCGTTCATGATGTTCTCCATGAACGCTCCCCCGTAGCACGACTGCTGGTCCCATCTCGCGTCGAGCAGATCGCACCCTTCGAGCGCGCGAGGAAGGTGGTGTCCGTAGAACATCGTGAGTCCGTGCCCCATCCCGTGCAGGCACTGAAAGAGGACCCACTGGTCGGCGCCGGGCTCCCTGTACGCCTGACAGAGCTCGCGGACCACGTCGCTGGTGACCTCACCGACCGCCATGAAGTGCGCCTGCAACACACCGTGGTAACACCCGGATTGGAATAGCGTCGTGCACTCCGAGAATACGGACGAGACATCGACATCGGGCGAGTAAGAAGTGATCCCGATCGCGTGTACGTACACATGACCGTCCCGCTCGACATCCACATCGACAGCCGCCACCGCTTCGAGGGTGGATAACGCCTCACGCACCCCCGCGTCCGCGAGCCGGGCCAGGAAATGTGCCTGGTAGCACTCGGTCTTCGCTTCGCGGCCGAGCGCCGAACACTCGTCGACCGCCGCGGACACCTCCAGCGGCGCGTCGGCGGGGAGATTCGCCGCCTCGCCCGCGCACCCTGAAAGGAAGAACGCAAACGCTCCCGCCGCGGTCGCGAGCGACCGGGGGCCTCTACGTACGGGATCTCCCGCAGGACCCATCACGAATACCTCGCTCGGGGGAAAAGAAAACGGGCGACCCCTTGGCCGCCCGTCTGGTGAACCTCGACGCGCCAGGTCGCGTCAGATTTGCTCGATGTCGTAGAAGATGCGCCAGTTGCTCATCATCTCCGGATCATCGGAGTCCTGGTCCTCGGCGATGTCCTCGCCCGGCCCATAGGTGCCGAGCCACGTCTCCACCGGGCCCCGAAACTCGCGCCGGTACGTATCGAGCATGTCGTTGGCGCTCATCGTGTCGAGCTCCTCGCCAAACAGCTCGATAACGAGGTGGTCATCCACCTCGCCCTCGAACAGCACGCGGTTGACGCGCTCCCGGTTCCAGGCCGGATGGTCGGAGATCGCCCAATGGCCCTCCTCCGGGAAGCGGGTCTCGTGCTGAATCCCGCCCCGGTTCTCGCTCGAGACGACAGACCGGAAGCGAAACTCGCCCTTCTCCTTGTAGAAAGGCTCCAGGTTGTCCAGGATCTGGAGCCACCGCAGGGTGATCCGGATCCGCGCGCCGCCTGTCTCGCTCATGACTGCTCCTTCTTGCCAATAAAACCCACTGTTGGGGCGTGAAAATGCGATCCCGAGGGGCTCGTAACAAGGTGCCGGCCGCAGTTGAGCCTCGGGGCTACAGCAGCGCCTCGGGATCGCGGTCGATCTCGATGCGGATCTGGCGGTCGGTGCGCCCACGGCGCTCGGCCAGGAAGCGCAGCACTGCACCTAGCGGTCCCGGCGCGTCCGATTTGAGCAGGAAGTGCCAGCGCCATCGCTCGCGAAGCCGGTCGATGGGGCACGGAGCGGGGCCGATGACGTCGATTTCCTCGATAGATCGCGCCTCGATCAGGCGTCGCGTCCAATCGGCCAGCTCCATCGCGGCGTCCGCGACTTGCTCCTCGCGCCGGCCCGAGATCACCAGGTTCGCGAGCCGGCGGTGGGGCGGGTAACCGGGCTCACGGCGATCCTCCAGCTCCTGTTCCGCGAAACCGACATAGTCGTGCGCGGCGGCGGCACGCAGGGCGAAATGCTGCGGTCGCGCCGTCTGGACGAGCACTTCACCGGGATCCGAGCCGCGCCCCGCTCGCCCCGCCACCTGCTCCAGCAGTTGGAACGTGCGCTCGCTGGCGCGGAAGTCGGGGAGGTTGAGACCGGTATCCGCGTTCACGACACCGACCAGCGTAACGCCTGGGAAATCCAAGCCCTTCGCGATCATCTGCGTGCCGAGGAGGATGTCGACCTCCCGCCGCCTGAAACGCTCCAGGATCTCGAAGTGAGCCCACTTCGTGCCGGTCGTGTCGAGATCCATGCGCTCGAGGCGAGCCTCCGGAAACAGCTCCCCGAGCCGTCGCTCGACCTGCTCGGTCCCGATCCCGGTGAAGATGGGATCGGGCACGCCGCACGCATCGCAGCGGGCCGGGGGAGCCGCCTCGAAGCCGCAGTGGTGGCACACGAGCCGGCCTCGACGACGATGATAGGTAAGCGAGACGCTGCAGCTCTGGCAGCTCCACACCTTCCCGCACTCCAGGCACTGGACGAACGTCGCGTACCCACGGCGGTTCAGGAGCAGGATCACCTGCTCCTCCCGATCCAGCCGCGCGCGAACCGCCGCGTGCAGACGAGACCCGATGATGCACGGACCCGTGGGGGTGTCGGTCTCGCTCGGAGCTGCCTCACGGGCGTCCACCTCGGCCCGCAGGTCCACCAGCTCCACGCGGGGCAGATCCTGCCGGGTCACCCGCTCCGGAAGCTCGAGGAGCCGGTACCGGCCGCGTCGAGCGTTCTGCCAACTCTCGACTGCCGGCGTCGCCGAGCCCAGCACGCACGGACAACGACTCAGACGTGCCCGCATCACGGCGACGGAGCGCGCGTGATAACGCGGCGTGTCGGATTGCTTGTAGCTACCCTCGTGCTCCTCGTCGAGGATGATCACCCCGAGGTCGCGTACCGGCGCGAAGATCGCCGACCGCGCCCCGATGGCGATCCGCTTCTCGCCCGCCCTCAGGGCACGCCAGGCGTCGTACCGCTCCCCTTCCGAGAGCCCCGAATGGAGCACGGCCACGTCATCGCCGAAGCGGCCCCGAAACCGCTCGACAGCCTGTGGAGTGAGCGAGATCTCCGGCACCAGCACGATGGCCGACCCACGTCGCTCCCTCACGACGGTCTCGAGCACCTCGAGGTACACGAGCGTCTTGCCCGAGCCTGTCACGCCGTGAACCAGGGCGACTCCCGGCTCGGGTGCGGCAGCCTCGTCGAGCAACGCACGGATCACGATCGCCTGTGCCGGCGTGGGCTCAAGCCGCTCGGTCGCGAGGGGCTCGAAGTCCGCGAACGGGTCGCGGCTCACCACCTCCTCGGCGACCTCGGCGATCCCCTTCGACACGAGCCCTTGCAGCACCGTGCGGCTGAACCCCAGCTGCCCCGACATGTGAGCCGTCGCGCTCTCCCCGCCCAGCGTTTCCAGCGTCTCGAACGCCTCGCGTTGGCGGGGTGATCGGCCGAACAGTTCGTCTCGCGCGGCGAGGGTTGGGAGCTCGCGTATAAGGCGGATCACGCGACGCGTACGCACGGCCGGGCCTTCACGCCCGTTCGTCCGTTCACCCATGAGACCGGGGGGAAGCGCGGCGCGGATCACGAAGCCGAGCGGGGCGACGTAATAATCCGCCACCCAACGACATAACCGTAGAAGCCCCTCATCGAGGACAGGCGACTCGTCCAGCACCTGGAGGACTTCACGCAGCTCCCGTCCCTGACCCGCCTGCAACCGATCCACAACACCGATAACCCGTCGCTGACCGAGGGGTACCCGGACCCGAGCGCCCGGGAGCAGACGTCCCCGCAGTTCGCCCGGGACGCGGTACGCGAGCGTGCCCATGAAGGGCCGCGCGATCGCGACCTCGCAGGCATCTGCGGCCTCAGCGGCCCCTGCGGTCTCCGCGGACTCCGCGGACTCTTCGGCTGATGTGGCCAATCCGGCAGGTGCGTTCTGCTTCATCCGTGGCCCGCGGCGTGGTATCCGGGTTGGTATCCGAGCTGATACCCGGGTTGGTATCCGGGTTGATATCCGGATTGACGTCCGGATTGATATCCGGACTGGTATCCGGCGCGAGGTTTCCAGACGGGCATCAGGTGTAAAACATGCGTCAAGTGTGTATCAAACGGTGCATGATGCGTCGAAAATCCCTAGATTTTGCTTGCACCCGCGGCGCGCGCCACATATATCTGGCGCGACGCGACCGAGGGGAGGGGGTCGATCCATGGGCTGTCTGGCTTTGAACGCCTCGTTCGAGCCGCTGACGATCATCCCGATCCGGCGTGCCATCCGACTCGTCATCGACGAGAAGGCCGAGGCGCTGGAGGTCGACCCGGCACGTCTGGTTCGCTCGGAACGGCTCGAGTACCCGACACCCCTAGTCATCCGCCTCAGCAAGTATATTCACGTGCCGCGGCGCTTCCGTCGACAGGTAACGAACACGTTCCTGTTCGCGCGCGACTCCTATCAGTGCCAGTACTGCGGGCGCCACAAGCGCGAGCTGGGCTACCGCGAGTCGCTGACGCGTGACCACCTCATCCCGATTTCTCGCGGCGGCGACAACCGCTGGGCGAACGTGGTCACCGCGTGCAGCAAGTGCAACCTGAGGAAGGGGAATCAGCTACCCCTCGAGTGGGGGTTCCAACCGCTCAATCACCCTCGCGAGCCCAACCACGTGGAGTTGATCTGGGCCGTACGCCGAGTGACGCCCGTCCAGGCGAAGTACATCGGCATGTTCTACGGCGAGGAGATCCTCCGCGCCCTCTCCGCCTAGCCGCTCCCCGGCTGACCAGCCATGCCGTTCACCGGAATCGGTACCTGGGAGATGCTCCTGATCGCGATGATCGTCCTCATCGTGTTCGGGCCGCGGCGGTTGCCGGAGATATCGCGCTCCATGGGGAAGGCGCTGCGCGAGTTCAAGCGTGGGATGAACGAGATCCAGCGCGAGCTCGAGGTAACCGAGCGCGAGACGAAGTGGTCGGAGAAGTCGCCCGGTACATCGCCGGGGTCCGGCTTCAAGCCTCCGGGTTCCGTATCGGACTCGGAAACCGGATCGGCACCCGCGCCCGGATCGGCGACGGAGCGTGGAGGGGCTACGGAGCCCGGACCGGAGCCGGAGCCCGGGTCGGACCACCCGGCGGAGCACACCATCGCTCCACCGTTACCCCCCTTTGTGGGCGCGGCCGTGGCGGGCACCGCCGCAGCAGAGGGGCGTGATTCGACCCGCGAGGCTGAATCGGCGCTTGAAGCTGAGTCCGCGCTTGAGGCTGAGTCGACATCCGTGACCGAATCGGCCTCGGTGACCGGGTCGGACGGAAACGGGGGATCATGGCCGAGGGAGGAGCCCGCGACGACCGATGTCCTCACCGCTTGGGACGAAGCGAATGTGGCGGCGCCACCCCCGACTGCGGAGCCTGAACCGACCGCGGAGCCTGAAGCGGCCGCGGAGCCTGAAGCGGCCCGGGAAGAGCCCATGACAGAGGATCCCGACGTCGACCTGCGGTCTGAGACGCAATCAGACCTGTTCGATTCGTAGGCGGGATCGCGGCACGCTCGTCAGAGCCCCCTGCGATCCGACCCATGCTCGACAGTCCACCGGCGACTTCACCATGTCCGACGCGCCAATCCACGCCGTCACCGGGGCCTTCGGGTATTCGGGGAAGTACATCGCGCGGAGGCTGTTGGACGCGGGGCGTCGTGTCATCACGCTCACCAACTCCACCCGACGCGCCAACCCGTTCCAAAGCCAGGTAGAAGCATTCCCATTCGACTTCGGCTCGCCAGCGCGGCTGATCCAGCACCTGGAGGGAGTCGACGTCCTGTACAACACGTATTGGGTGCGCTTTAACCACAGACGCTTCCGGCACTCCGACGCCGTGCGCAACTCGCTCACCCTCTTCGAGGCGGCCGCGCAGGCGGGTGTGCGCCGCGTCGTCCACGTCTCGATCACCAACCCCGCGCTCGATTCCCCGCTCGAGTATTTCAGGGGGAAGGCCGCTCTCGAGGCAGCGCTGCGGTCGTCGGGCCTCTCGTACGCGATCCTCCGCCCCACGGTGCTCTTCGGGAAAGAGGACATCCTCATCAACAACATTGCCTGGGCCCTCCGCCGCTTCCCGGTGTTCGGCGTGTTCGGTGATGGGGACTATCGGCTGCAACCGATCTACGTGGACGATCTGGCCCAACTGGCTGTGGAATGGGGCCAGCGAGACGAGGATGCCGTGATCGACGCCATCGGCCCCGAGACGTTCATGTTCAGACGACTGGTGGAGACGATCGGCCGGATCATCGAGGTCGAGCGCCGAATCGTCGGCGTTCCCCCGCGGATCGGGGCTGTCCTCGGCATCGCGATGGGCTGGGTCCTGCGCGACGTCCTGATTACCGCCGATGAGATCGCCGGGCTGATGGCCGAATTGCTGTACGTGGAATCACCGCCGAGAGGTACGACCAAGCTCACCGAATGGGCGCACGAGCACGCCGACTCGCTCGGCCGGACCTACACGAGTGAGTTGGCCCGCCGCCGCGACCGGCGGGGCGCGTACGCCTCCAACTGACTGAGGGTTACGCGAAGACTGACTGAGGGTTACGCGAAGCAGGAGACAGGCCCGACCGATCACAGCATTCTTTTCGGATACGCCGCTGTATACGTCGTATACACGTATACACGTATACCGCCCGTTTTCGGAAATAGTATGACTCGGTCTCGGGCGGAGACACCGATCGGGGTTCTTCTGTGTGATCTAGGCAGCGCCAGCGTGAAGCGCGGCCAGCTCACGGTAGCGTCGGTTGTCGCCCCTGAGGGCCTCCAGCCACTCCGCCGCCGGGGCGGCGTCGCCATCGGCATCGGGGTAACCGGGCTCTAAGATGTGCACCTGCGGGCTACCGGAGCCGGCGCCGGGAGCCTGCGTGGCGCCCGTCATAATGACGTCGAGGCGCTCGCCCTTGCGACACGGGCTGCAGAGGTCGGCCTGGGCCGCTGTGAGAGTCTGACCGTTGACGCTGAAAGTCGCGCCATCGGCCGGCAAAACGAGACGCAGCGTGAACCCCGACAGCGCCTCGGGGACCCGCCACGTGCCCGAATAGCGCCCGCCACCCTCATCGCTCCAACCCGCCAGCGTGACCGGAGCGTGGAGCGCGTGGAGGACGCCCTCGGGCGCCACCGCGCGACGAAGCTCTCGCTCCTGACGGACCCAGCGGAGACGGATCTCCGCACCGTCTCTCGAAAGCGCCAGCTCACGGAGTCTCTTGAACGGTAGCGAGCTCTCCTGCGAGGCCGGAGCCGCGGGCACGAGATCGCGGGCGATCTGGTGAATCCGGGGTCCGCCCAAGCGGAGCTCGAACGCCGCCGTATCAGGTACCGGCGCGGTCGGTTCCGGTGGGGGGAAGAAGCGGCTGCGGAATCGGGCTCGGAGCTCGTCGTCCGACAGCTGCCCGCCGGTCCCGGGCAGTCCGCCCGGTCGACGGCCCTGCCTGCGACCCGGGAGCTGGGGCCTCCCCTCCGGGTCCCGCCGCTCCGCACCTTCGCCCTCAACCGGGTCCTCTACGCCAAGGTCCGGCCTGTCGCCACCCGGGCGACGTATCGCCTCGAAGCGCGACTCGAAGTCGCCGATCCGACCCTCGCCCACTCCTCCAAAATCGATATTGCCGCTTATGACATCACGCTCGACGAGGCCTTCGAGCCGGACCTCCATGGACCGACCCCCCGGCACCGAGAAAAGAAGCGCAAACGAGATATTGTTCCCACTCACTCTCCCGTCCTCGATCCTTCCCCGGAACCCTCCCTCTCGATCGCCCCCGAGAACTCGGCCCTCCAGCGACCCGTCCTCGGACATCTCGAACTCGACGGTGGTGCGCTGGACGCCCATGGGGCCGAACAGGCTCAGGTCCCATTCGCCCGTCACATCGAACGCGGGAGGCTCGGCTCGCCGGTCCCCTTCCCCCTCTTCGCCGCCCGGGGTCCGTGGACGGCCCCAGGCGACGTAGTCGTACCGGACGGCGCCGGTGAGGTCTTCGGCGCCCGCTTGCCAGACGAGACCGTCGACAGCCTCGACCGCCCCCACGCTGACCCATCCCTCGGGTTGTTGGCGCCGGACTCCGGGTGGTCGGGAGGCCTGCACCCGCATACCGGCAAGCGTTCCGGCGGTGCCGGAGTCCTTGTCCAGGTCGATGCCGGGGAGGATCGCGGCGGGGAGATCGGGGGAGCAATCGGCGCTCTCGCGCAGCCTCACCAGCAGCGTGTTCCAGCCACCCGCGAGGCGGAGTTGGATCGGCGACCCGGGAAGCTCGATAGGTTGACCGTTGAGCCACGCGCGTGCCGCCTGGCAGTCACGCGGAGCCGCATCGAGAAGAACGGTCCGATCCTCCGGTGTCTTGAGGTAGACGTGCGCCAGGATGCTCGACTCCCTTCGCGTCTCCAGCGGCGCGTCCAAGACCGCCAGCACAGAGCGGGCTTGAAGACCACGAGCCCCATCGTCGCGCACCAGGGTCCAATACGTCGGTCCTACCTCGAGGTCTCGTTCGGGAAATGCCACGCCGTCGGGACCCAAGAGCGGATCCGTGGGCGACTGGGGGTCGACCGATGGGAGATCTAGCCGCTCCGATACGAGCCAGCGGTCCAGGGGCAGCGCTGACGAGGCGTCCTGGGCCGTCGCGGCCCGAGGGGAAAGGGAAGCGACCAGGAGCCCAACGAGTGCAATGCGCGAGGAGGTGTCCAGCAGGGGCCTCATCCTGTCTCCGTCTGAAGGGTTCCGTCCGAGTTTCACACCCCACGCCGGTGCGCCGCGTTCCATCCGACGCGCCAGGCGCTGCTGGCTGTCGCGGTGGCGGCTGTCGCGGTGGCGGCCGTCGCGGTGGCCGCCGTCGCGGTGGCGGCCGTCGCGGTCGTGGCCGTCGTGATCGCGGCCGTCGGCTGGTTGCGGCCGTCAGCTGATCGCGCCAACCGGCGCCGGTTGCTGGTAGCCCGGCCGGGTCACAGCTTTCGGCGTATGCAAAGCATCCTCGAGTTGCAGGTAAACGGCGACCGGTACGAGAAGGGAATCCCGGCGCACTACACCCTCCTCGAAGCGCTCCGGTACGTGCTGGGGCTGACCGGCTCCAAGCAGGGGTGCGACAAAGGGGACTGCGGTGCCTGCACCGTGCTCGTAGATGGCGAGGCGTACCTGTCGTGCATCATGCCCGTGCACGAAGCCGTCGGACACGAGATCGTGACGGTCGAGGGACTCGCCGAGGGCCCCACACCTCACCCTCTACAGGACGCGTTCGACCTGACCGGGGGTGCCCAATGCGGGTTCTGCACCCCGGGGATCCTGTGCAGCGCCTACGGACTCCTCCTTAAGAACCAGTCCCCGACCCGCGAGGAGATCGCGAGCGCGCTCTCGGGCAACCTGTGCCGCTGCACTGGTTACACGAAGATCTTCGAGGCGGTCGAGGTCGCCGCCGAAGCGCTGCG
Source organism: Gemmatimonadota bacterium (assembly GCA_039588215.1). Classification (GTDB taxonomy): domain Bacteria; phylum Gemmatimonadota; class Gemmatimonadetes; order Palauibacterales; family Palauibacteraceae; genus JBDHAC01. The sequence continues at coordinate 48,474 of JBDHAD010000041.1, forward strand.
AACAGGGCAGAGCCCTGAAGAGATCCTAGAGGCAGGACGCGAGCCGACCCCGGTGCGGTCCTAAGTGCGCGCCGGCTGATCGTCATGGGCTGAAGTCGCGTCGCGGGACTCCCCCGTATGACGCCGTCCGGCCCAGCGGGCCAGGAGTAGGACCACCGCCACGTTCACGATGATCCCAAGCACCCCGCGCTCCGGGTCGAAGACCGCGTCGGCGCGGCCACTTCAACGGCAGGTTCTCGAGTGCGGTTTCAGACTGCGGGCCGCACCCGCAGATTTGGTGATGGATCGGACCGATGAACGGCGTCGAGATGACCGGCGCCGAGAACGCAACTTCTCAGGGTCGAGGACATCGCCCATGCGAGCAGGCCGCTCAACCGCCTCCAGACGCGCGCCCCTAGGTGCGATGCTCCTTCTGACCCCGTCGATCGGCGCAGCCTGGGTGAGGCCCACCGCGGCACAGGAATTCGATCCCGAGCGGCGACTCGCCGAGCTGGGGATCGAGCTCCCGGCGCCCGATACCCCCGTCGCGAACTACGTGAAGGCGGTGACGACCGGGAACCTCGTCTTCGTCGCCGGTCACGGGCCGTGTGGGGGGCTGAACGGGACGAACACGGGCAAGGTCGGTCGTGACCTCTCGGTCGAGGAGGGCTACGCGGTCGCTCGGTGGGTGGGGGTCTGTCTGCTGGCTTCGCTCAAGCGTGAGATCGGTGATCTGAGCCGCGTGAGACGGATCGTGCGGGTGTTCGGGATGGTCAACGCACCCGCCGATTTTACCCAGCACTCACAGGTCATCAACGGATGTTCGGATCTCATGGAGGAGGTCTTCGGCCCAGCCATCGCCAAGCACGCCCGCGCCGCAGTAGGTATGGCTTCGTTACCGCGGGACCAGGCCGTCGAGATCGAGATGGTGGTGGAGATCGCGAACCCATAGCCTCCGTCCGCAACGGCCGCCACCCTCCGCCACTCCCTTGAAACCGCGACGCTCGCAGGTCTAGGTCCAGTCCCGGCTCCGGGCCGCCCGAGTGCCAGTCGAACCCGCCCTCGGCGAGGTTGATCGCTCTATCTCTCGACTGCGTGGCGTCTTGGGGGGACTCGAAAAGAGACGCGTCGAGTGTACTCCAGATATGTGGACACTATCCATTATATTAGACATTATCTGTGTCCTCGTCCGTCCGCTACACATCCCCTTCCGATCCCTACCAACCGCCGAATCGTCCCACCTTCGCCAGGAGAACGAGGGGAATCAGGCGGAGAATCGGGGGCGTCCAAGGTGGGATACGGCTCATTCGTCGTCCTCCTGTGTCCGTTCGACGATATGTATGGATCCGAGTCGCTCCTGCGAGCGTATGAAGGGTTGAAGGAACGGACCCTAGCACCGCGACTCCGGTATGATCCGTTCGCAGACGGAAGTCACGTGACAGACGGCCCTCGCCGTGGGCGAGGCGGGCCAGATCCCGATGAATCTCGGTAGCCGCAACAGCGGACACTTCACGAGCAAGCGATAGCAGGATGTCACTTAGCGCCTCGACCACCGATCACGCGCCCCACCGGAGTCGACTCCGGTCACGCCCCGTCCGTCTCCCCACCGTCCGTCTCCCCACACAAAACGCCGCTCTCCTCGCGGTGTTCCTCGCCGCGGGGGTCTTCGTATCCGCTTCGTCGGTGACGGGCCAGGAAGTAAGAGGCACGGCGGTGGAGTCGGAGACCGGTCGGCCGCTGGCCGGCGCGTTCGTGAGCCTCATGGATGCAGAGGGGCAGACGGCGGTGGCGGCTCTGGCCGAAGCCGACGGCGCTTTCGTGCTATCGGGGTTCCAGTCGGGCCGCTATACCCTCCGCGTCGAGCGCATCGGCTACCAGACCTGGACGACCGCAGCATTCGACGTGGGAGCCGGCGGGACGGTGACGAGGCGTCTCGAGGTGCGCATCGCACCGGTGGACTTGACCGAGCTGCACGTGTCGGTGGAAGGTCAGTGCGGGGCGGCGGACGAGGAGTTCCTGCTGGCCTGGGATGAGGCCCGCAAGGCGCTCGACGTGACCCGGTGGACCGAGGCGGGCCGCAGCTTGCGCTTCGAGCTCCGCGATTGGGTCAGGAACCTCGACACCCGGCACCGGAGCGTCGGGCGAGACGAGAGCGACACCAAGTGGATCACGGGTCGGACGTCCTTCATCGGCCTGCCCGCGGATGAGCTGGCCGAGGCTGGATACGTGCAGCGGACCGAAGGCGGCTACCTGTACTACGGGTTGGACGTCCGGACGCTGCTCTCGGACGCGTTTCGAGAACAGCACTGCTTCGCGCTCGCAGAGGGCACCCGTGAGCGGGCGGGCCAGGTCGGCCTGAGGTTCGAGCCGATAGACCGCGGGACCGTCCCCGACGTCGAAGGCGCGCTGTGGCTGGACGCGAAGACCGGCGAGCTCCTGGACCTCGACTTCGAGTATACCGGGTTGATGCTCGTAAACCTGCCCCGCAGGGGCGATGCGACGGGACGTCTCGAGTTCCAGCGGTTGCCCTCGGGGGCGTGGTTCGTGGCGCGATGGTGGATTCGGACCCCGATCCACGAGCGCGGTGGCGGTCTGGTGGCCGACGTGGTGGGATTCCGGGAAAAGGGTGGCGAAGTCACCCAGGTCGAGCTGAGCGACGGGAGCACCGTCGCGCTCGCCGACTACGGCACGCTCAGCGGGTCGGTGACCGATGGCTCCGACACACCGCTTGCAAACGCAGAGGTCTACCTGGTCGGCACCACCGACCTGGCCACACGGTCGGACCAGGTGGGGCGTTTTCGCCTGGACCTCGTGCCACCCGGCCGATACGCGATCGGCGTCCGACACCCCGATCCGCGGCTGTCGCGCGTGCCCGACCCCCAACTCACCGTCGACGTCTTCGCCGAAGACCTGACGTCGGTGAGCCTGGAGCACACTCCCGCCTGGGCGGCCGCGCAGTTGTGTCCCGCCGAAGTCCAGGAAGACGCATCGAATTCGGTCCTGCTGGGGAACGTGGTCGACGATGTCTCGGGAGAACCGGTGGCGGGAGCCATCGTTTGGCTCCGCCCCGGTGAGGGCGCCGCCGCCAGGGCGTTCCGCTCGGACGGCGACGGCGCATTCCTCGTGTGCGGCGTGGTCCCCGCTCCCGCCCTACAGCTGCAGGCCTCCGGACCGGACAAGATGAGCGAGCCGGTGACCCAGGACGTCCCCGCGGGCTCCCTCGTGACCCTGGATCTCGAGGTCTCGGGCGCGGCGTTGACGGCTTCCCGCGCGGACCCCGACGAGACGGTGGCGTTGCAGGGCGTGGTGAAGTCGGCGGAGGACGACCAGCCACTCAGCGGGGCGCGGGTCAGGATCTTGGGGACGGGGATCGAGCAGATGACCGGCGCCGAGGGCACGTTCCTGATGCAGGAACTACCCCGTGGGCGGCACCGGGTCGTGACGGAGTACCTCGGGATGGCGTCGGACACCGCTGACGTCGATCTCAGCTCGGGCACCGTGACCCTGGCGTTGTTCACGCTGGAGACCAGGCCGGTCGAGTTGCCCACTCTCGAGGTCGAGATCGAGCGGACGTTCACGAACCTGCAGCTGGCCGGCTTCTATCGGAGGAAGGAGCGGGGCCTGGGCGAATTCATCGGCGCCGAGGATCTGATGTTTGGTGACATCATCACCGCCTTCCGCAGGATCCCCGGCGTACGGCTCTCGAACTGCCCGTACACCTCCTCGCTCGCGTCGCCGCTCGCCAGCGACAGCATTCCGACCGTGCAGATGTCACAGACGGACTGCTGGGAGATCAACATCCAGCGCGGGATCGGCGGCCCGAGGTCCCTGAACTGTCCGCCGGTGGTGTACCTGGACGGCAATCCGATCTCGTCCTCGTTCGAGGGCATACCGAACACACCGGGGGAGAATCCGTTCAACCGAATCGCGGCGATTCCGCGTCACATGATCGAGGGGATCGAGGTGCACCGGAACGCCGCCACCGCGCCCGCCATGTACAAGGGATTCGGGTCACGGTGCGGGGTCATCCTGGTGTGGACCAAGCGCGGAGTCCGATAGCCGAGCCAGACACCAGTCACTGACACCCCAAGAGGAAGGCCGGCCGCCGCGTCTAGCTGTCAGTACGGACGGGCCGGGGTGACGGCTCGGTCTCCGCGCCGCGCTTGCCCGTGCGGAACCATTCCAGCTCTGTGATGGTCGCCTCCGAGGTCAGGATCACGTGCAGCTTATTGCACAGGCCGAAGAGCTCGTCGGGCGTGACCGCCGGTCGTCGGAACCACCCCAGCAAGCGTGAGCGCGGGCGGACGTCGATCATCCACACATCATTGGAGCCGTACTCGTTCGCGCAGAAGATCCACGCGTGCCCGTCGCCGACACGGAGCTCGACCAGCCACGCCCAGTCCTCGTAATCGACCCGCGGCTCACTGCCCTCGGTCTCGGTGAGACGCGCGGCGAGCCACCGAGCGAGCTCTTCCCCGTACACGCCGGGGTTGACCTGCTCGGCCTCGGTCCGGAGCGGCCGGAACCTCGTGGACTTGAAGCGGGCAGAGGTGGTCATGCCGGGACGGCTCATGGATCGCCTCTATCACGGCTCATGGATCGCCCCTATCGCTGAGTGCCTTCGCTAAGTGCCTTCGATGAGTGCCTGTCGCGAGCCTCCATGTCGGACGATAACCTTTCCGAAGTACCCTGAACATCATCGAGCGCATACGCGCTGAACGCGTACGGGAGACGAGGGAATGAATCGCGAAACGCCGCTCGCGCTCTGCGGGTGGCTACTGGCGGCACGCGGACTTACCTGGTCCACGTCCCGCCGGGTCCGGAGACCCCGAGACCCGTGCTTCTGGCGTTCCACGGGGGAGGCGGAAACGGGGAGCAGTTCAGACGCGGCTCCGGTTTCGACGCCCTCGCGGACGAGCACGGGTTCATCTCCGTCCACCCACACGGCACCGGCGGTCTCGGAAATCGTCTGCTCACCTGGAACGCGGGTGGCTGCTGCGGTCCCGCGATGGACGATGACGTGGATGACGTGGGATTCACGCTCGCCCTGCTCGAAGACCTGACCGCGCGCACGCCGATCGACCGGTCGCGCGTGTACGCGACCGGGCACTCGAACGGCGCCATGATGGCCTACCGGCTGGGGGTGGAAGCGACGGAGACATTCGCCGCGATCGGGCCGGTGGGGGGCGCGATGAGCCTGGCACCGTTCGATCCATCCGCGACGCTACCGGTTCTACACATCCACAGCGCCGACGACCCTCGCGCGTTATACGAGGGCGGGCTCGGACCTCCCTTCCCCGGCACGAACCGGCGGGTGCAGCACAACGCGGTCGCGACAGAGCTGACGAAGTGGGTCCGGCACGACGGGTGTCCGTCCGAACCGAACGTCGGCGAGACCGTCCGCGGGCGGCGCGGGACCCGGGACGAGGGACATACCGCGACCCGCTACACGTGGGCGCCGTGCGCGGATGGCGCCGAGGTTCGACTCCTTCAGCTCACCGGGGCGGGGCACGGCTGGCCCGGCGAGGTACATCGCCCGCTCCTCGAGGGAGTTCTCGGACCCTCCACGACGATCGTGTCTGCGGCGGAGGAGGTGTGGGCTTTCGTGTCCCGTTTCTCGCGCCCTTAGCGACGCTCTAGCGCTCTCCTCGCTCCGCGCGCGCGAGGATCTCGATCCCACCGCGCACGTTCTGGTGGACGTTCACCTCCACCCACGCCGGGTCGACCGCGTACACGACATCATCCGCGATCCGCGCAGCCAGATCCTCGCAGAAGGCGCCTACGTTCCGGAACGACCACAGGTAGAACTTGAGCGCCTTCGATTCGATGCACAGCTCGCGTGGCGCGTACTCGATCATCACCTGTCCGAAATCCGGCTGGCCGGACTTCGGGCACAGCGACGTGAACTCGAGCGCCCGAAGCGTGATCACCTGCACGTGAGGCGCGGGGATCGCCTCGCTCTTGAGCGTCTCGCGCCCCTCGTTCGGGTCGTTGGGTCGAGGGAGTGGCCCCTCGGGGGGAAGCTCGGGCATCGATCGCTCCACTCCGTCCGGGTTAGATTCAGGCCATGAAGGACCCTGACGAATCTATGGCGATGGGCGAGGAAAGGCCGCCCGCGGGCTCGCGACCACCTCGGGGTTCAGCTGCGGCAGCTGCCGCCGATGGCGTGAAGTCACGGGAGGTCAGCCGGGGTGAGTCGCGACGCGCGGTCGTGTTGCTGAGCGGTGGTCTGGATTCCACGACGACGCTGGCCATCGCACAGGCGGAGGGTTACGAGGCCTATGCCCTCACGGTCCGGTACGGGCAGCGGCACGCGACCGAGCTC
>JBDHAD010000042.1:0-65461 GCA_039588215.1 Gemmatimonadota bacterium
CGAGTCACAGCACCGTCACCGGTTGGAGGTGCTCGTGATGAAGGCGGAGGCCACGCGTGCCGAGATCCTGCAGCATCGCGATGAAGTGGAGGAGATGACCGCGCAGCTCAAGGACGCGATGACGCGACGCGATTCGCTCGGAATCCAGTCTCGACGGGCGAAGGCGATCGACACGAGCACCTCGGGCTTCGACGCGGTAGACGCGTTCGACCGCATGGCCGAGAAGGTGAGCCGCGAGACCGATGTCGATTCGGCGCGGCAGGAACTGGACAGAGAGCTGGATCCGCTCGCCTCAGAGCCCATCCCCCGCGACTTCCAATCGGAGCGGGCACGCCGTGAGGCGGACGCGGATGAGATGCTTCGTGAGCTGAAACGCCGCATGGGAATGGACCCGGACCAGGGCTGAGGTCCTTCCACAACCTGCTCAAGCGGGGGGTCATCGAATGAATCTGCTCGTGATCGCGGTCATCGCGTACCCGCTGATCCTCATCGCGGTCAGCCTGTGGCGGTCCCGCTCCGTCAAGAGCCACGCGGACTTCATGGTCGCGGGCCGATCCGTGCCCGTGGCGATGCTGGTAGGGACGCTCGTTTGTACGTGGATCGGGTCGGGCTCCCTGTTTGGCGGTGCGGGCCTCGCCTACCGGAGCGGAATCAGCGAGCTGTGGTTCTCCTCCGGGGGGTGGCTGGGTCTCGTGGTCGCTTACTTCCTCGCGCACCGGGTGCGTCGGATCGCGAAGTACACGGTCCCGGACCTGCTCGAGCAGCGGTACAATGCCGCCGCGCGCCTGCTGGGCACCGTGGCGATCGTTCTCGCCTACGTGACGATCGCCGCCTACCAGTTCCGTGGGGGCGGCTGGATCCTCAGCATCGTCACCGACGGGGCCATCTCGCCCACGGTGGGCATGCTGATCACCGCGGCCACCATCGTCCTGTTCACGGCGCTCGCCGGGATGGTCTCGATCGTGACGGTGGACATCTTCAACGGGATCATCATCACGTTCGGGGTGCTGCTGGCGCTGCCCTATCTGGTGTTTGCCAACGGGGGGATCGGCGCGGTGACAGCGGCCCTCCCGGCTGCCCACACGACGGCGCTCGGCGGTCACAACATCCTGTGGGTGTTCGGCGTGGCCATGCCCACGTTCCTGCTCATTCTGGGCGAAAGCGGGATGTATCAGAAGTTCTTCTCGGCCAAGGACGAGAACGCCGCGCGCAAGGCCGTCATCGGGATGCTGATCGGAATCGTGGTCATCGAGGTCGTGATCGCGCTCCTGGGGGTTGTCGGCCGGGCCGTGTACCCGGAGCTGGCGACCGCGACCTGGATGGGTGGACGGGACGCGTCCGAGACCGTGATCCTGCACATCGCGCGTAACGGGCTACCGATCATCCTCGGGGCGATCCTGTTGTCGTCTGCGGTCGCGATCGTGCTGTCGACCGGAAACACGTTCTTGCTGGTTCCGTCCACCAACGTGAGCCGTGACATCTACGAGCGGTTCATCAACCCGAGCGCCTCCGAGCGAGCCAAGGTGAACCTGCAGCGCACGTTCGTCGTGCTGTTCGGAGGGCTCGCGCTCGTGCTGCTCACTCAGTTCCAGAGCGTGCTCGCGATGGCGCTGTACGCCTACTCGCTCGTGGGTGCCAGCCTCACGCCGGCGCTGCTGGCGGCGTTCCTGTGGAAACGGGTCACGCCGCAGGGTGGGGTGGCATGTATCGCGGGTGGGCTCGGCAGCATCGTGGGAATCGCGATCCTGGATCGCTTGGGCGTCGATTTCTCGATGACGCTCGGCGGGACGGTGTTCGACTTCGCGTCCAGCGACTACATCGTGATCCCGGGCGTGCTCATCTCCATGACACTCCTGATCGTCGTCAGCCTCGCGACGCGTCCGTCCCCCAGAGACAAATGGGCGCCGTTCTTCGAGGCGGGCGAGGTCGAGGAGAGCGTCCCGGCAGCCTGAGCCCGGCCTTTTCCGCGCGATGGCGCGGTATCCCGCGCAGGTACCGCACTCGAGTCCGGGGATGCCCTGAACGCGGAGTCCAGTTCGGGCGGAGCGACCGAATCCACGCGTGGAGGCGGAGGGAGCGTGACATCTCCCCCGGGCTCGATCCGCCCGGATCCGTTCCCGAACGCGCGCCGATAGGCGAGGTCTGCTCGGCGACGGAAGGAAACGGTCCCGGACGCCGGATTGTTCCGTCGCGGGGAAGGGATCGTCGCCGCCAGTGCCGCCGCCTCTCGCCGGCCCACGCTCTCCACGCCCACCCCGAAGTAACGCCGCGAGGCCGCATCGACCCCGTATACACCCCGGCCGAACTCGATCACGTTCAGGTAGAGCTCCAGGATACGCGCCTTGGAGAGAGCGGCCTCCAGTCGCCGGGCGATGAGGGCCTCGCGGAGCTTTCGAAACGGGGTACGGGCCGGGGAGAGGAACAGGTTGCGCGCCAGCTGCTGCGTGATCGTGCTGGCGCCGCGCGGAAACTCACGCTCTTCCCACGCCTCGCGCACGGCCTCCCGCACCTCGAACCAGTCGAACCCGCCATGACTGAAGAAAGCCGCGTCCTCGGAGACGAGCACCGCCCGTTGCACCGACTGCGGGATCCGTGACAGGGGGACCGGACGATAGTCCAGCCGCGTCGTCCCGGAGGCATCGCTCCGAAGCCAGGCTTCCATATATGCGGTTTGCCGGGGCCACCCCGTCGAGAGAGAGCGCACCCGGGGAAGGGTCGCGAAAACGAGAACTATGCAGGAGGCGCTCGCGAGCGCCAGCAGGGTGAAGCCCGCCCGCCACGGATGGCGGCGAGCCCACTCGTTCACGCCAGGGTCGAGCGCAGGCTGTCGATCTGGTCTGTCTTGCCCAACACGATCAGCACATCGCCGGCGCGCACCTGTTCGTTCGGCCCCGGGTTGTAGATGAACGGCTCCCAGCGCTCCTCTCCGTGTTTGATCGCGAGAACGATGAGACCCGTCTTCTGCGGAATCTGCGTCTCGGCGAGCGTGTGTCCGTCGAGCTGAGAGTCCTCGGGGACGGGAACCTGCTCCAGAGGAAGCTCAAGATCCTCACCGCGGGTCACGACGTCCAGGAAGCTCATCACTTGCGGCCGCAGGAGCATTGATGCCATCCGGATGCCTCCGGAGATGTTGGGGCTGATGACGTGATCGGCGCCCGCCTTGTGCAGCTTGCTCATGGCGTCCTCGTCGTAGGCCCGCGTCACGATGGTCAACCCCGGCTGCAGATCCCGCGCGGTCAGACAGACGAAGAGATTGTCGGTATCCGCGCTCAACGCTGCGATCAGGCCGCCAGCGCGCCCGATGGCGGCCTCCACGAGGGTCTCATCGTGCGTGGCATCCGCCTCGATGATGGCTGCGTCCTCGTCGATCTCGCGGACCAACTCCGCGTGGCTCGCCTCTCGTTCGATGCAGACGTACGGCATGCGGGACTTCACGAGCTCCTTCACGACCTGACGCCCCATACGGCCGGCTCCGCAGACCACGATGTGGTTGTTCAGTTTGGCCAATGTCTTCATCGTCCGACGTTTTCGGAAGGTGTGCGCCAGATCCATCTCGACGATGGCGGAAGTGATGATCGCGAACCAGACCCCGAGCGCCGTCAGCCCTCCTACAATCAGGAAGGAGGCCAGGACTCGTCCGGCCTCGTCCAACGGGTGTATCTCCTGGTAGCCGACGGCCGAGAGCGTGATGACCGTCATGAATAGAGCGTCCGAGAGGCTCCAGCCGGGAAGGCGTACGAATCCGATCGTCCCCAGTGTGACTAGCGCGAGGATGAACGCGGCTGCGGCGATGACCCGCTGGCGGAAACGGTTCATCCGGCTTGACGCCCCGTGATCATCGCGTTAGGGGATGGGCGGGGCCACGACCCGTCTGGTCAGTCGGGAGCATCTGGGCGAAACCCGGACACAGGAGTCGAGGTGAATAGGACCGAGTTGATCGACGCGCTCGCCGCCGGCACCGGGCTCAGCCGAGCCGAAGCGCAGCGGACGGTGGAGGTCCTCTTCGATCCGGACGGGGGCATCATCGCTCGCACGCTTCGCAAGAACCGCAAGGTCAAGATCACCGGGTTCGGGACGTTCGAGGCCCGACGGCGAGCAGCACGACCGGGCCGGAATCCCCGAACGGGCGAGCGGATTCGAATCCCCGCGACCTGGACCGCGAGCTTCCGGGCCGGGAAAGGGCTGCGTGATTCGCTGAATTGACCGGGGTCGGCCGATGCGCCTGCTATCGGCCACGATCCAGCCTCACGGTTACGTCTCGACCCTTGATGCGGATCCCGTGGAGCTTTCGCACGACCTCATCCGCCACCTGCGAATCCACGTCCACGAGCGAGTAGCTGCCACGCACTTCAATCAGCCCGATTTGCGCCGCCTGGGTGCCGGTCTCTCCGGTGATGGCACCGACCAGGTCACCGGGACCTGCTCCGTCCCTCTTCCCCACCCCAACGAACACGCGGGTCCAGGCTCGGCGCATCACCCGCTCCACGCTCGTCGCCGGTGCCGTCGTGGCCGTGTCCCCAGCCTCACCCGCGTCCACGACCGAGGTGCGGCCGCCACGAAGCAGTGAAGCGAGCGCAGCCGCGACCGGTTCCGCTCCGAACTCCTCCAGCAGCGGTTCCAGGAGCAGTAGCGGTCCACCCAGGTCCGCGGAGCCGATCTCGGACCGCACCTCGGCGCGAAACCGGTGCAGGTCATCGGTATTGGCGTCGCTCAGCTTCGTCCCCACTGGCTTCAATCGCCAGCCGAGCCGCTGAACCATGAGCTTCAGCTGAGCGGCGTGTCGGGTCTCGACGACGGCGAGTCGGATCGTGGCCCGCTCGAGGACCGCCCGTAGGATGTCGACGCGGGCCGGCAGGCCGAACACCACTGCGACTCCGACGTCGTCGCCCGACGCCGGCGGCTCGACACCCACCCGGACGCCGACCTCCGAGGACCCGGTCACAATACGGAATCCCTCCGCCGCCAGGCTTGGCGCGACGCGCAGGACGTCCTCTTCCGTGAGGCAGCGGACTACCGCCTGGTCCAATGGGCCAGAACGAGCCACCTCGTGCAGGGCTTCCCCCATCCGTTGAAGCCCAGCCTCCTCACCCGCCGCGAGGGCGTACATGACGATCGGGTCGCGCTCGCTCGGCTCCGCGACTTCCTTCCCCGGCCCCGGGAAGAGTTCCTCGGGCCACCGCCTGGCACGCGGGAGCTGTCTGTCGAGCAGATCGTCGAGCCGGGCGTGCGCCGCGTGGGCGCAGGCGATCTTCTGTGTATCCGGCGTGCACGTGTCGAGCAGCGTCTCGACGACGGGCCACGCATCCTCTAGCGCCACCACATCGTCGATGACGAGGAGCCGGAGGGCCCCCAGTCCAAGCCGCCCGGTCCTGATGGCGGCGAGTACCCGCTCCGGTCGTCCGGCGACCAGATGAGCGGCTGGCAGATCCACCGGCTGCTCGGCGTCGGCTCTCGACGGCCACACGAGCGCCTGCAGGTCACAGCAAGCGCCGACCGCCTGGGCTGCCCGAGCACAACGCGCGGCGCGCTCCGGCGTGGCGGTCAATACGAGAGCCTCGAGGCCCACGTCGCCGTCAGCCACGACACCAGCCGCGGCAAGTCCGAAGAGCACTTCCGAGCCCGAGCCCTCTGCGGCGATCATGGCGATGTGATGACCTCGCTCGACCGCGGAGACCAGGTCCTCGACCAGCTCGGGGGCTTCCGCGTACCCGAGTGCGTGGCAGACCCGAGTCAGGTCCCGGGACGTGGGTTTATCCGCCATCGCTGAACCCGGACCGGCCCCGGGATGACCTTGTGGGTGCTGTACGAATCAACCGGCGCTCCTGCGCTCTAGGGAGAGAGAGGTAGCCCTTTCAACGGTTAGCGCCCTGGACTGCCGGCGTCAATCAGCCGCGTACACACTTCACCGGCCGACCTGTCTATGGTTGACGTCTCCCTCGGCCGTCGTCTAACCTTTCGGCCGCAGCGAAGTGAGAGTCGCGGCTTGCCGGGACCGGAAGAGGTTGGCAGGTACCAGACTCCGACGACGGAGGCTCGACCATCCAGAGCATCGTGACCACCGCGCATGATTGGATCTGGGCGATTCCGCTCCCGATCCTCCTGATCGGGGCCGGTCTCTATCTCACCTTTCTCCTCCGTGCTCTCCAGGTTCGGAAGCTTCGACTGGCCCTGTCGCTGGCGCTGCTGAAGCGGTCGGAGAGGGGGGGCGAAGGGGACGTCTCGCATTTCCAGGCCTTGATGACGGCGATGTCGGCGACCGTGGGTACCGGCAACATCGTCGGGGTGGCCGTCGCCTTGGGGGCCGGCGGGCCCGGAGCGCTCTTTTGGATGTGGGTGACCGGGCTGGTCGCGATGGCGGTCAAGTACTCGGAAGCCGTCCTCGGGGTTCGCTTTCGGGAGACCGACGCGCGCGGCGAAAAGGCGGGCGGTCCCATGTACTATCTGGAGCATGGGATACGAGGTGGGTTGGGTCGTGGCCTGGCGCTGGCCTTCGCCTGCTTCGCAGCGCTCGCGGCGTTCGGGATCGGGAACGGCGTCCAATCGCAGGCGGTGGCAGCCGCCCTACACGGCGCTTTCGGGATCCCGCCCTGGATCGTGGGGATCATCGTGGCGGTTCTCGCCGCGGCTGTGATCCTGGGTGGAATCACGACCATCGGCAGGTTCGCCGGTGTCTTCGTGCCGATCATGATCCTCCTCTACCTGGGGGGAGCCGGCGCCGTGGTCGCACTCAACATCTCGAGTCTACCCGACACGTTGGCGCTGGTGTTCGAGAGCGCGTTTCAGGGCACCGCAGTGGGTGGCGGCGCGCTCGGGTACACGGTCCTTCAGGCGGCTCGTTTCGGTGCGGCGCAGGGAGCCTTGTCGAGCCAATCGGGTCTTGGAACCGGTGGGATCGCGGCCGCCGCCGCGAAGACCCGAGAGCCGGTGCGTCAGGCGCTCGTTTCGATGACCCAGACGTTCATCGACACCATCGTTGTAAGCTCCTTCACCGGACTCGCGATCCTGTCGACCGGTGCCTGGGAATCGGGCCGGGAGGGCGCCAACATGACCCAACTCGCATTCCACACCGGACTGGGCGGCGCGGGGGACCTCATCGTGACGTTCGGGCTGGCGCTGTTCGCCTTCACCACGATTCTCGGCTGGTCGTACTATGGGGAGCGGAGTCTCGTGTACCTGGCGGGCGAGCGTGCGATCCGTCCCTACCGCTTCCTATTCGTCACGGTGATCGCCATCTCGGCGACGGTCGAGCTGGATCTGGCGTGGTCACTCTCGGGGATGATGTACGGCCTGATGGCGCTCCCGAATCTGATCGGATTGCTGCTGCTTTCAGGGATCGTCCTGCGGGAGACCCGCTCGTACCTGGGGCGGCAATCACCACCCGAGGGAGGTGGGCCGTCGCCGATCCGCTTGTAGGCGAGGGTCGCCGGTGGGTTGGGGTCGCCTGCCGGCTTCCGCCTGTGCCTCGAGCTTATCCTTCGAAGCGGGGATAATGACCCAGATCGAAGGCCCGAATGGACAGGATCTCCCGCGGCCGGATTCCCAGCTCGCCGAGAGTGATCGATTCATCCTGTAGCCGCTTCTCGGCGTACTCCGTGTAGAAGTCGGCCGGATCGTCCGAGCTTCGAAGCAGCATCTCCCGTAAGCCGAGCTCCTTCGCCTCGGCCACGCGGGTCGAGTGTGCGAGCTCGACGACATGCTCGAGCCAACGATCGGGCATGACCAGGCGCACGACGACCGTATCGCCGCTCTCGGCGCCGGCTCCGGAGTGCTCGGGTGCCGCGTCAGGGATGTGGGCTTCTTCCATGCTGGCTCAGATGTGCCCCAGGGTGTACAGGAATCGCTTGGCGAGATCCGTAACGTCCAGCCCGACCACGCGGTCCGTCTCGACATGGACGTTGGTGTGCCCACCCTCTCTGTCGACGCGAAACCGGGCGAGCCCGATCTCACCACTGAACGTGATCGAGGAAGGTGTTTCCTCCGCCACCCGCAACCGCGAGTGTTCGCCAAAGAAGACCTTTGCCCGTTCGAGCACGTCCTCGGGAAGGACCTCGGTGATGGTGATGTATCGCATCAGCTTTCGCTCGATCTCAGACCGCGCCACGACCGTCGCGGCGGAAGATCTCGCCCGCGAGGGATCACGTCAACAGATCGGTCGTCCCCGGTGAGCCGGCGGGTCACCCTGACGCTCGTGATGGTCGGGGCGAGCATTGTGCTGGCCGCGTCCACGGCCCTGGTGCTTGCGAACCGAGGGCCACTTGGCTCCTGGTATTACCACCTCGCATGGTACGCTACGCTGGTCGGTCTCGACGCGATCTTGGGGCTCCGGACAGGCCGGATGCCCTGGCTGGGGCGGCCCCGCTTCGCGGCCTCCCTGCTGGCGTGGTCCGTTCCGGTCTGGCTGCTCTTCGAGCTGGCCAATTTCCGGGTGGCCAACTGGTACTATGTGATGGCCGAGCCGGATCTGATCATTCGTCGGATCGGTACGGTCCTCGCGTTCGGGACCGTGCTGCCCGCCATCTTCCTGGGCTACCAGGCCATGCAGCGCCTTCGGCTCGCGCGGGCCTGGCGCTGTCCGCCGCTGCGCTGGCCCGCCGCGCACGGGCGGACGCTCCAGCTCATCGGAGCCGGGTTCGCCGCGCTCGCGGCCTGGCAGCCCGTCTTCTTCTTCCCGCTGATTTGGGGCTCGGTGACACTCCTCCTGGAGCCATTCAACCTCGACCGTGATCCGACCACATCGCTGGTGGCGGACCTGGCCCGAGGACGGCCGACCCGACTCGTGCGCCTCCTCGCGGCGGGGGCCGTGATCGGCTTGCTGTGGGAGCTGCTGAACACGATCGCCCGGCCGGGCTGGGTCTACACGGTGCCCGGTCTGGAAGGGGCCAGGCTGTTCGAGATGCCATTGCTCGGGTACTTGGGCTTTCCGGTGTTTGCCCTCGACTGCTTCGTGATCTACCACGCGCTGGTGCACCTGCGGCTCGCTCGCGACGGGTGGCGAGTGCCGCGGGAGACGGGGTCCCCGGTGCGTTCGGGGGCGAGCGGGCACGGCCACCTGCGCCCCCGGGCGCGGCGTCGCCTGGCGCTCGCCGTGATCGGCGCCATCCTGTTCTCCGGGCTGGTCATGGAGGGCATGGACCGTTGGACGGTCGATTCGTACCATCCCGGCCGCGCGCGGTCGACCCGGTTCAGTACGCTGGACGACGGGCGGCTGCGGGCCGCCGGCCTGCGGAGCCTGGATGCAGTCGCCGAGATCGAAGCGAACGATCTCGCGCGTCGGATCGAGATCGACTCCCTAACGGCGGCGCGCTGGGTCAACCACGCTCGCCTCAGCCTGTTTCGCGGCATCGGAGCCCCGAACGCCGCGGCGCTGGAGGCCGCCGGTCTCGAAACGATCTGCCAGCTGGCGGCGGCAGAGCCCGCGCAGGTGCGCGCCGCGATTCGCGCCCGCCGCAGCGACTCGCGGGCGGGCGCGGACGCCCGCATCCGCGTCTGGCAGCGAGCGGCCCGCCGCGAGTGCGAGGCATGACGAGACACGAGAGACTATCGAGCGCCCGCGTGGGTGCCCGCCATACCGGAACGGAGCACAAATGACTCATAGCGATGGCTTTGGCCGCTTCTTTCTCCCCGGACCGACCGAAGTCCGACCGGAGACGTTGGAAGCGATGGTGCGCCCGATCATCGGTCATCGAACCGCGGAGATCAGCGCACTGATCCAGGGGATGGGAGCTCGGTTGTCGGAGTTGTTCGTGACCGATCGGCCCGTGTATCTGTGCACTTCGTCCGCGACCGGGATGATGGAGGCGGCGATCACGAACCTGACCCGGCGACGCGTTCTTTGTCTCGTGAACGGCTCGTTCAGCCATCGGTTCTACGATATCGCGATGGCGTGCGGTCGGCCGGCCGACCGGCTCGAGGTGGAGTGGGGCGAGCCCAACCTGCCCCAGGCATTGCACGACGCGCTCGTGAAGGAGCCGGGGCGGTACGACCTGGTGACGGTGGTGCACTCCGAGAGCTCTACCGGGGTGCTGAACCCGCTGGCGGAGATCTCGGAAGTCGTGCACCAGCTGGACGACGTGCTGCTGGCCGTGGACACCGTGTCATCGCTCGCCGCCGCTCCGGTCCTAACCCGGGATTGGAAGTTGGACTTCGTGCTGACCGGCTCGCAGAAGGCGCTTGCGGTGCCACCGGGTTTGGCGCTCGCGGTCGCCTCCGAACGGGCACTGGCCCGGGCGCAGGAAGTGGAGCACCGGGGGTTCTATTTTGACCTGCTGAAATTCGAGAAGCGACTCCAGGGGCATCAGCAGACGCCCAACACGCCCGCCGTTTCGATCTTCTACGCGCTCGATCAGCAGCTGAGCCGAATCGCGGAGGAAGGACTCGAGGCGCGCTGGGAGCGCCACCGGCGGATGGCGGAACGTACGTACGCGTGGGTGGACGATCTCTCCGCCCGGACCGGCCAGAGCTACTCGGTCTTCGCACCGGAGGGGTACCGTTCGCCCGCCCTGACGCCCATCCTGCTCCCAGCGGGACTGCGTGGCCCCGACGTGGCCGCAGCGGCGCGCGAGCGCGGCTACACGATCGCGCCCGGATATGGGAAGCTGAAAGAGGGGATGATTCGAATCGGGCACATGGGAGAGCATACGATGGACGAGTTGGAGGCGCTCCTGAGCGTGCTCGACGAGGTGATGGAAACATGAGTCAGGCAGTGCAGGAGGCGCGGAGCGTCCAGGATGAAGATCTGAACGGCGGCGGACCGCGACTGAAACGGCTCGTCCTCGCGGACCCGGTAGTCCCCGAGGGCCTCGCCGTACTCGAGTCCGAGCCGGGTCTCAGTGTAGAGGATCATACCGAGTCGACCCGAGATGAGCTGCGCGCGGCCCTCCGCGGCGCGGCCGGACTGATCGTACGCAGCCGCACGCGCGTCGACGCGGAGTTGCTCGAGGCCGCGGATGTGCTCGAGGTGATCGGACGAGCCGGCGTCGGCGTGGACAACATCGACCTGGAAGCGGCGACCCGGCGCGGGATCGCCGTGCTCAACGCGCCCGGTGGCAACACGGTCTCGACGGCGGAGCTCGCGTTGGGGCTCATGCTGGCGGCCGCGCGCCGGATTGCCGAGGGCGACCGCTCGGTGCGCGAGGGTCTCTGGGAGCGAAAGCGGTTGCGAGGGGCTCAGCTGATGGGCAAGACGCTCGGCGTCATCGGTGCGGGTCGGATCGGATCGGAAGTGATCCGCCGCGGCCGGGTGTTCGGGATGGAGATCGTCGTGTTCGATCCCTATCTGACTCCGGAGCGAGCCAGCGACCTGGGGCTCGACCGCGTGGAGCTGGAGGAGCTGCTCGAACGCGCCGACGTCGTGACTTTGCACGTGCCGCTCAACGACACGACTCGAGGCATGATAGGCGCGGCCGAGCTCGCCCGGATGAAGGAAGACGCCATCCTGGTGAACGCCGCGCGGGGTGGGCTCGTGGACGAGGCGGCGCTCGCGGAAGCCTTGCGATCCGGGCAGCTGGGTGCGGCTGGGCTGGACGTGTATGCGGAGGAACCGCTCCCCGCGCAGAGCCCTCTCCGAGATACTCCGAACCTGGTGATGACTCCTCATCTGGGCGCGTCGACCGACGAGGCCCAACGTGAAGTCTCGCGCGAGATCGCCCGGGCGATCCGCGACGCTCTCGTGTCCGCCGATTTCGGCGCGGCCCTCAACGCTCCGCACGTGAGCCTGGCGGACCGCGAACGCATGGGGCCTGTCCTCTCGCTGGGCACCCGGCTCGGCCGGCTCCTCGCTGCGCTGACGGATGGGTGCGCTCAGCGGCTGGACATTGGATACGCCGGCCCCTTGGACAGCATCCTGCGCCCACTGGCCGCGGCGACTCTGGAGGGCTTCCTCTCCTCGACCGTGGACATGCCCCTAAACCTCGTGAACGCGCTAGCGATCGCGAGTGAGCGAGGAATCGACGTGGGAAGAGTCCGGATCGGCGAGGTGGCCGACTACACCAACTACGTAGAGCTGCGGGCGCGGAACGGCGCCGTGGAGACCGTCGTGGGAGGAGCGCTGCTCGGCGAGGGACACCACCCGCGCATCGTGCAGATCGGGGGCTTCCACGTCGATACCGTACCGGAGGGGGTGCTGCTGCTGGTTCGGAACCGCGACGTGCCCGGAGTGGTCGGCGAGGTGGGGATGAGACTCGGTGCCGCGGGGATCAACATCGGCGGGTACCACCTGGGTCGTGAAGCGGCCGAGGGCCGAGCGCTGGGCGTCATCTCGGTCGACGACGAGCTACCGGCAGACTTCATCGCGGAGCTCCGGGCGCTGGCGGCCGTCGACGAAGTTCTTCAGGTCACGTTCGACGCCTGACCTCGGGTCGTCAGGTCGGGTGACGCGCCGCTGGCCTCCGGCGGACTAGACCGCCGCCGGAGGGCCGCTGGTCGGCGGGTGCCAGGATCGCGCGGCCACTGCGGGTCAGTACGTCGGCATGTCGGGATCGACTCGCTCGGCCCAGGCCAGGATGCCCCCCGCGAGGTTTACCGCGTTTTCGAACCCCATCGTTCGCAGATACGCCACCGCCTGTGCCGAGCGCGCCCCCGAGCGACACATCAGGATCAGCGGCTCGTCCACCCGCAGCTCATCCAGCCTCTGTGGCAGCGCGGCCAGTGGAATGTGATGGGCTCCGACCGACTCGAGGCTGCAAATTCCCAGCTCGTAGCCCTCTCGGACATCCAGGAGCTGATAGGCTTCGCCCGCGTCGAATCGCCGCCGGAGCTCGGTGACGTCGATCTCCGGGCATGCCGTTCCCGGCTCGTCGACCGCAGCTTCCCCGCAGAAGAGCTCGTAGTCGATGAGCTCCGTCAAGCTCGGCTCGTCCCCGCACACCGGACACGCGGGGTCACGGCGGATGCTCAATTCGCGGAACTCCATGCGCAGGGCATCGATCAGCAAGAGCCGGCCGGCGAGCGTGTCCCCCTCGTCGAGTATGAGCTTGATCGCCTCGGTCGCCTGGATGGAGCCCACGAGCCCCGGAAGTACGCCGAGAACGCCTGCTTCCGCGCAATTCGGGACGAGTCCCGGAGGTGGAGGCTCGGGGAACAGGCATCGATAGCAGGGCTCGCCACGCACGCCGAACACCGAGGCCTGCCCTTCGAAACGGAGGACGGCGCCGTACACGAACGGCACTCCCGCGAGGACGCAGGCGTCGTTGACAAGGTAACGCGTTGGGAAATTGTCGCTCCCATCCACGACGAGGTCCCAGCCGCGCAGGATATCGAGCGCGTTGGCTGACTCGAACCGGGTCTCGTATCGCACCACCTCGACTTCGGGATTCAGCGCTTCGATCCGGGAGTGCGCGGACACGAGCTTGGGCTGGCCCACCGAGGGTGTATCGTGCAGCAGCTGACGGTGCAGATTCGTCAGGTCGACGAGGTCGTGGTCGACGAGCCCCAGGCGGCCCACGCCTGCGGCGGCCAGGTACAGGGCGGCAGGCGATCCCAATCCCCCGACGCCGATGAGCAGTACACTCGCGTCCTTGAGCCGGTGCTGCCCCTCGAGGCCGACTTCGGCCAGCGAGAGCTGACGGCTGTAGCGCCGGATCTCCGTGTCCGTGAGACCTGGCTCCGTCACCAGACCTCTTCCGGACACGGTGTCACCCACCGGCCATCGATGGAACGATCCGAATCTCGCAATCCTCCTCCAATCGAACCTCGGCTCGCATCGGGTCGCGCACCTGCTCTCGGCCGACGAACACGTTCACGTGCCGGCGCACCGCGCCGGTCTCATCGAGCAACAGACGCCGCAGCTCCGCGTGGCTCTCCAGGAGGCCCTCGAAGACCTCCGCGATGGTCTCGCCCTCGATCACGACGCGCGCGTGCCCGTCCACCCACGGCTGCAAAGGCGTCGGGATGGAGATCTTCGCGGTCGGCATGCCCTTCCTTACCCGTTCGGCGTGCGTGTGTGGCGGCCCACGGTGCGACTCGGGGACGGGGGCCAGGTCGCCCGCTGCGAGTACGCCCGTCAGACCCGGACCGCGACCGCCTCCACGAGGGCGCGGAAGTTGGCCGCGACATCCCCGGTTCCGCGGAAAACGGAGGACCCGGCAACGAACACGCTCGCGCCCGCCGCTGCGGCGAGCGGGGCGGTGCTCGGGTCGATTCCGCCGTCCACCTGGACAGGGAAATCCGGAATCCCGCGCTCGGCAGCCATTCGGCGCACGGTCTCGACCTTGGGCAGCGCCGACTCGATGAAGGCCTGCCCGCCGAATCCCGGGTTTACCGTCATAACGAGCGCGAGATCCACGAACGGCAGGATCTCCGACAGAGTCTCGACGGGCGTGGCGGGGTTGATCGCGACGCCGGCACGCACACCTAGATCCCGGATCCGGTGGATATCCGCGTGCAGGTGGGTGGACGCTTCCTGGTGAATCGTGATCAGGTCTGCCCCCGCCTTCGCGAACGGATCGATGAACGCCTCGGGGTTATCGATCATGAGGTGCACATCGAGGAACGCGTCGGTGACCGGGCGCAGAGACTCGAGCACGGGGAGACCGATGCTGATGTTGGGAACGTAATGCCCGTCCATCACGTCGATCTGGAACCAGCGCGCACCCGCCTCCTCCGCGGCTCGCACCTGTTCGCCCAGCCGCGCGTAGTCAGCCGCGAGTATAGATGGGGCGATCAGAATGCCGTCGGGCATTGCTATGCTTTCCCGCACGTACGACCTCCGATGAGTAGTGATTCAGGATCTTCCAGTCGGATCTCCAAAGCGGATCGGAGAAGTTTCAGCCGTCCGCTAGATGCTAGATGATACCGAGGCGCTCCCCCACCGTCTTCAACGCGGTGAGCGCCGTATCCAGATGCTCGCGTTCGTGACCGGCCGAGATCTGACAGCGGATCCTGGCTTGGCCCTTGGGGACAACCGGGAAACCGAAGCCGATCACGAAAACGCCTTCGTCGAGAAGCTGCCGGCTGAGCGAGATGGCCACGGCCGTCTCGCCGATGATCACCGGGATGATCGGTGTCTCTCCCTCGATCGGCTTGTACCCGAGTCCCTCGAGTCCCTCGCGGAAATGGGCCGTGTTGTCCCTCAGCTTGGCGATGAGCTCCGGGTGGTTCTCCAGGTGCTCGATCGCGGCGAGGGCGCCACCGCACGAGTGGGGGGGCATCGCGTTCGTGAACAACTGCGTACGCGATTGCTGCACGAGGTACTCGATCACCGACCGGCTGCTGGCCGTGAACCCTCCCGCCATGCCGCCCAGAGCCTTGCCCAGCGTCGAGGTGACGAGGTCGACCTCACCGTGCATCCCGAAATGCTCCGGCGTGCCCCGTCCGGTGTCTCCCAACACTCCGCTGGCGTGCGAATCATCGATCGCCATGATCGCGTCGTACCGATCGCACAGCTCGCGGATATCGGGGAGCGGCGCGATCTCCCCCTCCATGCTGAACACACCGTCGGTAATCACGAAGCGATGACGCGCGTCGCGTGAGGACTCGAGCGCCTCCCGCAGCGAATCCATGTCCATATGCTTGTAGATCTTGCGCTGTGCCTTGCACAGCCGGATGCCATCGATGATCGAAGCGTGGTTCAGCTCATCGCTGATGAGCGCGTCCTCGGGAGAGAGCAGGGGCGCGAAGAGCCCTTCGTTGGCGTTCCAACAAGACGTGTAGGTGATCGCCGCCTCGGTCTCCATGAAGTCGGCGATCTTCGCTTCCAGCTCCCGGTGGATGTCGAAGGTGCCACAGATGAAGCGAACGGAGGAGGTGCCGGCTCCATAGCGGTCCGTGCCCGCCTTCACTGCATCCATCACGGCCGGCTCATCGCACAGACCCAGATAGTTGTTGGAGCAGAGGTTGATCGTTTCTCCGTACCCATCCAGGTCCACTACGGCGGACTGCCGCCCCATGATGTAGACGAGCTCTTTGAGGACTCCTCGCTCTTTCATGTCCCGCAGCTCGGTGTCGAGCCGCTCTTCGAAGCCGCGGTTCACGCTCGAAGTCGCCACGTCCGTCTCCTCGTACAGAGTCATCGGTATCTCTCCGGTCTGCACCCCCCGGCAACCGTCCGGTGGCCGCCCGGCGCGCGATGGGTGCCGCGTTTAGCACGTCGTCAGCGACTTGCGCTAGGAGTCCTCACGGTAATAGTCCGCGCTGGTTCTATCCGTAATCCAAGCCGTGTCCACCCGAATGCTGGGCCGCGAACCGTACCAACCGCAAAGGGTGAAGCCCAGGAGCGTGCCCTCGACGTGTACGACGCGATCGCTCCCGGCCTGCGCACGGATCTCATCCGGAGCTCCCAGGAGGGCGAACGGCCTCTGATTGGCGGCCCACCCGGGGCCGAACAGCCAACACCCCGCCACACTCCGAAGCGTTCCTTCGCCCACCGCGCGCATCCGCGAGAACGATCCCTCCTCCGTGGCGATCAGTGTCCCCAGATGGAGGCCCTCGACCGTCCTCACCGCGTAATCGCCCGGTCGCTCGATGCGAATCGGCCGGGCCTCGTAGAAGCTGACCCTCTGTGGCGCGCACACCGCGCTGAAGGTGCTGCGGGTGGCCGAGAGCCGGATCTGCCCTTCGGAGACCGCCAGATACGCGGTATCCAACCGGCCGCACGCGGTGGCCGAGACAGGCCCGGCGAACTCGAACGAGAACAGCTCGCCGACGCGAACGCTCTCGGGATATGCCGCCCACGTCACGAGGCCAGGGCCGGGGGTCGGTTCACCCGTTCGCCAGCACGCGGACGCCGCCATGGCGGTCAGAAAGGCAAGCCCGAGGGCTCGCCCACGTCCTTGTCCTCGGCTCACCCGACCCAAGCGCACGACCCGCTCGAGTCCCCGGCGAGCTGGCTCAATCGAGCGACAGTACGACCTTGGCCGCGTCGCCATTCTCCATGGCCTGGATCCCCTCCTCGAATCGATCGAGGGGCAGGCGGTGCGTGATGACGGGCTCGATATCCAGCAGCCCGGCCGCCAGGAAGTTCCTCATCTCGATCCACGTGTCGTACATGCGGCGCCCGACGACCCCGTACGCGTGCAGCCCCTTGAAGATGACGTCACGCGCCAGGTTGATCTCGATCGCACCACGTGGAAGTCCCAGGAGTTGGACGTGACCCGCGTTACGACATACGCGGAACGCGGTGCGGACTCCGTCGGGGTGTCCGCTCATCTCGCACACGACATCCGATCCATAGCCGCGCGAGAGCTCGGCCACCACGGCATCGACGTCGTCGGTCAGCGGATTCAGGCTTCGGTCCGCTCCCATGCGGTCCGCCAGCGCACGGCGCTCATCGTGCGGCTCGACGGCCACGACTGTGGCCGCCCCCGCGGCTTTGGCGATTCCCACCGCGAACAGCCCGATCGGACCGCAGCCGATCACCGTGACCATCCGCCCGGCCACCTCGGTGTGGAGCACGGTGTGGAACGCGTTCCCGAGCGGGTCGAACAGAGCCGCGTGGTCGTCCGAGATCGAATCTGGAATCGGGATGAGATTGATGGCTGGGACGGGCACGAACTCCGCGAAAGCCCCGGGCCGGTCGATCCCGACGATCTCGATCTCGCGGCACACGTGCGCGTTCCCGGTCCTGCACAACTCGCAGTGGCCGCACACGAGGTGACCCTCGGCCGACACTCGATCACCCACTCTGATGTTGCTGACCAGCGATCCGACCTCCACCACCTCTCCCATGAACTCGTGCCCGAGCACGAGCGGAGGCTTGATCCGGCTCTGGGACCACTCGTCCCATTGATAAATATGCAGGTCCGTTCCACAGATTCCCGCCCGCCGCACCCTGATGAGGACCTCATCGGAGCGGATTTCCGGCTCGGCGACGTCGGTCACCACGAGTCCAGGGGCCGGATCTGGCTTGACAATCGCTTTCATGCTCGTGCGATCAGCTCCTCTCCACCCGTGGCGCCAGAATGGCGCCGGGGCGCGCTATGCAGGTCGCTGCTCGACTCCAGCGGGTCACGTTACGCCGCCGTAACCCGGAGGGCGCGTGGGGGTAGCCGATGCAGACGGCGTCACTCGTCGTCGACGATGCGCACGGCATCGCCTTCCTCCTCGTTCCTGGTCTGCCCGCGGCAAGAGGGGTACCCACCGCAGGTGGGTCGCGCGCGACCCACTGGAGTCGAGCAGCGACCCGCAATGTGTCTGGGCGGGCGGAGGCGCGGCAAGCGGGGGGAACACCCCTTCCTCGAGGGTCGTAGGAGGTAGGTGGGAGCCGAATGGGGTGCCCGTCGCCGTGGATGATCTCCGGCGACTGAGACCGCGGCTCGCGATGAACCGGGACCGGGAAGACGGGCAAGCTGAGGCATGGACCCAAAGAGATCGACACCGACCCCGCTCGCGTCGGTGAGATCCTCGAGGCGAGCACGTCCGGTTTGGGCGACAGCGATGCTGTTGTCCACGGCTGTGCACCTCGCCGTCTTCCTCCTGTGGCGCGGGGACGTGCCGCTTCTCGAATTGAGCCCCGTAGTGAGCAGGGCGTACGCGGTCGCTCCGGGGGGCGGCTCGATGCACGCGGTCCAGCTGCCCCTTCACTCGCGCGTCGAGATCCCACCACCACCCACCCCTAGGCTGGTCATCGATGCACCGGACGTCGCGTACGATCAGCCACCCGTGGTCCTCCAGGGTCTGACGCTCGAGCCGACGGCCAACACCGGTGGAATGCCCGGGTCGGACACCGGTCTCTTCGGCCCTGGGGAGGGCGACGGCTCGGGGGGTGATTACACGTCACCCATCCCCCGCTCGATCGTGCCGCATTGGGACCCGCCGGAAGCCGTGCGCGGGATGGAGGTGACTGTTCGCGTATTTGTGGATGAGTGGGGGAGACCCACGGGCGAGGTCGAACTCGACCCGCCAACTCCACACCGCGGATTCAACCGCGAGATCGTCAATCGCGTCCGCCGCATGGAATACCGCCCCGCGCGGCGCAACGGGAGTCCCGTGGCGGGATGGGCCGAGATCACCTTCGTGTTCTAAGACGTCGCGTTCGTGGCCGCTTCGTCCATCGGGTACGGTTCGATCGTAGCGCGGCCGATCCACCGAACCGGCAAGACCTCGCAATGTGAAGCGGACACCCGGTGGTACTCGGCGAGCCCACGGCCCGTTGCCGCCAGCCACAGCACCCGCAACACCGCCAGATGACTGACTACGAGGGCCGGTGCATCGAAGGCGGAGAGTTGCGCGTGCGCCATCTGGTCCAGCGCCGCCAGCGCTCGCTCCTGCACGTCGGAAAGCGCCTCCCTCCCTTTGAGGGCAAATCGATGTGGTGCACCCAGCCAGGCCGAATACTCGGCCGGCCACCTGGCAGCGACCTCCACCGCGGTGAGTTCCTTCCACGGCCCCAAGTCGATCTCACGCAGGTCATGTACGGTTAGAACGCGCGCACCCAGCTCGGCCGCGACGATCTCCGCGCTCTCAACGGTTCGCCGAACCGGGCTCGTGTACACGGCCTCGATTCCCAGCCCCGCGAGGCGGCCAGCGAGATCGGCGCACTGCCGTCGCCCTCGCTCGTTCAAGCGATCGTCGCTCCAGCCGGCGAACCGGCGGGCGACGTTGGCGTCAGTTTCACCATGACGAACCAGACAGAAAACCGGCGTCTCCGGCATCTTCTCTCGCAGGGCTGGCGGTGCGCGGCAGATGGATAACCAGTATACCGCCTCGCCTCGCGGACGGAAGAGTGCGTTGAGACGCGATTGAAAGCGGTCGGTCAGCTTTCGATCGGAGGTGTGTGTGTCGGACTTCAACCGAACCGAGAGAAAGGCGCTTCTCGTAGCCGCTGGGCTGATCGGTCTCGCAGCGATCGGCAGGCTGGCGATCGGACCGAATCGAGCTGACGTGACCTGGGTCTCCGCATCGCCTGCGTCCACGTCGGACACTTCACCCTTGGCTGCTGGGGGATCTCTCTCCGCGCACCCCGGGCGGTTGAAGAGCAACGTCGAGGTCGCGCTGCGGCGAGAGGAGCGAGCCCTCACTCCGCTCGCCAGCGAGGAAAGACTGGATCCGAATCGGGCGCCCGAGGAAGAACTTCGGCGACTTCCGGGAATCGGACCGGCCCGAGCCCGCGCCATAGTGGAGGAACGGGCTCGTGGGGCGTTCGAGAGCCCGGAGGCGGTCATGCGAGTGCCGGGGATCGGGCCCGCGACCTACGCCCGTATCGCCCCCTTCCTGACGGTCGACGGACGAATCACGGAGCTGGACCCTCGGACGCGTATACCGCCCACGGGCGGGTGTGAGGCCGATGATCGCGTAGACCCGAACACGGCCAGCGAGCCCGCGCTACGAGCGCTCCCCGGCATCGGTCCGGCTCTCGCACGGCGAATCGTGCAGAGTCGCGACGTTGCGGGGCCCTTCGATAACCCGGAGGCGCTCATGAGGGTGTCGGGGATCGGTCCTCGTCTCCTCGAGCGGCTGCGCGAGCGGATCTGCCTCTCTGACAGGTGAGACGTCTTGTCCGTGCGGACCGAGATCCGCCGGACCGTGTCCGCCGTTGGGGGAACACGTAAACGGCTGACAAACCGTGCGCTGGGCCGCTCCATGAGAGGCATGCTTCTTGAG
The DNA here is from genome assembly GCA_039588215.1 of Gemmatimonadota bacterium. Taxonomy (GTDB): domain Bacteria; phylum Gemmatimonadota; class Gemmatimonadetes; order Palauibacterales; family Palauibacteraceae; genus JBDHAC01. The sequence goes on from JBDHAD010000042.1 coordinate 20,536, forward strand.
AATCCCGTCGTACGGTGACGTGCATTCAGCCGTCGAATCGAGGTCTGTACGAGTGAAGGACGCGGAGCGCGAATGACGCTCGAGACCCAACCGCTCGACACGAAGAACATGTCCGCGACCGAGCGGAAAGTCGCGCAGCATCTGCTCGACCAAGGGCTCCTCTCGCTGGAGGCCATCGAGAAGGCAATGGCGGAACAGCGGGAGTCCGGAGCCCGTCTCGGGATGTGTCTGGTATCGCTCGGGCTGATGAACGAGAATGACCTGACCCGCGTTTACGGCCAGCAGTTCGGCGTCCCCGCAGTCGACCTCTCCCAGGTGGAAGTGGACGCCAAGATCCTGAATCTCATCCCAGCGGATTTTGCAAACAAGCACTTCGTTTTGCCTCTGCGGCGCGTCGGGCGGACGCTGACCGTCGCGATGGCCGATCCGTCCAACCTGAATATCGTCGACGATCTGAAGTTCATCACGCGCTTCGACATCGAACCCGTGGTGGCGGGCGAATACTCGCTCCGCTCGATGATCGATCGCCACTACGAGGTGGTGAGCGAGCAATTGGGCTCGCTGCTCGAAGAGCTCGAGGAGCAGGACGTCGAGGTCGTCTCGGAGGACGAGGACGAAGAGTACTCCACCGCGCTCCTGCGGGCGCAGGTGGAAGAAGAACCGATCGTCAAGCTCATCAACGGAATCCTCGGCGATGCATTGCGCCGAGGTGCCTCGGACATCCACGTCGAGCCGTACGAGCACGAGCTCCGGGTGCGCTACCGGGTCGACGGGGCGCTGCAGGAGATCATGCAGCCGCCACGGCGCATGACCGCTGCGCTCACATCGCGCCTCAAGATCCTCGCCGACCTCAACATCGCCGAGCGGCGAATTCCGCAAGACGGTCGGATCAAGATGAAGATCGGGAAGCGCGTGATCGACTTTCGTGTGTCCACGCTCCCGACCCTGTTCGGCGAGAAAATCGTCCTTCGCATCCTGGACAAGGGGACGCTGCAGCTGGACCTGGAGGCGTTCGGGATGGAGCCGGTCGCCGAGCAGGCGTTCCTGGATGCGATCTCCAACCCGTACGGGATGGTCCTGGTGACCGGTCCGACCGGTTCGGGTAAGACGACGACGCTGTACAGCGCCCTCAATCGGATCAATACGGATGAGGTCAACATCATGACCGCCGAGGATCCGGTCGAATACAACCTGCGTGGCGTCAACCAAGTCCAGGTTCGACCGCAGATCGGACTGACGTTCGCTTCGGCTCTGCGCGCGTTCCTGAGACAGGACCCGAACATCGTCATGGTGGGTGAGATCCGGGATCTGGAAACAGGTGGGATCGCGGTCAAGGCCGCCCTGACCGGGCACCTGGTTCTCTCGACCCTTCATACGAACGATGCGGCGTCCACGATCACGCGGATGGTCGACATGGGCATCGAGGCGTTCAACGTGGCTGCGGCCGTCAACCTGATCACAGCGCAGCGGCTCGTTCGACGCATTTGCCTCAATTGCAAGGCCGAGGCGACCCATCTCCCCGAAATCATTCGTGCGGCCGGGATCCCGGAGCACGAGCTGGGCGACTACGTCTTCTACCGTGGAGAAGGGTGCGACACGTGCGGTGGGTCGGGCTACGCGGGGCGTCAGGGACTCTATGAGGTGATGTGGATGTCCCCGACGCTGCGACGCATGATCCTGCAGGGCGGCTCTTCCGATGAGCTGAAGGAACAATCCACCCGGGACGGCATGATCACGCTTCGCCAGGACGGATTGATCAAGGTGAAGCGTGGAATCACGACCCTGGACGAGGTGCTGAAGGAGACGGCGCTCTAGTCGGGCGTCGTTCGATTTCACGGGAACGAGAGGACCCAAATGGAAGAGGGAACGTCCGTAAGCCTGCGCGCGATGCTGGATGACATGGTCCGGCGGAAAGCGTCGGATCTTCATCTGACAGTCGGGGAGCGGCCGAAGTTCAGGATCGATGGTTCGCTTATAGACGCGGGCGTCGACACGATACTGCGGCCCAAGGACACGATGTCGCTGGCCTACTCCGTATTGACCGAGCAGCAGAAGAAGCGTTTCGAGCAGGAGGACGAGCTCGACTTCAGCTTCTCGATCGAGAACGTGTCCCGCTTCCGGGCGAACGTGTTCAAGCAGCGCGGGAGCATCGGGTGCGCGATCCGACAGATCCCGTTCGAGATCTTGGGATTCCAGGAGCTGGGTCTGCCTCCGATCGTCCAGAGGTTGGCCGAGAAGCCGCGTGGCCTGGTGTTGCTCACCGGACCGACGGGCTCGGGTAAGTCGACGACGCTCGCCGCGATGATCGACAAGATCAACAACGAGCGCTCCGCCCACATCATGACGATCGAGGACCCGATCGAGTTCGTGCACTTCCACAAGAAGTGCATCATTAACCAGCGCGAGGTCGGAAGCGACACCAAGAGCTTCCCCAATGCCCTCAAGTACGTGCTGAGGCAGGACCCGGACGTGATCCTGATCGGGGAGATGCGCGATCTCGAGACGATCCAGGCCGCGCTGACCGTCTCCGAAACCGGGCACCTGGCGTTCGCGACGCTGCACACGAACTCGGCCGCCGAGTCCATCAACCGCGTGATCGACGTGTTCCCCGCGCACCAACAGGAGCAGGTACGCGCGCAGTTGGCTTTCGTGCTCGAAGGCGTGGTCACGCAGGTACTGCTCCCGAAAGCCAGCGGCAGCGGACGGTCCATGGCGTGCGAGATCCTAGTGGCAACGCCCGCGATCCGGGCGCTGATCCGCGAGGAAAAGGTGCACCAAATCTACTCCGCGATGCAGGCCGGAAAGAAGTTCGGCATGCAGACGCTGAACGACGCGCTCTACCAGCTCTATGTACAGCGCGAGGTAGCACTCGAGGAATGCCTGCGCGTGAGCTCCGACCAGACCGAGTTGAAGCGCATGGTAGGAGCTCCGGTGGCGGCGGCCAGCTGAGGCGTGCTTTGCCATGAGTGACGACGCCCCGCGGGGAGTGGGCGAAACGCGCCGACCCTTCGCGAATCGCGAGGCGGGAGTTGGGCACGCGACTCGGATAGCGTACCAGGTGGGCGACGCTCGTAACACGAGTCGATGCAACGGTTTGATAAGAGAGTGTCCGGTGTCGGTGTGGTGGGCACCGTGATTGCGACTAAGGGCTGTGGCTACGCAAGCCACGACAACGGAATCGAGGTCCAAGACCGGCCGCCGGCGGACGATGGGTGGAAGATGCGGGGGCCAGCGGCCGGTCGACCTCTTTATCAAGACATTGAGTCACAAGACTGACGGTGAAGCGAGCCGCTCGTTCGGGGCGGTGTGGCCAAAACGACTGATCCCTGGAGAGACCTGATGCCGGTCTGGACCTATAGTGCTCGGACCGTCGGCGGCGATATTCGCCGCTCCGAGATCGACCTCCCGAGCAAAGACCACGTCATCGCGTATCTGCGCCGGCAGAAGCTGATACCCGTTTCGGTACGGGAGAAGCCGAAGGACATCTCATTCGCACAGCGCAAGAAGGTGAAGTCGCGGGAAATCGTGATCTTCACCCGTCAGTTCGCCACGATGATCAACGCGGGTCTGCCGCTAGTCCAGGCCCTCGATATCCTGGCCCGTCAGACCGAGAACGCGGTGCTCAAGAAGGCGGTACAGGACACGCTCTACGACGTGGAGGCCGGGAATACGCTGGCCGACGCCATGAGCCAGCACCCCAAGATCTTCTCGCAGCTATACGTGAACATGGTCGGGGCCGGCGAGTCCGGGGGACTGCTGGATACGATCCTGCTCCGACTGGCGACGTTCCTGGAGAAGTCCGAGCAGCTCGCCCGGAAGGTCAAAGGCGCGATGGTCTACCCGGCCGTAGTGCTGGGCGTCGCGGTGATCGCCATCGCGATCCTGCTCCTGTTCGTGATCCCCACGTTCGAATCGGTATTCGCCAGCTTCAACCAGCAGCTGCCGCTCCCGACCCGAATCGTGATCGGGATGTCTGGGGTCCTCCAGTCCTACTGGTGGGCCATGGGCGGGAGCATCGTGATCGGTGTGCTCGTATTCCGGCGCTGGGTCGGCACGACCGGCGGCCGATTGCGGTTCGATCGCATCCTGCTGCGCATGCCGGTGCTCGGCTCACTCGTTCGAAAAGCGGCGATCGCACGCTTCACACGGACGCTCGGGACCATGCTCGCGTCTGGTGTGACGATCCTCGATGGCCTGGAGATCACAGCCCGCACGGCCGGCAACCGCGTAATCCACGACGCGGTCATGGAGAGCCGCACGGCCATCGCCGGTGGTAAGTCGATCGCGGAGCCGCTGAAGGAGACCGAGGTCTTCCCGCCCATGGTGACCCAGATGATCCATGTCGGTGAGGAAACCGGTGACCTCGACGGCATGCTGTCGAAGATTGCCGACTTCTACGATGACGAGGTGGACGTGGCCGTCGAGAACCTGCTCAAGGTGCTCGAGCCCGCCCTCATCGTGATCCTCGGTACCGTGGTTGGTGGGATGATCGTAGCCATGTACCTGCCGATCTTCGGCCTGGTGAACGCGATCCAGTAGAAGAGCTAGCTAGCCCGGGGCGGCTTGCTTGGCCCGACGAGATCGGGCGTGAGGCGCGGTGGAGCCGACTGGCTTCACCGCGCTTCTTCAGCTGAACACCGGACCGGCCGGGAGCGCGCCCGGCGTGGGTCGAGTCGGCCCGCGCAGACGCCACGACCTCTCGCATTCTGCCCTGTCCAGCCTGTCGCACAGACCCCCCAATCGATGGCCGATCTTCCCTGTATCATCCAACAACATAAGGACTTGTGTCTACCATGCCAGAGAGCCTGCGGCTTGCCATTCAATGGCACCGCAGACCGACGGGCGACTCCGGCGCGCGTGCATCGTAACCGGGGCGAAAAACACAAACAGGTTGGGGTCACCGTGTCCGGAGCGCCGTCGTGTCTCACGCAGCAAGTCGTGTCTCACGCAGCAATCAGATTCATGCGCCGGACGGGCGTGAGTGATCGCTGCCACTCCACGCAGACAGGGACAGCGGGAACGCGCACGAAATAACGCCCTGTGAAAGCTTGGTCAGCGGATTCGGCACTCGGCCAGCCCAAGCAGCGGATTCAATAGGGGCCAAGATGCTGTGCCGAAACGAATTACAGTGCCCAGCACGTGCGGGGGGTCGACGGGCCGATTGTTGCGGTCTGAAGAGCGAGCGGTGGGCGTCCGGGTCGCTTTACTAGCGATCCGCCGACGAAGGGTACCTGAGCGATGACGAATCCAGGTGCGTCCTCTCTGAACAGAGTATTCGAGTCCATGGGCAGCCGTCTCGGCTATCCCTGGCTACGCCATGCAGCGCGTGCCGACAACGGCTTCACGCTAGTGGAACTGTTGATCGTTCTCACCCTCGCCGCGCTCGGCGCCGGTCTGGGGATCCAGTCGTTCCGCAACTACCGGGAGGGACAGCGCGCGAGAGCGGCGGCGGCCGAAGTGGTCTCCGTGCTGACGTTAGCGAAGGGGCGCGCGGCCGCCGCGAATCGCCCGGCGGTGGTGGATTTCGCACCGGGCGGGCTCTCGCCGAGCGAAGGGTTCTTCCTCGTCTATCTGGACACGAACATGGACGGGGCCATGTGCCGAAGGGCATCGGCTTTCGGCAGCCGAGCGACGCCTCGCTGGGCCCGCTCGGTATGTCCGTAGTACCGGATGGCGTGACGTTCACGAACAACGCGGTGACGATCCTACCCGACGGTACCGCGGTCGAGTCGGGGCACGTAACGCTCGAGGATGCGGTCGCCCGCCAGCACGCCATCACGCTGACAGCCGGCGGTGCGGTGCGCAGATACCGATTCGATGGGAGCAGCTGGCGATGAGCACTGCCACGAGGCCGGCTACCGGAGTCAGGACGCCCAACGGGTTCACCCTTATCGAGCTCGCGGTGACCATCGTTCTCCTCTCCGTCGTGCTGATGGCCGGCGGGGGTCTGCTCATGGCCCTCTCCGCCGGTGGGCAGCACAGCCGGAACCGCACCACGGCCACGTTCCACGCCCAGCGTCACATCGAGCGCTTGTACGAGCTTGACTATGCCAACCTGGCGAGCGGGCAGTCCGACACCACGCTAGCCAACGGGTCCGGCATCCGGACGGCGTGGACGGTCAGCCAGCTCGTGCCGGGGCGGCTGGCGCAGGTGGACGTCACGGTCCGACGGATCCCGGGCGGCCCCGGTGGAGCGGAGCAGGCCATGCGTCTCTTCATCGCGAACCGGAATCCGTAGGCGAGACGATGGATGACAGACGGTACCGGATCGCCGGTTTCACGCTGATCGAAATGCTGATCGCCATCTTCGTGTTCGGGCTGATCACGATCGTGGCGACGCGCTTCATGGTGAGACAGACATCGGCGGTGAATCGAACCACCGAGGTGGCGAATGCCCAGCAGAACGTCAGGGCCGCCCTGAGTCGGCTCTCGTCCGATATGAGGGTCGTGGGACAGGGCCTGAACTTCTACGACATCCAGGTGCCCGACATGATCGTCCCGAATGACGGGTCTTCCCCCGTCGGGACGTTCCGGGATGACCAGATCTCGCTGATATCCATCCCCGACCCGACGGTGGCCTCCGCACGATTCCAGCTCAATGGGGGGTTTCCGAACAACGGGGATGTGGGGAGCACGTCGGTGCGCGCTGCGGGGTCCTCGGACCTCAGCGGTCTGGGTCCTGGTGAGCGCATCATCCTGTTCGATGGGAACACCGGGAACAGCCAGGTCGTGACGCTCACGGGAATCTCGGGCAAAGACCTCAGCTTCGCGTCTGATCCGCTCATCTACCCGTTCCCGCCCGTTTCCACGACCGTACTCAAGCTAAACGAGGTGCGGTACCGGGTGAGCACCTCGAGCGGGATCCCGTTCCTCGAACGCAAGGTCAACCAGGGAGCTTGGGTCCGCTTCATCGAAGGCATTTCACGAATCCAGTTCATCTACTACGACGACATGGGGAACACCCTGTCGCCAACTACACAGGCTCAACGGCGATCGATCCGCCGCGTGGACGTCGAGGTGGAAGGCATCCAACTCCGGCTCACGACGGGTGGTGACCGACGGGCGCACATCACGCTTTCCTCCAGCGTGGTGCCAAGGAACATGCTGACACCATGAGCATCAACGCGGCTGGCACGAAGCGACGCTCGGGGGCGGACGGACGGAGATCGCGAGTCGCGCGAGCGAGCCTCAGGGTACGGAGACCGAGGGAATCATGACACGGCAGGGACGAGAATGGACGGAGGTGTCGACGCGTCTGCGTTCGACCCTGACAGATCAAGCGGGTGGGGCGATCATCCTCATGCTATTGGTCTCCGTGGTCGTACTGGGCGCCGGTGCTCTGGCGCTGACCGTCTCTCGGGGCGAGATGCGGGTGAGCAGCAACCACCTCAGAGGCCTGTCGGCAAAATACCACGCGGAGTCCGGCTTGCACCGATTGGTCGGGATGCAGAACGATCTTACGGCGTCGCCCCGATACCTCTTCAACGCGTCCAACTACTCGCACCGAGCCTCGAGCCCGAGTGACACATCACTCTTGATCCCACACGGCGCCGATGCACCGCTCACCGCGGGGACGCGATCGGTCGGCAGCACGGCTCAACGCGTGATCGGCAAGGACCCACTGATCGACCCGCCGCCTTACAGGCTGTGGTCGACGACGACGTTGTCCGATGGGAGCTCGGCGACCTTCGAGGCGCTCGTCGACGTGCTCAGCCTGCTCGACTACGCCGTGTTCTCTGACGACGACATCCGCGTTGCTCCCAACGTCACGATTACAGGGCGTGTGTATAGCGGAGACGACATCACTCTAACGGGGCCGACGTCGACCTTCCTCTCGCGCGTGGAATATGCGGACCAGCTGGAAAACCCGAGCAATGGGGTGTTTCAGCAGGGACACAGCCAGATACCGCCGCTCCAGTCCATCTCTGCGTTGGTGAACCTCAACTTCTTCGAGAGCGCCAGCAAGAACACCGGCGTGTGCTCGGCGGGACGGGGGCTTTACGTCGGCTTCGACGGCCCCGGAACGGTCGACAACCAGACAACCAACCTGTTCCGCGCGCATCGGAACGGGGCCCCGGCCACACAAGACGCGAGCGGCTCACAGGCGGGCTGCCGAGCCAATGCTTCCTGCTACCTGATCGACATGACCCAGTTTGATTTCAGCGCATCGCCGATCACGTACGGCGGGACCCCCGTTCTCGGATTCGACGGAACCGCGCTCACGAACTTCAACGGGATCATCTTCGCGGATGACGAGCTCCACGTGTTCGGACACCTGGGTGGCCGCTTTCCGGAAGACGCGACCGTAACCGATACCATGTCGTACATGACGCCCCCGTTCGTGGCTGCGAACCTCTACTCGAACCACACGCTGGATGTGGGTGAAGACGGGACGAACGGAGGCGCATTGGACGGGCTGCTGGACCCCGACAGCCTGGGCGTGAGCCTCGGGCTCTACAGCGATGAGACGATCTGGATCGACCACAACATCTGGGCTGGGGCGGATTCGCTGGGGCTCCCCGTCCGCATGGCGCTCGTCTCGGGAGACAGCGTTCGCATCGATCATTACTCGCCGCGCGCGATCATGGCGCAGACGGCTGTCCTCGCGGTAAACGGGACCTGGAGGCCCGGTGGAACCACGGGCACGCACAAGCCGAACGACTGGGCCGCCAACGCAGGTGATGCGGGCCCGGGCACGTACCGGTTCGATCTGAACCAGAACGGAGTCTTGGAGGCGAACAACGGGGCGGCGGTGTTCGGCGATCGGAACGAACGGGCGATGCGCGATGCCTGGACGCTCTACAACCAGGGGAACCTCGTCGTGGCGCAGCGACCGTCCTCGAGTCCGTGGACCAGCGTCTCCCCGGCCCACCCGCGCTTCTACCGGTATGACACGCAGCTCGTACTCTCTGAGATCCCGTGCTACCCGACGCTGCCCGATTACGGGATCGTGCCGGGATCGTTCAGGGAAGTGTTGAGCGCACCCTGATCGGAGGTGACGGAATGGTGCGCATCGGCAACACCGGCCAGGCGCTATTGAAGGGTGTGATCATAGCGGTGCTCGTGAGCCTGTTGGGTCTCGTGGCCCTGGCGGGCCCGTTGACGCGACGGCCCGATCGGGAGAGCGGCGCCGACGTCGTCGAGGAATCCGGGCCGGTCGACGGCGCGACGACAAAGCAGTTCCCAATTCTGGATGAGCCGAGGCCTCGCGCCCCGGAGTTCCCGCTCCCGACCCCTTCCTCAGCGGACTCTGGCGAGGCTCTTTGACCGCTTCGCCACGGTAGAAGCGAGTCGCGGCCAACCCCGTTGCCACGCGGGAGCGTTAAGGGTTAACTACCGGGCGTGACTCGGCCATCGATCCCTCGACCACTCGCGCTCGGCGACCTCATCGGTCAGCATCTGAGCGCCGTGCGTGCCCAGTTGGGCCAGGCTACGGTCGAGAAGCGCTTGGCCCATGAGCGTTGGCTCGTCTACGATCTTCGAGACATGCGTCTCCGCATCCGACTGGCCTTTGAGCGGGGTAGGCAAACTGATTCGGAACGAGTCGCCTCCTGGACGGTCACATATCTTCGAGGCGGACCGAACCCAACAGACGTGGCGGCGTCCCTGGGACTCTCCCTGCCGGATGACTTCGAGCCCGCACCAGGCGATCCGCGCCTCCTGCGGTGTCCGCTTTCCGATCCGGCGTCCGGGGACCTGCATTCACTCACGGCGCGGGTGCATGAGGGCCGCCTGGTAGAGCTCACGGCGTTCGACGAGCCACCCGAGTGGCTCGTCGCTCGGGCGGGCGACGGTCCATGACCACCCCCCGGGTGGACGATCGGCTCCAAATACAAGACGCGGGTCGCGTCCTGTACTGGATCTACGCCGGTCGCATGACCGTCACCCTGGCGGTGTACGGCGCCGCGCTCATAGTAGGAGAGGGGTGGCTGGCGGGAGGTGCGTGGCTGCCCGGGACGAGCGTGCGAACCATGTCGTTCGCCACCCTCGCTGCGGTCGCGTTGATTACCGCGCTCTCCTACTCCTACAGCCACCTCCGCCGCGCAGGACCGCCCGATCAGGGCTTCATCCGCACCCAGGCCGTGTTCGACGTCTTCCTGTTGACGGGCATCGTTCACTTGACGGGCGGCAGCGAGAGCGTCTTTCCACCGCTCCTGTATATCGCTCTCGTGTCCGGCTACGCGCTCATCACTCCGCTCTCCTCCGGTGTGCTGATCGCTCTGGCCACGGGCTTCGCCTACATGCTGGAAATCGCGCTCGCGTATCCCGAGCAGCTCGGCATCGCGGTGGTTCTCCAGATCCTGATCTTCACGATCGTGGCGCTGGTGAGCGGCTTGATCGGGGGCAGGTTGCGCGAGATCGAGAACCAGCTGTCCGATGTGGAGGGCGAGCTCACCCGCCTACGTGTCGGAACGTCGGACATCCTGAGGGCGATCGACGCTGCAGTCGTCACGCTGGACCCCGAGGGGCGCGCCGCGTATCTGAACCCGGCCGCGGGCGCCCTGCTCGACCTGGATCTGGAGCGCTGGATCGGCGAGCCGCTCCTCGGGCCTCTCGATCAAAAGGCCCCGGGGGTGGCAGCCGCGGCCGCCGAAACGCTCGACTCGGGGAAGGCGATTAGAAACAGGGAGGTGGATGTCATCGGCGCGGACGAACGGGCTCTGCCCTTCTCGGTCAGCACGGCTCTCCTCGAGCAGCCCGGCACCCCCCGCCTGGTCACCGTGGTTCTTCAGGATCTGCAGATGGCCCGCCAGCTCGAGGAGCTGCACCTTCGTGCCAGCCGGCTGGGTGTCGTCGCGGAGCTTGCGGCCTCGCTCGCGCACGAGATCAAGAACCCTCTGGCGTCGATTCGGAGTGCGGTGGAGCAGATCGCGGATCCCGCGTCGGGCGCGGCGGACAGGGAGACCCTGGGTCGGCTCGTGGTCCGAGAAGCCGATCGGCTCTCACGGCTGCTCGGGGAGTTTAACGACTTCGCACGGGTGGGGGTCGCCGCGCGAAAGCCGATCGCGCTCGAGCGCGTGATCCGGGAGGCCATCGACATGGTGCGCCAGCAGCCGGAGTCGCGAGACCGGGCGACGTTCGAAGTCGATATCGCACCCGCGCTTGACGACCTGTGGGGAGATCCGGACCTTGTACATCGGACGCTCACGAACGTCATACTGAACGCGGTTCAGGTGAGCGACCCGAATCATCCCGTGACGGTGCGAGTGCTTGCCGATTCGCTCAAGCCGGAACGCGTTCCGGTCGACCTGGCCGCCGGAATGCCGGTTCGTATTCGAGTGATCGACGACGGGCCGGGAATTGCGCCGGAAGACATCGGTCGCATTTTTGATCCATTCTACACGCGGCGTGAAGGGGGAAGTGGAATGGGACTGGCGATCGCCCACCGCGCCGTGCAGGCTCATGGCGGGGCGTTGCTCGTCAGCTCGGTGCTCGGCCAAGGAGCCACCTTCGCTATCATCTTGCCGCGACGTGATTGGGATGAACGTGAGGATCTGGAGCGGAAGGGCTGGTCCGAGCTGGTCGCCGACAGCGTGCCTGACGGTGCGCATCCTTCGACGCATGCGGCCCGGTCGACAGCCACCAGGGAAGAGGTCGCCGATCGCCTCGGTTGAACACCGCCGGCGGGGCACCAACGCGAGGAGTCCGAGCAGCCATGAGTGACAAGCCCAAAGTTCTGCTCATTGATGACGAGAAGAGCATGATCGAGACCCTCAGCGTGCTGCTCAAGCGTGAGGGATTCGATGTGCTCGCCGCGCTGTCAGGCTCGGAAGGGATCGAGCGCTTCGCGGAATCGAAGCCGGATCTGGTATTGACCGACGTACGCATGCCGAAGGTGAGCGGCGTGGATGTGCTCGAGGCGATTCGCGAGCGCGACCCCACGACCCCCGTCGTGCTGATGACCGCTCAGGCGTCGCTCCAGTCCGCGATCCAGGCCGTGAATCTGGGAGCCACCCACTACGTGCAGAAGCCGTTCTCGAACGAGGAGCTCGTCGCGATTCTGCGGCGCTCGCTCGACATCGGCCGCGTGGAGCGGGAGAACGTCCAGCTCAAGCGTGAGATCCGAAAGACCAAGAACAAGGAACTGCTCAAGCCGATCGGCGTGAGCGCGGAGTTCCGCAAGGCGCTGGATCTGGCCGAGTCGGTGGCGAAGAGTGAATCGACGATCCTGATCCGCGGCGAGAGCGGGTCCGGGAAGGAGGTCTTCGCTCGTTACATCCACGAGCTCTCCGAGCGCGCGGACCGCCATTTCCTCAGCCTCAACTGCGCCGCCCTTCCAGAGGGGTTGCTCGAGTCGGAGCTGTTCGGGCACGTCAAAGGCTCGTTCACCGGGGCCGTGCGCGACAAGGAGGGGCTGTTCGTGGCCGCCACGGGTGGGAGCTTCTTCCTGGATGAGGTCGGCGAGATGGCGCCCTCGACCCAGGTGAAGCTCCTACGGGTGCTGCAGCAGCGCGAGGTCATCCCCGTCGGCGCGACCCGGCCTCTCGCCACTGACGTCCGCTTGATCGCTGCCACCAACCGCGACCTCGAGAGGGATATCGAACAAGGCCGCTTCCGCAGCGACTTGTACTACCGCCTCAACGTGATCTCGGTCGAGCTTCCGCCTCTGAGGGCTCGTCCGGATGATATCCCGTTGCTGGCGGAGTACTTCCTGAAGCGCGAGGGGGAGAGGACGAGAGACAAGTTGAAGAAGCTGTCCGACGACGCCATGAAGGTCCTGCAGGAGTACCAATGGCCGGGCAACGTCCGTGAGCTCGAGAATGTGATCGAGCGGGCAGTCGTGCTGACGAACGGAGGCACGATAAAGGACGATGCGTTGCCGCCGCGCCTGAGGGAACAACCGGCCCAACCGTTGGTGCGAGAAGCGCCACCGGCCAACCCCACGCTCGAGGTGATCGAGCGCGCCTACATCGAGCATGTGCTTCGGGCCGAGAGTGGGAACAAGAGCCGCGCGGCGGAGGTGTTGGGGATCGATCCAAGCACGCTCTACCGCAAGATCAAGCGCTATCACCTGGAAGTGTAAGACGCCACGACGGGGGAAGCGCGGTATCTCGCAGGACGCCCGATTCCCATACGCGAAACCGTCATGCATCCTGCAAGTCCAGGTGCCCTTCGACTCGATCTGACTACACCTCGTTACTCTCCGCAACGCGATACCTAGCAACGGCTTAGGCGAGAATCTGGGCGTGGGGCACGTCCGTTGCCCTCCCACCCCTGTGAGGCGGAGTCTACGAACAGCGGCTCCGGAGCTCGGAAAGATCGCCCCGGGTAACAACCAGAGAGAAGCGAGGAGTACCATGCGGAACACGAAGGGCTTCACCCTGATCGAGCTGCTGATCGTGGTCGTGATTATCGGCATTCTTGCCGCGATCGCGATCCCGCAGTTCGCCAGCACCAAGGAGAAGGCGTTCGACGCTGCGGCGAAGAGCGATCTCCGCAACCTGATGACGGCTGAGGAGGCTTACTTCTCCGACTATCAGGCCTACACGGACCAGACCGTGGGTGCCGGTGCGGCGGCAGACCTCGATGGTGACGGAAACGACGACTTCCAGGCGAGCCAGATGGTTGATTTGGCGGCCACGGCGTACACCGATGGCTATCAGATCACCGCGACACATGCGAGCTCGACCAAGACCTGGTGCATCAACGCGTCAGCTTCGAAGGCGAGTGGTGCCGTCGGTCAGATCACCCAGGGAGGTAGCTGCTAAGGCAGCTCGCCCAATGGATCTTCGGATCTAAGAAAAAAGGCGCGGCGACCGGCCGCGCCTTTTTTTTGCTTTACGGTCGCGGAGTGCCGACCTTTGCGCCTGAAGACCTGCCCGAGCCGGACTCGACGCAGGTCGCAGAGGCGGAGGAGATGCAGGGAGGAGCCGGAAGGCGCATGGTCCATACATGGGGGTGGGCCGAGGGGGAAGGCTGCTGGCCGTCACGACGGAGCCGGCCGTGAGACGGAATCCCGCCCACCTCGCCGTGTGGGCGCCGGTCGGGCTGCTCGCCGTTCTCGGGGGGCTCTACCTGTGGGAGCTCGTCACCATGTCGGGAGTCCCGTTCGCTCGCGACATGCAGATGTTCTTCATCCCGCAGAAGCATCTCCTGGCGGAAGCGCTCCGGGAGGGTCGCGTCCCGCTATGGTCGCCCAATATCGGAACAGGTGCCCCGTTCCTGGCCAACTTCCAGTCCGGCGTGTTCTATCCGCCGCACTGGCTCTACGCGGTACTTCCGTTCTTCCCGGCGTTCAACCTCCTGCTCGTATTCCACTTTCTCCTGGGTGGGGTCGGGAGCTACTCGCTCGCACGAAAGCTCCGATTGGACCCGACGCCGGCGTTCGCCGCCGCTGTGCTCTTCCTCTTCGGTGGCTACTTCACGTCGCTCCTGAATCTGGTGAACGCGCTGCAGGGCGCGGCCTGGGCACCCGTCGCCGGCTACGTAGTGCTCGACCACCTGGAACGACGCTCCGTGGGATCATTGGTGCGGCTCGTGGTCGTCATGACGCTGGCTCTACTGGCCGGTGAGCCCCAGTCGTTCCTGTTCACGATCGCCACGGCAGCCGTCATCGCCATCCTGTATCTGAGCCGGGACTCACGCGTCAGACGGAGACCCGTGGGCCTGGTCCTATCGTTGCTAATCGGAGGGCTGGTCGTGGCCGGCGTGACGATGATCCAACTGCTGCCCACGCTCGAATACATCCAGGAATCCGGACGAGGTTCAGGAGGTTTGGTATACGGCGAGGCGAGCGCGTATTCGTTGGAGCCGATTCGGCTCCTTCACCTGCTTGTGCCGACGGACTACCGCGACCCCGTGTATAGCTTCGGACTCCGGTCGACGATCGGTCGCACCGACCCGTGGCTGTTCTCGATCTACCTGGGCGCGCTGTGGATCCCGCTCGTGTACTTCGCCTGGCGGAACCGCAGCCGCCGTAGAGAGGTGGCGGTGTGGAGCGCCGTGGCCGCGCTCGGACTCCTGCTGGCCCTCGGAGGCTTCACCCCGATCTTCCCGTGGCTGTTCGAGCACCTGCCGGGCTTCGCGACCTTCCGATTCCCGGAGAAGTACTTCTTCTTTACCGGTTTCGCGGTGGCGCTACTCGCGGGCTTCGGGGTGGAGGAGCTGCTTGCGGACCGCCGGTCCCGCCTCGATCGCTACCTGGCCGCTCTCTTGCTGACGATCGTTCTCGGGGCTCGCGTCGCGTTTCATTTCGGTCGAGACGCGCTCGAAGCGTTCGCGCGTGGCTTCAACAACGACCGGATGCTGGAAAGCTTTGACTTCGCGCACCGCATGTGGGGGCAGAACCTCTTCAAGCTGTTACTGGTGGTCGCTCTCGGACTCCTTCTGATCTGGCTGCACCGTCGCGCGCGAGTGTCGACCCGAACATTCGGGGTCCTCTTCGTCTCCCTGCTGACCGCCGACCTGCTCATCGCACACCGCGACCTGAACCCGGTCGTCGAACAGGAGTTCTACGAGCAACGTCCGCTCCTGGCCGAACATCTGCCCATTCAGGAGGTGCAGCGCGACTTCCGACTCCGCGCGACCGGCTTTCACACCCAACCCGACCGCGTACGCCTCGTGCGCGGCGTACCGCTCGATGCCCAGAAGTGGATGTGGCAGCAGACGCTCCAGCCCAACACGGGGCAGCTGATTCGGACGCTACAGCCGGATCAGTGGGACGCGATGAAGCCGCGACGTTACCGGGACAAGTGGGACTTCTACCGACTGCTTCCAGAGGCCTTTCGACGCTGGAACCTGCTCCGTCTGAACAGCGTCAAGTACGTGTACAGCCTCGAGGCTCTGGAGCACGAGCGGTACGCCCGTGAGCACCCGCTCGACTCTTTGCCCGGACGCCTGTACGAGCTCACCGAGCCGCTCCCGAGAGCGTACATGGTGACCGCGCCCCGGTACTTCCCCGATGAGGTGGCGGCGTTGAACGCGATGCTGCTCCCGGATTTCGAACCGGGGGCTCAGGTCGCGCTCGTCGATCCGACCGGGGCCGCCGATCCCGTGACGATGCTCTCGAGCCCGGAAACGAGCGCACCGCCCTCCGCTCGCATCCTGGAGGACGAGCCGGAATCAGTGAGGGTCGCCCTCGACGGGGAGGGGGGCAGCCACCTCGTGCTGACCGACAGCTACTACCCCGGCTGGAGAGCGTTCGTGGACGGCGAAGAGCGGGAGATCCAGCTCGCGAACTTCTTCTTCCGCGCCGTGGCACTCCGACCCGGTGACCGGGAGGTCGTGTTCCGCTACCTCCCGCGCCCCTATGAGCGCGGCCGGGCCATATCCCTGGCTACACTTCTACTGGGTGCCGTGGCGCTCGCAATCGGTGCGCTCGGCGCCCGCGTTCGGCGCCTTCGCGAAGATCTGACGGAGCCAGCTTCCATCCGTTGAGCCATCGCAGCAGGTCGCCACGGATGGCCCGGTCCTCGACGGAGGGGCGGCAGCTGGGGCGACCCGCCCACACCTCGCCCCCTCACCAAACAGGAGGCCAGGCTAGGGCACCTTCCGCGGACGTGGGACGAGCCGAAAAGCTCCGTCTTGGTTGGCTCCCCCACGCTTGGCTCTCGCAATCTGCCTGAATTGCGCGGCAAAGCCTGACGCGTTCTGCGGTCGGCACGCCACAAGCGCGGCCCAACCGCTTGATTGTAGTCAGGTTGGAGCGGTCGGCACGGGGGTTGCCCCTCCGGATCACTGCAAGCGCAAGGGCCGGTGGGAATCAGTGTTTCCGAAGTGAGTTGGTCAAACATGAAGCGTCGCACACGCGGATTTACGCTAATAGAACTCCTCATCGTGATGGTGGTGATCGCGATCCTGGTCGCGGTCGTCATCCCCCAGCTGTTCGGTACGAAGGATAAGGCCTTCGTCGCCTCGATGCGCTCGGACCTACGGAATCTTCAGACGTCCGAGGAGGCGTACTTCTCCGACTGGCAAACCTACACGAGCAACCTGTCCGACCTCGGGCGCATGTTCATCACGTCTCCCAACGTCACGGTGACGATCGACAGCGCGACGGCCACGGGGTGGGGGGCCAGCGCGACGCATTCCGCCTCGAGCCACACCTGCTCGGTCGCCGCCACGATCCAGCACGTCGGAAGCCCGACCTGTCCGTAACCGGGATGACAGCCGCTTGATCCGCTCCTTCACCTCTGGGGTGCCACACCCTCGAGTGAAGGAGGTAGTCGGTGCCTGGAAGATCTCGCACCTGGACGCCATTGCCTATCCGACCGACCGAACGGGGCCTCACGCTCCCCGAGCTCATCACCGCGCTGTCCATGCTGGCCGTACTCGCGGCCCTCACTCTTCCGACCTTCGATGTGCTCGCGCGGTTGTCGCTGGATCGATCCGCGGACCTGGCGGCCGCTCACCTGTCTCGCGCCCGCCTGGAGGCGCTTGCGCGAAGGCAGAAGGTGGAGGTTCGATTGGCGGGTGGTGGGCGCCTCCTGCTAGTCGACGCCTCGGGCACTCGGGTCTCGGAGGTCGATCTGGCGGGCGAGGACCTTCTGGCCGTCGATTCGGCACGCATCCGACCGAGCTCGATCCGTTACAACGCGCGCGGGCAGGGCTCCCCCGGCAGCCTGTACTTGTATCGCGGTCGCCGGGGGGTCCGTGTGATAAGCAATTTCGTGGGGCGGGTGCGGCGCCAAGGCTTCCGTTTCTAGGCCCGAGCCACGAGCGAGAATGCGCGAAGGCAACGCCCTGCCTCATTTCATGCAAAAAGTGCACGATCCCGATCACCGCAGTGCAGCTTAAGTGTACTAATTGCAACGATGTACGTTCGGGCAACGATCTTGCCCAATTCCAGCACGGATTCGACGCGCCATCTCACGCGTTTCGCGAGGGGCGCAGAGAGAGCGAGCTTCGGCGAGCCGGAGCCGCCTAATGAGCGTTGAGTGTTGGGCACGAATCGATGAGCCGAAGCAAGCGAGCTGCAAGAGACGGGAAGTTGGGGCGCAGGGGCTTCACGGTAGTGGAGCTGGCCGTGTCGATGGCAACGACGGGTGTGTTGCTCGCGATGGGCTACGGCGCGTTCAGGCAGTACGCGGAAGCCGCGACCGCGCGCAAAGCCTCGCTCCAGCTCGCAGGCGATGTGAGCCTGACGCGAAGCTTTGCGATCCAGCGTCGAGAGAGCGTGTCGCTCGTGGCCGATGAGGCGAACCGGAATTACGTGATCCGGGACACGACCGGCACGGTCCTGATGCAGCGGAATTTCGGGGCGGGGTCGGACCTGCCGCTCACGAGCGTGGCGGTTTCGACAGCCGGCGATTCGCTGACGTTCAACTCCCGCGGCTTGCTGCTGGGGGGCCGGGCGGAGGTGGCGCTGGGTCGGCGAGGGCGCTCACACGTGGTCGAGATCAACGCGCTCGGCCGGACCAAGATCGATTGAAGCGATCGAGGCGATAGAGGAAAGACGATGAAGCGCGGACGTACGCTACGGGACCGACTGAGTGACAGCTCGGGCATCGGACTGATCGAGGTGCTCGCGGCGCTGATCATCATGTCGATCGGGATGCTGGCCATCGCGGGGATCAGCCTCCAGGTGGGGGCGCAGAACCAGTGGTCCACGTGGCAGACGGACCAGGCGTTGGCGGCGCAACAGGTGATGGAGCGTTTGCAGCGTGTGGGCTACCCGGGAACGACCAACGGGACGGATACGGTGTCGGTAGGAAACCGGAGCTACGTGGTGAACCGGGTCGTGTCACAGCCGGCCCCGCGGGTGAAGCGGGTTCAGCTGACCGTGCTGTCCTCACAGGGTGCGGCGCCCAGAGTGTTCGTGAGCCGCATCTATCAAACCCGTCAGCTTCCACCTTCGCCGTGAGGATCGCGACCATGACTCGCCTCCGATCCGCTGGGTTCACGATCGTCGAGATCCTGATCACGATCGTCGTGGCCGGGGTGCTCGGCGCCGCGTTGATGAGTCTCGTCTTGGGCCAGCAACGGTTCTACGGCCATAGCGACGACACCATCAACGCTCAGCAGAACCTCCGCGCCGCGATGGATCTCATGGCGACGGAACTGCGCATGGCTTCGCCGACGGATGTCATGGTCGCGCGGTCCGACTCAGTCGTGGTTCGGTCCGACATCCTGCGGGCCGTGGTGTGTGACGTGACCGCTGGAGACGAGGCGACGGTGTTCGTGTACGACTCGGTCACAAGCGCGAATCTCCCGTCCGGCTTTCGGGGGACCGCTTACTCCGGTGCCTACGACTCCACGTTCGTCTACGGCGACAACTTCACACCGACGAATTCGACGGGTGGCGCGGCTCAGGCAACCTGCACGGCGAACGGCGCGCCTACAGGACAGCCGGCCTGGACGTACCGTCGGACCACCGGTTGGACCGGGGAGTTCGGCGCGGTTCCCGACCGGGGCTCGCTGATTCGTTGGTACGGCTCGCTCGCCTACAGCTTTGGAACGTCAGGCTCCAACACCGGGGACGCCCTGTGGCGAAACGCGGACGAGCTCGTCACCCCATTCGAAGTGGGTGCGGTGTTCCGGTATGTGATGGCGAACGGGTCGGTGCAGAACAGCGTGGGCGGCGGGCAGCTGGCGAACATCCGACAGATCCGGGTGGTCGTCGCCGCGACGGGGGGTGGCGTGAACCGCTTCGGTGTGCGTCGAGGGCTCACCTATGACATCCCGCTACGCAACTGACTTTGGCGTAGCCGATCCAGTGACGCTCTTACTCTGGGCCGGAAACAGGAGCAGGACCTTTGCGACGTGAGACGACGAGCATGACGGACGCGAACCAGGGACTCGTGCGAGGGGGCGGACCGCTCGGCGAACCCACGGAATACGTGGGTTTGACACGCATGGGAACCCCGAGTAGGTTTTGGCGTCCCGCCTCATCTCGTCCAGGCTTTAACGCTAACGGGCGAACATCCTTATGCTGCCTTTCGGTTTAGGGCGCCGGAAGTCGACTGTCGGACTCGATGTCGGCAGTGGCTTCCTGAAGGCGTCGGTTATCGACCACAGTAAGGACATCCCTCAGCTCGAGAAGGTCGCGGTGAGCCCGATCGAGGGCGACGCCATCGTCGATGGCGACATCGTAGACCCGGGGCTCGTTGCGGATGCGATCTCCTCCATGTTCGAGCGCGAGAAGATCGATCAGCGTGATGTGAGCATCGGCGTGGGTGGCCGGGACGTAATCATCAAGCTGATCAAGATGGATCGCATGGATGAGGAGGAAGCTCGCGAGGTGATCCCATGGGAGGCGGAGCAGCACGTACCGTTTGATATGGACAACGTGCAGCTCGACTTCGGGGACGGCCTCCAGATGACAGTGCTCCTGGTGGCGGCGAAGCGCGAGCTCATCGAGACGCGCATCTCGCTCCTACAACAGGCGGGACTCAGCCCCGACACCGTGGATGTCGAGGCGTTCGCCCTCCACAACGCGCTCGAGGTGAACTATCCCGACGCGATGAAGGGGGTTACCGCGTTGGTCAACCTGGGGCACGACACCACGACCGTGAACGTGCTGGACGAGGGAGTGCCTGTTCTGACACGTGACCTGAGCTTTGGCACGCGTGGGCTCATCCTCGATCTGCAGCGCGAGCGCTCACTGACTGCGGAGGAGGCGGAAGCCGCTCTCCGTGGCGAGAGCGAGGATCACGGGCTCCGGGAGTTCCTCGCTGAACGCGCCCAAGAGGTCGCGCGAGGCGTCGAGCGGGCGGCCGCGTTCCTGGAGACCGACGAGATCGGGCTCGGGGTTGGGAGACTGTATCTGTGCGGTGGCGGTGTCGGAGTTCCAGGGCTTTCGGAGGTGTTGGGCGAGCGGCTGGGGGTCGAGACCCACGTCGCCAGTGCGTTCGAGCGCATCCAGGTGAAGGCGGACGCTGTCGACTACATGGAGCTTCAGGAGATGGCGCCGATGCTCATGCTGTCAGTCGGGTTGGCGCTACGACAGGCAGCCTAGTCCCCGGCTCTCGAAGGGTGTGGGGATGACAGCTGAAGGGATCGAGAGAGCGGATGATTGAAGTCAATCTTCTTCCGGAACGACAAAAGCGACGCGGCGGTCGGCGGGCAGCCTCCAGCAGGAAGGGCTCGCGGCTGAAGGGCGCCACCAAAGACAGGGACACATGGAGTATCCTCCTTGTGGTGGTCGGCGTCCTGATTCCCCTGGGCATGGGCGTCCTGTGGTGGGGCCAGCGGTCGATCGCGAACGGGCTCGAATCACGGCTCGAGGTGGCGACCGCTGATTCGGCGCGGCTCGCCGATCTCCGGGCGGTGAGCGACAGCCTATCTGCGCGGAGACAGCTCATCCGCGAGCGAGTCTCGCTCGTCGAGCAGCTGGATCGCAACCGATTCGTGTGGCCACACATGCTGGATGAGATCAGCCGAGCACTGCCTCAGCTCGCGTGGCTCACGAACCTGCGGCAGATATCGCCGCTGCCTTCAGCGACAGTACAGATACAGGGCCTGGCGGCCAACCCGCTGGCAATCACGGAGTACGTTCGGAATCTGGAGGCGTCGACGTACGTCTCGGAGGTGCGGATCCTGGGCAGCCAGAAGCAGACCCTGGAAGATGATCTCATCGTCCAGGCGTTCACGCTGACCGCCCGATATGCACCACCGATGAACCAATTCCGAACCGAGCCGATCGTCTCGATACAGCGATTCTCGAACGAGGGATCCTGAGCAATGGCCCTGTTACCGGACGATCCGAAGAACCAATACCGCTTGCTCGGCGTCATCCTGATCATCGCGCTCGGGGGGTTGTACTACCTCTACTTCCATCGGCCGAAGGGCGACGACCTCTTCGACCTCGAGGCGCGTGTCGAGCAGATCGAGCAGCAGAACGAGCTCGCGGAAGCCCGGATGGAGAACCTCGACGCCGTGCGGCAAGAGCTGGAGCTCGGTGAGCGACAATTCGCCATGCTGGAACGCCTGGTCCCCGCCGAGGGTGAGGTGCCGGCGATCTACGAGGCGATCGCGTCCGAGAGCCAGTCGCTCGGTCTCGAGTTGATGAGCGTGACGCCCGCGCAACCGAGCGCGGACACGACGGGCTATTTCATGCGGCAGAATTGGCAGATGGAAGTCGAGGGCGAGTACCACGACGTCGGGGAATTCCTGACTCGGGTCGCTTCCTTCAGCCGTATAGTCCGGCCTGAAGTACAGGAGATTAGGCCGACCCGCGAGACGAATTCCGGCCGGCAGCTCGTGGCCGCGAAGGTCGAGCTGGAGACGTTTGTGCTCCCGCCGGGCGCGGGGCGTGAGGGAGGGACGGATGGTAACTAGGTCCATGATGGGGGGTTGGGCTCGCCGCGCCGTTGGCGTCTTCGGTGTCGCCCTGGCCCCGGCGCTGCTCGCCGAGCCCGTTTCGGCGCAGGCGCCTGCGGAGTCAGAGGGTGTCTACCAGCGGGAAATCTTCGATTACCCGTCTCTCGGGCGTCGCAACCCGTTCCGGGGGTTGAACCAGGGTGAGCAGATCGGTCCACGATTCGATGACTTGAGGCTCAGCGGGGTGCTGTACAACCCGGCCGTGGGGAGCGTGGCGACGCTAACGGATCAGAAGACGGGGAAAAGGTATCGAGCCCGCGAGGGTGACAGGCTCGGTGAGATTCGGATCGCGGCCATCCGCCCGCAGGAAGCAGATTTCGTAATCACGAGTTTCGGCATCAGCCGACGTGAGACCCTTCGGGTCGACAGAGACAAGGAGATAGAAGGATGATGGCTCGGTCCATCCTTGCCTTTATGGTGGCGGCGTGGTTCGGAGGGGGGTCTTCTGACGTCTCGGAAGTCCAAATCACGCCGGCCGGTGCACAGACGGAGATCACGGTATTCGTCCAGGGCGCGCAATCGGTGCAGCACTTCATGCTCGCCGAGCCAGCGCGGCTGATCCTCGATGTAGAGGGGGCTCAGCACGCGCTGCCCAGACGGATCTACGAAGCGATCGGTCGCGGTGGGGTGACCCGGATGCGATCGAGCCAGTTCCGACCAGAGGTCGTTCGGCTCGTGTTCGACCTAACACGCGAACTGGATTACCAGGTCGAGCGGACGGACGGCTCGGTCTCGGTGCGCTTCGAGAACCCGGGTGAGCCGTTCAGCCGCTGGTCGACGTCGGTCGGTGGTACGGCGGCACCGCCTGCGGAAGGGGCGCCCGCCGCGCGCCCGCCGATGGCGTTTGCCGTCCAGGAGACGCAACCGCGCATCAGCGTCATGTACGACAGCGCGAGCATCCTGGATGTCCTTTCGGGCTTTTCGGAGTTCGCGGGTGTCTCGATCGTGCCGAACGGCGACGCGGCGAGCGTGATGGTCCGTGGGATCGACATCAAGAACCAGCCTTGGGATGTCGCGCTGAGCGCGATCCTCTCCGCCCAGAACCTGGGGTGGAAGACGACCGCGAGCGGGATCGTCGTCGTTGACAAGCTCGAGAACCTGAAGGCGCGGGACGAGTTGCTCAGCGAAACGCGCGTGATGCGCATCAACTACGCGAGCGCCGACTCGGTGGCTGCGACGCTCGAGAAGCTCGTGACCCCGGATCGCGGCCAGGTAGTCGCCTACGCGGGCACGAACTCCGTCATCGTGACGGACGCTCCTTCGGTGGTCGCGCGGATGGACTCGCTCGTGCGTGCGCTGGACAAGCGCACCCCGCAGGTGGCGATCGAAGCGAAGATCGTGTTCGTGGATCGCACCGATGTCCAGGAGCTCGGGATCGTCTACGACTTGAAGGAGCGTGACGCCGGCTTCGTCGAACAGGGGATCAACGACGCCATCGCGGTGCCCGATCCGAACGAGCCGCCGCAGCTGGTCGATACGGATGGCGACGGGATTCCGGACCAGGCCTTCTTCAAGCGGACAAACGAGACGCTCGTGAACCTCGGCGGGGACGCGATCGCGGCACTGGCGAACGCCAATGATCGACTGACCTCGCCCGCGCTTCAGATCCTGACGGCGGTGGCTTTCGGTGAGTACTCGCTGTTCTCGTTCATCGAGGCCCTCGAGTCCCACCAGCTTTCGGACGTCCAGGCCGCTCCATCGATCCAGGTGGTGGACAACCACCGCGCCCGAATCCAGGTGGGTGAGCGCACTCCGATCCGCGTGCTCGAGAGAGGCGCGCAGTCGGAGGAGGCGACAATCAACGTCCAGTTCGAGGATACGGGGATCATCCTCGAGGTGACACCGCACATCACGAACAACAACCAGATCCTGCTAGACCTCTCAGCGGAGCGGTCCGGTCTGCAGGTCGGGTTGTCGGATGTGGGCTTCATCTTCGAGAGACAGGTCGGACAGACCCGACTGCTGCTCGACGATGGCGAGACGGCGGTGATCGGCGGACTCACGCTGAGCGAGGTCTCGCGCAGCGAAAGCGGGATTCCGGGGCTGATGAACATCCCGCTCATCGGCGCTCTGTTCCGGACGACGAAGGAGAACGAGATCAAACAGGATCTCATTATCCTCGTGACACCGCACATCGTCTTCCCGCGCGGGGCGGACGACGCGCGGTAGGGGTTCCGAGAGGACGCTTGTTATCGAGCGAGTCCTCCTTCACTATTGGGGCCCGGCCTTAGCGCCGGGCCTTTTTTTTGCCACCCGATCGGGAACACCGGGTGGCGCGATCGTTGCCCGACACGCGACTGGAAGGCTTGTTGAAGACCGTTCGCTTCACGACAGCCGGAGAGTCACACGGTAAAGGCCTCGTGGTCATCCTCGAGGGAATCCCGGCGGGGCTTCCCCTCGAGCCCGCGTTCATCGCGGCGCACCTCGCGCGGCGGCAGGGGGGGCACGGCCGAGGCGGGCGCATGAAGATCGAGCAGGACGCCGGCGAGATCCTGAGCGGTGTCCGCCTCGGCGAGACGCTCGGCTCCCCGATCTCCGTGTGGATCCGCAATCGCGACTTCCAGAACTGGGAGACGGCGATGGCGATCGAGACGCCCGTTGGGGTCTCCGACGAGGAGCTTCGCCGCGTGACGCTTCCGCGCCCCGGCCATGCTGATCTGGTCGGCATGCTCAAGTACGACCGGTCCGATGCGCGCGATGTCTTGGAGCGAGCCAGTGCCAGGGAGACCGCCGTACGCGTGGCAGCAGGGGCCGTGGCCCGGCGGCTGCTGCAGGAGTTCGGCATCCGCGTCGACAGCCATGTCGTGCGGTTGGGTGGGGTCGAGGCCCGCGTCCCCGACCCACTCCCGGAGGATCTGAACGAGACAGCCGACAAGTCCCCCGTTCGTTGTCTGGATCCCGAAGCTAGCAAGGCCATGGTGGCCGCCATCGATGCCGCGG
Source organism: Gemmatimonadota bacterium (assembly GCA_039588215.1). Lineage (GTDB taxonomy): Bacteria > Gemmatimonadota > Gemmatimonadetes > Palauibacterales > Palauibacteraceae > JBDHAC01. The sequence goes on from JBDHAD010000042.1 coordinate 45,736, forward strand.
GTCGGGAAGGGGATTCGCTTGGCGGTGTGTTCGAGGTGGTCGCCCGCGGCGTGCCATTGGGGCTGGGGAGCCACGTATCGTGGGATCGCCGACTCGGGGCGCGGGTCGCGAGTGCTCTCATGTCGATCCACGCGATGAAGGGGGTCGAGATCGGGATGGGATTCGCCGCAGCGGAGTCGCGCGGATCAGATGTCCACGACGAGATCGAGGCGGAACCCGGCCGCACCCTCACGGGCGGATACAGACGCCGCCGAAACAACGCTGGTGGCTTGGAGGGCGGGATGTCTAGCGGTGAGCCTCTCGTCGCCCGGGTCGCCATGAAACCGCTCAGCTCGCTGCGCCGCCCACTGGACAGCGTAGATGTCGAGACAGGCGAGCCGGCCAAGGCGATCAGGGAGCGGAGCGACGTCTGCGCCGTCCCCGCCGCCGCCATCGTCGGAGAGGCGATGCTCTCCCTCGTTCTGGCGGATGCGCTGCGCGAGAAGTTCGGCGCGGACTCGTTGGAGGAGATGCGCGAGAATTACGAGGCGTACCTGCGACGCATCAACCGTCGCTCGTTCGACGTGGACGATGGCCACGGATGACCGGAGTGGTGAAGGCCGTGCCTGATCGTTGGCCGTCTTGCATCCTCCTCGTCGGTCTGAGCGGCTCCGGAAAGAGCACCGTCGGCAAGGAGCTGGCCGACCGAATAGGCTATCGGTTCGTGGACCTGGACAGCGAGATCGAAGCGGTGGCGGGCCAGAGCGTCCCGGAGATCTTCCAGGCGCTCGGTGAGTCGGGTTTCCGGCGTCTGGAGGCCGAGGCGACCGAGGCCATCCGCGGCCGGCGGGGGCTCGTGGTGGCGACGGGAGGTGGGTGGATGGCCCGCCAGGACATCGAAACGGCATGGTCGGATAGCGTGCGGGTGTGGCTCTGCGTTCGGCCCGAGACGGCGGCCCGGCGGCTCGATCGACGGCTGGAGACCCGTCCCCTGCTCGAGCCCGGGGCGCCGGAGGCCTCACTGGGCCGTCTGCTCGATGCCCGACGCGCGGCCTACTCGGACGCGGAGTGTGAGGTGGATACGGAGGGTCGCTCGGCTCCCGAGGTCGTGGATGAAGTGCTGAAACAATTACGGGGCTACCGCCTAACAGGGAATGCCGAAGGGACCAACAAGGTGGGGGAGCGCGCGTGAAGCACCTGGTTATCGTCGAGTCACCAGCCAAGGCGAGGACTCTGGAGGGGTACCTGGGGGACGGGTACAAGGTCGAGGCATCGGTGGGACATGTGCTCGATCTCCCCAAGAGTGGTCTCGGGGTCGACGTTGAAAGCGGCTTCGAGCCCGAATACGTGACCATCGAGGGCAAGCAGCCGGTCCTCAAGAAGCTGCGTAGCGCCGCCAAGGATGCCGACCTGATTCTGCTCGCCACCGACCCGGACCGGGAGGGCGAGGCGATCGCGTACCATATCGCTTTGCAGCTCGGCTACGAGACCGGGGGGGATGGCGAGCGCTTCAAGCGCATCACGTTCAACGAGATTACCCGGAGCGCCGTGCGGGGCGCACTCGAGCACCCGACCGTTCTGGATCTGAATCGGGTCGAGGCGCAACAGGCCCGACGAATCCTGGATCGCCTGGTCGGCTACAAACTGTCACCGCTTCTGTGGAAGAAGATCAACCCGGGCCTGTCCGCCGGGCGCGTCCAGTCGGTGGCCGTCCGGCTGCTCGTCGAGCGAGAGCGAGCCCGTCGCGCGTTCCGATCGGCTGGCTTCTGGGATCTTCGAGCCCAGCTGATCGCCGACGGTCGCCCGTTCACTGCGGATCTGACGCACGTGGGCGGAATACCGCTGGCTACCGGAAAAGACTTCGACGAACGCACCGGCGAGCTGAAGGGTGGCAAAGACGTCCTGTGGGTGGACGAGGCATCGGCTGCGACGCTGAAGGACAGGCTCGCGGACGAGACCTTCTCCGTGAGTTCGCTAGAGGAGAAGCGATCGACGCGGAGCCCGTACGCGCCCTTCACCACGTCCAGTCTTCAGCAGGAGGCGAACCGGAAACTGAACCTCGGGGCGCGCCGGACGATGCGGATCGCGCAGAGGCTGTACGAGGATGGGCTGATCACGTACATGCGCACCGACTCCGTGCAGCTCTCCGAGCAGGCGGTCGTCGCCATCCGAGAGAAGGTCGAAAACCGGTACGGGGCCGAATACCTGAGTGACAAGCCGCGCCGCTTCAAGACGAAGACGAAGGGAGCACAGGAGGCGCACGAGGCGATCCGGCCCGCCGGGACGCGAATGCCCACGGCGGCGGAGCTCCGCCTCGAGGGCGGTGCGCGGGCGCTTTACGATCTGATCTGGAAGCGGACGGTCGCCACCCAGATGGCCGATGCGCGCCAGAAGCACCTGACGGTCCTGGTCAAGGCAGACGACGCGGTGTTTCGAGCAACCGGGAAGGTGATCGAGTTCCCCGGATTCTTCCGAGCTTACGTGGAGGGTCAGGATGATCCCGAGGCCGCTCTCGAAGACCAGGAGGTCGTGCTCCCGGAGCTCACCGAAGGACAAGAGGTTGCCTGCAGCGAGCTCGAGACACTGGGTCACGAGACGAAGCCACCGGCCCGCTACACCGATGCCACGCTGGTGAAGGCCCTCGAGAGCGAGGGGATCGGACGTCCATCGACGTACGCGGCGATCATCGCGACGATCTTGGATCGGGGGTACGCGGAGCGCCAAAGGAAGCAACTCGTCCCGAGCTTCATCGCATTCGCGGTGACGCACCTGCTCGAGGATCACTTCCCGGATCTGGTCGATACCGGTTTCACGGCCGAGATGGAGGACTCGCTCGACGCGATCGCCTCGGGCAGCGTCGACTGGCGGACCTACCTGGACTTCTACAGCGGGGAACAGGGATTCGAGGCCCGGCTCAGCGAGCGCGAGGGTGCGATCGATCCACGCGAGGCATCGACCGTGGAGCTCAGCGACATGCGTCCTCGGGTCCGAATCGGCCGTTACGGTCCGTTCCTGGAGCTGGAGCGCGATGGAGAGCGCCTCACCGCTCCGATCCCCGAAGGCGTTGCCCCTGCAGATCTTACGGATGAGGAAGCGGTCGCGCTCATCGAAAAGCGGGCCCAGGGCCCGGAGGAACTGGGGGTAGACCCGGCGACGGATAAGCCGGTGTATCTGCTCACCGGCCGGTTCGGCCCTTACGTTCAACTGGGCGAGGCGGGCGAGGACGGGGCCAAGCCACCCAGGGCCTCTCTGCCCGACCACGTGAGCCACGACCGCGTCACACTCGAGCTCGCGCTCAAGCTGCTAGCGATGCCGTCGCCCCTGGGCGCGCACCCGGATACAGGTCATCCGGTCAAGGTCGGGATCGGACGATACGGCCCGTACGTCGTCCACGAGGGAGATTATCGATCCTTGCAGGCGGAGGATGATCCGCTGGACATCACGCTGGATCGCGCCCTCGAGCTGCTCGCGCAGCCCAAACGACGAGGGCGACGCGGCGTCGGAAGCAAGCCGCTGCGGGAGGTAGGTGCTCACCCGGGCGACGAGCAGCCCATCTCGCTTTATGAGGGGCGTTACGGACCGTACGTGAAGCACGGAAAGACGAACGCCTCGCTGCCAAAGGGCATGGAGCCCGAGGACGTGACGGTCGACATCGCACTCGAACTGCTCGAGGCCAGACGCCAGCGCGAAGCGGCCAAAAAGTCCAAGAAGCGCACCAAGGGCTCGACCAAGGCCGCCTCCAAGGGCTCGTCCAGGGCGGCCCCCAGGGGTGGAAGCAAGCGTGGCAAGTCATAACGGTCGGACGGAAGAGACCCCCGCGAGCGAGGCCCTGCGCGACGACTTCCTACGCTACGCCGCGCTGGAGCGTCGGCTCTCTCCCAACACCGTTGCCGCGTACCGCCGTGATCTCAGCCAATTCGAGCAGTTTCAGAACGATTACCTCGGGCGGTTCGACTGGTCCTGGGTCGATGTGGATCGGCTGACGATTCGCTCCTTCCTCGGATCGCTCGAACAGCGCGGGCTGCGGCGCTCCACCATTCAGAGGAAGTTGTCGGCACTTCGCGCCTTCTACGCGTTCCTGCACCGTACGGATGTCGTGGAGTCGAACCCGGCGAGGCTCGTGCGAGCTCCGAGGCGCGAAAGAACCCTGCCCGGATACCTGACTCGGGAGCGGGCCGATACGCTGTTCGATTTCTTGGTAGCGGATGCGCGCGCGGTGGGCAGCGCGGTCGCGCTTCGGCGTTGGGCGCTCATGGAGCTCATGTACTCGTGCGGCCTGCGACTCGCCGAGGCGCAGGGGCTCGACGTAGGCGATGTGGATCTGAGCGGGCGCTCCGTTCGCGTGTTCGGGAAAGGCGAGGTGGAGCGAGTCGTACCGCTTGGTACGCGAGCCGCCGAGGCTTTAAGTGCTTACATGGCAACACGTGCCGATCTCACATCTTCGGCTGGAGGCGGACGCCCGAGTGGAGCCGAAGCTCCTTTGTTTCTTTCGGTGCGGGGGACGCGGCTTTCACGGCGCCAGATCCAGCGGACCGTGACCGACGCGCTCCGGCTGGCGGCAGGCGGCGAGCGGCTCTCGACCCACTCGCTACGGCACACATTCGCCACGCACCTGTTGGATGGGGGGGCGGATTTGGTGTCGGTAAAGGAGATGCTTGGGCACGCGAGCCTCTCGACGACGCGGGTCTACACCCATACATCGGTCGAGCGGCTCAGGGATGTCCACGCGCGATCGCACCCGAGAGGGGGCGGGCGAGAAAGTGGAAAATGACTGAGTTCAGAGGGACGACGATTCTCTGCGTGCGGCGCGGTGGCCGGGTCGCAATGGGCGGAGATGGCCAGGTGACGATGAACGACACCATCGTCAAGGCACGGGCCGCAAAGGTTCGGCACATGCGGGACGGGGCGATTCTCGCCGGTTTCGCCGGCGGCGTCGCCGACGCCCTCGCGCTGTTCGAGAAGTTCGAGAGCCAGCTCGAGCGGCACCCGCGCAACCTTACCCGGGCCGCGGTCGAGCTGGCGAAGGAGTGGCGTAGCGACCGGTACCTGCGACGTCTCGAGGCACTGCTGGCCGTCGCGGATCGGCAGACGAGCCTGCTCATCTCCGGTACGGGCGAGGTCATCGAGCCCGATGAGGGCATCCTGGCGCTTGGCTCCGGAGGGCCATACGCGCTTGCGGCGGCCAAGGGGCTCGTGGAGCACTCGGACTTGAGCGCGTCGGACGTCGTTCGCAGCAGCTTGCGGATCGCGGCCGAGATCTGCGTTTACAGCAATCAGGAGATCACGGTTCTCGAGCTCGAGACATAATGTGGTCCCACCCGCCGCCGAGCGGGCGAATCGACCCCAACCCGACAAGATGAGTCGAAGATGTATCCGATAGATGCCAAGCCCGAGACCGAAATAGCCGGATCGGCCGATCCGGCGGCCACTCCCGACCCCGAGGACCACGAGCCGGACTCGGCGCCTCCTGGAGCGACGGACGAACCGGAGGGAGCTGTCGAGACGACGATCCCGCAAGCGCCCCTCGTGCCTGGCTCTTCCGGAGGAGCGTCGCCCCTCACGCCGCGTCAGATCGTGGCCGAGCTGGACCAGTTCATCATCGGGCAGGATGACGCGAAGAAGGCGGTTGCGATCGCTCTCCGCAACCGATGGCGACGTCAGAATGTCGAGGCGGAGATGCGGGAGGAAATCCTCCCGAACAACATCATCATGATCGGTCCCACCGGAGTCGGAAAGACCGAGATCGCCCGACGGTTATCTCGCTTGGCAGGAGCCCCGTTCATCAAGGTCGAGGCCTCGAAGTTTACCGAGGTGGGCTACGTCGGCCGGGACGTGGAGTCCATGATTCGCGATCTGGTCGAGCTCGCGATCAACATGGTGCGCGACGAGCGCGAGGTCGAGAATCGCGAGATCGCGGAGCAGAACGTCGAGAGACGCCTCCTCGACCTCCTCTTGCCTCCCGTGGCGGAGGATGAAGGCTCTGATGAGGAGCCGGAGGAGCCGGAGGAGCCGGAGGAGCCCGAGCGTCATTTCATCGTGTCACTCTCCGGCCAGGCGATGGAGGAGGAGGACTCTCCGCACCCCCCCAAGGATCGGAAGAAGAGGACCCGGGAGAAGCTCCGCGGACTCCTGCGGGACGGAAAGCTGGACGAGCGGGAGATCGAGATCGAGGTGACCGAGAGTTCGATGCCGATCCTCGACGTCAGCGGGGGCGGTATGGAGGGCCTCGACTGGAACATGAGCGAGATGCTCCAGGGGATGCTCCCCAAGAAGACGCGTCGTCGTCAGATGAGCGTGGCGGAAGCCCGGCGGGTACTGCTCTCCGAGGAGCTCGACCGGCTGATCGACATGGATGAGGTGATCGACGAGGCCCTCGATCGCGTCGAGAACATGGGAATCGTGTTCCTGGATGAGCTGGACAAGGTGGCGGGGGTCCGTGGAGGTGCGGGGCCGGACATCTCTCGCGAGGGAGTCCAGCGCGATCTGTTGCCGATCGTGGAGGGCTCCACGGTTCACACGCGGTACGGGATGGTGCGCACCGATCACATACTGTTCATAGCGGCCGGGGCGTTTCACATCGCGAAACCTTCGGACCTCATACCCGAGCTACAGGGACGCTTTCCCATCCGAGTGGAGCTCAGCAATCTGGACGAGGAGGATTTCGCGCGCATTCTCATGGAGCCGCGGTATGCCTTGCTCAGCCAATATCAAGCGCTGGTCGAGACGGAGGGTGCGCGCCTCGAGTTCACCGAGGGTGCGATACGCGAACTGGCCCGGCTCGCATCGGAGGTGAACCAGCGGACCGAGAATATCGGAGCTCGCCGCCTGCACACAGTGCTCACGACGCTTCTGGAGCAGATCATGTATGATCTCCCGGACACGGGTGCAGGGGAGCGGATCACGATCGACGAGGCGTTCGTTCAGGACCGATTGGCGAAGATCGCGGAGGACGAGGACCTGCGCCGCTACATCCTCTGACAGATCGCTAGGGACTTCCGCGGTCGCGCGCCGGCGCCGCGAGGTCCGCGTGAGCCTTCAGCGGTCCGTGAGGACTGATCTCCGAGGCCTTCAGGAGCCTGTGAGTCCCGGGGTTCGGGCTCCGATCCGATTTCCGCCGCCACCCCCTCGCCGTCGGGTGGCGCCCCACCGCACGAGGTGAGATGAACAAGACCGGACACTTTCTTTCGATCGCCGATTGGCCCACCGAGCGGTTGCTGGAAACACTGAGCCTGGCGTTCCGGCTGAAGAACGATCCCTTCGCCGTCGGCCGGCCGCTCGCGGGCAAGACCCTGGCGATGATCTTCACGAAGAGCTCGACGCGGACGCGGGTCTCGTTTCAGGTTGGTGCACACCAGCTCGGCGGGCAGGCGCTGTTCCTCTCGAGTCGCGATATCCAGCTGGGCCGCGGCGAACCAATTGCGGACACGGCACGCGTACTGTCGCGCTACGTACAGGGCGTAATGATCCGGACATTCGACCAGGCAGACGTCGAGGCCCTCGCGGAGCACGGGTCGATCCCCGTGATCAACGGGTTGACCGACCTGCTCCACCCCTGCCAGGTGATGGCGGACGTCATGACGATCCAGGAGGAGTTCGGCCCAGACCTGTCCGACATCACGGTGGCTTGGGTCGGCGATGGAAACAACATGGCCAACTCGTGGCTGAATGCGTCACGTCGGTTCGGCTTCGCGCTCCGGTTAGCCTGCCCCGAGGGCTACGATCCCGATCCCGCGTTGCTCGACGCGGCCCGGGACGAGGCTTCTGTAGAGCTGTTTCGCGATCCACAGGAAGCGGCCACGGGAGCGCGCGTGGTCACCACCGATGTATGGGCCTCGATGGGTCAGGAGGACGAGGCGGCAGAACGGGCGGCGGCGTTCGCCGGGTACTGCATCGATGCCGAGACCATGGCGCGGGCGGCGCCAGACGCGATCTTTCTCCACTGCCTGCCCGCGCACCGCGGTGAGGAGGTGACGTCTGGCGTGATTGACGGGTCCGCCTCGCGGGTGTGGGACGAGGCCGAGAACCGGCTCCACGCGCAGAAGGCGTTGCTCGTGTTGCTGATGGGTTATGCGGAGTGAGCGACGAGCGGTCAGGAAACAGGAGACCCCGCCGATGAACGATACAACGGTCGAGTTGAAGAAGACGCCGCTGTACGACGAGCACACGCGGCTGAAGGCCAAGCTCGTGCCCTTCGCCGGCTACAGCATGCCAGTTCAATACCCGGCCGGAATCCGAGCCGAGCACGACGGCGTTCGGTCACGCGTGGGCCTGTTCGACGTGTCTCACATGGGGGAGTTCCGCGTCCGCGGTCCCGAAGCCGTCGGGTTCATCTCGTACGCGAGCACCAACGATCCGGCTCAGCTCGCGATCGGCCAGGCGCAATACAGCATGATGTGCCTGCCCAGCGGCGGCGTCGTCGACGACCTTCTCGTGTATCGACTCGGCGAGGAAGACTTCCGACTCGTGGTCAATGCCGCCAACATAGCCAAAGATTGGGAGCACCTCGCTGCGATCGTAAGCGGGTTCGACGCGCGGATGGAGGATGAGAGCGATACTGTCGCGTTGCTGGCGCTGCAGGGGCCGTATGCGGAGGCCGTGCTCCAGCCGTTGACGCCCGAGGCCCTCTCCCAGATCGGGTTCTACCATTTCCTGGAGGGTGAGGTCGCCGGAATCCGCGGGGTCATCAGCCGGACCGGATACACGGGCGAGGACGGGTTCGAGCTGTATGTGCCGGCGGGAGACGCGGCCGGGTTGTGGAAGAGGATCGAGGAGCAGGGCACTCCCAATGGCCTCATCCCCGCCGGTCTGGGTGCGCGCGACTCGCTTCGGTTGGAGATGGGCTACGCGCTCTACGGGAACGACATCGATGATGAGACCACGCCCCTCGAGGCCGGGCTCTCGTGGCTCGTGAAGCTCAACAAGGGCGGCTTCATCGGCCGCGAGGTGCTGCAGCGCCAAAAAGACGAGGGAGTCCGCCGCCGACTCGCCGGGTTTCAACTGACCGAACGGGGATTCCCACGTCCAGGGTACGACGTGCGCTTTCGGGGCGAGCCGGCGGGGCCTGTCCGGAGCGGCACGATGAGTCCGTGCCTCGGGGAGGGCATCGGGACGGTCTACCTGCCGCCGGACGCGAAGCCCGGCGAGCCCATCGAGATCGTGATACGCGATCGGCCCGCACGGGGTGAGGTGGCTCGACCGCCATTCTATAAAGGTGGTTCGCTCAAGCGATGAACGATGGTCCGCTCAGGGTCGGCATCCTCACCGTGTCGGACGGCGTCAACGCCGGCGTACGAGAAGACCTCTCGGGCGAGCTCGTTCGGCGTTGGGCGGAGGAGAACGGGTATTCCGTCGAAGTCAGTGCCGTGGTCCCGGACGAGGTCGGCTCGATCACGTCCGCCTTGCTTGAATGGGCGGATGGCATGGTGCTCGACCTCCTGCTCACCGCGGGGGGTACAGGGCTCGCAAGCCGCGACGTGACGCCGGAAGCGACCCGCGTGGTCATCGAGCGGGAAGCGCCCGGGATCGGGGAGGCGCTGCGCTCGGAGGGGTACGCGGTGACCCCGCTCGCCGCGCTCAGCCGCGGCCTCGCCGGTGTCCGCGGGTCCACGCTGATCGTGAACCTGCCCGGCAGCCCCGGCGGCGTCGAAGACGGTCTCCGCGCGCTGTCCCCACTGGTGGGGCACGCAGCGAGCCTGCTCCGCGGGCACACCGAGCACCCCTAGCCGAGTCGCGAACGATGGCCCGTGCTTTCATCGACACCCGGAACCTCGAAGCTGCGATCGCGATCCGTGAGGCGATCACCCCAGATCGGCACGACGTGGTGCTCGTGGAGTCGGCCGAGGAGATCGAGGGACGGCTCGAGGAAGGCGGACTCTCGGCGCTACTCCTCACGGCGGACCCGGCGGATCGAACGTCATCCGCGATGCGCTCGGTCTTCGAGGCCGAGATCCCCCGCCCCCCGGTGATCGCGTTCGTGGGGGCCCTCGATCCCGAGACGCGCGGCCGACTCACGCGGGAGCATGATCTCGACGATGTGCTCGTGCTCCCGCCCGACCCTGACGAGGTACGCGTCGTCCTGGAGCAGCAGCTCGAACGGTACGAGCTCCAGCGCGAGACGGGGATCGTGGGTCGCACCGAGCCGATACGCGAGATGCTGGACCATCTGCACCTGATCGCGCCGGTCAACAGCACGGTGCTGCTCACCGGGGAGAGCGGGACCGGCAAGGAGCTCGTGGCTCGTGGCATCCACCGGCTCTCTCCACGCCGTGGGAAAGCTTTCATCGCCGTGAATTGCGCCGCGATCCCCGAATCGCTGCTGGAATCGGAGCTCTTCGGACACGAGAAGGGAGCGTTCACGGGCGCGACTTCGCTCCGGCGCGGGATGTTCGAGCTGGCCGACGGGGGGACGCTGCTGCTTGATGAGATCGCCGAGATGCCGTTACCGACGCAGACCCGGCTCCTGCGCGTCCTCGAGAGCCGGCGCTTCATGCGCGTCGGAGGTGATCGGGAGATCGAGGTGAGCGTGCGAGTGATCGCCGCCACCAATCGGGATCTCCGGGAGCGGGTGGAGAACGGAGAGTTCCGGCGCGATCTGTATTATCGGCTCAACGTCCTGCACATCCACCTTCCGCCGCTCCGCGCGCGGCGCGAGGACATTCCGGTCCTCGTGCGCCGATTCATCGCCGAGTTCAGCCGCGCGCACGATCGCGAGTTCAGAGGCCTCACTCCGGAGGCGATGGAGATTCTGTTGGGCTATGCGTGGCCCGGGAACGTCCGTGAGCTGCGTAACCTGATCGAATCGATGGTCGTCCTGGCCCCCGGATCGTTGATCCGGGCGGAAGATATCCCCAGCGAGATTCGCTCGAGCCGCGGGACGAGCCTGCTCCCGGTCATGCCGGAGCGCGGTACGGCGGTTGTCGAAGCGGCCTCCAGCGGCGCGCCTCAAACCCAACAGCTGGAGTTCATCTTCCGCACGCTGGTCGAGCTGAAGGTGGACGTCGAGGATCTGAAGCACGAGTTCGAGCGCTACAAGCGCTCGCACCCGGATCTGCTCGAAGGCATGGCCGCCCCGGCGTGGTCTGGCTCGGAGATCGAGGTCCCGGAGACGCCTTCGCGGATCGTCGACGCGGACCCGACGCCAGACTTTCCCCGGGGCGAGGTGATCGAGGCGGGCGAAACGCCGATGGAAGAGACGCCCATCGCCTTCCGACCGGGCATGACGATGGAGGAACTGGAGCGCGAGGCGATCATCGCGACGTTGCGCGACGTGGGAGGCAACCGACGCAAGGCGGCGGAAAAGCTCCAGATCGGCGAGCGAACGCTGTACCGCAAACTGAAGGAGTACGACATCGAGCTCTGACGCCTCGGCCGCGGCGGTGTGATGTCGCCGAGGCCGGGGGTGTCCCCTCCTCGCGACGCGGGAGATCCGCGGCGCATCCTCCCGCTAGCTGTGGCCTCCAGCTGTTGTGCGCCCCTTCGCTGTTCCTTTAGCGCCCCGCGCGGATCAACGGTCGCTCGCAAGGGACACCTCCCGGCCTCTCGCTGGGGTGGCGCTCAGGCGACTCCGTAGAGAACCGCCACGTAGACCGCGTAGGCCGCCAGCATCAGGATCCCCACGGTCCGGCCGAGGGGCCGGCGGCGCAACGTGAAGGCGGCGATCGTGAGGGCCGAGGCGAACAGAACCGGGAGGTCGAACCAGAGAAACGGCTCCGGCACCGGGAGCGGCCTCCACGGGATCACGGCGGCGGCGCCCAGGATCGCGAGGATGTTGAGCACGTTGCTCCCGATCACGTTGCCGAGCGCCACGTCGACATGACGTCTGGCCGCGGCGACGAAGACGGTCGCGAGCTCGGGCAACGAGGTCCCGACCGCGACCACGGTGAGCCCCACCACCGCTTCGGAAACCCCAAGTTGGCTCGCGATGGTGGAGGCAGCCCCGATGAGCAGGTGCGCGCCCAGCGGCAACCAGACACTCCCCACCACGATGAACAAGGCGATCATCCAGCTCCTCGCCGGCAGTCCCGGCACCCACTCGAGCCGTGCTTCGCGCCGGCCGATCCGTCCCACGTGGCGGGCCTTGTAACCCAGGAAGACCACGAGTCCCACGAGAAGGACGACCCCCTCGACGGGGGAGATGCCGCCCCCGACGCACAGCGCGATGAGCAGGAGGCTGGCCGCGAGCATAGCGATCGTGTCCGCCCGCGTGGTGGCGTCCTCGGAGAGGATCGGACACAGGATGGCGAGGCTCCCGGCCACCAGGAGCGCATTGGCCACGTTGGAGCCCACGACGTTCCCCAAGGCGATGCCCGGATGGCCCGTAAACACCGCCTCCAGGGACACGAATAGCTCCGGAGCGGACGTGCCCAACGCGACGACGGTTACGCCGACGAGCATAGGGGAGATGTGAGCGCGGCGGGCGAGCGCGACCGCGCCACGGACGAGGAGATCGCCCCCCATGAGGAGGTATACGAGTCCCCCGAACAGGGCTAGGTAGGTCAACGCGGTCGGTCGCTCCCAGTCGGCTGGATGCCCCGACTCCTCATACGGCTCCTTCCAGGAGTGCCAGGATGCTGTCCCACAGATCCTGTACGCCGAGGCCTGTTTTGGCGGAGGTGATGAGGACCTGATCCTCGCCGGCCCCCAACGTCTTCTTCAGCTTCTCGAGCGCGCGGCGCTGCCCGGCGCGATTCAGCTTGTCCGCCTTTGTGAGCACGAACAGTGTCGGGGTGCCCAGTCGCTCGAGGTACTCCAGCATCTGTCCGTCGTCGCCGGACAGACCCCTGCGCGCGTCGGCCAGCAGCACGATCCCGAGAAGCTCCGAAGTCTCTGCCAGGTAGGATTCGATCAGCGGCCCCCACCGCTCACGCACCTCCTGCGGTGCGCGAGCGAAGCCGTACCCCGGCAGGTCCGCGAGCAAGAAACGGTCGTTTACGCGAAAGAAGTTGATCTCTTGCGTTCGCCCCGGCCGCTTCGAAACCCGCGCGATCTTCTTACGACCCACCAGCCGGTTGATCAGGGTCGACTTCCCGCAGTTCGATCGCCCCGCGATGGCGACCTGCGGCAGCCGCTCGGGCAGCGCCTGGCCCGGCACCGCGATCGCGCCCACGAACTCGACGCTCCGCACACCCGCCCGCCCGCTCACTCCGGTTTCCCTCCCCCCAAGATGGACCCCTCGTCCTCGACGCCGCGTGCGAGACGATGCCGTTGTGCCGTCCCCGCTCGTTGGGGGTGGGGTGTGGTGGACCTCCGCAGCGAGCGCTCAGACGCCAGCATTGGGCCGCGTGGCCGATGGGCTGCGTGAATCATTGATGTAAGAAGGAACTGCGAGGTCGAAACGTCTGCTGCGAGCGAGGAAGGTCCACCGCGCTCCGCCCCTCCCCCAAAAAGCCGGTTCGCTCAGGCTTCCTTGCGCTCCGGCTCGGGCTCGAGGATCAGCAGCGGTTGTGTTCGCTCGGTGATGGTCTCCTTCGTGACCACGACCTCGCGCACGTCCATGCGGCTGGGGAGGTCGAACATCACCTCCAGCATGACCTGCTCGAGCACGGCCCGAAGACCGCGAGCGCCAGTGCCGCGATCGATTGAGGCCTTGGCGATCTCGCGCAGCGCCTCGGGGTCGAAGGTGAGACCCACGCCCTCGAGCTCGAACATCTTCGTGTACTGTTTGATGAGCGCGTTCTTGGGTCTCTGCAGGATCTCGACGAGCGAGTCCTCATCCAGGTCGTGTAGGGACACGAGCACGGGCAGCCGGCCCACGAGCTCGGGGATGAGCCCGTATCGCAGCAGGTCCTCAGGCTCCACGTGGACCAGGATGCTGTCTTCGTCGGCGAACCCCGTCGGGCGTTCGTCAGTGTCCCGGAACCCGATCTGACGCTTGCCCTGGCGCTCCTCGATGATGTCCTCGAGACCATCGAATGCACCCCCGCAGAGGAACAGGATGTTCTTGGTGTCGATCTGGATGTACTCCTGCTGCGGGTGCTTCCGACCGCCTTGCGGCGGCACCGAGGCCACCGTTCCTTCGAGGATCTTGAGCAGAGCCTGTTGCACGCCCTCACCAGATACGTCGCGTGTGATCGACGGATTGTCGGCCTTGCGCGCGACCTTGTCGATCTCGTCGATGTAGACGATCCCGCGCTCGCATTCTGCGACGTTGTACTCGCCCGCCTGGAGCAGCCGGACCAGGATGTTCTCCACATCCTCTCCCACGTAACCTGCTTCCGTGAGCGTGGTTGCGTCGGCGATCGTGAACGGAACCTGGAGGATACGGGCGAGTGTCTGAGCGAGTAGCGTCTTACCCACGCCGGTCGGGCCGAGAAGCATGATGTTCGACTTCTCGATCTCGACCTCGTCTACCAAGTTGCGGTGGTTAATGCGCTTGTAGTGGTTGTAAACGGCGACGGAGAGCGTCTTCTTGGCGAGTTCCTGGCCGATCACGTAGAGGTCGAGGACCTCCTTGATCTCGGCGAGAGGTCGAGGACCTCCTTGATCTCGGCGGGCGTGGGAATCTCCGTAAAGCGGCCTACCGCCTCACGATCCTCCTCCTCGGCAAGGATTTCGTTGCATAGCGCGATGCACTCGTTGCAGATATAGACGTTGGGCCCAGAAATGAACTTCTTGACCGCGTCCTTGGACTTCCCGCAGAAAGAGCAGCGCAGGTGCTTGTCGCTTGGCATCTTCGCCCTATGGCTCCGGTTTCGGTCCTCTAGACTCGTCTACCTGCCAGATGTGTTCCAGCGAAACTTCGCCAACAGTGGAACCCAGCGGTAGCCCGGTCGGCCGACGACTGACTTTTCAGTGGTCGACAGGCGCGCCCGCCTATTCGACTTCCTCGACTTCCGGCTTCCCGTTCTCGCCCCCGACCTCGACCTGCCGCTCGACCACCCTGTCGATGAGTCCGTACTCGACGGCTTCGGGGGGCGACATGAACCGGTCGCGGTCGACATCCTCCTGCACCTGTTCGAGAGACTGCCCCGTGTGCTTCGCGAGGAGGTCGTTCAGCCGCTCGCGCGCGTACAGGATCTCTTTTGCCTGAATCTCGATGTCCGCCGCCGTACCGGACGATCCGCCCGACGGCTGATGGATCATGATCCGCGAATTGGGTAACGCAGTTCGCTTCCCCGGTGTGCCCGCTGCGAGGAGGAAGGCGCCCATGGAGGCCGCCATCCCCATGCACGTCGTGGCGACCGGAGCCGTGCAAAACTGGATGGTGTCATAGATCGCGAGCCCCGCGTACACGTTACCACCCGGGCAATTGATGTAGATGTGGATGTCCCGCTCGGGGTTCTCGGCCTGCAGGAACAGCAGCTGCGCGATCACGATGTTCGCGACATCGTCGCTGATCGGAGTGCCGAGGAACACGATCCGGTCCATCAAGAGCCGCGAGAAGATGTCGTACGTCCGCTCGCCGCGACCCGACCGCTCTATCACATAAGGGGCGTACAGGGGCATGAATCCTCGCTTCCGTTGTCTCGTTTCGCCTTCGAACTCCCTTTACATACCTTTACGTACACTGGCTGCTTGGGCGGTTTCCCGGGAAGCGACGGTCATTCGATCGTTGACTGCGACGCAAGGAGATCGAACGCCTTGTCCGTCGCGATCTGTTGTCGGAGAGCGTCGAGGCGCTTCTCCCTCGCGAGCCGTTTCCTCACCTCCGCCGCGCTCAGACCCCCTCGCTCTCCAAGGGCCTGAAGTCGCTCCTCCACATCCGCCTCCGAAGCCGCAAGACCTTCGGAATCGATCAGCCGCTCGAGGATGAGATCGCGCTTGATCTGTCGTTCGACGGCCGGGCCCAGCGTCTGGCGGGCCTTCTCCACCTCATCGGCCGGGGCGTCCTCCGGGGCCTCGATAACGCGATCAAGATAACGCTCCACGAGACTCGGTGGCACCTCGAACGCGTTCGCTTCGATCACGGAATCGATCAATCGTTCGCGGACGACATCCTCCGCTTCCCGTTCACGGTGCTTCACGAGATCCTCGTTCACGGCTTTGCGGAGCGCGTCGATGGATTCGAAGTCCCCCACCGCTCTCGCGAGGTCATCGTCCAGCTCCGGGAGGCGCTTCGTCTTCACATCCAACAGCTCGATCCTCAGCTCGCGGACCGTTCCCGCGAGCTCGGGAGTGTCGAAGTCGTCGGGGTACGTCACCTGGAACGTGCCGTCGTGCCCCGGCTCGAGAGAGCGGATGGCATCTTCGACGTCTGGAATCGCGAGCCCCGCGCCCAACTCGAAGCGGTACGGCTTCCGATCCTCGTCTTCCTCCTCCTCGTCCGGTTGTCGGATAAGGACGGACACTACGTCACCCTCATCCGCTTTTCGATCCACCGGCTCCAGGATCGCCTCATCCGCGCGCATCCGCTCGAGGATCTCATCGATCTCCTCGTCTCCGACCGAGACTTCCGGACGCTCGATGCGAAAACCGCCTAACCGCGCGAGCTCCAACTCGGGCATGACCTCGACCTCGACCTGAAAGGTGAGGCTCTCGCCCGCCTCGTATTGGATATCTCCTACGACCGGTTCACCGATCGGGTGGAGCTCGTGGGTGCGGATGGCCTCCCGAAACCCCTCCTGGAGGACCGACGAGAGGACCTCCTGGTCGATCGTGGCTCCGTAGCGCTCTTCAATGACACGCTGCGGGATCTTTCCTTTGCGGAAGCCCTTGATCTTGGCCCGGCGCGCGAGCTTCTTCGCTTCTCGCTGGCGCGCCGCGCGCAGATGCTTGGGTGCGACGGTCACGGTGAGCCGGCGTTTCCAAGCCGCTTCCTCCTCGACGGCAACCTGAAACGGGCTCTCGGGGCGCTCGGTTTCTGGGCTCATAGGCCCGGGGGACTGTGGATCGCTCACCTGTGTCCGCGTTCGCTGTTGGCTGAGTATTCCTGGGCGCTCATGCGAAAGGGGGGACTCGAACCCCCACGGCCCGAAGGCCACCAGCTCCTAAGGCTGGCGCGTCTGCCGATTCCGCCACTTTCGCGTGCTGCCGCTTCTGCCTGTCCTGCCTGGTGATCTCCGATTTTCGGGTGCTTTCGGTTTCCGCCGAGTGTGCGGGTTTGGTGTGCGGTTTCTTCGTTGGCATCACCGTACCTCCCGCAGCTCGAACCCGTGCGTCACGACACGCAGGACAGTCTCCGAGTCCGGCCGTTGGTACGCAACCTTGAGCGCGTCGAGGCTCGACCAGCCTCCGGCCTGCGCCACGTCCACGTCAGGCAGACCCTTCCGCGCCGTCGCCCACAAGCGCCGGTAAGCGTGCCACAAGGTCCCCTCAAGCGGTTCGAGCCCGGCCAGGTTCTCAGCCCTCACTAGCCAACATGAGGCCTGCTGGTAGCGCACAGGAACCGTCTCATCCTTGGGCGAAGGAAACAGCCAACCGGGACCGACGGCCTGCCGTTTCGTAAGCGCCGCCTCGATCGCCTCTCGGACCTTCCCGCTGATGGGGCAGACCAGCGCTTGCCCTGCTTGTCGAAGTCCTCGCTCCACGTGATCGAGCCCCAAGGGGCTTCGGGCGTCGCCGTGAGCTTGATGTCCTCGGCTCGCAACGAGCAGACCGCTGTGATGCGCCTCAGGGTCCCGACCACGATCTCGAACAGTTCGGGTAGGTGGGACTCAACCGACTCGCGGCGTCCGTTCCACTCCAGACGCATCGGAATCTGACGATAGACCTCTCGGACCCTGTCCACGCGATCATGCGTGGCGACGTTCCGCTTCGGGTTGCGGTTCGTCGGGACGGGCAGCCCTCGGGTGGGGGAGCGGCGGTGCGGCAAAGAGCGAGGGCTGATCTTTGGGACGCGGAACTACCCCGATTTCATCATCACCGCACCGTATCTGATCGCGATCGAGTACAAGAAGAGCCCCAACGCCTCGCTAGTGAAGCAGCTTATTGGTCAGTCGATTGTGCATACGCTCTCGGAAGAGTTCGATTTCGTCTACTGCGTGTTTCATGATGAGAGCAAGGGGAAGAAGATTACGAAGTCCGTTGGCAACGAGGCCGAGAGCACGATCATCAAGAAAATGCGAGACGAATTCAACCTGTACCTCCGGTTCGTCTAGCCCCTCTGCTCGTCGAGGACTGGGGAGCGGTTGGCGGCAGCCGCGCCCTCCCCGGCTGGGTCTGGGACGCACGAGACGGCTAGGTCTAAGTCACAGGATGGTTGTTCACCGGAAGCCGACGAGTAAGCTGGAGGTGTTCGAAGCCTCACCCACAGCCACAGGAGGTACCCCCATGCGTGCGCTCACCCTCGCTTCGCTAGCTCTCCTCGTCGCCACCCCGGCAGCGGCGCAACACTGGACCGCGGAGGAACGGGAGGTGATCGACGTTAACAACCGATGCTGGGGGGCCTGGGCCGAGGAAGACATGTCGGCCGTCGTGGCGACCTGCAACGAGCATCCCGAGGCGGTCTTCTGGTTCACTAACACCGCAGCGCCGCGGACTGGCTGGTTCGAGGAGCACGGAAAGACCTGGGTTACCGAGGTCTATTGGCCTCGCACCGATGTCATTCACTTTGAGGTCCAGCCGCTGAAGGTCAGCGTAATCGACGACGTGGCGCTCATTCATAACTGGGTCCTGTACATCGAAGAGGACACGAACGGTGAGCGGAGGGAACTCCGGGAGAGACGGCTCGACATCCTCAAGCGGATCGGCGATAGGTGGTCGTGGATCGGCGGGATGGTCTCGCCGGAATCCTGACCCATCCAGCCGTTCTGTGAGGGCGAGGAGGGCGGGGCTCACGGCTCTCCCACATGCGGTGAGGTCGCGGCAAGAAGTCAAGCGGTGCTGATCACGGACCCTCGGCAAGAGAGGCAGAGAAGAAGTTGAGCTCACAGCGCATGGCGTAGCCGCAGGCGATGACTACTCACTCATCCGTCGCAAGCTTTCGCAAGATCAATCGGGGCGGCCGGATTCGAACCGCCGACCCTCTGCTCCCAAAGCCCCGGCATGTCAATCGCGGCCGAAAATGTCCCAGAAACCGTCGGGTGTGGAAAGGTCGTGGATAAGATCAAGAGTATACCGGGATCATTCGGTTAACGAACCCTCAGCCCTCCGTCGTTTCGTCCTTACTCCACGGCGTTGGAGCCGGGGAATCGTCCAATGGCCCGCCGGATGGACAGCCGCCCTTGTGTCGTGGCTTGCCGTCAGGCGCCAATATCTCGACCTGCTCGAACTCGATCTCCCGTCCACACACGGTACAGATGATAGGCTCCTCTCTCATCGTCATCCTTAGGGTTTCTCCTTCTAGCTCGTCGGCGAACGCCTGCAGCGCATCCCCGCGCTTCCGGGCAAGGCTTGCTAATGCTTCCCTCCAGTTCGGTGGTGCGGGGAGATAGGAAGCGTCCGAGGGATCGAGCCGGGCACGGCGAAGCTCCACGGGTTCCAGACCGATCTCGTCAGCCACATCATGGACGGATACCGCGCAGGCCATCAGCCGACTCAAGGCTTCAAGGAATGTCATGCGTACTCGCTTGTACCTCGAGAGGTCGGTGGGTCGTCAGGCGCTCAGTTGCCGGCAGTCCAGGGAGAGTGTCGGACGATGGCGAGCGATCCACCCGTGGATGTTCTGCAACTGGGCGAGCCGGAGCGACTCGGTGACACTCATCCGAAAGCCCGGTATCACGCACGCGGCCGCGTCCGGGACCGGTGCAATGAGTGTCCGGTAACTCAACACCTCCCTGGTGGAGAACTGCTCGGGTATCCGGTAGGTGCGGCCGTCGATCTCGAATACTCCGTCACCGCTGATGAAGATCGTTTCCGCTATGGCACTGAC